>JBEKCA010000039.1:0-39316 GCA_050015115.1 Occallatibacter sp.
GGCTTCCTGGCGCTCTTTGGAGTTTCGGTTCAAACGGGTGTCATCATGCTTGAATACATCAATCAGCTTCGAGCCCGGGGTTACACGCCGGAAGGCGCCGCGATCGAAGGCGCTGTCCTGCGGCTTCGCCCCATCATGATGACGATGCTGGTGGCTACTCTAGGGCTGCTGCCCGCCGCGATGTCGCACGCTATCGGCTCTGACTCGCAGCGTCCTTTCGCCATCGTCATTGTAGGAGGATTGATGTCCGACCTCCTGTTGAGCATCTTCCTTCTGCCTACGCTCTATGTCTGGATCGCAAGAGAGGGTGACAAGCTCCCGAAACCGGAGGTGGCCTTTGAAAGTTAAGATGACATCTGCATGTGGGAGAACAGCCGGCAGTTATGTTCTATGTATGGCTCTCTTTGCAAGCTATGCGTGTGCGCAGCAAGCACTGACCTGGGATCAGGTAAAGGCGAAGTTTGAGGTGATCAATCCGGTACTGAAAGCGGATGCGGCCAATGTGGAGGAGATGAAGGCCGAGGAGATCACAGCTTTTCTTCGGCCGAATCCGCAATTCACAATGTTGGCCGATGGCACGCAAATCGCGCCGCACAATGGGGTGTGGACTCCCCTCAAGGGGACGTACGAACAGCCAAACTTCAGTTACCTGCACGAGCGCGAACACAAACGCGAACTCCGCTTGCAGAGCGCCAAGGAAGGCACGCAGATTACCGAATCCCAGCACATTGACCTCGAGCGCAATCTCGTCTTCGGCCTACGTTCAGCCTTCGTGCAGACCCTCCAGGCCAAAGCGGTGCTGACGCTGGCTAAGGCAGATCTTGATTACTACGACAAGATCATCGACATAAGTCGTGCGCGTTTCAATGCTGGCGACCTTGCCAAGATCGACTTGGCCCGGATCGAGCTTCAGCGCGTGCAGTACGAGTCTGAAATCGAGACAGCAATCGTCAACCTGCGCCAGCAGAAGATTCAGCTCCTGCTGCTGCTCGACGACCGTACGCCGGTCGATCAGTTCGACGTGACCGGACCCTTCGATTTAGGTCCGGAACTCCAACCGCTCGTCGATTATCACCAAATCGCCCTGGACAATCGGCCGGATTTGCGCGCAGCGATTCAGACAATCGAGCAATCGCAGACCAATCACAAACTCGCCATCTCCAATGGTTCCACCGATCCGACCTTCGGTGCATGGTACACCTATAACTCCTCGACTAATAATCCGAACGGCAACCAGACTCTCGGCCTAAGCGTCAGCGTCCCGCTGCGGATCTTCGACAAAAATCAGGGCGAGAAGAAACGAACGCTGATCGATATCGACAGGAGTCAACAGGCCGCCGAAGCAGCCAAGGCGCAGGTCTTCAGCGACGTCGACAATGCGTACGAATTGGTGCGCAGTAACATCGCCTTGATCAAGCCGTACAAAGCGCAGTATCTCGATCAATCGGTTTACGTGCGCGACACAGTTACGTTTGCCTATGAGCACGGAGGCGCATCGCTGATGGACTTTCTCAATGCTCAGAGTGACTACAGGGTTGTTCAACTCGCCTATCTTCAATTGATCGGTGCTTACATGACTGCAGCCGGACAGATGAATCTTGCGGTAGGGAAAGATGCGATTCAATAACATGCCTGCCGCGATCAGCTTCAGGCGCACCGAATATTCTGATAACAGTACGGAGAGGATGAATCCATGAAGAGACATGAAGCTCGAGCTCGCATCGAGGAATCTGGCATTCTTCCCTCCGTGCGCGTCACTTCGCGGGAGCTGGCACGCTTTGCAGCTGAGACCGTCTACGCCGCGGGTATTCCCGTTGTCGAAATCACATTGACCACCCCGGGCGCCCTCGACGTGATTGACGACCTGGCGAGGCGCTACCCGGATATGGCGGTTGGCGCCGGTACCGTGCTCGATGAAGAAGCGGCGCGATCGTGCGTCGATGCCGGCGCAAGATTCTTAACTAGCCCGGGATTTATCCCGGAAGTGACGGCCTTTGCAAATCTAGTCGATGTCGTAGTGCTTCCGGGAGCTTTGACGCCAACCGAAATCATCGCGGCCTGGAAGGCCGGCGCAGATCTTGTCAAGATCTTTCCGACGGGTCACATCGGCGGCATCCAATATGTACGCGCGCTCAAAGTTCCATTGCCGCAGATTCCGCTGATTGCCACTGGAGGTGTGAATCAGTTGACTGCATTCGACTTTATTCAGGCTGGGGCAAGCGCTATAGGTCTTGGTGGGGAGCTGTTCCCCAAGGAGGCCTTGCACTTTCGCCAAGCGGATCGCATTCATGAGTTAGCAAATAGATTTCGTGGTTTGGTAAAAGACGCGCGGGCGCTGCGAGAGACTTACTATTAGACAATGTGGACTTTGGGCATCTCAAACCCCAGCGTCACGCAGGCGGCCCGATTGCGAATCGACAGCTACGACCAATAGCTAGCGAACCTGTTATATATATCCACGAATTTCTATGGAAGCATTGTCGCGTGATTGCTGGTCGAAACAGCCCGAATTACGCAGCCTAAAGTTTTATTTCGTTCCAATGATTCTCCTCATGCGGCCATCATGTTTTCTCTTCAATACTTAGAAGCATAAGGAGGTAAACATCACATGAAACGGAGCCTATTCACAGCAGGTCTTCTTTCACTCACTTTTGCAAGTACCGGACTCGCACAAGGCACGGCCTCTTCCCCGGAGACTGGCGCTCAGTACACCCAGGCGCAAGTGAAGCAGTTGGCGCTCAACGCGCACGCTCCAGAACAATACAAGGCCCTCGCAAGCTACTACGGAGGGCAACGTGAGAACTATCTGCAAAAGGCGGCGGAAGCGAAGAAGGAGTGGGCGCAGCTCAGCCAGTACGGCGCGGGCGCAGCGGCCAAATACCCAAGGCCTGCGGATTCGGCACGGACTCTTTACGAGTCCTACATGTCCAAGGCCTCCAAAGCGGAAATGCTCGAAGCCAAGTACAGCCAAATGGCGACGCCGGATGCTCCGGTCAACGCTCAGTAATATTCGCGAAATCTTCGGATTAGCGGAATGACGCTATCCAAGCCGTGAAGGGCAGGGAGGTGGGTTGACTAACCATCCTCCGTGCCCTTCGATTCGTTAATATTCAAATTTATTCCTTATGTATTCTTGATGCAGCCCACTCTAACCTTTAACCAGATTGCCAGGGATTCGACCTGAGCAAGATACGAGTCAAATGGAAAAGCCAACTGTCTTGACATGGGCGCGACTGCCGCGAAGACTACGGATTCTGTCACAGTACGCAGCAGCGAGCGCAGTCCTGGCTTTGCTGACCTACTGCGGGTTTGTCTTTCAGATTAATCTGCTGACAGTCAGCCTGCTCTTTCTGATGGTCGTTGTGGGGACAGCCTCCGTCTTCGGTTTCTGGCAGGCGTCATTCACGTCGCTTGTGGCAGTTCTGCTGCTTGACTATTTCTTTGAACCCCCACTCTTCAGCTTTGAAGTCGAAAACACCGGGATATTCGTCGCACTTATAACCTTTGAGGCAACGGCGCTCGCGATTAGCAGACTACACGGGCGAGAGATGCGGATAGTAAGGGAGGCGGCCAGCCAGCGCGAAGGGATGGAGCAGTTGTATGAGTTGAGCCGGCACTCCCTGCTTTTGGATTTGCGTCAGCCGCCCGGACCGCAGCTTGCTGTATTGATTCACAGAATATTTGAACTGCGCGGGGTAGCTTTATACGACGCCAATCTGAGCCGCCAGGACAGAATGGGGGAGTGGGAGGCGGGCGAAGAGGATCTGGCAAAGGATTGCTTCTTGTGCGATTCTTCTCACGATGACTCGAGCACCCTGACCTGGCAGCGCGTTCTGCGAGCCGGGCCCGGCCCTGTGGGCGCGTTGGTTGTCCGAGGCAAGCTCAGTACCCTTGTGGTCGATGCGCTCGCCTCTCTTGCGGCAATCGCGATCGACCGGTACCAGTGGTTTGAAAAAGAGGAGAGGGCTGAGACTGCGAAGAAGAGTGAAACTCTTCGTGCCGCGGTGATGGACGCGCTTGCTCATGAGTTCAAAACGCCGCTGACTGCGGTGCAGACTGCAAGTTCAGGTTTGCTGGAGCTTGGCGGGTTAACGGATTCCCAGCGCAACCTGGTGACGTTGATCGACGGTGAAGTAGTTCGGATGAACAAGCTGTGCACGCGGCTCTTGAAAGCCGCCAAGCTCGAAGCGCAGCAGGTCGGTCTTGAAACAGCCGACGTCAACGTGCTCGAAGTAGTCTCAGAGGTATTGGCAACCCATCCAGTGGAGCCGCAAAGGAACAGCATTGAGGTCGCAGTGGAGGATCCATCGCTAACAGTGTGCGCAGATCGCGGACTGCTCACGATGATACTGTCGCAGTACGTCGATAATGCGCGGAAGTATTCGAAGGCGGGGACGCCGATCGAGATTGCCGCGCGAGCGAGTCGTAGCGAAGTTCTCATCTCAGTGCATAACTTTGGATCGACGATTCGGATCGAAGACCGGGAACGGATCTTTGAGCGCTTCTACCGGTCGCCCGAGTTGAAGGATGCTGTCCCAGGAACGGGCATCGGACTCTCTGTAGTGAGGAAGGCGGCTGAGGCTCACCACGGACATGTGTGGGTTATCAGCGACGATAAAGACGGTACGACATTTTCTCTTTCCCTTCCGATGGACGCGAGGAGGACGGTGTGAATACGGAGCAGGCCGGTATAAGCCAGGGCACGATTCTCGTGGTGGACGACGACACCGCAACACGGCGCGCATTGCGAGTGACTTTGACTGGCATGGGATTCACAGTTGTGGAAGCGGCACGCGGCGAAGAGGCGCTCTCGCTCGCGCGTGTGACCTGGTTCGACGCGGTGCTGATGGATGTGGATATGCCGGGGATGGGCGGAGTGGAAGCCTGCCGAAGTATCCGGCACGCCGTGGCCCGCCTGCCGATCCTGATGCTGACGGTGATGGATAGCGAGGATGATAAGGTGCTGGCGCTCGATGCCGGAGCCGATGATTACATTACCAAGCCATTTCAGGTGCGTGAGCTGACGGCTCGATTGCGCTCGGCTGTGCGCAGAAGAAATGCCCAGGACGCCAACCGCGATGCACCGATTCGCCACGGCCAACTCGAACTCGACCCAGTGAAATACCGGGTACTGAAGAGTGGACGCTCGATTCATCTAACCCCCAAGGAATTTGAAATGCTGCACTATCTGATGATGCACGCCGGCGAGCCAATTCCCCATGCCCGCCTGCTTAAATCAGTTTGGGGGCCGGAGTATGGAAACGAGCTTGAGTATTTGAGGACATTCGTTCGCCAACTACGCAAGAAAATAGAAGACGATCCACGAAATCCACAATACTTACTGACCGACGCGTACATCGGTTATAGATTTAACGAACAAACGGTCGAGACTTAGCATCCGTGCATCCTTGCCAAGATTCAAATCGCTCCGACCTATAAGGCGCATCATCGGTCCAAGTCATGCTACATGTAATAGAGCACGCGTTATTTCACACGTGCAAATCCGTTGAATGCGTCCGCCCGGAACTTGGCATAGAACTTTTCACCCACAATGGGGAAAGTCTCTCCAAGTCCGAGATCTGCATTGAAGAAACCCGGTCCGCGCAGGGTGTTACGGCCACCGACCGTGAATCCTACTGGGCCTCCATACGAACTGGCGGCCAAAAGATTATATGAATGAATCCGAATTTTGATCCAACAACAAAGGGCGCCCCGAAAGGCGCCCTTTGTGCTGCTTGCTGGTTGTGTTTAAAAATCGATTTTCAATCCATACTCGATCAAGCGTGCAGTGCCCTGGCCGAAGACTCCCGAGCCGTTGCCGGCACGGAATGAGTCGCGGCCCGCCAGAGAGGTATCCGTTCCATTCACTGTACCGGTCTGCTGGAAGTTTGCAAGACTGCCACCGCCCGTCTTGTTCACTGATGTGTACGAGTAGGCATTGAAGTTGGCGAAGTTGAACAGGTTATAAATGCTGACATTCGGTTCGACAGACCCGGATTCACCCAGCCACTTCAGTTTGGTCGGTCGCGCAAGCGTCAGGTCGAAGGTGCGCAAGCTCCCGTTGCCGGCATTGTTCGACGGTGGAGCAGCGATGGTGGGAGTTACCGCGCCCAACTCCGTCATCTGCGCGGCTGAAATTAATCCACTTGCTACAACAGCCTGACCTGCGGGCGTAAGCTTTCCAGAAGATGTTGAGTTATAGTTGGCAATGACGCTTGCCAGCTGATTTGGCTTCACTGAGCGCATAAAGGCGCCAGCCTTGTAGCCTGGCAAAATGTCGCCGATGGTGCCGTCGCCGGTCAGATCCGAGCTGAAGATCTCGCCGGGAGGATTGCCATTTGGATCTAAAGTCAGCGTTGTCGGCAGGGCCGAGTAAAAGTGGCCGATCAGGCTTGTTTGGATCGATCCGACCCACCCGAAAGTGCCTCCATAAGAAAGCTGGTGCGTGCGATCCTGGCTGTCCGGACCGGCATAGCCGAGCGGGTTGTTGTTATCAACAGCGGACGGCGTGAAGTTCTGATCGTGGCCGCCGCTGCTGATGAAGCGTGAGAGGGTATAGGAGATTTCAAAGTTCGAGCCCTTGAGGCCGCGAATCGGAATCCGTGCGCCCTGTTTCAGATTGGTTTGCAGTGCGTTGTATACAGACCGTCCCATGGGCAGGTTAAAGGACATCTGGCCAAAGAGCGGGTTGATGCCCGCGAACGCCGCTCCGGTGTCAGGTGTAAGACCCGGAGCGTTAGGATCATTTGGATTGGTGCTCACCGAAGCAGCTGGATGGCTGCTAAGAAACGATCCATTGCCCGAATCAAGACCGTGGCTTGCGAAATCAGCAATCGTGGCCGGATAAGGGGTTGGTGCGGGATTGCCGCCCGTCGCAGAGGGAGAGCAAAGAGTAATTGCCGCGCCGATCGAGCTGACGTTGCAATACGCCAGAGTGTTTGCGATTGCGTTAGCCGCCGCAGTCGCGTTGAAATGGCTTGCGTCGCCCACATGGTTCTCGTCTATGGACATCTGAAAGTGCTCGCCCACATTGCGAATGTAATCGGCGGTGAAGACAGCGTTCTTCCAGACCTGGTGCTGCACGCCGATATTGATCTGAATCGAGCGGGCTGTTCGGAAGCCCGGCACATACATTGAATAGCCATTTGGGACCGGCCCCTCAGTCAAGCTGTTCGCCACATAATTCACGTTTGTTGCGGCGCCGGCGGTCTTGGTCGATTGCTGGTAGAGCGCTTGCCACGCGGCGAAATACGGCGCGGATTGAGAGATCGGCATCGCCCAAAGAGAGGCGAGAGAGGCGCCGTTGATTGAAGTGATTGTTGTACCGGTGGGCAGATTAAAACTACTCGCGCCAGAATTCACACCGATTCCATTCCAGAAGAGCCCGGTAGTCAGGCGTGCCGGACGATCGAAGAGGATGTTATTGAAGATGTTGTTCTCGAAATATAGTCCAGCGCCGCCGCGGATGACCGTCTTTCCGTTCCCTTTGTAGTCATAGGCGAAACCGGCCTTCGGGCCAAAATCGAGATTCGGTTGCCTGACCCTTGAGCCCAAAGCTTGTCCGTTGATCGAATCCAACAGATTCCCGGTGGTGCAAGGTGAACTCATACCCCAGACGGCTACAGCAGCTGAGCAGGGGATGGGCGGCAAGTCGGAGTCGCTGCGGCCAGTGTCCCGCGAATAACGCACTCCAGCATTGACCGTCAATCTTCCATTGACCTTCCACGTGTCGCCAAAATAAACACCCAAGCGCCAATCGCCCTGGCCGCCTGCCGGGGAACCAAACTCTGCCTTCTCGGTGTTATATCCCTCGCCGTTGCCGAGGAATATGTCCGCTGCCGCGTAGGCTGTGGGGTCGGATGCCGAGCCTGTTCCAACCGGTCCACCGGCGAAGTCGCCGTCCACCTCAGGTCCGAAGCCGAAGAAGCTGGCAAATCCGCCACCCAGAATCCGGTTCAGACTCACGCCAAACTGTATCTGGTGGCTGCGGATTGTGGTGCCGCCGTCGTAACGGAATTGCTTGTCCGATTGATAAGTCTGCTGCGGCGCGAGCAGGTTCGGACCGGTGATTAGGCCCTGGGTGAAGAAGAACATCTCGATTCCCTGTGGCACCGGAGGAAGGCCGGCCGCCTCGTTCGGGAGGCCAGCAGATTCATCCGCGATCAGGTTGTGAAACTTCAGGTAACTCCAGCGAAGGCTGTTGGTGAACTTGCCGAGAAGAAAGTCGCCGCCGCCGGCAATCGCCGGAGTGTTGTCTTTGTTGCCGTAGCGCGAAAAGCCATAGCCGTATGTGGCGTCGTCCAGGTTGTCTTCGTAGGCTATCCGAGCAAAAAGATGGATACCTTTCGGCGCGTTGTAGTCCCCCCTCGATACATAGTAGTTGTCGCGGAAGGGGGCGATATATCCGCCGTTGAATGCCGTGAAAGGAGCCGCAACGGCTACTGCATTGAACGCATCCTGCTTGATGCGCTCGACACTGCCGAAGAGAAACAGCTTGTTCTTGAGGACCGGTCCGCCGAGCCGGCCGCCAAACTGGTTCCTCTGGAATGGATAGTCGGTGCCTCCAGGAGCGTCCGCCGCGCCCGCACGCTCATCGCGGAAGAGACCGAATCCCTGCCCGTGATATTGGTTGGTGCCTGAGTGGGTGCTCACTGCGACCGCACCGGAACTGGTAAGTTCGTTCGAGATGTCGAGGGACGATCGGCTGATCTGGAACTCTTCAATCGAGCCTTGGCTTACATTGAGCGTGGTGGTACCCACCGTCTCGTCTGAGATGTCCTGGCCATCGAGGAGAATACGCGCCGTGCGGCCATTTACGCCGTTGACGGAGATGGAGGAGTATCCCGCCTTGGTCGGATCGAAGCTCTCGCCGCTTTGCAACTGCACGCCCGGTTCTAACTGTGACAGGTCGAGAAAGTTGCGGCCACTGATTGGCAGGTTGTCGATTTGCTGCTCGGTTAGCACGCCCTCAACAGTGGACTGAACCGAATTCACTTGTATGGCCTCGGTGCTGACGACGACTTGCTCGCTCGCCGATCCCAGCTTTAGCCGGAGATCGCCGTTTGTCGTGGTCCCGATCTGGACTGTGAACGTGGTCGTCGTCGTCGCAAAGCCCTGAGCCGTGGCATCTATCTGGTACTTTCCGGGGGTCAGAGAGGCGACGCTGTAGAAGCCTGCCGAGTCTGTCTCCAACGCTCTCTTGGCTCCTGTTGCCAAGTTGGTGATGGTGATTGAAGCTCCAGGCAGAGCAGCCCCCCCCGGGTCAGTGACTACGCCTTGGATCGCGCCGGCGGCAGTCGTTGCCTGCGCGTTCCCGACTTGCTGCACGAGAGGGGTCGTGAGCATAAGTATGAGGATACCCCCCAAAGTAATCGCCGTTGCGTGAAAACGTATACGTCTCATATATCTCCTCCAGATCTGGTGAGAAGGCTCAGAAGAATGCCGTTTGATTGCTTGCTTGGCTGGCGCGTCGTTGGGAAAGTTTATCAGTTGGAAGAATAGGAAGCTCAACCCCGACAAAGCCAGACACCGACTTTTTGGCTATTAAAGCACGTTGCGTGCCACTCCGAAATACGAAGGTAAAGTCTATTTATATTATTGAAAATAAAACATTAATATCCATATGTTGAACTGTGCGATTGTCAGCATAATATTAAAACAAGAAGGCAAAATCCAAATAATTGGATAAAAGTTGTCTGATTATGAAATTGAGGATGATCCCGGGCATCTCTCATAACGAGGAGGAATTTGTATGCGCAAGCCAGTCCGCTGGGCCTTCCTTGTGTTAACTCTTTCGTTTTTTCTCGCAACTGAGCCGCAGGCACTGGCTTGGGGCAACAGCGGCCACGAGGCCGTCGCATATATTGCATGGCAGCAGTTGAAGCCGGCAGCGCGCGCACGTGCCATCGAGCTGATCAAGCTGGTACCGGCACTGCATAATCCCGCCAACACCGAATCGATCTCGGGATATACAGAATGGGTGGCTGATCTTCCGGCCGGCCTCTCGCAAGACGACCAGAATCTTTACCTGTTTATGCGGGCTGCGACTTGGGCAGATAGCATCAAGCACCAATGGCTCGTCGACTCTGACACGCCGCCCAAAGGATTGACCGCCGACGTCAATATCGGCTTCACCGACACCCGGAGCCATGGCTACTGGCACTTTATTGACTCTGGCTTTGCCTCCGACAGCTCGACCGTTCCGCCAACTCCAGTTCCCAACGCGGCCACCCAGATCGTGGCGCTCCGTCAGTTCATCGCTTCAGATGAGGACGACCTACTGAAATCCTACGATCTTCTCTGGCTTGAGCACCTGGTCGGCGACATTCACCAGCCTCTTCATGGATCAACCCGGTACTTTGCCGGTGCCAGCGACGCGGGCGGCAACGACGTTCCAATCAAGCTCACTTCTGCGATGATCAAGAGCTTTGAAGGCACTCTGTCCTCCAGTGCTCCGAGCGAACTCCATGCTTTCTGGGACGATCTTCCAGGCGAAGGCCAGCCGGGCCCCGCCCTACCCCAGGCGGGCGCTTTTGCAAAGGTTCTTCCGCAGGCCGCCAAAACCGAGATCGCCGTCACCGACCCGGCGAAGTGGGCCGCAGAGTCATTGGCGCTGGCTGAGAAGGACGCATACGCGCCGCCGATCGGTAGCAGCCCTAAGCCGGCAGACGGATCGGCGTACCTGATCACCACAACCTATTACAACAAGGCGATGAACGACGCGAAAGGCCGCATTGCACTTGCGGGAGCGCGGCTTGCCAGGCTGCTCAATGAGAATCTGAAGTAACTGCGCGATGATGCGCACATTCTGCGATCCTGCGGGCCGATGGGTTGGCTCCATGATGGCGCCGGCGTGGGAGTGTTGCTTCGCAGATGTTGAGTTGCACGCCAGGCCCGTCGAATCAAATAGAATGAAGACGAACGATCTTCGACATAGGATTCCCCTCTTATGACCGCAGCACTGAACTCCACGCTAGTCTCCGCTCTTGAAGCGGCCGCCGGACAGGCTGGCCTTGTTCTCGTCTCCTCCACACAAGGCACGGACTCAAAGGGCCGCACGACTGCCGTCTTCGAATTGGGCCTGGCCGATGCGCAGTCCGGTCCGGAGGCCGCTGCCCGGACTCTGAGGCTTGAACTGAGCGAGGGCTTCGACTTCGCCAAGCCTGATCTGCTGCCGGCGATGGCCTCTCACCTGGCCGCCGAGGCCAAACGTCTGCGAAATCCAAGGCCCGAGTGCTACGTGACCCTGGGCGGCATGCCGGTTGCTTTTGGGAAGTTTGAGTGGCCCTTTCACCGCTCGACCTCCGGCGCCGACACCTATATTGTCCACGGCGAACTGCAGTTGGCCGATGGCGCGGAGCACAACCTGCACGCCAAGGTCTCCGCTTCGGTCACCCTGACCTTTGCCGAGATCGTTCCGGCCATGGAGCAGCCCTATGCCGAGACGTTCGTCTACAACGCTGTCCGCAAGGTCGTAGACCTGGGCCAGCTCGAGTTCCTGAAATCCGGGAACCGCCAGCCTGTGCCCGTGACGACGCGCTACTATAGCCGCTGGCAAAAGAAGTTCCTCTTCACCGAGACCAACGACGCCGAGCGGCTGGAGTATCTGCTGCGCAAGATCTACTGGCTCAGCGGCGTGCTGGGCGAAGGAAAACCGGTTTGGATCGCAGATCCCCGCGACGCGCAGTATCTCAATACGACCGAGGCCGATCTGCTGCGCATGGCCCGCAGCAAGGCCGCTGAGGGATTGCTCGTGCTCGATGGCGAGTTTGCCGCTGCCACGCTGAAGCTGATGGCCCGCAAACTGGAGTACGAGGCGAAGCTCGAAGCCGCGCTGAACTTCACCAAACCTCAATTCAATGAGTCGATGCGCGCCGGACGCGCGAATATGTAAAGCGCCGTCGCTCGCGAACTAGAGCATTTTCGGATTTATCGCAAACTTCCGTGCCCATTCCGCGTTTTTCTGCGGAATGGCTGGGATACCTACAAAATTCCGGTCTACACAATTTCCGAAGATGCTCTGGTTAGAGCGCTGTCCCGCAGCCGGCGCAGAAACGCGCCCCCTGCATATTGGTCTGGCCGCAGCGCCCGCAGGCTGTGAGAGTGCTGGCTTGCGCCGCAGGTGGCGCATTCACCGTGTCCGGAAAGGGCTGACCCCAGCCTGAAGCCGGAATCCCAAGCGCTGCCGCGATCGCCGCCGCCTGGATGGCGTTGAACTCCCGCACACGGCCGGGCATGAAGAAGCACTCGATAAAGCCCAGGATCGCTGTAAAGCCCGTCCAGCAAAAGCAGCAATACAAAATGCCGAGGCCGATACGGCGTAGATAGAAGTGGTGAACGCCCAGGGCGCCGAGGAAGAGCGCCAGCAGAATGCCAACCACCTCATCGCGGCGCACTGCCTCATATTGCTGGTAAAAGATCGCTTGTGCGTTGGGATAGGGTTGGCTGCTCATTGGCTACTCCTTGCTCTGGATTCTACATACGCGCCCGCCGCCCTGGGGGTTCCACCAGTCCTTTAGACAAAAAACAGCATACGGCGGACCCCTTAATCCCGCACCGCACTGGATTGGCAATGCATCCAATTGGGCATGAGCGCACCAACCCCGCCCGCTGCCGCCGGCGGCGCCTTCCTCATCGGCGGCAACCTGCCTGTTTACCGAATGGGCTATGGAACTATGCGCCTGGTTGGCGAAGGCGCCTGGGGAGAGCCCTCCGACGCTGCAGAAGCACGCCGCGTCCTGCGCCGGGCCGTCGAGTTGGGCGTCACGCTCATCGATACCGCGGACGCTTACGGCCCGGAGATCGCCGAGCGCCTGATCGCCGAGGCGCTCTACCCGTATCCCCCCGCCCTGGTCATCGCTACCAAGGGCGGCATCACTCGTCAGGGACCGGGAAAGACCGAGTTCGTAGGCCGCGCCGGTTATTTGATCCAATGTGTGGAGATGAGCCTGCGCCGGCTCCGGCTGAGCCACATTGACCTCTACCAGTTGCATCGCATCGACCAGCGCACGCCGCTTGAAGAATCGCTCGGCGCATTGAAGCGGATGCAGGAGCAGGGCAAGATCCGCCATATTGGCTTGAGCGAGGTTTCGCCAACTGAGATTGAAGAGGCCCGGAAAATCGTCGATGTGGTCACTGTCCAGAATCGATACAGTCTGGCCGACCGGCGTCACGAGGAAACGCTCAAATACTGCGAGGAGCGGGGCATTGGCTTCCTGCCCTGGTACCCGATCGATGCCGGTAAGTTGCTGAAAAATGAGAGCCCCGCGGCCAAGGCGCTCAGCGAGCTTGCCGCCCGCCATTCAGCGTCGGTCGCGCAGATCTCTCTCGCGTGGCTGCTCAAAAAGTCGCCGGTGATGCTGCCGATTCCAGGGACATCGAAAGTGGCGCATCTCGAGGAAAATGTCGCGGCGGTCAATGTGAAGCTGAGACCGGAGCAATGGGCCGAGGTAGACCGGCTTGTGGATGCTTCGACTGGCGCGACCACTCCGGCTTGAGAATGGCCATCAGGCGGCCCACGACGCCGGTGATCCCGCATAGACCTGAAATCGGCCCAAAGCAGATCTTTTTATGGTTCGTGGTAAACTGGCGGGTTAACAGGGTCCCGGGGTCTGGAATCGAAGATCGAAGCCCTGTTCGCATTCCCGCAAGCGAAGCAAGCCAAGCAAGACAATCGATCGAAAATCCGCCAGGGCGGATGAGCGCCAGGCAAAGCACACCTGCGCGCCGCCCTCCGTCTTTGGCCAAGCGTCCATCCACCGTGCACACAAGGAGAAAATCATGATTCTCGGGATGAGTCTCTCGACGTTTACCTTCCTGCACGTTCTGCTTAGCCTGATCGGAATCGGCTCGGGATTTATCGTGGTCCTGGGGCTGATCGCAGGCAATCGCTTTCCCCGCTGGACAGCGCTGTTCCTCGTCTCGACAGCTCTCACCAGCCTCACCGGATTCCTGTTTCCAAACAAGACGATCACGCCCGGCATCGTACTCGGCGTCCTGTCGTTGATCTCGCTGCTGTTGGCGGCAATTGCTCTTTACGGTGGCCGTCTCTCCGGAGCGTGGCGCGGAACCTATGTGATCGACGCGGCTCTGTCGCTCTACTTCAACTTTTTTGTGCTGATCGCGCAGCTCTTCGCCAAGGTACCCGCGCTAAAGGCGATTGCGCCCACGCCGGCGGCTCCTGCCTTCGGCATCACTCAGTTGATTGTCCTGGCGTTGTTTGCCGCACTTACCGTTCTGGCATACAGGAAGTTCCGCGCGGAGCAGGGTGAACGACAGCGAGTCTACGGAAGGTCCTCGGCAAGCTCCAAGTGAGTTCTCAGTCCTGCCGCGCCTTCCACATCAGATAGAGCCCCCACGCAGACAGTGTGCAGTTGTCGCGGATTGTGCCCGAGAGCATCATCTCTTCGAACTCGGCAATCGAAAACGAGCGGACCGTCATATCGTGCTCCTCTGCGTCGGGCAGTCTCGCGCTCTCGGTCAGCCCGGTGGCCAGAAAGACGTGCTGCTTTTGTCTGGCGAATCCATAGGAGATCCACAGGGCTCCCAAGCGGATCATCTCAGTGGCTTCGAGGCCCGTCTCCTCTTTGAGTTCGCCGCGCGCCAACGTTTCGGGGTCCTCGATCTCCATCTCCCAGCCGCCCTGGGGCAATTCAAACGCCCGCTCCTGAATGGTGTAGCGGAACTGCTCAACTAGCCAGATGCGGTCTCCATCGATAGGCACAATGATCGCCGCATCATCCTTCTCCACCACGCCATAGATGCCTTGCCTGCCGTTCGAGCGCAGAATTTCATCTTCGCGCACGCGCATCCAGTGGTTGCGGTAGACCTCCCGGCTGGAAAGGGTCGTGATGGACGGGTCGGCGGTCGGCGCTGCGGGGTTCATTCGGTCTCCTTCCCGGAATTCAGGGCGTGGTCCTCAAGGTAAGCATAGAGATCCGGTGTGACGCATTGATGAAAAAGGCGACTATTCCTCGCGCAGCCGGTAGCGGCGCAGCCTTCCCACAAGCGATGCCGGGCCGCTGACTGTCAGCCGCACCACATTGCCTTCGTATTCTCGCGCATGCACAACCATCCCCGCCTCAATCGCCGCCAACACCGCTCCCTCGTGTTGCGGAACGCGCAGTTCAGCCTCCATCAGCGGATCGGAGTGCAGCGCCCGATCGATGGCCTGGAGGAGCGCATCCATTCCCTCGCCGGTTCGCGCCGAGACGGCGATCTCTCCCGAGGACAAGCCGCGCTCCAGCAGCCCATCGCGCTCGTGTGCGCCCAGCAGGTCGATCTTGTTCAGCACTTCAATGCGCGGCTTGCCGAGAGATTCCAGTTCGCCAAGAACCTGTTCGACTTGAGCTTTTTGTTCTTCCCCATACGTCGAAGCCGCGTCTCGGATATGCAGCAGCACCTCGGCTTGAGCCACCTCTTCGAGCGTCGCTCGGAAACTCGTCACGAGCGTGTGCGGCAGGTTGCGAATGAAGCCAACCGTGTCGGACAAAAGCACTTTGCGCCGGCTGGGCAGCTCGATGGCCCGCAGCTTTGGGTCGAGAGTGGCGAACATGCGCGGCGACTGCAACACCTGCGCCCCGGTCAGCCGATTGAAGAGCGTGCTCTTGCCTGCGTTGGTGTAGCCGACCAGGGCCACCGTGGGCACGGGCACCGACTCGCGGCGTTGCCGCTGCTGCTTGCGCACCCGGCGCACCGAGTCGAGTTCGAGCTTCAGATGGTCGATGCGGCGCTGAATCTGACGGCGATCCGTCTCGAGTTTGGTTTCGCCGGGGCCGCGAGTACCGATGCCGCCGCCAAGCTGCGACATCGCCTTGCCCTTTCCCGTGAGTCGCGGCAGCATATATTCAAGCTGCGCAAGTTCAACCTGCAATTTGCCTTCACTGGTGCGTGCGTGGCGGGCAAAGATGTCCAGGATCAACTGCGTCCGGTCGAGTACGCGACATGGAAGCGCTTTTTCGAGGTTGCGCAACTGGGTCGGCGTCAGGTCGTGATCAAAGAGCACCAGATCGGCCTCGGTCGAGGCGACGATGCCGGCAATCTCCTCTACTTTGCCCGGGCCGATGAGCGTGGCAGGATCGGGATGCGCACGCCGCTGCAAGACCTCGGCAACAACCCGGCCTCCGGCGCTCCCCACCAGCTCGCGAAACTCGGCAAGTGACTCGTCGGCGTCCAGCTCCGTGGAGGGGTGTGCCTGAGCCGCTCTCGCCGAAGATGCGGTTGAGGAAGAAAAATTAGTGGCTTCTGGCGCACCGTCACCCGGCGCAGCCGCGTCCGTACGCGCAGCCGCCTGCCGCGCGCCAGCCTGTGCTGCGCGGTTCGAGCGCGAACGCGTCCCGAGGTCCACACCCACCAAGACCGCTCGCTCCGGGCTGCCTGTGCCGATTGTTCTGCTTTCTTCAGCAGCCAACTGAAGGCGTCCCACGCCTGCTATCGCGGCTCCCCGATGACTGTCGGCACCATCGGCACCGGGACCGCCGCCGGTCCAACGCCGCTGATCGCTGTCACCGGACGGTGCTCGCTATGCAGCACGGCCCGGTTGCTGACCACCGTCGAGATCGCGTGCTTGAAGATCAACTGCTCCTGGCTGTTGTTTTCGAGCAGCACGGAATACTTGTCGAAGGAGCGGATCTTTCCCGTGAGCTTGACGCCGCTGACAAGGTAAACCGTGATAGGGGTTTTGTCTTTGCGGACAGTGTTTAAGAACGTGTCCTGAATATTTTGTGCCGGCTTGTTCTCCATTTGCCGATCTCCTGCCTTCTCTGATGGGGGTGAACGCATTTGAATCATGCGTTTTCGTGCAAATCCGCGGGCGCGGCGCCGGAAGCCCCGGAGCCGATGACTCCCGCAATGTGACTACTTTATAGGTCCACGCCGACCTTTTCAACCTTGTGCGAAAACAATCTTTCCAGGCCAGGCGATTTGGGCAAAGTTTTTTTGGGATCGGAGAGTCCATGAGGCTGGTAGCATGGGGTTGTTATGGCCGCTCCCAATCCGACCCAAACCACCGCAGCAACCGCCCAGGCCGTGCCCATGCTGGACCTCAAGCGCCAGTACCGGCCCCTGCACGACGAACTGCTCGAAGCCGTCGGAAATGTGCTTGAGAAGCAACAGTTCATACTCGGCGATCCAGTCGCCGCCTTCGAAAAATCTGCGGCCGCCCAGCTGGCAGTTGCCCATGCCGTGGGCTGCTCCTCGGGCACTGACGCCCTCTGGCTCGCGTTGGCCGCTGCCGGAATCGGCCCGGGCGCGGCCGTGATCACCACGCCCTTCAGCTTCTTTGCCTCGACCAGCGCCATCGTCCGCGCCGGGGCCAGGCCCGTGATGGCCGACATCGAGCCCACAACCTTCAACCTCGATCCCCGGACGGTGAAAACGATCCTCGACGGCCCGGACGGCGCGGAGGTCAAGGCGATTTTGCCGGTTCACCTCTTTGGCCAGTGCTCCGATTGGCCGGCCTTTGCTTATCTTCAAAAAAAGTACGACCTGAAGCTCATCGAAGACGCCGCTCAGGCTTGGGGAGCCGATTACAGCGGCGTGAAAGCCGGCGCACTCGGCGATGCCGCCGCCTTCAGCTTTTATCCCACCAAAAACCTCAGCGCTGCGGGCGACGCCGGCATGATTTCGACAAATTCTGACGAGGTTGCCGAGCGTGCCTGCATGTTGCGCCAGCACGGAATGCGCCGCCGCTACTACCACGACGAGGTCGGCTGGAACACACGCATGGACGGCCTTCAAGGCGCAATCCTCGGGGTCAAGCTCAAGTACATCGACGGCTGGAATCAGGCCCGCCGCACCGTGGCCAAACGTTATCACGCGCTCTTTCACGCGGCAGGACTGGCCGAGGCCGGCCCGTATCCCGCGCACGGCGTCGTGCTCCCGCATGAGGTCGCAGGCACCCGCCATGTCTGGCACCAGTACGTCATTCGCACCACCCGCCGCGACGCCCTGCGCGCCTTCCTCACCGAGCGCAAGATCGGCTCCGAGATCTACTATCCCGTCTCGCTCCACATGCAGGAGGCATTGAAGAGCCTCGGCTACTCCGAAGGCAGCTTCCCCGAGGCCGAGCGCGCCGCCCGCGAGGTTCTGGCTCTGCCCATCTTCCCCGAGTTGCGCGAAGACGAGCAGCAGACGGTAGTCGCAGCAATCGCCGAGTTTCTGAGCTGAACAGTAATCAACACAAACGGGTTTCTTGCAAAATTCAATTGAGATTGCAAAATGTGTCAGGGCACGACTTCAGTCGTGCCGAAAAGGTAACAAAAGGATGTCGGGCTTTAGCCCCTGCAGTTTATGTCTTCCGCTATATGCAATGCCGCAGCGGCTAAAGCCGGAGTCTAAGTGAGCCATCTGCGGCACGACTGAAGTCGTGCCCTGACACTCTCGATAGCTTGAAAATAATTTTGTAAGTGGATCTGAATAGAATCAAAAATCAAACCGAAATGGCAAGACCCTGGCCGCTCTGAAGCCTCATCCCTCGTCATGAGAAAATGAACTCGGCGGCCTTCCCTTCCCAACCCCACGCTGCCGGACAAAACCTCATGGCATTTTCTTCAGGTGTATTGAATCTGCTCTTCGGCCGGCCTTTGGCCACAAGCGAGGAACGCGCCGAGCACATTGGGCCCATCGCCGGCATTCCTGTCTTTGGCCTCGATGCCCTCAGCTCCGCCGCGTACGGTCCTGAGGCCGCGCTTACGCTGTTGATCCCCCTGGGCCTCATGGGCGTGAAGTACATCGTGCCTGTGAGCGCGGCTATCGTGATCTTGCTGGCCATCGTCTACTTCAGCTACCGGCAGACGATCGATGCTTATCCCAAGGGTGGTGGATCCTACACTGTAGCCTCTCAAAATCTGGGCGAAGGCGCGGGCCTGCTGGCAGCGGCGGCACTGATGATCGACTACACTCTCACGGCTGCCGTGGGCATCTCAGCCGGAGTCGGCGCGCTGATCTCAGCCGTCCCCGGCTTGCAGCCCCACACACTGCAACTGTGCCTTGCCGTGCTTGCCATTCTCACCTTGATCAATATGCGCGGCGTCCACGACACGGGCGTGGCGTTCATGATTCCCACTTATCTGTTTACCGTCACGCTGCTGATCGTGATCGGAGCCGGCCTCTGGCATGTTCTCAGCTCAGGCGGCCATCCTCATCCAATCACAGCGTTGCCCGCACTGCCCCCGGCCACAGCCGCTGTCAGCCTATGGCTGCTGCTCAAAGTATTTTCCTCCGGCTGCACGGCGATGACCGGAGTGGAGGCGGTGAGCAACGGCGTCATGGCCTTCCGCGATGACACGCGCAAAAACGCCAAAATCACGTTGACGATCATCATCGTTCTGCTGGCGGTGCTGCTGGCAGGCATTGCCATCTTGTGCCGCGCCTACGGCATCGCCGCTACCAATCCCGAAGGACCGGGCTATGAGAGCGTGCTCTCCATGCTGACGCGGGCGGTGATGGGCCATGGCTGGTTTTATTACCTCACTATTGGCTCGGTGCTATTGGTCCTGGCGCTCTCTGCCAACACCGCCTTCGCCGATTTTCCGCGCCTCACCCGCGCCATCGCTCTCGACGACTACATGCCCCACGTCTTCATGTTGCGTGGCCGCCGGCTGCTTTACTCCTGGGGCATTTATGTACTGGTACTTCTCACGGCATTGTTGCTGATCGTCTTCGGCGGCGTGACCGACCACCTGATTCCGCTCTACGCCATCGGCGCATTCACCGCCTTCACGCTCTCGCAGGCCGGCATGGTGATGCACTGGAAGCGCCAGAGCCACGCCCGGCTGCCTATGTTTGTGAATGGTCTGGGCGCGGTGGCTACGGGCATCACCGCAGTCGTGGTGCTGGTAGCCAAGTTCGTTCAGGGCGCATGGATCACAGCGGTGCTGATCGGCCTCATGATCCTGCTGATGCGCGCCGTCAAGCGCCACTACGTCGAAGTGGACAAAGAGACCGCCTGCGACCGGCCCATCGCCCCCGCGCAGATCAGCGAGCCCATCGTCGTGGTGCCTATTGATCGCTGGAGCCGGATCACAGAGAAGGCTCTTTCGTTCGCATTGGGCATGTCATGCGACATTCGTTGCGTGCACGTGCAGACTGGCGAGCAACCCGATCCGATCTGCCAGGATTGGGAGAAACGCATCGCCTCTCCGCTGCGCGATGCCGGCAGGTGCGTCCCCAGACTCGAGATTCTGCAATCCCCCTTTCGCTATATTCTGACGCCGATGGTCGATTACATTCTGGCGGTCGAACGGGAATCGGAGTTCAAGAAGGTCTGCGTGCTGGTGCCCGAACTGGTCGTTCACCACTGGTGGGAATATCTGCTTCACAACCGTCGCGCCGATCTATTCAAAGTCATCCTGCTGCTCCGCGGCGACAAGCGCATCGTGGTCATCAACATTCCCTGGTATCTCGAAGGGCATTGAGAACTGATCTGTAAATTTGTAGCGCCGGCCTCCAGGCCGGCTGTTCTGTGGGTCTCCAGACCCACAGAGTACATTCCTTTCCTAGTCTACGGATAATTTCTACGGGTCCATCCATTTTGATCATTGCGAGATTGTCAATCGTTATGCCGCTGTTTCTTATCCCTCACTGCTGCTGTTGTTGCTGCTGCATCTGCTGCAAATCGATAAATGGAATCGGCGATTCGGCGGGCTGCTGGGCGCGCTCAACGAGCACGCTCCAGTCTTCGGGAATCGGCAGCTTGCGGTCGAGAGCCGGCGGTTCTGCGCTGGCCTCGACATGCACGGCCACATAAAGTTCGCTGTCCGTGCTGCCGCGAAAGATGCCATGCGTCGGCGGCACATCGGCGTAGTCGCGACCCACAGCAGTGCGGATGTGGCGATGATGCGCAATGAGATTATTCGTCGGGTCGAAGCCCACCCAACCTAACTGTGGCAGCAGCACATCCACCCACGCGTGAGTGGCGTCGGGCGTCGAGCGGTCGTGATCTTCGCGGCTACGGTAAAGATAGCCGGAGACATAGCGCGCGGGAATCTTCACGTGGCGGAGCAGAGCGATCATGGTATGCGCAAAGTCCTGGCAGACGCCCTTGCCGCTGACGATGGCCTCGTCGATCGGTGAGTCGACCCGCGTCGAACGCGGCTCGTAGTCGAAGTAATTAAACAGCCGTTGATTCAGCTCCTGCACCAGCATCAGCGGATCGTCGCGGCGAGTGACGCCCATCTGTTTGGCCAGCAAAGTGAGAGCTGGAGTTTCAACAGCAAAGGTCGAAGGCAGCAGCATCTCCCAGTAGTCACCCGACTCGACCATCTCGTCGAGCGCGCCCCAGGCGTCGGGCGAGAGAAAGCTGGGAACATCGGCCAGCGCCTGCTGCTCGATCACCGATTCAGCCACGATGACCAGTTGATTGTGTTCGCCGGGAATGTCGAAGTGCTGCACTGTGTTGCCTTGGTGATCGCGATAGCTGAAGACGCGGCAGCGCGGACTGACCGAGAGCGTGAATGTAAGGCAATGCTGATTGGAGTCCGAGCGCGGGTGCATGCGCGTCTCCATGATGCTCTCGCTGATGGGCCGCGAGTAGCGGAAGCGCGTGAGGTGTCGGATGGAATAGAAGTTCATGCTTGCTCCCGTGATTCTTGAAGAACCTCTGATTGAGTCGATGCTTTGAAAGGGCACGACTTTAGTCGTGCCGTAAATAGCTCCAATTGACGCGGGCTTTAGCCCCTGAGGGAATGTTGGCCAGAAAAACGGGCTTATTCAAATCGCCCTAACTCGCCAGCGCCGACTGAATCGAATACTGCACATAGTGCCGGTAGATCAGCTCATGAATGCGCAGGCATTGCTCGCGGATGTTATGCAAAAAGGCAGACGTATCCCCGTGCAAAATCTCGCCGATCGTCGTGTAGTCGAGCATCGCGTGCAGGCGGCCGATGCCCGAGATCAATTCAATCGGCGGGCGGCGGCCGCCCGTGCGCTGGATCGAATCGACGACGTCGCGCATGTCGTCCACGCAGTAACGAATGGCGTGGGGAAAATCGCGGTTCAGCAACAAAAACTCAAGGATACGCGCGGCAGATACATCCGCGGTGTAAACCTGGCAATAGGCTTCAAAAGAGGTGCAGCAGCGCAATACCCCCACCATCTCAAGGTAGTGGTACCCCTCATGCTCGCGTTCTTGAGGATGAAATAAATCCGGCTGGTGGACCTCGAGCAGCGTGGCCGTCGCATAAGCCCGTTCAAGATAGCGGCCCAGGCGGATAAACTGCCAGCCCTGGCCGTGAATCATCGTCGTGTTGCTGACTCCCTTGAACAGATGAATGCCATCAATGATCGAGGCCAGCATGTCGTTAATGCTCGATGTGAACTGAGTCTCCGCCTGTGGCGAGTGAATCTGGTGGAAGAGCCGGTTGAGCCGCTGCCACTGCTCGGTCGAGATCTCTTCGCGCACCTGGCGGGCATTCTCGCGCGCGCCGTTGATGCAAAAGGTCACTGCGGCATGGTTGAGGCTGTCGAAAACCAGCTTGTGCGCCATCGCCTCAAGATTGCCGTTCCACTCCAGGCCCGCGGGCTTGCCCAGCGATCCCACAAGCCGCTGCCAGCGCTCTCGCTCGCTCGCTCCGCCTGTGTCGAGCATCAAGCCCATCGTCACATCGAGTTGGCGCACGGTATTCTCGGCCCGCTCGAGATAGCGGCTCATCCAGTACAGGCTGTCGGCAACCCGCGATAGCATGTTCTCGCTCTCCTCAAACTTCCATTGATTCTGACTCAAGAATCCACGTATCTTTGCTGCCGCCGCCCTGCGAGGAGTTCACCACCAGCGAGCCTTTTTCAAGAGCCACGCGAGTCAGGCCTCCGGGCACGATGTTCACCTTGTCGCCAAAAAGGATATAAGGCCGCAGGTCCACATGGCGCGGCTCAAGATGATTTCCGATCAGGCAGGGCGCGCGTGAAAATGCCAGCGTCGGCTGGGCAATGTAATTGCGCGGATTGGCCTCAATCTGCCGCGCAAACTCCTCGCGCTGCTTGGCCGTCGAGTGCGGCCCGATCAACATGCCGTAGCCTCCGCTCTCGCCGACAGCCTTCACCACCAGCTTTTCCAGATTGGCCAGCACATACCCGCGCTGCTTCTCGTCGCCCAGCAAGTAAGTCTCAACGTTCGGCAAAATCGCATCTTCATTCAGGTAGTAGCGGATCATCTGCGGCACATAGGCGTAGACCGCCTTGTCGTCGGCCAGGCCGGTTCCAAAAGCGTTCGTCACCGTCACGTTGCCCGCGCGATAAGCATTGAAAAGGCCAGGGCAACCAAGCGACGAGTCGGCGCGAAAGACCAACGGATCGCTGAAGTCGTCGTCCACGCGGCGATAGATCACGTCTACGCGCTTCAGTCCATCGGTGGTTCGCATGTAGACGACATTGTCATGCGTTACCAGGTCGCGTCCCTCGACCAGATCGATGCCCATCTGCCGCGCGAGATACGTGTGTTCGAAGTAAGCGGAGTTGAAGACGCCCGGCGTGAGCAGCACGATATTCGGCTCTGGCCGCCCCTCGGGAGCGAGCGATTTTAGCGTGGCCAGCAGCAACTGCGGATAATGCTCGATCGGCCGCACGCCATAGCTCGAGAAGAGCTGCGGAAAGGTCCGCTTCATGACGCGCCGGTTGGTCAGCATGTAACTGACGCCCGAGGGCACGCGGAGATTATCCTCTAGCACAACGAACTCGCCGTTATCGAGCCGCAGCAGATCCGAACCGACCACTGCGATGTAGACATTGCGCGGCACCTGCAAGCCGCGCATCTGCCGCCGATAGTGCTTGCAGCTATAAACCAGCTCGCTTGGAACCACGCGGTCATTAAGAATCTTGGCATCGGAATAAACATCGCGCAGAAAGAGATTCAGCGCGGTGATGCGCTGCGTCAGTCCCCGCTCGATGCGGTCCCATTCGGCGGATGTGATCAGTCGTGGCAGCAGGTCATAGGGAAAGATGCGCTCGGTGCCCTCGTCACGTCCATACACTGTGAACGTGATGCCCTGGGTGAGGAAAGAGAGGTCCGCCGACTGCTTGCGCCGCTGCAACTCCTCGTCGGGCAGCCGCGCCAACGTTTCGGCCAGCGCACGATAGTGGGCGCGCACCTCCCCGCCCGCCTCGCGCATCTCGTCGAATGCCCGATCGAGCGGATAGTCTCCGTAAAGCGATTCCAATTCCAGTGGATGGCTGGCGCTCATTTGGCCTTGCAACTTTCCTTGCGGGGAATTCAGGGCGGCGTTCGGACGTCGGCCTCAAAAGCCTATCCTAATTGAAGCCCGTTCCTTAGCTTTTAGCAGATTGGACATAAAGGACCTGTGAGGAAAGAGGAAAACCAGGCGAAACAGGACTCTTCGGCAAGAGCAGGAGCCTACAGCCTCCTAAAACCAGCCGCAAAGAATTCGGCTTCAGCCGCCGTTTTTTTCAGCTCTCATCCGATCGACAACAGGAAGCTTCCCTCTCCCAATCCGCCCAGCCTCCAGCCGCACCGCGGGTGTTTGCAGATTATTTTCCCCTTTCGTCGCACAATAATCCTTAGAACCTATCCGTAAATTGGGAAAAGCATTGGAGCGCCGGTCTCCAGACCGGCTGTATTGGCGGCGTCCTCGCCGCCAGACGTCGCCCGCCGGCGTTTAGACCACAGTACCGCTGAGCTGAAGACCGGCGGTGCCAATTTACGGATAGGCTCTTGGGAGCTTTCCCTCCAATCGTCCCGATAACTCCTTATCCTGGACTATTTTGCAGGGAAGTTATTTGTTGTCACGATTTTACGGCGCAACCATGCCCGTAAACTCAAGAAAAAAAGGAATTTGTTTACAAAATACGGGTGGGGGTAGGGTGGGAAACCATTCGCCTTATGCAAGCGATAAGCGAGCAGTTGGCCCCACCGCAGATTGTGGAGGTGTCTGATGTACCAGCTTTGTCGCCATATCAAGACCAACGGACTGCGATGCCAATCCCCGGCTCTGCGCGAGTCGGCTTATTGCTATTTCCACTCCCACATCCACACCATGGCCAAAGCGAAATCCTCCACATGGGATGACGTCAAGCTTCCCCTGCTTGAGGATTCCGCCTCCATCCAGATCGCAATCTCTGAAATCGTGGCTGCCTCTCTCAGCAACCGCCTGGATGCCCGTCGCACCGGCCTGCTCCTCTACGCCCTCCAGATCGCCTCGCAGAATATCGATCGCGCGGCCTCCCGTGAGGATTCCGAAACTGTGCACTCCATGACCGTCACCGGCGAAGGCGATGAGCTGGCCCCGGAAGAGGAAATCTGCGAACCCGCAGATTGCGCAACCTGCAACCGGCGTGATACATGCGAAGACTACGATCCCGAAGAAGAAGACGAGTAGCCCGATACCCCGGGTCTGTGGGAGACTTGAAGCCCCTTATTTCCCGCCCTGAATCTGCACCAGCACGGGCTGCTCGGCCGCATCTCCGGGTATCCCTGGCGAGACCGTGCGCGTCTGCGGGGCTCTCCAGTGGTCGATGTAGCTGATCCGGTGCACGCAGCCGATCGTGCAATTCGGCGCGCAACTCTTGGCCGTCAAAAACTCTCGCTTTACGTCGAGCGTTGTGTACTCGGAGAGGGGGACGCCGGGATAGCCGCGCTGCTGCGAGCAATAGTGGACCAGGCCGTCTTCGCAGATGTAGAGATAACGCGAGCCCGCTCGGCAGCGCCAGTCGTTGGGTTTGCCCTGGGCAATCGCCTCCTGAAACTTGTCGAACTGCGCATAGTTGGTCTTGCGCCGGTTGGTCATCTCAAAGTAGACTTTGGCCTCCTCGGGTAGAAGCGGCTTCAATTGCCCGCTGCCGTCGTGGATGATTCCAATCGTCGACTCAAACCCCAACTCCAGCGCTCGACGGCCGATCACCAACGCGTCATTGGGGTTCTTGAACCCCCCGCCGACGACTGAGTTGATGTTCACGTGGAATTCGGCGTACTCGGCAAGCATCTGGAGCTTTTTGTCCAGCACCTTGAGGCTTTTCTTCGAGACTTCGTCCGGCTCTAAATTATCAATGGAAATCTGCATGTGGTCGAGACCGGCGCGATTCAGGCGCTCAATCCTCTCGACGTTGAGCAGATAGCCGTTGGTGATCATTCCGGCGATGGCTCCGGTCTTCCTCATGCGCCGGATGATGTCGTCGAGATCTGGATGCGTCAGCGGCTCGCCGCCCGAGAGGCCGATCATCGCAGTCCCTAGGCGTCCCAAGTGGTCGATGCGGCGAAGCATTTCATCCAAAGGCACCGGGGCGGAGACCTTATCGTACTCATTGCAATAGCCGCACGAGAGGTTGCAAAAGCGCGCCGGGATGATCTGCGCCAGGACCGGATGCGAGGTATCGGCCAGCGAGCGCACCACCATCGCGTACTCGCGCGCCTTCCGCTGAACCGCTATCCATCGCCCACGTGCAGTCACTCTTCGCGCAGTTGCCATCCCTTCTATTGAATCACAGGCTGGTCCGTTGCGATGGCCGGGCAGAATTGGAATTGCGCGGACGCTGAAGGTCACTCTGGCTTAAACCAGATGCGAGGGAAAAGCAATGGAGCGCCGGTCTCCAGACCGGCTGTACTGGCGGCGTCCTCGCCGCCAGACGTCCCCCGCCGGTGTTAACACCACAGTACCGCCGAGCTGGAGACCAGGGGCGCCAATTTACGGATAGGCTCTTAGAATTTCTCCGGAATGGTATGAAACGCGATGCGCGTAGGCGCTGCCCTGAAGGCAGTCAGCATCGTCGCGGGAGCCAGTGTGCTCAAGCCATATTTGTTGTTGATCGCGTCCATCGCAGCCAACAGCCGCGTGCGGCTCTGCTCGTCCTCCGTCCCGTCAAAGAGATTCAGCGAGTGCAGCCGGTCGGGAACCAGACCGTTCAAATGCACGCCGATAAAATACGGATGCTCAAAGTTCTGGCCGGACGGGCGGGATTCCCAAAGACGACGCAGCGCGGAGATCAGTGTTTGATTGTCCTGACACTCGCTCAGCCGCAGCTCGCCCTTCCATCCGCGCGTTGGAACACCAAAGCGGCTGACGGGCGTATGATCCCCTCGCGGAACCGCAAATCCGATGGCCAGCCCAATGCTGCTGGCCCACAGGTTCGCCGCTCGCAGCCGCATCGCAGCCTTGTGCAGCAGTTTATGCGCAACTGCCCAAGCCTTCTCTTCGGTACGCATCTCGGGAGCAAGCACATGCTGGTGGCTCATCGACTTCAAGTGCTCAGTCTCCGACATGTCGAAGTCTTCGCCGCGCAACCAGTGCCAAAGCCGCTCGCCCCAGACCGAGCCCCACAACTCGCCCGCCCCTTCACAGTCGCGCGCAAGCAACTGTTCCATGGTATGAACGCCCTTCTCATTCAGCCGCTTCTCGGTCCGCGCGCCGATTCCAGGCAGGTCGCGCAACGAGAGCTGCCGCAGCGCTTCTGGCAAGATGTCCAGTGGCAGCGCAACCAGCCCATCGGGCTTCTCCATGTCGCTGGCCACCTTTGCCAGGTAGCGATTGGTGGCGAGCCCCACTGAACTGCGCATCATCGGGCCGACTCGTTCGAGAATGCGTCGCTTCACCTGCCGGCCCAGCTCCATCGCCGCTAGCAGAGGCCGCTCTCGTCCCAAGAGGCGACAGGCCATCTCATCAATCGAACAAACCGCCGTCACCGGCAGGCAGCTTTCAACGGCCTCAACGATACGGTGATGGTAGTCGACATAGATCTCGTGCCGCGCTTCGACGAATTCGATTCCCGGGCACATCCGTTTGGCGTCGGCGACCACAGTTCCGGTTTTGACCCCGAATGCTTTGGCCTCGTAACTAGCTGCGATGCAAACAGTTGTATCTGCGAGCATGGGCACGACGCCCACTGGCCGGCCACGCAATTCGGGCCGCACATCCTGCTCCGCAGAAGCAAAGAATGAGTTCAGGTCGACGAAAAGCCAATTCAATTGCGGGCCGGCCCCTAAGGCTGGAGGGCCTGAAGAATCCGGCTCAGACTGGCTCTGCGCGCTCTCCGGCAACTGCTCCAAAGTCTCGGGGTCTTCTAGCCACTCCCCAGCCACAGGTGACGATGCCGGGGTGGGGTTAGTTACCATCGTGTCTCTATATTTGCCGTTTGTTCCCTTGAATACAATAGAAATCTTTCACATAATTGCCGAAGAACCTATCGTTAAGCCGGGGATCCGGCGTGGAAAATCTCTCTCGGAGACGCTCACTGCAACCATCCTTCAGCAGTGATGGTCCGGGAATCTGATTCAGGTGGCCGTCTATGGTTAGCCTTTTCGAATGGTTCAAAGTCTACGACAATGCGTTCGCCGTTCTCGCAACGGTTGGAGTGGCTGTTTTTCTCTTCTGCTGCTTGGAGTGCACAAACTGCTCCTGCCGCAAGAAAGATGAGTTTTTCCGCCGCCGCGAGATATAGAAGTTCCAGGCAATTGTCCTTGCACGGAAGACGAGTTCACTGCTCGGCGTCGTCATCATCCGTCTGCTTCAAATATTGCTCAAAGTGCGCCAGAATACGGTTGTAAAGGTGCGTCCGCACATCCGGCCCATTGATTGAGTGCGTCTTGCGCGGATAAATCTGCAGATCGTAAGGAATCTGGGCCTCGATCAATCTCTGCACAAGCTGCACCGAATTCTGCAGGTGCACATTGTCGTCGTCCGTCCCATGCACCAGCAACAGCCGGCCTTTCAGCCTGGCTGCGGAGCTGACCGCTGAATATTCCTTGTACCCGGCGGGAAACTCAGATGGTTGGCTCATGTAGCGCTCGGTGTAAATCGAATCGTAGTCGCGCCAGTCGGTCACCGGCGCAACGGCAACCCCGGCGCGGAAGCGGTCTGAGTGCGTCATCGCATAGAGCGTAAGACTCCCGCCCCAACTCCAACCCCACCAGCCCAGGCGCTTGGGATCCAGTTGCGAATACTTGCCGAGCGCCGCGTCGACGACCGTTAGCTGATCCTCCAATTGCACTGCGCCAAAGTTGTGATAGGCAGCCTGGGCAAAGGTGCGACCGCGGCCGCTCATGCCGCGATTGTCGGTGTGCAACACCGCAAAGCCATGCTGGACGAGCAACTCATCAAAGAGCAGGTTGTCGCTCCAGCGGTTGATCACCGACTGCGAGCCCGGCCCTCCGTAGGGGTTCACGATCAGCGGAATCGTAGCTGTGAAGGCGTCGGCCGGCTCCAGAAGCTCAGGCATGAGCAGCGTTGCATAAAGAGTTGTTCCGTCGTGCGCCTTCACTTCCATCTGCTCCGGCGTTCGCAACTGATAGGGCTCGAGCGCCTTGGTCGTCCAGAAGGTTTTGCAGG
This sequence comes from Occallatibacter sp., assembly GCA_050015115.1. Classification (GTDB taxonomy): domain Bacteria; phylum Acidobacteriota; class Terriglobia; order Terriglobales; family Acidobacteriaceae; genus Telmatobacter. Next base: position 29,265 of record JBEKCA010000039.1, read on the forward strand.
CTCCTGCCAATTCGCAGAGTTTCAGTGCCGGCGGCTCCATACGCTCCGATTGACGGTCTACGAATGAACCGCCCGAGGGCGCAAATGTGCAGGTATGGTTGCCGGCGCCGCGGCTCAACTGTTTCCGCTCGCCATTGAAGTCGACCTGCCAGACCTGCTGATCAAGCGGAGAACTCTCGTTCGAGGCGTAGTCGACGAGCCTTCCCGCCGGATCGACGCGTAGCACTTCGCTCACGTCAAAGTCGCCCTTGGTAAGTTGCCGCTCCAGTTTTGCAGTCGCGTGAGCTGCATCCATCTCGTCATAGCTGTAGAGGCAGATGTGGCTGTGTCCGTCCGTCCATTGTGTCAGGACAATCGCGCCCCGGCCCACCGAAACGTCGTATTTATCATCGAAAAACACATCGTCGCTCAGTTGCAATACCGGGTGCGCCTGCCCCGTCGAGGCATCGGCAAAGTAAAGGTCGCGGTGCTTCTGGTCGCGGGTCAGCACTTCGATCCAAAGCGTCTTCGGGTCTACCCAGCCGAAACGCGGAATGTAATCCTGCCCTGGGCGAATCGGCAGCTTGACCCAAACGGCATTGCCTCCTCCAACACCCACGACTCCAATCCGGACCTCGGGATTGGGATCGCCGGGCTGCGGATAACGCTGTCCACCAACCTGCGCGTGAATGGGAAGCCAGTCGGGCATCGGATACTCCGGAACATTGGTCTCGATCATCTGCAGGAAAGCCAGCCTCTTTGAGTCCGGTGACCAGAACTGATTGCTGCGCGTCTCCAGCTCTTCCTCGTAGACCCAATCCACCTCGCCGTTGAGGATGCCCTCTTTGGGCGCGGGCGCAACCTTGGTGATGGGCGTTCCGACGTCCTTCAGCCGCACCACCGACAGTCCGTGGTCGCGAATAAATGAGATCATCTCGCCATTGGGGGAGAACTTGGGATCGTCGCCCGAGGCCGCTCCGCTAAAGCCCACCTCAACCCCAGTGCCGTTATGCAGGTCATAAAGCCATAACCGGCCGTTCGCATCAAAGAGCAGGTGCGCGGAGTCGGGTGCCCAGAGGTAGCTGCTCATCTTGTAGCGGTCGCGATGGTCGCGATCGGTCTCGGAAGCGCCGGTGCCGTTGAGCGCAGCCAGCTTGGCCCGGCTCACCAGCACAAACGCCTTGCCCGAGCTGAGCTCCACATCCACCAGCTCGCCGCCATCCAGATAGGTCAGATGCTGGCCGTCGGGCGACCAGGCCAGCTCACTCGGCGGATTGCCAATCAGCGGTCCGTGCCCATAGATCGCCTCAACGGTGAGAGGCTTGACGGGTACCAGTGGCTTCAACGGCTCCTGGCCCATGGCCACCACACAGGTTAAAAACGACAGTGCGAAAACATCTGAAATCAAAACGGCGGCTCTACGGGTCAAGGGGAATTTCCTCCGTATGCGAAGCCCGCTCTCGCCTTGGAATCTGCGCGCGCAAACTACCAGGCTTCCATCGAGCAGTGTAACTCACTAGGTATCCAAGAGTTGCGCGATAGTGGCCTGGGGTTGTATCTTCCGGCTCATGCAGTGGGCAACTCCGCAGGAACGGCGCAATTTAGGTCAGGCGCGGCGCAAGCAGGTCGGCCGCCAGCAGCACAACGAACTCAACCCCAAAGCGCGCAAGACTCCGGCGCACGAATTAATGGCCCGGTCGATGCATGGCCGCGTGCCCTCACTCATCAAGCTCAAGTACAAGCTGATGGCCGAGACGCCCTTCGGATACTTCCGAGGCGCGGTTCCGGTGATGGCCGCCGATCTGTCGGTGCTGCCCAACGCCGGCATTATTGTCCAACTCTGCGGCGACGCGCACGTGCGCAACCTCGGCGCTTACGCCGCTCCCGACGGCCGCCTGGTCTTCGACATCAACGACTTCGACGAGACCATCCGCGGCCCGTTCGAGTGGGACTTGAAACGCATGGCGGCTTCGCTCACGCTGGCGGGCCGCGCCTCTGGCCACAAGGAGGCCTCGGCGCATCAAGCCGTGGAGAAGTTCGTCGCCCGCTATGTCTCCCAGATCAACTGCTTCTCCAAGATGCCCGTGCTCGAATTGGCCCACGTCCAAGTTCATCGCCTGGGCCAGGTTGCCCCCGTCCACCAGGCGCTGGTGCAGGCCGAGCGGGCTACTCCAAAGCACACGCTTGAACAACTTACCGAGCCGACGCCGCAAGGCAAGCCCGATGCTCCGCGTCTCTTCCGGGAGATCAAGCCAACCCTTACACGGGTCACTGGCCAGCAGGCTGCGGCCGTCCTGGCATCGCTCGGCCCCTATCGCCAGATGCTCGAACCGCAGCGCCAGCACCTGCTCTCTTTTTATCGCCCGGTCGATGTGGCCTTCAAAGTCGTCGGCACCGGCTCGGTGGGCCTACGCGACTATTGCATCTATTTCGAAGGCAACGGGGCCAACGATCCTTTGTTTTTGCAAATAAAGGAAGAACCGGCCTCAGCCTACACGCCCTACCTGCCCGACGCGCAACCGCCTCACCACAACGGCCAGCGCACCGCCGAGGGCCAGAAGGCGATGCAGGCCCAGTCGGACCCGTTCCTTGGCTGGACTCACTTTGGCGGGCGCGACTATCTGGTCCGCCAACTCAACGACCACAAGGGTTCGATTGATTTGGAGGACCTGGCCGGCAGTGGCCTCGAAGCCTACGCTGAAGTCTGCGGCGAACTGCTCGCCCGGGGCCACGCCCGCTCCGGCGACCCGATGACTCTGGCAGGCTACCTCGGCTCCGGCGGCGGTTTTGGCGAGGCTCTGGCCAAATTCGGCTCAGCCTACGCCGACCAGACTGAGAAGGACTGGAAGGAGCTATGCCGCTCCGCTAAGGCCGACAAGAAGCCATAGTGATTCTTCTCCGCGATAGGACGACGGATGCTCCCAACTTCGGCGCGCATTTGTTTTTGCGTCCGAGGTGGAGTACCCGTGACTACAGATCCTCGTGGTTCAGATGTAACTATGAGAATCGATCGGATCACATCGCCCCGATATAACGCATCGGTTTCCGCTTGCGACTCCGTACCCATCTCCGCAGCCTGCTATTGCCGCGATAACGCTGTCTGAAGGATGGGGAGCCCGGGCCCCCGGTCTTTTTTGCTGTTCGCAAAAAGTAAATGAGCAAAATAAGCACAACTCCATCCAGCAACCACTTGGCCAATAGCAACGCGATAAAAGTAGATCGCACCTGGCGAAAGTCGTTATGCGCGAGCCCCCAGATGTTGAGACCAACACCTAGCAGGCAGAGTACTCCGGCAAGCGGAGCAATCTTGCTTCGAAAGGTCCAGCCGGTCCATGGTGGCCGCAGAAAATCAAGCGAAAGGAACGCGCCCCCTACAAATTGGAGGAGAAGAAAGAAGGCTTTCAGCTTTGTGCATCGACCCCATCCAATGCCCAGGGCGCGCCGTGCATATTCGTCTCCCTGGTCGGCGGCCTTGTGATACCAGCGATCAGCCTCAGCCCTGTTCTGCGGCATCCCTTCGCCGTTCGAATACATGAGTCCGAGATTGAATTGAGCTCTTGCGTAGCCTTGATCAGCGGCTTTGCGCCACCATCGTTGAGCTTCAGAGTAGTCTTTCGGCACCCCTAGGCCCAAGTCGTACAAATAGCCGAGTCCATTCTCCGCAGGTGCATAACCCTGGGCAGCAGCTTTGCGATACCAGCGGCCAGCCTCGGCATAGTCCTGCGGCACTCCCCGGCCATTTGAGCACATGTAAGCTAAACTAGTTTCCGCCTTTGCATCGCCCTGTTCGGCGCGCACACGGCAAGTCCGAACTGCTTCCGCCAGCTTCTGCCGATTCGCCTTCGTCCTATAAATCGACCAAGAAACCACCGCACCGCCGATCACAGCCACGCAAACAACAAGAACGGCGATCTTCCAAATAAGCCGCATAGTTTCGCGCTTCCCGGACAAACAGGATTTTGGCAATTGTAACCTGTGGCTTAACTGTTCGCTCATCGCCAGATGAGATTTTTCCGCAACTCCGGGCTTAGAGCAAGCCAGGGATGAGCTTGCGATAACCGGTCATGTCCTGAAGGAAGCAGCGGAGTTTGTCCTCATGCACGAAGACAGGCTCAGCCATCTCATCTTCTGTCCGCTGGCCGAACCGCGCCATTGCATCGCTCTTCGAAAGCCCAGTTCGGGCAAGGCCAATGATAAGTACGTTGGAAGTCTCTGAAAGCACAATGCCAATCCCGGCTAATTCTTCAATGTCACCCTCGTAAATCCCAACCTCTTCGTGGATCTCCTTGTAAAGTTTTTGCTTTAGACTGGGGCCGCCGGAGATCACCAGTTCATCGGCTTGGGCGCCTCCTCCGATAAGACCGATTAACCCGTTCCGGGCTCGTCTCCCAAAGAGGTAATAACCATCGGTTGTTCGGATGAGAGCGGCCGTCGAGAGGTGATAGAGCAGGTCGAGACCTAGCCTCGAATGGTGTCGGTGCAACGCGGGGAACGTGGCGATATAACGATATCGAATCGTTCCAAGCCGCATCAGTCCAGGTTGTGATCGAGTCTCCAGCTCGTTTGCATTGACGACGCGATAGTAGGCGCCATCCCAAATCGAATTCTTGGCATCAATCAGCATATTTTCCCACTCGGCATCAACAAGCTCGTTGTATTCCGGCGTTGCCGACCATTGATCGGCGCAGACCAGGACTTCGATTGCCTCGATTAAGAAAGGTGTCATCAATAGGATTTGCGGGGTAAACATTCAGATGCACTTTTCACTGCTTTTGTTCCGCCAACGCACGGCGAGATGATGGCTATCAGTTTACCGGCAAGTTAGCTGTCATTCCATTTAACGGAAAGACTCGCTGATGAATCAGCGCCCAGCTCCGGCCCGCCCGGCTCCGGCCATGGATACTACGAATCTAATGGCGCGCAATCGCCGGTTGGCCGTACCGCAGGCGCCCATCGCAGATCGAGAGTGGCTTTCGGCGGCACCGGCAACACGATGAACCCCTCGCGCCAGTGACCCTCCTCACGCCGCGGAGGATTGCCGACGATCCGCGCACCGTTGGGGTTGCGTTCTTCAAGAGCCAGGCCCGGCAGGCCGCCGACGATGGCCTGCAACTGGTCGTGATTGGGCGGGCGGTTGGTGGTGAACGGGATCATGGCCCGCAAAGCGCCGTACGCCTCGGCCAGGTCACTGACCCGCGCCCGACGCTTCGAAGGCAGCGGCTTCAACCCCAGCGACTTCCATGCTGCGCACGGGTAGCTCTCGACCAGCACACGCTCCTGCGATGCCCCCGGCTGCTGGCGCGTGGCCAGCCTGGACCAGCCCCGGCGGCAAAGCGCATCATAAAGATCCAAACAGAACTCGGCGAAAGGACGGTAGGTCTGCGGCTTGACCATGCCCGGCAGGCCTGTCTTGGCCGCGGTATTCAGTTGCCGTTCGCTGACCCGCGAGTGTTCCAGGCCATTCGACGGCGATTTCCAGGCCTGCGGGCCGTCCAGAAGAAGCACGCGGATACCTCGCACGCCGCAGAGATGATTGAGCCGCCCGGCAAGGATCTCGGTCTCGACAGGACCCGCGTCATTCCAAGGGATGATCTCGCAGTTGACGTTGCCCTCTGCAGCCCGATCCAACACGACAATACCCAGGTCAGACCAGAGGCGGGATGCGAGATCAACAGAGAGGACGGCCATCGTCCCAACCCTAGTTCTTATGCTCTGCGGAAATCAACGCCGGAGTCGGCAAACTGTCTACGAATTCGACAAGATTGGAACTGTGAGCCGAAACGGGACAGGGCTATCAATGGATTGACTTTCAGCTTCAACTGGATTAGCCAGCCCAACCTTTAGCCCGCTCGACGGCACGCTGCCACAAGCCCCGCCGCTCGGCGCGCTCATTCGTATCCATCCTCGGCTCAAAGCGTACATCGCACTGGCGCTTGGCCCGCAGTTCCTCCGGTCCAGCCCAGAAACCTGTCGCCAAGCCAGCCAGATAAGCCGCGCCTATCGCCGTCGTTTCCGTCACCTGCGGACGCACCACTGGCACGCCCAGCACATCGGCCTGGAACTGCATCAGCAGATTGTTCACCGCCGCTCCGCCATCCACGCGCAACGCGCCGAGCGGCGTCGTCTCGCTCTGGACGGCCTCAAGAACATCGGCCACCTGGAAGGCGATGCTCTCCAAAGCCGCCCGCGCAATCTCACCCGGCTTGGTGCCCCGCCCCAGCCCGATCAGCATTCCGCTGGCATGTGGGTCCCAGTGCGGCGCGCCCAATCCCACAAACGCAGGCACAAAGACCACCCCGCCCGAATTCGGCACCGAAGCGGCCAGTGCCTCAACCTCGGCCGACGAGCCGATCAGCTTCAGATTGTCGCGCAGCCACTGCACCACTGCGCCACCGATGAAGATGCTTCCCTCCAGCGCGTATTCGAGGCGTCTCTGCGCGCTAGCCGCGAGGGTCGTGATCAGCCGGTGCTTCGAACGGACAAATCCTGTCCCATTCCCGTCGATTCCGGTGCCGATATTCTGCAGCAAAAAACAGCCCGTTCCGTAGGTATTCTTGGCCTCGCCCGCGCGCCAGCACAATTGCCCAAAGAGCGCCGCCTGCTGGTCTCCGGCAATTCCAGCGATCGCCACCCCTCCCAGCCCCAGTGTCGTGGTCACCTCACCCACTCGCTCGCTCGACCACACCACCTCCGGAAGCAGGCTCTCGGGAATATTGAAGATGCGCAGCAGCTCCGGATCCCATTTGCCTTCGACAATATTGAAGAGCAGGGTCCGGGAGGCATTCGTCACATCCGTCACATGCCGCGCTCCTGTGGTCAAATGCCATATCAGCCAACTGTCCACGGTTCCAAAGGCCAGCTCGCCGCGCTCGGCCCGCGCACGCGCTCCCGGCACGTTATCCAGAATCCACGCCACCTTGGTCGCCGAGAAATACGGGTCCAGTACCAGCCCGGTCTTCGATGAGACCGCGTCCTCGACCCCGCTCTCGACCAAAGCGCCACATTGCGCGGCCGTTCGCCGGTCCTGCCAGACGATGGCCGGGTAGATCGCCTTGCCCGTCGCCCGGTTCCACACAATTACCGTCTCGCGCTGGTTGGTGATGCCTATAGTTGCAATGTCCTTCGGCACCGCACCCGCCCGCCCTAGCGCCTCGACCGCGCAGGCCAACTGGCTGGTCAGGATCTCCGTCGGATCGTGCTCCACCCATCCCGCTCGCGGGTAGAACTGCTCAAACTCATGCTGCGCCAACGCAGCAATCGTCCCCGCCTCGTCAAACAAGATCGCCCGGGAACTGGTCGTCCCCTGGTCCAATGCAAGAATGTAGCTCATCCGTAACCTTCCGCCTTAGGACCCCAGTCAAACACGCGGGGCTGATCATCCGCAAGAACCCCGCGGCAAACGGGTTAAGATAGACGCAACGTGCCCGAACCAGGAATCCAAACCGGGGAATCTCTGCTGCGTGGGTCAGTGTTGGTGTTGTTGCAGTTTGACGTCTGCGAGGCCATTCGCCTCGACAAATTGCAAGAGCTGGTAAGCGCTCGCAAGGTCGACAAGCCTAGCATGAAGCATCCCGCGCCGGGGTACGTGCGCTACCAGAGACCGCCGGTCGTGGTGCCCGCCGACCCGCTGGTGCTCGAGAGCGGCGAAAAGCTGCAAGGCGAGATTAAATACTATGACTATGGCGTACTCAGCGTGATCTTTGAGCTACCATTTGCCGGAGACTGGGACAAATTGGCTGGGCTGGCCAGCCGTTGGGTCTGGGATATCGACTTCGCGGCGCAAGCCACCGCCATCGTGCGCGCCAGCCTCGGCCGTGCAGCACCCGCTCTCATCAAGCCCTACGACGAGTGGCTCAGCGAAGATTACCTGATTTTTCATGTTCGCGAGATCGCCGGCTCGCCCTCGGTTACCGACCTGATCCAGAAGAATGGGTCACGGATCGCGCAGGTCGTCCGCGGAGACACCGGCCAACTGGCCGAGAGCGAGTGCAATGAGGTGCTGCAATCGCGCATCTCCTACTATGCCAATGATTTGGCGGTTATCGGATGGAATGCGGCGTTTCTTTATGACACGACCTCGGGCGCGGAGATGGCCGTGGAGCTACTCGAATATGCGAACTCCCAGTTGCTCGAATTCCGCTACTACGACGATCTGCTGACCGAAGAGCTGGAGCGCGTCTATGCGTTGCTCGACAAGAGTACGGGCACTTTGGCGCGGTGGCGACTGGCGCGCTCGGCAACACGGCTGCACACAGTGCTGCTCGATGTGGCGGAGCTTACAGAGCACGCCGACAACGCCATCAAGTTCCTCAGCGACATGTTTGCCGCACGTCTCTATAAACTGGCTGCTTCGAAGGTCGGCGTGCCTGATTACAAAGACCTTGTCACCCGCAAAGTGCGCACAGCGGAGGAGTTGTACCGCTTCATGGTCGACCAGTTCAACCAAAGCCGCGCATTTTTTATGGAGCTTACGGTCGTGATCATCCTGGTGGTCGAGCTGGTCTACCTCTTTCGCGGCTACCAGTTCTAAAACAGGCTTCGCCCCTCTTTCCTATACCGCATGTTGAGCCGGAAGATACGCCAAGCCGGATTGTGGATAGCGTGGAACTGAGGAGTTTTGTATTCTATATTTGATGCCCCGCAAGTTTGGCGGCCAACCCCCACCACCCAACCGAGGAGATCAACATGGCAGAACCAGTCAAGAAGGCAAAGGCACCCGCGAAACCACGCAAAACCACCGCGAAGAAAGTAAAAATCGCTGAAGCGCCAACGCCGACGATGCCCTCCCGTGAGGAGATCGAGCGGCTCGCACGAAGTTATTGGGCGGCGCGCGGTTATCAGGATGGATCTGCGGAGCAGGATTGGCTGCGCGCAGAGCAAGAACTGCTCAAGATGGCCTCCTAAAGGAGCTTCCTCACGATTTGACAGCTCGCCTGCCACTGCCGGCGTGGGCAGCAGGTATGCGTTGCTTGGACTCGTCTAGCGGGTCCACTCGTCATGTCGCGTCTCGATTCCGGGGGTTCGAGAGAACCCAGCCAGCGCTTGTCGTTAAGCTCAATTGTTTGGAGTAATTGGCCTTAACTCGGTCCCGGAGGCTTCCATCATGATGCAGAAGGCCTGTGCCTCGGTTGAGGTTCCGGGGCGGTCGAAGTTGGGCGCTCCGCAAGCGCCCTGGACGTAGCCGTCCACGTCCATCTTTTGCCGCGCGGCGGCCCGCATCCGGTCTGCATGTCGTTGATAATCAGCGGAAAGCCAACCGGCGCCGATGCCTTCATAGATGGCAAAGCTCAGCATTTGCGCGAGATTGGTTTCGACGAAGGTCGATGGTTGGTCGATAACGTCATGGAAGAGCCCATCGGACCGCTGGTGCTTCAGACAGCCGTCTAAAATCTCTCCGGCAAAACGGGCGAGCCGTTCACGGTCTTTCTGGCGCTCGCCCGGCAGGCTGCGGAGGACGCGCGCAATCCCCGCTGCGGCCCAGCCATTGCCGCCACCCCAGAAGTTGCCGTCCTTAAGCTCGTGTTTCCCGTCGTCCCAGATGTGCGCCAAGAGCTTCTTTTCCGGATTCCAGAGTCGCTTCCGGTAGCCCTCGATTTGCAAAAGCGCTTCGTCGTAGTGGCCCATCGCGGCCAGAAAAGGCGGGGCGCAGTTGAAGCCATCGGACCACATCTCGGGAGCGCCAAAAACATGAAAGAGAATGCCATCCTTGCTACGCGGGGCCTTGGAGAAGATCCAATTTAGCAGTCCGGAGACCGCCCGCTGAATCTGCGCATCTCCGGTCCATTCGCCTGCCTTGGCATATGCGCAGCCGCCCATGGCCGGATCGGTCGGGCCCCCGGAGACGACCACTCCAAGCCTTCCGTCCAGCGTTCGCTGCACGATTGCAGACCTGGTCAGCAGAATCACCCTTTGCCTGTCTCCCGCCTCGAGCAGCGCCTGAGCCAGAATCCCCTGCTCCCAGTCGCGGCGCTCCATCGCCAAAGCCGCCGCCAAGGCTTTTTCAATCCGGCGCGAAGATTCGGAATGTTGCTCGTTATTCGAGACTTCTCCGGCCACAGCCTGGACCACCCGAG
>JBEKCA010000040.1:0-39211 GCA_050015115.1 Occallatibacter sp.
TCTTCTTCGTGGCCGATCTGTTCCAGTTCCCGGCTTCGGGCTTGTGCTGAGAGGTGCTCGATGACGCCGGCTTCTTTGGCGTTCTCGTTGCGGGTTCGGGTCTTGGGGTCCATCTCCCAACCCAGGCGCGTCATGTAGCGCGTAGCCCGAATCAGAAGAGATGGCTCCTCGAGAAAGCCATAGTTCGAAACCAAGCGTATGGTCCGGGACTCGATGTCGGCGGCGCCGTTCATAGGATCCATCAGCAAGCCGAACGAGCCTTCGTTCAGGGAGATGGCCATGGCGTTGACGGTGAAGTCGCGGCAGCGCAGATACTCCTGAATGGTGGCGGGATGGTAGACGGGCTTGCCGGGTTTTGGATATTCGGCGCGGTACGCGCTGACGAGATCGACGCGAACTGTCCCGGGAAAACAGAGGTAAAGGGCGCGGGAGGCCTCGTCCTCACCCCAGACGACTCCACCAAGCTTCTCTATTGGTTTCTTAAGTTTGAGAGCATTTCCATGCACTGCCACTTCAAGTTCTCTGACGGCGTGTCCGCTGGTCAGATCGCGCACAGCATCGCCGGTAAGAAAGAGGATCGTTCCGGCCTCGCGGGCCACCTCTCGCAAGTGGCGAAGGGCATTCTGTTGGTCGGTTGACAGCCGGTTTTCGAGAAGATAGACGTAGTCTGGCATTCCTTTTCCTGCTTCCGCACTCCAATTTTCCAGCCAAATGGCTCATGCGGTTGTTGTTATAGCGTGGTGTGGCAAGGGTTGCAAACCAGTACCTTAACACATGATGGCGCAGTTGGAAAGCTCCGAATGCATAGGAGTTGATGCTTTTTCTCTTCCCGGGCCTTGTGGTCCACGTGCGACAATTTGAGAACAATGGCCTCCCAACGCAAACCGGTGATCGTGCGCAAGTTCTCAAGGGATTGGTGCGCGGGCTATGCGGAGGCCGGACTTGCGCAAATGGGGACCGAGTTGGAGATCCTCGACCAGACCGGCAAAGTTCTCCGAATCAGATGGGAACAGGTGAAGTGGGTCTGCTATGTCCGCGACTTCCCCGCCGGTGAAACCGCCAACCCGGAGCGGCTACTGCACAAGCGCTTTGCCATCCGGCCCCGAACTCCCGGCCTCTGGCTACGGATGACCTTGACTGACGGCGAAGAGCTGGAGGGGTTAGCGGCCAATGACCGCTCGCTGGTGGAAGGTGCCGGTTTGCTGCTGACCCCTCCGGATACCAGGTCGAATACGCAGCGAATCTATGTGCCGCGGCAGGCGATCCAAACACTGGAAGTTGTGAGCCTGATTGGGGCTGCGGGACGGAAGCGGGCTGATGCGGCCGGCAGCGCAGCGGAACAGCCAGAGCTGTTTCCACACGACGCGTGACATCGGACGGTTCACGTCTTCTTGTCGGCGCTCAGCCATCAACGCGCTCATTCCGGTACAATCTCATTCGATGAAACTTGGCGAGTTGGCAAAGCGGTTGGGAGCAGAGCTGCGCGGAGACGCGGAGATGGAAGTTACAGGTGTGAAAGGGATTGAGGAGGCTGGACCGACGGAGGTGACCTTCGTGGCCAATCCTAAGTACGGAGGACTGGCCCGCAAAACCAAGGCCGCCGCCGTGCTGGTCGAGCCGGAGTTTCCGGAGATCGAGGCGGCGACTCTGCGGATCAAGAACCCCTATCTGGCGTTTTCGCGCACACTGGGCATTTTTTATCAACCACCGGCCTACGCTCCGGGGATTCACCCGACAGCAGTGATCGACCCAACTGCGGTGCTTGGCGAGGGGGCTCACATCGGGGCCTATGTGGTGATTGGAGCTCGCGTTCGGTTGGGCGATCACGCTACGCTGCTTCCCCATGTCGTGATATACCCCGGCGTCCGAGCGGGGAGCAACTTTTTTGCTCACGCTCATGCCGTGGTGCGGGAGGATTGCATACTCGGCGACAACGTGACGCTCGAAAACGGCGTCGTCATCGGCGCGGACGGCTTCGGATTCGCCAAGAACGAGGCGGGGCACTGGGAGAAGATTCCACAGTCGGGGCCGGTCAGGCTGGGCAATCGGGTGGATGTGCAGGCCAATGCCTGCATCGACCGGGCGACGGTAGGAGAGACCCGTGTCGGCGACGGGACAAAGATTGACAACCTAGTTCAGGTGGGGCATGCATCGCATATCGGTGAAAACACGCTACTTTGCGGACAGGTCGGGCTGGCTGGCTCGTCGGAGGTCGGCGATAACGTGATCCTGGCTGGGCAGTCGGCGGTTGCCGGGCATTGCGCGGTGGGCGACGGGGCGATTCTGACGGCGCAAAGTGGAGTCTCGCACGATGTGCCCGCCGGCAAGATGCTCTCCGGGTCGCCGGCCTTCGACAATCGAACATGGCTGAGGGCGGTGACCATCTTTCAGAGGCTGCCGGAACTGATGAAGCGGCTGGACCGGTTGGAAAAGAAGCTGGCGGCCCAAGACAAGACGGAAGTGTTGAACGTCGAGAATGAAAGCAAGAAATGAAACCCTTGATAAGTTCAGGCCGCGTGGTCCAGGCCGCGATTTTGGCGCTAGTGTTGGCTGGAACAGCAGGATGCCACTCCTACCACATCGACATGACCGTGGAGAACAAGACGGGCGATGCGATTCAACTGCTCGAAGTGGACTATCCAAGCGCCAGCTTTGGCGCTAACAGTCTGGCGGCCGGCGCGGACTATCACTATCGTGTCCAGTTGCGCGGAAACGGGCCGCTCAAGGTGCAATACACTGGCAGCGATGGGCGGCAGGTGCAGATTGAGGGTCCGGTGCTGGCCGAGCCGCAGGAGGGCCGGATGGGAATTGTCTTGCTTCCGGAAGGCAAGGCCAATTTTCAAACCAACCAAGTCTTCACCCTTTTTCCCACCAGGCCCAGTCAGTGATCGACTCAACACAAGTGGGTAAACCCTTTTTCTCCAATCTATGCAAAAAGCGGAGCGACTCCGGGATGGAATCGCTCCGTTTTTATTGCAGAGAACTATAAACTCGATTCGGTTCAGTGCACCATACTCGTGAAGAGCGGCGATTGCAGCAGGCTGCTGAATTCAGAATCGCTGGTTGAAAAGTGAATCGTCATGCGCCCGGAGTCCGATGAAAGAGAGGTAGCAGTCAGCGCTTGCTTCTCGGTCTCGGAACCGCTCATCTTGCGCATTGTAAGTGCGGCCGACAGAAGCGAGGAGAGCGTGGCAGAGGCGAACTGGTCGCCGGTCGAGATAGTCAGGTCAAACTTGACGCCGTGCTGGAAGTTCATCGAGTACCAGGAGGCCTGCAAACGCTTGCGCACGGAATCGAAGTCGGAGGCTGAACCAGCCTGGCTCATCACCTGGCCCATCATGGTTTGCGTGCCCTTCTTGTCGAGAATGCTCCACAAAGGCTCGGAGTCGACCGATCTCATCGCGTCCATCATGGTCGCGTTGTTGAGCAGGCTGGGTGTAACGCCGTCACGGGCGTCAAGAGCTTTGGTCACCGCATCCGAATCACCGAAGACCATGGTCGAGGCATCGACGAAGCAAACCACCATGCCGGTTTTGGCCAGCGGATAGATCTTGTTGGTGCGCACCAGCGTGGGCTTTACTTTTTGCTTTTTGAAGTTGGCGAGGATGTCGGAGACGGAAAACTGGCCTTGTGCGATGCCGACAGTCTCAAGCCTGTCCTCTCCTTCCTTGGGGCGGAAGAGGGCAAAGGCCAACTGCTCGACATCGTGGTTTTCATTGAGGCCCGATTTCTCCAGCGCCTCTTCAAAGCGCTTCAGTTCGGGCGGCATGACGCGGTTGCGCAGATCGGTGGCCGCGGTCGAGTTCTCCATCGTTTGGTAGTCAATGGCCACCAATTGCTGAACGTTCTGCGGGATGGCATTGCGGGCATCGGTGGACAACTGTGCCGCCGGCGCGGATGCAGCCGCGGCTATCAATAAAGCCGGAATTGAGACGATCAATAAAGCCTTCAACGAATTCATCCTCCACAGTTGCGGCGGCTATTGAATCCAGGAGCAGGAATCGGAATGAAGCTCCGGCACCTTATCACCAGGAACACCGCTTCTGTTTGACTTTCATTTTACCTTTTTGACTCGGGACCGATGCGCATTTCAAGCCCCCGAGGGCGCGCCGGCGTCTCCGGGCCATGCCAGGGGAGCCGCAAGGCGGCGCTCGAGGATCTTGGTTTGCTCATCGAACCCTATCAATTGACGCATCCACTCGCTCTCCCGCTCACAAGCAGCCTCGGGGAGCAAGCCAATGACCTCGCCCTTGACCGGCCTGGCCTTGTGATGTTTGGCCAAAGCCGAGGCCGCGCTAAAGACCTGAGAGATGGGTGTGATCTGGAAGTCGGTGATGTTCATCGACAGTTGCGCCCGTCCCCCCGCAAGCACCCCCAGGGCCTTGACACCCTTGAGGCCGCCGGAGGCAGCACGGATCTCCCGGGCAATAGCGCGCACCATGGCAACATCGCCTGTATCAAAGTAGAGATTGTATGCGACCAAAAACTTGCGGGCGCCCACGGCGCAGGCTCCCGCGGTGGGATGGAGCGATGGGCCGCCGATGTCGGGGCGGCGAGCAGCGTCTTTGCCTGCCGCCTCGCGCAATTCCTCGAACTGGCCCCGGCGAACCTCCTCAAGATTGGCCCGGTCGGGCCGCGCTGCCGCTGCCTCGTAAAAGAAAACCGGGATGCTGAAGCGGCGCCAGATTTCAAGGCCTGCCTGCCGGGCCAGCAGGGCGCACTGTTCAAGCTTGATGCCTGTGATTGGTACGAACGGAATCACGTCAGCTGCGCCGATGCGGGGATGCACTCCCTGCTGGCGGGTCAGGTCGATCACTTCGGCGGCCTTGCCTGCGCCGCGCACGGCGGATTCGACGATGGCCGCGGGATCGCCCGCGATGGTCACCACGGAACGATTGTGGTCGGGGTCCATCGACCAGTCGAGGAGCGACACCCCCGCAACACGCATCGCAGCCACAATGGCCTCGACCCGCCGGGCATCCTTGCCCTCGGAGAAATTTGGCACGCATTCGACCAGGGGTCCGCTCATCTTTCCTTTCGCTCGATTGTCTCAGGAGAAGAGCATACGCTTCGGATGAGAAACAATCTCTTGGGGACCGCACAAGCAGCGAAAAAGGGCATGGTTCTTGGTAAAGTCCACGAAAGGATCGCCCGGCGGCAAAAGTCGGAGTTGATCCTGCGGCGCTTAGGGCGCGACTGAGGTCGTGCCCTTTCAAAGAAAGCACCCGTTATGTAGTTTTTCGGCAACTCGTGAAGTCCCACGTCGGTCTTTCAGCATTCTCGGCACGAATCTGATCGTGCCCGCTGAGATCACTTCCAGAAGGTGTAGCCGGCCTGGAACTGGATGCTTGCATTGACCCCGGGGTTGCGATCGCCCAGCGAGGCCGAAGAGATGTGAACGGCGTTCACTCCCAGATCGATCGACCGCTTGGCGCGGGTGAAGTAATGGACGCCAATACCGCCCTGTGGCGAGAAGTTCCAAACACAGGTTCCGCCGTCGATCGTGGGTGAGCTCATGAAATTTGGCGGAAACTTGTGGGTGGTATAAATGAGACCGCCCGCGCCCTGAAACCAAGGCTGAAAACGCCGTGACTTCGTTAGAAAGTTCCAGCGCAGAATGACCGGCTCAAGGCTGACGCCGCGAAAGGTGCCGCCGCCGAAGGGGAGCGGGCAGCTCCCGATTTGCCCATTCAACCCGATGCAGGGAACGGATTGTATGTGCGGCGCGGGCGTGTAGCTCTGCCAAAGCGGCATGATTTCGCCGCCAAATTCAAATTGGCCGGAAAACACGCCTGCGTGGACAATCGGGCTAAGAGGCTTGGACATATGAAAACCGGCCCAGAAGAACTTGTAACTAGAGCGATCGCCAACGCCAACGCCATAGTTGGCGAACGGACCGAAGGCCCAGCTCCGGTTCTCGCGAACCTGCTCGGCCGGGTTATCAGTTGGCGGAACAGCCGCTTTTGAGTCTGCCTCTGGAGTCTCAGCCGCGCGAAGGCCTGCTCCAGAGATGAAGGTCCCCATTATCAAGACTAACGCGAAAGACTTTGCGATTGGTGTCAACGTTCTTCCCTTCCCTCAAACGAGTTCTGAATTCCCATAAAAAGGCCGCCTCAATCGGGCGGCCTTTCGAGCGCCTCTCGGGGCCAGGTTAGCCGGCCGCAGCTTCCATCTGCTCGGCATCCATATCGAAGTTCGAATAGACGTTCTGGGTGTCATCGCAGTCTTCCAGAACTTCGAGCAGGCGGACCATCTGGTTGGCCTCTTTGCCTTCCAGCTTGGTGTAGGTCGAGGCGACCATGGTGATTTCGCTCATCACCGTGGGAATTCCAGCGGCCTTGACGGCTGAGGCCACGCTCTCGTGCGCTGACGGTTCAGTCACAATCTCCCAACTGTCCCCTTCGTCGTTCAGGTCTTCGCCGCCATGTTCGAGCACGATGTCCATCAACTGCTCTTCGGTGGCTGCGCCCTTTTCAACGGCAATCAGGCCTTTCTTCGAGAACATGAAACGCACCGAGCCGGATTCGCCCAGATTACCGCCATTTTTCGAAAAGGCATGACGGATCTCGCTCACCGCGCGATTGCGGTTGTCAGTCAGTACTTCGACAATCACAGCCACGCCGCCCGGTCCGTAGCCCTCAAACGAGATCTCTTCGTAACTGACGCCTTCCAGTTCGCCGGTACCGCGCAGGATGGCGCGCTTGATGTTCTCCTGCGGCATATTTTCGGCCTTGGCCGCGGCTACTGCGGTTCGCAGCCGGGCGTTGGTATCGGGGTTGCCGCCACCCTTGGCGGCTACTGCGATTTCCTTGAGCAGGCGGGTGAATATCTTGCCGCGCTTGGCATCCAGCGCGCCCTTCTTGTGCTTGATTGTGGCCCATTTTGAATGGCCGGACATGAGAACCTCAGTGATAGTGAAAGATGCGGCGCGGGCACGCGCCTGACCTTGTGAGTATACCATCGGCGGCTGATGGCAGAGCCAAGCGTTTTCACCCGGTTCGGTCCTGGGGATTATTCTTCCTAAGAATCGCTCATCGGCTGCCCGCTACTCTGATTGGCCGCCAGTCGCGAAGGAGTTCCGTGAACAAGTCATTGCTGAAATCACGCCCCTGGCTCGCAACGCTGGCGCTGCTGTTCGTCATCAACCCCGGCCTCAACGCCCAGCCATCCTCAAGCGGACAGGAGCGTTGGACCGAGGCTCAGGCGAATGCCTGGTACTCCCGTCAATCCTGGCCCGTTGGCGCCGACTTCCTGCCCTCTAACGCGATCAACCAACTGGAAATGTGGCAGGCCGGCACCTTCGACCCCGTCATGATCGACCGCGAACTGGGCTGGGCCGAGGCCGCCGGCATGAATACGATGCGCGTCTTCCTCCACAACCTCCTCTGGGACCAGGATCCGAAAGGCTTTGAGCAGCGTATCGACACCTTTCTGTCGATCGCTGCCCGGCACCGCATCCGCCCGATCTTCGTTCTCTTCGACTCCTGCTGGGACCCGCATCCCGAGCTTGGGGTCCAGCACCCGCCCATTCCCGGCGTCCACAACTCCGGCTGGGTGCAGGCGCCGGGCGCGGATGTGCTCTCCGATCCATCGCAATTCCCCCGCCTCGAGAGCTACGTGAAGGGCGTGGTGGGCGCGTTTGCCAGCGATCCCCGAATCCTCGCCTGGGACCTCTGGAACGAGCCGGACAATGACAATGCCGACTCCTACTCCAAAGGCGAGCCAAAGAACAAAAATGAGATCGTCCTAGGCTTGCTGCCGCAGGTCTTTGGCTGGGCGCGCGCGACCCACCCCACCCAGCCACTCACCAGCGGCTTGTGGCGCGGCGACTGGGGTTCACTCACCGCCATGCCTCCGGTTGCCCGCATTCAAATTGAGCAGTCCGACTTCATCTCCTTCCACAATTACGGTTGGCCAGAGGACTTTGAGCGGGGCGTCAAGCAGCTCGAAGAGTTTCACCGCCCCCTGATTTGCACCGAGTACATGGCCCGTAACATCGGCAGCACCTTCGACACGATCCTCCCCATCGCCCGCCAACACCGTGTCGGTGCGATCAACTGGGGCCTCGTCGCCGGCAAAAGCCAAACCTGGATTCCCTGGGACTCCTGGCAGCATCCCTACGTCATCGAGCAGCCCGCAGTATGGCAGCATGACATTTTCCATCCCGACGGCACCCCGTATCGCCAGCGTGAAATCGAGATCATCCGCAGCCTCACCAGCGAAAAGTAGGCGCCGGGCAGCGGCAATCGCCGTGGTCGCCATGCAGGCCGCGAATGCACCGGCTGTTTGACCAAGTGCCGGCCGGAGTTCCGTACTGGGGCGACGAGAGGGTGAAGACTTGCTCTAGCATTGCTGGAAGCTGATAACCTAGAAGCATGAAATTCGGGGTTCTCGTCTTTCCCGGCTCCAATTGCGACCACGACACCTACAACGTGATTGCCGAAGTGGCTCGTCAGCCCGTTACCTTTCTCTGGCACGATTCTGAAGATCTCCAGGGCGTCGACGCAGTGCTGGTTCCGGGCGGTTTTGCCTATGGCGACTACCTGCGCACCGGGGCGATTGCACGCTTTTCGCCGGTGATGCAGGCCGTCAAACGCTTTGCCGAAGGTGGCGGCCTGGTGCTGGGCATCTGCAACGGCTTCCAGATTCTTGCCGAGGCGGGACTGCTGCCTGGAGCGCTGATGCGCAACGCCGGGCTAAAGTTCATCTGCAAGCAGGTTCATCTGCGCACGGAGACCTCCGATAGTCCCTTCACCAACCAGCTCGCCAAGGGCGACGTTCTACAGATTCCCATCGCTCACATGGAAGGCAACTACTTCTGCACGCCAGAGGAGTTGCAGCGGCTGGAGTCAGAGGACCGGATCGCCTTCCGCTACGCAACGCCCAAAGGAGAGATCACGGCGGAGGCGAATCCCAACGGCTCACTGAGCAACATTGCGGGGATTCTCAATGAAAAGCGGAATGTGCTGGGAATTATGCCGCATCCTGAGCGGTCAAGCGAACTGATCCTGGGATCGGAAGATGGTTGGAAGATTTTTGCCTCGATGATCGAGGCGCTGGCGACCCACTGATGCTTCAGATACGTAGTTGGAAGCTGGCCATTCATGATTGATATTCACAACCACCTGATCTACGGCGTCGACGACGGGTCGCCCGACCTCGACACCTCACTGGCTATGGCGCGGGCGGCCGCGGCGGATGGCATTACCCACATCGTTTGCACTCCTCATGCCAGCGAACGCTATCCCTTCCAGGCCGACCTCATCGAAGAACGGTACCAGGAGCTGCGCGAACATCTCGACGGCCAGATCGGGTTGAGCCTAGCCTGCGACTTTCATATGACGGCGGAAAATGTCTACGAGGCGGCGGCCAACCCCCTGCGCCACTCGATCGATGGCAAAGGCTATTTGCTGATTGAGTTCTCAAACACCGCGATTCCCCCGCAGATGACCGACGCGATGGTGATGCTGCAATCGGCGGGTTACACACTGATCATCACTCATCCGGAACGGTACCCGGCAGTACTTCTACAGCCCGAGATCTTAGCTGAATGGGTGCGTAAGGGAAGCCTGATCCAGGTGACGGCCGGGTCGCTCTATGGACGATTTGGCAAGATGGCGGAGATCTTCTCGAACGAACTGCTCGAACGAAACTGGATTCACTTTCTGGCCACTGACGCGCACAACACCCAGTGGCGTGCGCCGCACCTGAAGAAGGCCTATAACTACGTGGCCAAACGTGCCGGCGAGGAGGCGGCGCGACGGCTGTGCGTGACCAATCCGCACATCGCCGTCGACGGTGCGCCATGGCCGACGCAGCCGGAGCCGATCGGCCTTTGGGACCGTGTGCCGCTGAGGTTCCACGCCAGGCGATTTGCCGCCGCGTCCCAGAAAAGGGAGCCCAAAGAAGCCGGCGACAATCCTCCCAAGACCGAAAAACAGAGCCTTCTCAAGCGGCTCTTTGCGCGCAAGGCCGCTCCTGTTTAGTGCCGAAATGTTACTGTCTACAATCCCAGCCCGCCATCCACCGTTAATATCTGGCCGGTAATAAAGTGCGGCCCGGAGGCAAAGAATAGCACTGCCTGGGCCACGTCCTCGACACTTCCATTGCGCTGCATGGGTGTCTTCAGGGCAAAGAGCGCGGCTTGGTCCGCATCGCTCTCGGCAAATTCGATCCAGCCAGGTGCGATGCAGTTGACGCTCACATCGGGCGCGAAGGACTTGGCCATGGACTGGGTGAGCATGTGCAGCGCAGCCTTGGATGCGCAGTAGTGCGCGTGCGTCGCCCAAGCTTTGATACCCCCCAGAGAGCCAATGTTGACGATGCGGCCCTTGGCGGGGCGCAGATGCGGCAGCGCCTCGCGGGCGACGAGGAAGGGTCCGCGCGTATTGGTTTCGAAGACTGAATCCCACTGTTCGACGGTGAGCGACTCCAGCGGCGCGGAGTAAAAGACTGCGGCGTTGTTGACGACTAGATCGAGGCGTCCGAGATGGCCGACAGCAGAGGCGACAGCCGAGCGCACCGAGCTTTCTGAGCGCACATCGCATTCGATGGCCAGCGCGCGGCGTCCCAAGATTTCGATTTCTCGAACGGTATTGGCGGCTTCAGCTTGCGAACTGCGGAAGCTGATAGCGACATCCGCACCAGCTTCTGCAAGGGCAAGAGCAATGCAACGGCCAACGCGCCTCGCGCCGCCGGTAACCAGCGCCGATTTGCCGAGGAGGGGTTGGTCAGTCATCGTCCTGTTTTGGGAGGGGGCGGCTCTACTTCGGCGGCTGAGACTGGCTGGGGCTGGACTGAGCATCCGGTTGCGGGGCGGGCTTGTCTTTTGACGCCGGAGCAGCGGGCGCATTCGGAGAAGCCCCAGCCTTGCCTTCGTCATTCCCCGCTTCCGGCTTGTCGCCATGCGGGTCCTTGCCTGCGTCAGTCGACTGGCCGTGATCTTTATAGATGGAGTATTGCTCGCCGGGACGCTTCATCCGGATCTCAAAGGCCATCTCGGACTTCTCAACTTTGAAGTCCTCTCCATAGGTCTGGAAGCCCTTGGCGATGATCTGCAAACGGACGGTATCGCCGATAGGCAGCACGTCGATCACGGTCTTGCCATCTTCGTTGGTCTTCAGTTCCATGCTGCCTTTGTCCCTCTCGCCCTCCATGGGGTGAAAGACGACGGCAGCATTCTCGATAGGCTTGCCGTTGACATCGCGCAGAACGGTAACTTCGATGCGCGCGGTGGGCGGCGGAGATTTGTATTTGCGACCGCGGGAGGTGGTGCCGCTTTGGCCGCTGGCGGTAAACGCGCAGACGATCAAAACAAGCGAGGTTGCGAACAGACAGAAGCGAACTTGAGGACAGCGGAGCATGAAGATCATTGTAAATGGTCCGCAGCCTGAGCGGCTTCCGATCCAGCATCGGGTCAGGATAAGCATTGCTCTGCTGGAAACAACGCGACTGCCGGTCTTTTCAGGATGCGCACGAATGCGCTAAACAACCGCATGGTACCGGGTCAAGGCGCGACCGCACAGATCGCCTATCAGGTTAATATGAGCGAATTGCGCTCAAGATTTAACAAATACCCCTTGACAAATCCACCCCGCCTTCCCTATCGTTAGCAATTGGAAGACGAGAGTGCTAGCAGCACACTGGCAAAACTGCTCGACCGAGTCAACCGGGTTGATCTCTGGACCGGAGACTCGCGATTCCAAGGCGTTTTCTTCAGACAATCACCCAAATACCGCGGCGAGGCAGCATTCCGTCCGCGCATCTTCAATCGAAACTCAAGGAGAAGCAAAGCAATGGCATCGACATCCGTAGCGACGACGTTTACCCCGCTTCACGACCGTATCCTCGTCCGCCGCCTGGAAGAGGGCGAGACCATCCGCGGGGGCATCATCATCCCCGATAGCGCCAAAGAGAAGCCGCAAGAAGGCGAAGTGATCGCGGTGGGCAAAGGCAAGTCCAACGACGAAGGCAAGGTCTTCCCCCTGGATGTGAAAGCGGGCGACAAGATCCTCTTCGGCAAGTACTCCGGCACCGAGATCAAGATCGACGGCGAGGAGTTCCTGATCATGCGCGAGGAAGAAGTCCTCGGCATCGTAAAGAAGTAGCTGACAGCAAACAGCTCACAGCCTACAGTCAACTACTGAGCGCTGGCGAATGAGAACCACAACTGTTAGCTGACCGCTGTCAGCTGACCACTGAATTAGGAGAGATACAAAAATGGCAAAGCAGATTTTGCACGGTGAAGATTCCCGTCAGGCGATCCTGCGCGGCGTCAACACGCTCGCGGACGCGGTCAAGGCGACGCTCGGTCCCAAGGGCCGCAACGTGGTTATCGAGAAGAAGTTCGGATCGCCGACCATCACCAAGGACGGCGTAACGGTAGCCAAAGAGATCGAGCTGAAGGACCCGATGGAGAACGTCGGCGCGCAGCTTGTTCGCGAAGTTGCTTCGAAGACCTCTGACGTGGCCGGCGACGGCACCACGACAGCGACAGTGTTGGCACAGTCGATCTTCCGCGAAGGCGTGAAGACTGTGGCGGCCGGCGCGAACCCGACTGCCCTCAAGCGCGGCATCGACAAGGCCGTTGCAGCGATCATCGGCACCCGCGACAAGGACGGCGTCTGGACCACTGGCGGAGCCCTGGGCGAGCTTTCCAAGCCTGTCGATCCGGGTTCAGTTGCCCAGGTGGGCGCAATTTCGGCCAACGGCGACCTTGAGATCGGCGACATCATCGCCGAGGCAGTGAAGGTGGTGGGCAAAGACGGCGTCATCACCATCGAAGAGTCGAAGACCATGCACACGGGCCTCGAAACGGTCGACGGAATGCAGTTTGACCGCGGCTATCTCAGTCCGTATTTTGTGACTGACGCCGAGCGCCTGGAAGTGATCCTGGAAGATCCCTACATCCTGATTTACGAGAAGAAGATCAGCGCGATGAAAGATCTTCTTCCCTTGCTCGAGCAGGTTGCGCGCGGCGGCAAGCCTCTCCTGATCATTGCTGAGGACGTTGAGGGCGAGGCTCTGGCGACCCTGGTCGTGAACAAGCTGCGCGGCACGCTCAACGTGGCAGCCGTCAAGGCTCCCGGCTTCGGCGACCGCCGCAAGGCGATCCTGGGCGATATCGCGATCCTCACTGGCGGCAAGGCCATCACCGAGGACCTGGGCATCAAGCTCGAGGGCGTGAAGCTCGAGGATCTGGGCAAGGCCAAGCGCATCACAATCGACAAGGACAATACGACCATCGTTGATGGCGCCGGCAAGGCGAGCGACATCGAAGGCCGCGTCAAGGAGATCAGGTCTCAGATCGAAAAGACCACCTCGGACTACGACAAGGAAAAGCTGCAGGAGCGGCTGGCCAAGCTGGTCGGCGGCGTCGCAATCATCAAGGTTGGCGCGGCAACCGAGACCGAGCTGAAGGAGAAGAAGGCTCGCGTCGAGGATGCTCTGCACGCAACCCGTGCGGCAGTCGAGGAAGGCATCGTCCCCGGCGGCGGCGTGGCTCTGGTTCGCGCCATTCCTTCGGTCGACAAGCTCATTGCCACGCTCGAAGGCGACGAGAAGATCGGCGCGCAGATTGTTCGCCGTTCGCTTGAAGAGCCCCTGCGGCAGATCGTTGCCAACGCCGGCGAAGAGGGCGCGGTTGTGGTGGCCAAGGTTCTTGAGTCCAAGGACCCGCACTATGGCTACAACGCGCAGACTTCGGTCTTCGAAGACCTGGTGAAGGCCGGCGTCATCGACCCGACCAAGGTAACCCGGACGGCGTTGCAGAATGCCGCCTCGATCGCTGGACTGCTGCTGACCACCGAAGCTCTGGTTGTCGAGATTCCGGAGCCCAAGGCTGCTCCTGCGGGCGGCGGCCACGGCGGCGGCATGGAAGGCATGTACTAAGGATCACCCCAGCGACATGGACCCGTCGCTGGGGACCCCGCGGACTAGCCGTCCAAGCGTAAGCGCTTTCGGCGCAAAAGCAAAAATGCCCCCAGCTTCGGCTGGGGGCATTTCTTTGCTTGCGTGGATGCGTGCGGCACGAATCTCGCCCTGACCGCTTGCGCGGCCTGAGGAAATCGCCACCCTTAGCTCGGAAGAAAGCCGCTGGCGATTAACCCGCCATCGCGACGACCTTCGATGAGGCCATCGACGCTGGGGTCGGCACCGGCTGCGGCCGCATTGGGCGCAACCATCCAGCCGATAGCCAGGAACGCGGAATCGAAAATTCGGACCATCCGCAGTCGATGCAGACCTTCACGTCAGGTGACGGTGTCATAGGCGGGTGGCTGAGGATGCGATTGCTGTGACGATAAAGACGGATCTCGGCCGGAATGACGGAGACGGAGGAGGATTGGCACTTCGGGCAGTTCATGGAAATACACCTCTGAAGAAAAAACATCAGGGCAACACACGCAGAGCAATTGACTCAGTGAATCCAATTTAATCCGGATTGTGGCAGCTTTTCAATGACTTTTGTGCAGAATGAATGATCCGAACCAAGATTCGCGGAACTTTGGTAATTTTGTTTTCATAATATGAAACCATTTTTAATAAGACTTGGGGCAGCAGCATCTTCGGCAGCCCAGATGGCGGTGTGGAGGGATGGAACGCATCGGTTTGATCAGGAGTCTACTGGCTCCAAAAAAGGGCGGTAAACCCCTGGGGAGGACCCACCGCCTTCAGTTCAATCAGCGACACATTCTCCTGGTTGGGTGTCTCGGCGGAGCAGTGGTCCCATCCAAGGACGATCTGCGTAAGGCGCAGAACAAGGGAGAGGACGCCGCTTACTGACTGCTAGCCTTTGTCCACTCGATGCGCAGACCAGCGCGGATATTGAAGGGCAGGCTGGGATAACCGATCGGCGCGATGTGCTGATTATTCATCAGGTTCTCCCCCTGGCCGTAGACTTTTAGCCAGGAGAGCAGTTTGTAGCTCGCTCCCAGATCCAGCTTGGCATAGCCCCAGTCGAGATTGCGATTGGGCAGAATCAGGGTGTCCCCGTAGTTTACGTCGAAAAGGAAAGTTGAGTCGTCGCTGCGGCTGGCAATTGCCGAACTGAAAACGCCAGTCAACCTCTTAGTCGCGTAACTCGCCGTGAAGAAACCGGTATGCGGCGGACGGCGAAAGGGCCGCGCACCGACCAACGGAGAAAACGCGCCGAGGGGTATGCAGTACTGGGTGCCGATGGAACAGCCAGACGGGTAGGTCGGCGCATAGCCGCCTAACAGCGCGACGTTGTCACTGGTGAACGAGCGTTGGACAACGGCATCCAAATACGTATAGCCGCCACGAAAGAAAAGGTTTTTGCCAACGCCATATTCAACCGTCGCCTCCACGCCTTGGGCGCGGAAAGCCTGGGTGTTGAAGGTCAGATCGGAGTCATTGGTGTAGAAGGAGCCTAGTCCCTGGACCGTCACGGTGGGAAATAGAGTCAACAAGAAAGGCGCCGGAACTGACTCAATCTCCTTACCGAACTCATTGTGAAAGTAGCTTGAGCGGAAGCTCACCCTCTCGCCAAAGAACGTCTGTTCGACACCGCCCTCATAGGATCTCGTATTGGGAGCCGCAAGCGGGCCTATGTGAAGTTGTTGAGCGATCGCAGGAAGATTGTAGTAGAGCGAGTAGAACTTATCGGTCAGCTTTGGCTCTCGCACTCCCTCGCCATAGTTGAACAGAATGCGGGTTCCGCTGAAGACGCCTTTGCGCGGAGGCAGCGCGTAGTACGATAGTCCGGCGCGCGGCGAGGTCTCGGTCCCAAAGAGCGAATTGCGCTCCAGGCTTCCACCCAGAGTGTAGAAGAAACGGTTCTTGAAGTCCCCATGCACGCTGGCCAGATAATCGTAGTCCGTACGCTCGTCGGCATAATCCTCATCGTAAGAGGGGTCGACCAGCGTGGCTCGCTCATCCGCGTAATGGAAGCCGATCAGGGCTATCAGATGGGGAGTGAATCTGTAATCGCCCTGGTAGACTATCTGATCGCGATTAGAAACTTGCTGGTACCCGTTCGGATAGGTTCCCGCGTAGTCGAGGATCGCCTGACCTGTGACCGAATAGCCGTTTGCGCCCGTGATTGTGAGTAAATCGCCCAAGCTATCTCCGTAGGCATCGAAATCGCCGCCACCCTCTTGTGCCCCCTGTGTGTATTGCTCTCGCTTGCGGGTCGCGCCGTAGCGCAGCATGTTGTGAAGCGAAGGCGTGGTCTGGTTGTCGATTGAGGCGCTGATGAAAAGGTCTTGATCCTTCTGCGTGGCATTGTCGGCGACATGATAGAAGTCCCAGGCATTGGGAACGCCGGTGGCATCGACGCCATAGTGCAGGGTGCCGCGAAGCTGCGTAGTGCCGTTCAGTTGGTATCCGAAGTTGGCGGCCGTAGTGGCGACGTGATACTCGTCGTTGGGCAGATTGTTGGTTGTCTGGAGCCAACTGAAGGCGCCAAGGTAATCGAGCTTATTATGCGCGCCGGCCACTTCCAGCTCTTCGCGCGAGGTCGAAAGATTGCCACCGTCGGCTTGCAGCAGAATGGACGGAAAACTGGTCGTGCCGTGTGGGGTAGTGAGGCTGACTACTCCGCTTCCTGCATCTGCGCCATAGAGATTGGAATCAGGACCCCGATAGACTTCTGCCCGCTCGATCGCCGTGGTCGAAAGTGGGCCAAGATCGAATTGCCCACCCATATCGCCAGCGCTCACCCCGTCCAGGAGAATCTTGTTCGCGTCAGAGTTGCCGCCGCGGATAAAGAGCGAGGTTTGCGCGCCCATCTGGCCTTCCTGCACCACGACTGTGCCGGGCATAAGGCGCAACGCGCTCGTCAAGTCGCTACGCAAGGGCAGATCCTGCGGGCCTATCACGCTAGTCGCGGAACTGGTCTGGGGCTGCGGCGTAGGCGTTCCAGTCGCGGTAACTACGATGGATTCGCGCACCCACTGGGGTTCAAGCACGATATCGCGCTCGATCGAGTCGAGTTGGCCCGCGTAAAAGCCGGGCGTCTCCAACTGGCGAAAGCTGCTGGCAGAAACCACGAGAAAGAATCGCCCCTGCGAGCCGCTTAGAATCTGAAAGCTGCCATCGGCCTTGGAGACGTCCGAGGCGACAGCCTTGCCGCCGCTGATCAGAACCACCGTTGCGCCGGTGATCTTTGCGCCCGAAGCGTCAGTGACGACGCCGCGAATCGAAGCCGCTTGGGAGACCGTGATGGCGGTGGCGACGAGAAAAAAAGCGAATGCGCGCGGAAGCATACGCGGCACAAGATGGCAAAAGAAGAATTGCGCGGAATCAGGCATGAAGGCTCCTTCGTTCCCCTCGGAACGCAAGCGGGTTGAGGGCGCGAGGACCGGTCTCCTGACTTGCGCCTCTTCCAGCCACCTTCCCACAGGCGCGCCCGAGGGCGTCCTGCAGTGGTTGACGTGGGTCTCCGCGAAATACGGAAGGACCCTGGCTGGTTCCCTGCCCTGGCCTAAAGAACGAGCCGCTGGGCAGGTGCGCTCACAGTTGCGGGGCAGTGGCGGAGTTTCACCGCCTTCCCGAGCATCCTTGCGATTGCCGTGGTGAGTTGTAGCGCTTCATTGAAGAAGCAGCCGTTATGCCATGGAACAAATTTCCGTGACATCAACATTCTATCGCGGAAGCCTTAGAGGAAGTCAAAAGCCAGGCGGCGACCTCACCCTGCGTTGGGGCAACCAGGAAGAGATTAGAGCAGCGCGGGCGGCAATTGAGGAATGGTGACCCCGGGAAGACTCGAACTTCCGACACGCAGTTTAGGAAACTGCTGCTCTATCCACCTGAGCTACGGGGCCACTTTTATAATGAACAACTTGAATCGATGACCTGTTTTCTTCAACCCATATTAACCCATTGGAATAAAATGACGATATTACAAGGAGGCCTAAGCAGGCACGGGATGAAGAAGACCAGAGCACGATATCAACAGGGTAACATTCGTAAAGTTCCCAGAGCCAGCGGTTTCGCCTGGGAAGCTCGTTTTGCGAACGGCAAGGTTGACGGCAAACAGAAGTACAAATCGTATTATTTTGACGGCGCCCAATATCCCACCGAAGCATCGGTCAGAACTGCCCTGCAGCACAAAGTGGTTCTGACGAACTCGGCCGCAGGTCGCGCGAAGGTGGATGCGAGATTCCAAGACATCATTGAGATCTACCGCGCGAAACATCTGCCGAATCTCGAACACTCGACGCAGCAGACAAACTCGTATTTGATTGACTCCTACATCGAGCCGGAATTTGGCGAAAGGAAAATCACCGAGATCACCCCACTGGCCGTTCTGGATTGGTTCGACAGTCTGAATCTGGCGGGTACGACAAAATCGAGCATACGATCTGTGCTCAGTGTCAGCCTCAGGCTGGCTGCGATCCACGGTTACATACCAATCAGCGATGCCAGAGCGATGTCTCTGGTCACGATCAAAGGCGTGTCGAAACGCCAGAAGAAAAAGAAGCAGATCACCATGGATTGGTTCCATCGCCTGATCAAGGCCCTACCCGAACCACTGAACATCATGGTGATCGTTGATGGCTGCCTTGGCTTGCGAATCAGTGAGCTTGTCGCCTTGAAGTGGGAAGACGTCGACCCGAAAATTCGAACGATCATGATCCAGCGCAAGTTTACTCACGGCAAGCTGGGCAAAACCAAAACAGACGCTTCCGAGGCAGGCCTGCCATTGGGCAAGGAACTGTTTGAAATCCTGGATTATTGGAAGCCGAAAGCGAATGGCAGCGAGTGGGTCTTTCCTTCAAATAGAACCGGGGGCGTGCGCAGTGCATCGATGCTTTTGCAGAAGGGAATACAGCCTGTCGCGAAGCAGATCGGACTGGGGCACATCACCTGGCACATGCTGAGGCATGCCTGCCGGAGTTGGCTGGATTCAATCAGAACTCCGACCGGCGTCCAGAAGGACTTGCTTCGTGTAGCTGACATCAGCACGGCCATGAACATTTATGGCCACGCGCTGACCGATGACATGAGAAAAAGCCACAACAAGCTGGTGAAGCAGCTTATACCTGCCGGGTTGCTCACGGACAAGTAGCGAGGCATCAAGGTGAAAGAGGAGGCGTGGATCCTCGCCTCCTCTTCCCTGTCAGGCGGCAGCTTCCCTATCCATCAGCCAGGCCTCGAGAGCCAGCCGGTAGAAACGCCAAAGCGAACCTACGCGCTTTGCGGGTACTCTCCCACTCTTGGCCATAATCCGAAGGGTCTTCGGATGGCAGTGCAGCAAGGCCGCGGCCTGAACGAGCGTGAGCACGTCTGAGTTGAAGGGCCATTCATAAACCGAGTGAGCCACGTTGAGGGTTGTATCGCTGGAACAGCTGCGATCAGGGGTTGCGGGTTGAGTTTTCAATTGCAATCTCCAGATACGAGATTGCCGGTGAACCGCCCCCCCGGTCTACCCACCAGAACCGGTGTGCCTTCCGATGGACCCGGTTTGCCAGCGCCACGTGTGCATACGGTTTGCTATGCGTCATTGACGGAGAGATCGGTTCAATACCACCTATCGGCAATTTTTCCCCTTCTTTTAGGGCTGGTTTGGGAAGTGCGATCTGCGTCACCACGCAATGCCCATATACTTTTTTGACTTCGAAGCATCGATCCACCTGTGTCGCCGTTTTGCATCTGTTGTTGCGACGTTGCGACCTCTTGGATCAAATCCCTTCAGGAGCTTTTTGTCACGCGCTTGCAGACCTTTCTGCGTGGCTATCCTCTACTATCTAAGCGCCGCCCCATCGGCCTCTCGATGGGGCGTCTTGAAGCACTGGGAGATGGACTACCTCAGGCTGCTCGTTCGAGGAGATCGGCGGTCGATATGCGCAGCACTCGTTGCACAGTAGCAGTGGAGATCCCATGTTCTTTCGCAATTGCGCGGATGCTGTGGCCTTGCCGGCGATCTCGGTGAATAGCGGCGTGGTCGAGTTGTAGAGGCTTGCGTCCGATAAGTTGGCCATCAAGACGGGCGCGCCGCATCCCCGTGCGCACTTTCTCACCAATCAGACTGTGCTCGAGTTCAGTGATGGCCCCGACGATGATCGCGAAGGCGCTGCCCTGCGGACCGCCGGTATCGATCGCTTCGCAATGGCTGCGGAATTCAACCCCGATCCTGATGAATTCGTCAAGCACTTTCACGAAGTGACGCGTCGAGCGGGCCATTCGGTCGCAGGACCAGGTCATGACGATATCGAAGCGTCTGCGGCGGGCGTCGACCAGCAACTGGTCGAGGCCTGGCTGTTTGGCCGTCGTTCCGGTCGTCTTGTCGGTATACACCGCAACAACCTCGAAGCCGTCCCTGACCGCCATTTGGCGTAGGTCGACAACATGTGCATTGGGGTCCTTATCGCAGAGTGAGACGCGCATGTAAAGCGCAACGCGTTTTGCACGACACATTTCTTCCTGGCCGTCGACATTCATATGACTGGCTCCTTTTTAATTCCTGGTTTTTTGGTGTGATGGATTGCTTTGTTGCTATCGATCATGCTGCTTGAGGTGATGCAAAGAAAGCGCAATGCAACGGATATTATTCGCCTTAGTCGACGACCGTGTTGACGCCTTCCGCAAAGATCTCTCTCAATCGCTGTTCATATTCGTTTGTGCCAGACAGGTGCGAAGTACCCAGGGAGAATGGCATAACAAGATCGGCTCCCAGAGGCAGCCGTTCCTGAAGCTCGGCCTGGTTGCGACCTGTCGCGATGACCTTGCCCCTCGATTTGTAACCGACGACACAGCCCCGTTGACGAGTGGCAGAAGAGGTGGGCGTTAGCTATACTCGTGTCCATCGCTCGAACATCCGGGCCGGGTGTTCGGTCTGGAGGTCCCCTTGCTCCTCTTCCGAAGGCGCGTTGTCTGGCTGGTACCCATTCTGTGCGCGGCTTTATTCGCACTGCGCGCACCAGCGCAAGGATCGCATTGGGACAACCTCAATAGCCAGGTGGTGCAGCTTTTTTTGAACGGCAAATATGACGAAGCCGCCCCCCTTGCCAAAGAGGCGCTCAAGGTAGCGGAGGCGGATTTTGGTCCCAAAGACGCAAGGGCTGCCGTATCGCTTACCAACATCGCATTACTCTCCGATGCGCAGAAGCAATACGACGGGGCGGAGCCGCTCTACCAGCGCGCCTTGAAGATTGAGGAAGACGGCACTGGGGCCGGACGAGTTGGGCGTGGGACAGATTCTCAACGATTTCGCGGGCCACTATAGCACGCAAGGCAAATATGCCGATGCGGAACCGCTCTGTCAGCGCGCCCTGCAGATCGACGATAAAGTGTTGAGTGACATGGCCAAAGGTCTAAGCGATCTCACGGCGCTCTATCGCAAACAACGCAAGGACGCCGAAGCCCAGCCCGCTTACCAGCAGGTTTTGCAAGTTCACCAGACTGCGCAAGGCGAAGTACTCAAGGTCATGGAGAACTTCTCGCAAATCGAGTTCGCCCTGGGAAAGTACACCGCAGCCGAGGCGCTTTTGGAGCGCCTGCTGACAATTAAGGAGGAAACGCTGGGACCGAATGCCCTAGAAGTAGCTATCGCTCTCGACCAGCTCGGGGAGGTCTACCAGCAGGACAAGAAGTTCAAGAAAGCCGAGCCGAGCTACCAGCGCGCCCTGAAGATAGAAGATGGGATAGAACATGGGTTGGGACTCAAGCTCCCTTTTTTAAGGATCCTACTCAGCAAGCTGGCCTCGCTCTACGAGGCCCAGGACGAGTATGACAAAGCAGAGCCGCTGCTGCTTCGCGCCCTGCCGATCACCGAGAATGCGTCGAAGCCTGACGACCCCGATCTTGCATCGCTTATCAACCGTCTCGCGGAGGTTTACCGGCAGCAAGAAAAGTTCACCCTGGCCGAGCCTCTCTACCTTCGCTCGCTGCATATCTACGAAAGAGCGCTCGGGCCGGACGACCGCAACGTCGCGATAGAACTCGACCATCTATCCGAGGTCTACGTTGCCCAGCGCCGGTTCTTGGATCAAGAAGCGATGCTTCGTCGCGAACAACCGATTGTCGAGAAAGTTCTGGGGGCCGACGACCCCGCATACGCAACCCTGCTCGGTCGCCTCGCAGACATTTGCAGGCTGCTGGGTAAATACGCCGAAGCCGAACCTCTGTATCGGCAGGCGATCCATATCAACGAACAAAGGTTCGGACCTGACAGCGTCGAAGTGGCTGGAGGGCTCGAAGGTTTGGCGCTCGTCTACGATGCTGATGGCAATTTCGCCGACGAGGCGCCTCTGCTCGAACGCGCTCGCGCGATAGCAGAGAAGGCGCTCGGGCCGAACGATCCGGCTCTCGTTCTGTTTCTGAACGATCTTGCAGGGTCGTATGAGAATCAGAAAAGGTACGCCGACGCAGAGGTCCTCAGCCGTCGCGCCATTAAGCTCATCGAAAGAGTCCTGGGGAGCCAGGAGCCCGAAAACGGCGGTTTCTCCAGTCTTCTTATGACGCTTGGGGGGATTTATCAGGACGAAGGCAAGTACAGCGACGCAGAGGCTATATATCAGCGGGTAACGAAGACCCTTGCGAAGGTGCTGCATCCAGACGATGTTATGTTCGCGTATCCCCTCCTGGGATTTGCTGGGATCTACGATGAAGAGGGCAAGTATCCCGAAGCGGAGGCGGCCCTCGAACGGGCCGTACAGATCCTCGAAAAAAACCAGATGGCCGACTATTTCCAGATCTCCCAGTTTAGGATCATGCTCGCCGGCATGTATGCGGAACAGGGAAAATATGCTTTGGCAGAGCCGCTTTTTGACAAGGCATTCGAGAATATCTTCCAGCAGTTTCAATACGACTTCTCGTTTATGACCGAGAGAAAGAGACTTGCCTTTCTCGAAGAGGTGTCACGCAACTTTCCCGTTTACTTCAGTTTTGTTTATCGCTGCCGGCAGCAGGATCCGGCCCTCATCGGGTCAATGTACAACCTCTTGCTCTGGGAGAAGGGCTTTATCGCGGAAAGCATCGCCGGCATGCGACGCCGGATTGAAGCGTCCGGAGACCAGCAGGCGATCGACCTGCTGAATCAGCTTGGCGCCAAGCGGACCGCCATCTCCGCTCTGATAAACGGGACCCCTAAGGACCACGATCAGTGGCGCAAGCAGCTAGACCAGCTTCGCGCCGAGGCGGACACGTTGGAAAAATCGCTGGTCGCGCATTCTTCCACCTTCGCCGAAAAGAACAATCTCGACAGCGCGACCTGGCAGCAGGTGCGCGATGCGCTCCACCCTGGCGAGGCCGCGGTCGAGTTCGCCCACTTCCGCTATATCGAAAAGAAGAAATGGGCCGACCAGTACTATTACGTCGCGCTGGTCGTGACGCCCAAAACCAAAGATCAGCCTGCCTACATCTTTCTCGGAGATGACAAACAGATCGAGGGAAAAGCGCTCGTATCCATTCGGCAGTGGCTGCGCATGCGCGACACAGCAGTCATGACCGGAGCTCCCGTTCCGGGTACCAGTGCACACGATCTGATCTGGAAACCACTTGAGCCGTCTCTCGGCAACGCGAAGCGTATCTTCCTTTCTTCAGATGGCGCGCTCAATACCATTCCCCTAAGCATTATCCCTGACACTGGCGGCGAGCTGCTGATGGAGCGTTATGACCTCCGCCTAGTCTCCAGCACGAAAGATATTCTTCGAACGCGCACGCAGCGTGCCGCCAGGACGGCATTGTTGATCGGCGATCCAGCGTTCGACCTCACGGAAGAGCTGGAACGCGCGGCGCTGCAGAAACTGACCCTGCCAGAGGCACCGGCGAAGCT
Source organism: Occallatibacter sp. (assembly GCA_050015115.1). Classification (GTDB taxonomy): domain Bacteria; phylum Acidobacteriota; class Terriglobia; order Terriglobales; family Acidobacteriaceae; genus Telmatobacter. The sequence goes on from JBEKCA010000040.1 coordinate 23,738, forward strand.
TCAGCTCGCGGCCCTCTCGCCCAATACGCTCTCGCGCGACGCGACCGCCGTCATCGCACTGCCGCGGCTTTCGGGGTCAGGAATCGAGGTCAGCGCAATTGCAGGATTGATGCGGCGCAGCGGCTGGAAGGCCAATATCTATACGCAGGAGCGCGCTCTAAAGACAGTGGTGGAGCAAGCCAACAGTCCACGCGTGGTCCACCTTGCCACACATGGGTTCTTTCTGCCGGACCAGCAGACCAGGAAAAACGGCACAGCGCCGGGCGATAAGCAGACAACCGGGATGGAAGACCCGATGCTTCGTTCCGGTCTTTATTTTGCAGGGGCCGATCGCACGCTTTCCCTTCACGGCCCTCCGCAGGAGTTGGACAACGGCGTGCTGACCGCCATGGAAGTGGCCAACGTGAACCTGAACGGCACCGAACTGGTGGTGCTCAGCGCTTGTAACACCGGTCAGGGAGAGGTGAAGAATGGCGAGGGCGTCTTCGGCTTGCGTCGTGCGCTGCAGGAGGCCGGCGCACAGGCTGTCTTGATGTCGCTGTGGTCGGTCCCCGACCAGGAAACCCAGGAGCTGATGCGGAAGTTTTACTCCAAATGGCTCTCCGGAAGGGAGATACACGAGGCACTCAAGGAGGCAGAAATGGAGATGCGCGAACAGATCAAGAGACAACACGGCCAGCAAGACCTCCCCTATTATTGGGGTGCCTTCGTCCTTGAAGCGAGATGACGCGAAGTTCTTGTGTTTCTTGCGTTGAGTAAAGCGCAAGACTCTAATCTATCCTGCTTTCACTACTCGCAAACACCTGGAATGTAACAGCTATTCAGCCCCAACCATTTATTCGCCGAAAGTTTTAATTGTCGTCCGTCAAACGGTAAACGGACCTCGCTGGATTATAGTGATTCAATCATGCGTTGCTCGATTCGAGTCAGTCGCTGCATTCTGCCATGGATCGTCACTGCCGCAACAACAGCGCTGCAGGGCCAACAGGCGAAGCCTGTCGCCGGAGTTCTGGATGTCAGCGGAAAATGGCATCTGGAAGGCCAGCAAGCTCCTGTGAAAGCTGGCCAGAAACTCTATGCCGGAGACAAGCTTTCGACTGCCTTTTACAACTATGACAATTCGATCACGATTGTGCGTTTCAGTGACCAAATCCGCACTCGTATCGCATGCGAAAACTCGCCAAAGAATCCCTGTCGCAATCCGGTGCTGGTCAATGCCCCGGAGCCAACGTCTGCGAGTCAAATTCCCTCAATTATCAAGGCAGCGTTCGATTTGCTTGTTGGTAATCCTCCAGCAGTCTTAAGTCATGATTCTTCAACTATCGGCCGGGGTTATGTGATCGCAATGCGAGAAGATGTGGTTAACGTGGATGGCGGCGGTGGGTTCTCTCTAAACGGAAGGATTCCGATCTTACCTGAGGGAATCTATAGCATTGAGGCGAAAAGCATTAAGGGAAAAAAGGCGATAATTGACGCGCAGATCAGTACCGACGTCGAGGGTTCATGGCAATCTTCGGTCGCGGTCACGGTGCCGGGCCTTTACATCGTCACCGTCGAAGACTCCGTCGGCGAGCTGCGCGCCAACCTCCTGATCTTATTCGTTGATGCAACCGAATATGACACCGCCAAACAGACGTTCGATGCCGTCAAGAACCGGACCGACACTTGGCAGGGTGTTAATGCGCAAACTGACGAAGACACTCTATTGCGCGCAATTCTGATAATCATGAGCAAATCAATATGAGCATTGACGACATCGCGAATCGCGAGCTTTCTCGCCTCGCAAAGGTAATCGAAGAACACAAATCACCGTTTACCATTCGCTTGTTGAGGTCCAAGCTTGCTCTCATAGTGATCGCCGTTCTCGTATTCTTGTTTCAGGTTCGGGGCCTTCCAGACAAATTTGCAAATCAATCTTTGGATGCCGCCGTCGCCGTCCAACGACACGAACCTGCGGGCGCAGTATCTTTAGTCGTGATTAATGATAATGATTATCGAAGCCGCTTTTCTGAAATTAGCCCGCTGAACTCCGAGATCTTTTCCAACCTGCTTGAGGCAATTGCAGCGGGCGGCGCGAAAGCTCTCGTTATTGACATTGAAACGAGCTCTCCTCGATTCTTAACCATGAAGGTACCCTCGATACCCACAGTGTGGGCCATGGTCGCCTCCCGCAACGAAAACGGAACCTACACCGTTAGCCCGCCACTTGGGGGAAGAGCACTGCCCGTCGGATCGATTTCGGCGGTCGCGCTAGTTCCCAACGACGATCGAGGAATTGTGAGGGGTTATCGGCGGATTTATCAACTGTTGAACGGCGAAGTTGCCGGCTCCCCCGGCTACGCGCTAGCGCATTTATTGAAGAGCGGCGGTCAGGTTCCGAAAATAGCGGGAGGACAGAATGACAGATATCTGGACTTCAGGTATGACTTTTCCAACTCAGCCAACGCAAGCGACATTTTGAAGAACTCGACATTCACATCATGGCACGATCTGCAGACGTTCAAGGATCGAATTGTCGTAGTCGGTGCGACATACTCGGCCGCAAGAGATCGGTATGCGACTCCGGCTGGTCCCCGCTTCGGTTGCGAGATAGTTGCACATGAAGTGCAGGCGGAACTCGACGAGACATCTGTCGCTCAATCAAGTCGATGGTTGACTGGACTCTTTCTGGTCCTTGGCGGTCTAGCCACGGTTGCACTTTACCATTGTTTCAACCTGAGGGTTGCATTTGTGTTTTCTTTGATGTTTATTCCGCTTCTGTCCATTGCATCGAATTGGATACTGTTCCACCGGCTGTCAGCCTGGGGCGCGATGGTACCGCTCGTTTCCGCAGTGATTATTGCAGAGCTCTATGCAGAAGCATCACTCTACCTGGATCTCCTGAAGAAGTTATCCGCTGTAAAATCCCGCACGGAATCCGAACCGGTTTCTACTGACGATTCAGACGCGATTGCAGGACCTTCGTAGCGAGGGATTCCACATGTTGCGACGACTGGACAGGACTGATCTTACCGTCATATGACCAGCTGAGTTGATGCCAGATCGCTCTGGGAGCATCAAAATGGCCGGCGCCGTCCTGCGTTATCCATGTATCGGCGCTTTCGATCCAGCGCAACCTTAGAAGCAGACTGTGTTGCTTCAAATCGAATAGTGAAATAACACCGTCGGCCGTTCCGGCGGCTATGACCGTGCCATCCGGGGAGAAGGAAAGGATGGAGACCGCATGGCCACCGGATTGAAACTGCTCCGCGGGCGCCTCAGTCTGCCACTGATAGACCGAGATAGTTCCATCAACCAGCGCCGCCGCAAGTACATTCTGGAAAGAGCCATCGGTCACCGTGGAAAAGAACTTCAATTCGGTGGCCGTATCTTGAGGTTGAGCCGTCCAGATTACTCTGTCCGAAGGCTCGGCGGTGAGATTCCAGATGGTCAGACCTCGATTGCCACCAGATGCTGCAGTTGCGAGTAGCGCCCCATCCTCCGAAAGTGCCGCCGTCTGGAAGCCATCAAATGGGGCTTGGAACGGAAAAGCGACAGACGGCGAGCGACTATTTCCTTTATCAGATTCAACCAGCAACACCTCTCGCCCGGTGTTGAGGGCCAGAAGTTTTCCATCCGCTGATATAGCGATGGAACCTAGATAGCTGTTTTCTTTACTCCAAAGCAACCGATTCTTTGAAATATCCCAAACTTGCAGGGAAGCATTGGAGGAGTTTGCCTGTGACTGAACCACCCCGATAGAGCTAGCCTTTCGAACCGCGACGTTTGCCTCCGATTTCCAGGCTTCGGGTAAGGCATAGGTGGTCAGCGTGGCAAGATCGATTCCCACATATTGACCGTTGCGCTCCTGTGCAACGATGTCTGGTTGTGAATTCAGGTAAAACTTTGACCAGTTCAGAGCTAGGGTCTTTCGAGTCGGATCGCCGTCACTCCATCGTGTCTGATCTATGCGAGAAGCCTCCGCTAGAGTTGCAACTAGCTGATTGCCTTCAAAAGAGAGAAATGTAATCAACGCGGGGGGTTGTTCTTTGCCATCCACCGTCAGTTCTCCAAGAGAAGGTCGGTCGTGGTCGCCTAGTGGATTTGGCGGCGGAGAGTCGCCTGGCAGTGTTCTTCCTGCGCCCGGACTGAGTTTGACCGCACCGAAACCCAATAGAGCACGTTCTGGATTCTGCGACTTAGGCAAATAGATTATCGGCTGCTGGGCAATATGCTTCGGCACCTCCTCTGCGGCATACCGAAAGAGAGCGTCGAGGTAGATGTCCCCATCGATGTCAGATACTCGTGCCTTTCCATTCTGAAGGCCCTCGAAGCCCAAATCATACGTCAGCCAGCCGTGACCAATCCTTGCCCCCTCCTGCGCCTCACTGGCGTTCGGGGTGGCCGCGAGCAATGCGATTCCCTTTTCAAATGCCAACTGAGCGAAGCCGTGAGCGTCGACCGGACCACGGCGTACATCGGTGCTGGTGAGTAGCAACTGGCCAGACTCACAAGCGTCGACCACGAGCGCAATATTCCCCGCATCTACGGGCTCGAGGGCAGCCTCCAGATCTCGGTCCGAGACCGACCCTTGCGAGAGGAGCGCAACAGGCACAGTGTCGAGAGCGTACTGTAAATCGAATGCGGCGATATCCGATGCGAGGAAGTAGAACGTCCCGTTCCGGGTTGTTCCGTGACCTGCGAAGAAGAGGACAACCGTATCTTGCGGCTTTGCCCTTGCTGCAATCTCTGCGATCTTGGAGAGAATGTTCTCTCGAGAGGCCTGGTCGGAGGGTAGGACCGTCACCTCTACGGGGCCGAAAGATCTCTCGAATTTCGCCCGGTCCGCCGGGCTGTATCTCATCTCTGGGTGAGCCCTCATTTCCGCCTCTTCCCGATTAATCTGTGCACGTTGCGCGGCGAGCACCTGCGCCATAAGCTGTGCGTCAGCTTCCGCCCAGTTCAGTGTGGTCTTGCGATTGTTTTGGTACTGGTTGATTCCTACACTCAGAACATGCAGCGTTCCCGGTTCAACTGTATCCGGTCCCTCACAATCGATCTCAGCATCTGCTGACTCAATGCCGTTGTCGTCGTAGCTATATGCAAGCAGATGGTTCGTGCCGGGCAGCAGAGCGACCGTTGCAGTGAGAGACGGGCCGGCCGAGTTGGCGAGATCCACACTTTGCCACCGCCTTACCAGGAGGCCGTTTCGGAAAAGACGAACAGAGGCATGTCCTGTCCTATTCGAGGCCATTATGTCGACTGCAACGTCAACAGATTGTGCATGCGTGTGCTCCTGACGAAGCCGGACAGTCTGGCAAGAGGATGCCGGGATTTCCGACCCCGTTGGTGCGGAAACGCTGCCACGGAGAAGGTTCCCGACCAATCCTGGCTGGTAGTAATCACGCACTAATGCATCGATTGGAAGAGGTGAAGAGGATTTGTCAGCCTGGGCGTAGCGGAGATGTCTGATCCCTTCCTGGCTTCCGTCAAAATGACCTGTCGGAGACCAAGCAATCCAATCGGTTTGAGATGAGGACTTGAAGGCCGTGAAAGATAAGGTAATATCACCAGCTTCGACGCCGCGCACATGAACGCCGTTTGCATCTACAAAGAGCAACTCTTTGCCATCTTCGCGAAAGGTGACGTAAGAGATCGGGGCAGTCCCATCGTTTCTACTCCAGAGCGATTTGCCATCCACTCCTTTCAGTAGCTCTGATCCACCCGCTCCTATTGCGATAAACTTTCCACTCGGATCGAAAGCACAGGTACCAGCTTGGGCTGGCAACTGTGTCACTATCGGTTGAGTTTGACCGTTGCGACTAGCAATCTCCCCGCGAGTATCAACTTGGGCAATAAATAGGTGAGATCCGTCTTGCGACAGACAAAGGGCGTCCAGAAACGTGGCACCAATCATCGGATTCGGACTAGAGACCGCCTGCAGGGTATGAATCGAGGGGAGCTCTGATTTGGTCCCAACGTTCCACAAGCGAACGAGACCTTCCACATATCCCACTGCAACCGTTCCTCCATCGCCACTCACGCATACAGTGCGTGGTGGGTCCGCACTGAGGGAGAACTCCGCAAGCTTTGTGTTGAGGATGCCGTCAACTAGAAGCAATAAGAATGGGGATGGTGCGAGACCATGGGCAATGACTGCTACCACGCGGGAATTATTTGAGGAAGCGATTTTCTGGATCTGGATCTGCGGTCCGAGAGGAATCGAGTGCATCCCACTGAAGTCCTCAGGAATAGGTAGAGATTGCGTATCGCCGAATGCGCTCACCTGCACAGCGACACGTCCATCCGGACCCGAAGAGATATAGGCCCCAGCAGGATCTCCCGATAGAGGTATAGGTTCGACGGTATCTGCCACTTTGACGAAAAGAGTCCGTGAGATGAGTTGAATTTTGCCATTTGGAGAGAACGATGCACCGAGAATTTCGGCCATCGGCCTCGGTCGATCCATCATGAGGCGGAAGCCAATATGCGAATCCGTTGGCGCAGCCGCAACCAAAGCGGTTTGACCGAGCGTTGTCACGCCAGTGAGAGACGTCAGTAGAACTACCTGCGCTAGTGCGGCACAAACTCTCCTGTTTCTTAGCGCCCTCACCACATCCTCCGAGAAGAAAAGAGATCGTTGGCCCTGAATTAATTCGGAGCCCAGTGATTTCAAGCTGGAACCGAACAGGCTTCGGTACCCGTAACCCGTCAGAACCGTCTTAGATAGTTGCAAGTTGTTCACAACTGGGGATTACGTGTCAATGACAGCATCGATACTTCCAAACGGGCTCCAGCCCGTGACCGCTTCCAGGTCGCAGAGGATCACAATAAGCGCATCGTCGCTGATGCGCTCTCGACCGCAATGAAATGAGCGCTACGTGAACCATAAGTATTGCAAAGCTATGGCAGTGTCGCATCCAGGTGAACGAATCTCGCCCATTGTGAGCAAGTCTCCGTCAGTTAGGGCAGTGATCTCTGATCCCTGAAGGCGAAATCGGGTCAGTGTGTCACCGTAACCGTAGCGGGGCCTAGCGTGTTCACGATCGATGTGCCGCCGGGAATGGCCGTCACTGTTAGCGAATATGTGTTCGATCCTCCGCCTCCGCCACCACCCCCGCCGGTTCCTCCGCCTCGCCCGCAAGCCCCGACAAATGCGAAAACAGTGAACCTGGCCTGGAAAACCAGCAGGACTTTAGCCGGTCATCCAGAACCGTGGAATTTGCGTGCCAGACGACTGAACAGCTCCATGTGCCGCAGCGTATGATTTCGGAGAAGCTACTTTGGATTTCGTTTGATTGCCTCAATTATCCGTCTTCTTCGGTCGCATAGTTAGTGAAAAAATCCTCGCTTGGGTTCAGAACCTGCGCAACAAGCTCCGGTATAGAGTTGCGATTCAGGTCGAGGAATTTTTCGATTAAGCTCAGCATCCTATCGTCCACCGGCTTATTCCCAAATGCCGACTTCGCGATGGCGTGCGCCCAGATTTGAGGCCTGTAGCGCACTAATGAACTGAGAAGAAATAACGCAAGATATTGCAGCGAGAACTCGGAGATATAGGCGTCTTGAATTGGGGATGTTATGTAAATACCCCCGCGCACATACCCTGCGGTAGGACTAAGGCCTTCCTTGAGTCCAAACCGTTTAGCTCCATCCGCGGGGCTATGGTGAAAGCTTCCTTCCGCACAAATCGCGTATTCTTTCGAGAATTCGTCCAGCTCCCCAACGGGGAGATTGTCGAACCAAATGGTCGTGCTGCCCCACCCGAATTGTGCTGATCCCAACCGCCACTTTCGCAGCACTGGAAATCGCTCCCGCAATCCGTCGACAATCCGCTTTAACGACTGCAGGTCGCTAAACGCTTCATGGATTTGGACCTGAATTTGGAAGCTTTCGGAGGTCGTGCGCGGAGTTTCAATTGTCATAACTGTCGTCAGCGCATCTGTGCCAAAAGTCATCTTGTAGAGCACATCAAGATCAGGAATGCGGGTCAAAATATCCCGAAGCGAAAGGCTGATTCCGTTGAGCTCGCTTGATTCTGCTGCTTGCAAAGGTACTGTACGTCCTTCGTTCGCTCGAAAGTCCACGTAGCAGGCCCTAGTGAGCCTCGCAGCAACGTCGTTGAACTCCTGGAACGTTCCTCCACCGCCGATCTTCAGACGTAGGTCTGCGATACGCGAGTTCGTTTCCGAAATATCGCTTATTCCATGGGAGGGCTTGAGTGTTGCAAGGGGGCGAAGTCCGGACGCTATGATTAACGCCTTTGAAAACCCGACCATGCCATAAAACAGCTGTAGGGGCGCAATTTCAAGCGGGGATCCCTCCGCCGCTTCATAGAACAATCGACCTTGCTGAAGACAGGCTGTGATCTCGCGGGCAAGTGAGGTGTTCGGCTCTCTTCCGAAGCGCCTCTTGATCAGGGGCTTCAGATTGTCGCAACTCTCCAGAAATTTGCATCGGTGCCAATCCATTTGTTCTATTATGTTTCGTCCGTCTCTCCCCGCACAAGACTCGCACCCTAGCAATATTCAGGCACAGTGAAATCCCAACTCTATCCACAAGGCCGATTAGTAACGGCAAACGCCGTTCGCGACTGCGACCACTCGAATGGGTGTTTGCCTCGTGATTCCAGCCGAGTTGCCGACCTCCATAGGCCATTCAAGTCGGTGCCTGGTTGTTGGAGTTCGGCGCGGCTTTGGATTATAACTTGGTTCTTGGGGGCCCAACGCCAGAAAGTTGAAGCGACGGTCGGCAAGCTAGCTGCGCTCTCTTTATCGGATAGCGATGTCGGGGAGTAAGACCGGCTGGGCGTTGCGCGCGGCAAGGGCGATCACCAGGCCCGAAGCAACAATCAGCAATCCACCGGCCAGCATGGGAAGGCCCGGTTTGTCGTGCCAGACGAGGTAGGAGATCAACGCGCCAGTGAGCAGCTGGGTGTAGTGATACTGCGAGACACTGCTGGCAGATGTGTGCTTGACGGCGACATAGAAGCTGAGCGTGCCTGCTGCGCAGAAGACGCCCATCATTCCCAGGGCCAGCCAGAGCGCGGGCATGAGCGGCTGAGGGTGGAAGCTGGTGAGCGCCAAACCAGCCATGGCCGTCACCAGGCCCGAGCAGAAAGCAAGGCTCTCGGGCGTTTCAGTGCGCGTAAGCACGCGAGACCAGACCATGTTGACCGAAAAGCAGATGACGCACACAAGACAACTGACGAGGCCGATCAGATCGATGTGCTGAGAATGGCTCCATGGAGCGACCGCGATGACCACGCCGCAGAATCCCACCAGCAGGGCGAGAGCCTTCTTGCGGGTGATGCGTTCGCCAATAAAAACGGCAGAAAGCAGAGAGATGACCAGCGGCGAAGTGAAGACGAGGATGTAGAACAGGGTGAGCGAGAGATGACGGAGGGCAATGACGACGCAGACGTTGTTCGTCATGTCCAGAAGGGCGCGCAATACCTGGCGCACCGCCGAGTGGGGACGCAGATTGGCGAAGTTGCGGCGCACAGCCGCATGCAGCGTGAGCGTGAGCGCCATGAACAGGCCCATGAAGGCAACGATCTCTTCGGGCGGCAGGCCGTATTGCCCAATCCACTTGATGCAACTGTCACCGAGAACCCAACAGGTGAAGCCGAAGACAGCAAAAAAGATCGCGGTCAGGTCGGAGACACGCGCTTTCATCGGGCCCCTGCGCATTGAGAGACTCGGGATAGGGAACAGATCCAATCAGACATCACGTAGATTGAGGATAGACGATTGGGGCGAGAGAAAAAAGGCTGATCAGATTCCAGTCGCGATGGCGACATCCCAGTACTTTTTTCGCGCCGGGAGTTATGCACTTATCGAGATTCTCGTTTTGAGCAAAAGCGAATTGCTTCTGTTAGCCCAATACAACGCCGCAGCCCCGCAGCCGTCGCGCTTAATTGCATCTGGCTATTGCACGACGAGTGTGACCGAGGCCGACATCGTCGACTGTGAGGATGTAGTGGTGGTCGATGTGCTCGCGCCGCCTCCACAGCCAGTGATCGTCATGGTCCCGGCCAACACCACCAGGACGAGGCAGCCCGCCAACCATTCGCCTCGAGTTCTCAGTTTCTTTCTCAGGAAATAAAACGGCAAAAGCAGGAACGGTAGCAGGATCAAGGAGCTTTTGCTCGTTGTCGTCGTAGTCTCGGTGAAGACGATGACAACCTGATAGGTCCCCGAGGGCGTCACCGGCGAGGTAGTGATGCTGACCTTGCCCGTGCTCGATGAGTAGGCGCAACTTGCCCCGGCGGGCAGATTCAGGCAAATGGCAGTCAGGTTGGTTGCCGTCGAAGGCGCGGTCACCGCGTAAGTCGCCGTGCCGCCAGCGTTCACCGTCACTGTGGTCGTGGAGATGGTGACGCCTGACGACGAGGAGTCGATGGCGAACTGCATCGTGTTCGACCCGCCGCTTGATGACGGGTTTTCAACAACGATGGGCTCGATGCCAGGCGAATTGAGCAGGCTCGCGGGAACCGTTGCCGTCACTTGCGTCGAGCTGACGTAGCTCGTCGTGAGCACTGTCGAGCCCCAGTAAGCCGTGGAGCTGGAGACGAAGCCCGCGCCCGTGAGGGTCAGCGTAAACGCTGCGCCATCAGCCGTCGTGAATGCCGGCGAGAGCGCGCTCAAGGTGGGCGTGGGAATAGAGGCGGCGCTCACAGTCAGCGTGACCGACGCCGTCGCTGTTGTGTAGTCAGTCGTGTCATTTGGCGTGCAGGTCGCTGTTAATGCCTGAGAGCCTACACTTAAGACGGTTCCCGCGGCGGGCGAGTATGTGCAGCTTCCCTCCACGCTCAGTGCCGCGTTTAGCTGCGTCGCGCTCAGCACCGTGCCATAAGTGATAGCTGCAGGCGTCGCCCACGTGATGGCCGGCATGGCTTGGTTGACGGTGACTGTGTAGCTGGCCGAAGTAGCCGAAGAGTAGTCATTATTGCCCGCCTGACTGGCAGTGACCGCGCACGTTCCCGCAGAGGTGTAGTTCAGCGTCGCGCTGCCGGAGACGGCGCAGGCGCCGCTGGCGGTGAAGCTCACCGTCAGCCCTGACGAAGCTGTTGCGGTTAATGAGACAGACGATGCGCCGTAGGTCACCGACGTCGTTGGTGCGGTAAAGCTGATGGTCTGCGAAGCCAGACCTGCGGTCACCGTGCCGGCAACGTAACTGATGTTGTAGTTCACGGCCACGGCGCCGGAGCACGATGTCGGATAGCTGCCCGCGGCGCTCGTTGCTGTGTAGGTGGTCGTGCAGGTGGGCGCTAAAGTCAGCACACTCGATGAATCACCGGTGACCCAGCCCGAATAGCTCGGCGTGATCGCCGGAACGGTTGCGCCGTAGGTGACGCCAGCGCTTGATGCCGTCACCGTCAGCGGCGCCGAATTCACGGTCAGCGAGACGGTCGCCTTGGACGGTGTGGCATAGTCAGTCCCATCGGTGGGCGTGCAGGTGGCGCTCAGCGTATGCGGACCGGCGCTGAGAACCGTTCCTGCCACCGGCGAGTACGTGCAGTTTCCCGCCACGCTCAGCACGGCATCGAGTTGCGTCACGCCCAGCGCCGTTCCGTAGGTGATAGCCACGGGCGTCGTCCACGTGATCGTCGGCGTGGCTTGATTGACTTGAATCGAAACCGAGCCGGTTGCCGTCGCGTAGTTGCCCAAACTGGGCGTAAAAATCACTGTAAGAGTCTGTGTGCCCGCTGGCAGAATGGCGCCTGCCGCAGGTTCGTAGCTCCAGGTACCGGTGATCGTCGAACCGTTAGAGATGGCCGCAGCATTCAGTTGAGCGCTGCTCAGTCCTGTGCCATAAGTTATAGCTGCGGGCGTCGCCCAGGTAATCGTTGTTGAAGCCTGACTAACAGTAACCGCCCCGGCAATGTAGCTGATGTTGTAGTTCGCGGCCACGGCGCCGAAGCACGATGTCGGATAGCTGCCCGCGGCGCTCGTTGCTGTGTAGGTGGTCGTGCATGTGGGCGTGGTGGTCAACACGCTCGATGAGTCGCTGCCCACCCAGCCTGAATAGCTTGGCGTGATCGCCGGAACCGCCACGCCGTAACTCAGCGCTGTACTCGATGCCGTCACCGTCAGCGGCGCCTTACCAATAGTGAAACTCTGCGTAAAGTTGCTGACGGCAGCGTAATTCGTTCCGGCCGAAGCGCCGATCGTCAGCACGCAAGAGCCCGTGCCCACATAGCTGACCGTATAGCTGGTTCCGCTGCCGGTGGCCGTGCAAACGCCGATAGTGCCGGAGAGCGAAACCGTGCCGTCGCCGTTATACAATATCGCGGGCGCATAACTGCCGCCATAAGCTGCGATGGAAGGCATGGAGACCGTGACTGTCGGCGTCGCCTGGTTCACGGTGAGCGTGGCCCCAGTTACCGCGCCGGAATTACCGCCGCTCTGCACCGAGATAGCTGCTGTGGGCGTGTCGGTAAGAGATCCGGCTGACGATGGCGCAGTGATCGTCACGATCACCGCGCAGGATGCGGACGCCGCCAGCGGTATACCCGCAATCGAGAAGCCCGAGGAACTGCTGGTTAATGAAGTATTCGGGCAGGTGGTGGTCGCCGTGGCGCCGCTCAGTCCACTGGGATAGCTGTTGGAGAAGGCTACTCCGCCGAGCGCCGCGCTGTTGGGATTGGTTACCGTCACCGTGAGCGTTGAGGTTCCGCCGATGGTAACCGGCGAGGGGCTGAAGCCGGCCGCAACCGCCGGTGCAGTCAACGTGCTCACCGTAATCCCGCTCAGCTTGCCGGTCGTGGCTGTGGAGCCCGAGATGCCGGTTGCGGTAATGTTTTGTGTTCCGGGCGTTTCGAGCGTCGCCAGCGTGGCGATCGACGAGGCATTCGAGACCGTCGTCGAAGAAGGCGAAAAACTGGCTAAAGAATCCGTGCTGGTAAAGGTCACCGTGCCGGAAAAGGTGGTGGGGTTACCATAGTTATCCTGCGGCGTCGCGGTCACCGTAAAGGCTGCGCCCGGCGCCACACTTGTGGTTCCGGTAACAGTAAACTGGACAGGCGCACCGGGCGTAACCGTGATACCGGCCAGCGTGCCGCTGACGGTGCTAGATTCCGTAGCGTCGGTGTAGCCGGTCGCGGTCAGGGAGACGCTCGATGGTGTTGTGTTTGCATTCGCCGCGCCGTCCAGTGTGATGGTGACGACTCCGACGCCGCAACTGGAAAGGCCAGTCGCGCCGCTTACTCCCGTCAGCGCACCGCTGACGCCACCGCCCACGCCCGGATCGTTGTCGCTGCTGGTTACAGTAATGGCGCCGGGTACGCCAACAAAATAGCCGGAAAGACTGCCACTGCTGCCCGTTGCTGTAACGGACAACGTGGCTGGCACGCTTTCCGTCAGCGCGTTATTGAGAGAAGGAGGCAGAGAGAGCACATAACCGGTTACCGGGATCGGTGTGACCGTTGTGGTCTCGCTTTGGTAGCCATACGCGGTTTGGACGTAAGCGGTTTGGTCGTAATTTGAATTTGTGGTGCTTGCCGCGCCGGCCGGACACAGGGCGCTGTTCACCTCGCTATAGACGGGATTGTTTTGTGAATAACTAGTTCCATTGACCGTGGCGCTGTACTGGAAGACCGGAGTGCTGTCGCCCGTGCCCACATACCAGCTGGAGCCGCCAACGGCGGACATGTTTCCGTAGCCGCTGTTGATCGTGGTCAGGGTGCCCTGGTAAATAAAAATTGCCGGACCCAGCGCCCCACCCCCACCGCCAAAGCTCAAATCGTCTTCCAGGTTACCGGCGCCGCCGTAGGGGCCACCAGCACCCCAACAATTTCGACCCTCGCCGCCACCGGCGCCAAAGCCGCCATTGCCGCCGCAAAATTCGCCGGCGCCGCCGCCGCCGCCAAAGCCGCCATTGCCGCCTATCATGCCACCTCCACCGCCAAAGCCGCCATTGCCGCCGGCGGTGCCAATATAGCCATCCAGTCCATAACTTCCGTATAAGCCGGCACCGCCACCACCACCAAAGCTGCCACTGCCGCCAGGGGCAATGCCTCCATTGCCACCGCTTAGAGTGGAAATGCCCCCAGAGCCAAAAAGGCCGTAGCCGACCGCAGTGCTTACCCCCGATCCGGGGCCCATATCGCCGCCGCCGCCAAGCCAGCCCCAGATGCTCATTGGAGCGCCAGAGGCGCCAATCCAGATTCCGCCAGCGGCTTCGGCGCCATCGCCACCAAGGCCCCCGCCGCCGAGGCCACTTGAGCCCGGGTCTAATGGGCTGCCGCCCTGCACGCTACAGTTGTTGAAGTAGACGGTGTCGAGCGTCACGCTGGTGGGCTGACTACTGTCGGCCTGATAGATGAAGATCCCGGCTCCGGCGCCCATGCCGCCGCCGCCGTATTCACTGTTTCCGCCTTTAGCGTAGGCGTTCTGCAGAATCAGGTTCTTTAGAGTTACTGTGCCGGTAAAGATGAAAAAGATGCGGTAGGCGTTCGCGCCATCGATGGCCACATTGCCATACAAGCCGCCGTCAATGGTGAGGTTGAGCGCCCCGGTCTGGTTCGAGCCATACCAGCCAATAGCGTTTTGATAGCTGATGCCTGCGCCGGGGTCGGTGCTCGATGCATTGAATCCGTAGAGCGAAGCAATCGGCGGCAGAGGACCGCCGAGCGTGATGGTGCACAGCTATGAGCTCGTCGGCGTGCAGCCCGTCATGCTGCTGCTGAAAACGATGTTGATGTTGCCGCCGTTGGTGATGGCGCGCTGGATGACGTAGCGCAGATCGCCGGAGTTGCCGGTCGCGTCGTTCGTGTCCTGCTCGCCCATCCCCAGGCCGGGAATGTTATATATCGGGTCGCTGGAATTTGAATCGGTCGAATTCGTATCGCCGGCCAGCGTGACCGTGTAGGTGGTCGCCGATTGCGCTGCGGCCGAGGATGCCAGCACCAGAATCGCCATTGCCAACCGCGTCGGCAAGATAGCCGCCATGCGGATCTGCGTCAGGTTTTCAAACAACCGCTTCGCCCAACCACTCAATTCAGCCACAGCGACATCCCTTTCAAACTGCGGTGATTCCACGCCGTGCCCGCGCCAGGCTACACAAATGCGGCGGCATGGAAGAAGGAACGCAAAAAACAGGACTGGTAGTCTTGGGGACATTCTAGTCCTCGAGCGGGTTTAAAACCACTGACAAGACAACCCGTAAATTGAAAAAGTTGAAAAGTGGTAATGCGCGGAGGGGCAGTGGTAAGTAACCAGAGACCGGAAGTTTGCCGGCCAGTAATGAAAGTCGGTTTTGCAAAAGGGCAGGAACAAGGAACCCGCACCAGTTCCCATTATTCAGACTGAGTTCTCGATCAATTTTGGCTCCCGCGGCGATTTCATCGAAGCGCGGGTAATTCATGGTGAACTGACCTTGCCCCCGCAAAACGTATCCCTTGACGAACTGCTTAAATAGCAGAAAGGGACACTGAATGAGGAACGGGAAACGAGGCCGATACACCCTGGAATTCAAGCAGGAAGCAGTGCG
>JBEKCA010000041.1:0-38940 GCA_050015115.1 Occallatibacter sp.
ATTTGGGCACACCGGTCGAAGATCCTTGACTGGATCAACTTTTCTTGGCCTGCCCTTTGAAGCCGAGAGAGGATTCAGATGATGAACGTGTATATAGTCTTTTCCAATTTGTCCGTATGAGATTAGGAAGTCAAAACCGCAAACTGCGCAGATGGGTTTGTACTTCTGAATGCAACTCTTGCGATTCTTCATGCTTCGTTCATATCTGTTTATGAGAATTGGGACCCGCAACCCCTCTTCCAAAGCACCCATCTCTGCGTCATCCGATTCAGAAAGCGGGTGCCAGTATGCATTGGATCTCGTTAGGGAAAGTTCTGACGAATCAACACGCAGTTTGGAGATATAACGAAGCAGCAAGACCAAACTCTTGGCTTGTGAAGGCGTCTGAATATCAAAAAACAGGGGAGTCCGAAGTGCGAATCCTTTACGCGGAAAAGGTCGTGCCTGCAGTGATAATGGCGTCGGCAGGAGGCTTTGTATCTCGCTTCGAATTGCGGGTGTGTCGTCGCAGTCCAGGTAGACGCGAACGCTTTTCTTGGAGTGATACAACCAGTAGACAGCTGATCTGCGATTCTGAATGTGCATGCCACAAACGTTAGGGCTCGAATCGAGCTGAGGCGCGAATGACTCTGGAAGGCAGGCGACCAAAAGATCACACAACTGTCTCGAATATTCACTTGTCTTCGCGTGCTTAGACTCTTTGCTCATCAGTTCAAAAACATCGTTCGATAGAGCGTGTCGCGCTGGACGGGCTTGAAGCCAGCGTCGCGGATGATTCTTCTTAGCTCTTCTTCCGTGGTGCAGTTACTCGTTCCCGCAGCTCTAACTACATTCTCCTCGAGCATCACCGACCCCACGTCGTTGCCGCCGAAGTGGAGACCTAACTCCAGGACCTTTAGCCCCTGAGTTACCCAGCTTGCCTGAACATTCTCGATGTTATCGAGATAGAGGCGAGAGATTGCCAACACCTTCAGGTACTCCACGCTGGTCGCTTCTTCCCAGCCATGGCCGCCTAGCGCCGTATTCTTTGGCTGAAAGCTCCATGGGATGAAGGCCGTGAAGCCGCCGGTCTCTTCTTGCAGGCGGCGCACCACCTCGAAGTGGTTAATGCGCTGATCGAAGGTCTCGCCGACGCCGAACATCATCGTCGCCGTGGTTCTCATGCCGAGCTGGTGCGCAGTGCGGTGTACGCTGACCCAATCCTCTGTGTTGCACTTGATGCGGGCGATGCGCCGGCGCACGTCGTCGTGGAGAATCTCGGCGCCGCCGCCGGGGATGGAGTCGAGGCCCGCCGCGCGCAGGCGGATGATGGTCTCGCGCAGCGGGAGGTCAGAGTATTTAGCGATGGCCAACACTTCAGAGGCGGTAAGGCAGTGCAGCCAGATCTGCGGAAAGCGCTGCTTGATGCCCGCGAAGAGCCGCTCGAACCAGTCGATCTTCAAATCGGGATGGATGCCACCCTGCATCAGTACACCCGTGCCTCCCATCTCCAGCGTCTCGGCGATCTTGTCATAGATCACATCGAAATCGAGAATGTAACCCTCTTCCGAGCGCGCTCCTTTCAGCGGCCTGTAGAAGGCGCAGAAGGTGCAGTACTCAGTGCAGAAGTTGGTGTAGTTGATGTTGCGATCAATGATGTAGGTGACCACGCCCTCCGGGTGCAGGCGGCGGCGCACTGCGTCGGCCTCAAAGCCAAGGCCAATCAGGTCGGGGGAGCGGAAGTGGTCGAGTGCCTGTTGGCGCGTCAGCGGCATGAGTCGATTCTACCAATTCACGGTTGGCCATCGTGCGGTTTCGCGGTAGGCTTGGGCGCAGCCTGTGGCTTCTTCGCCGGGGCAGAGACGCCCATGACCAGCAGGAAGAAGTTCAATCCCTTGCGCATCGATTCCAGCAGGCTCATCGGTCAATTCCTTCCCGCGCTTAATTCTTCGTCGCTGGAGCCTTTGCTTCCGGCGGGGCCGGTTCGCCACGCAGGATCTCAACCGCGGCTGGCGGCAACGGCTTGTCAGCGTTGCCAAGCAGAACAGTGACCTGCCACATGTCGGTCTCGGTCAGCGTGTCTTTGAAAGCCGGCATGCCCGTCAGCCGGATGCCGTTAGCCACCTTCCAGTAGGTCTCGCCCAGTGGGTCGTCGGTCACCCCCATGATCATCTCGCCCCCATGCGGGTGCTTCTCCCAAAGCGGCGGCGCCTCGGGAAACATGTGCGCGCCAAAGATCGAGGGTTTGCCATGAAGCCCGTGGCAGACGGCGCAGTTTTCGCTGTAGATGTGCGCGCCCGCCACCAGGTTGGTCTCGTCGACTGTGATCGGCGAGGTCTTCGCCATCTCCTGCTGGATGCGCGCATCCAGTATCATTCCGGCAATCTGTCTCTCCTGTGGAAATGGCGAGTCGGCCACCGCCACCGGCACATGGCCGCGCCAAGCCCACAAGCCTACGCCCACGGGCACCAGCAGGAACCCCAGCAAGAATCCAAAGAACACACGCCCCATCTTCGTTCAGCCTCCGCTGCCCTTCATGGTAGTGCATCGACGTGTCCCGTTGCGGAATATATGCTTTAATCCTTTTATAATCAGAGTGAAATGGGAATCCAAACCTGGGTCATCTGTAAGCATTTTTCGTTCAGCAATCGTGAAACACTTCACCCATAACTTGCACTATCAAAACAATCTGGACAAAAGTGTCCGGATTTGACACAGTTTTGCCATACCGCTCCGGGAATCGGCACTCGAAACTTCCTCTGCCAGCTCGGAAATCTGCGCTTCCCATCTACGGTCCTTCCCAAACCCATTGAAAGGAAACCCCATGGCAGATCATTCGAAGATGAAGCTTGGCCGCAAGGCCATCAAAACTGACTCGCGCACTCTTGCATTCGGCGACTATCTCACTCCGGCGCTGCCGCCTCCGCCACCCGCAGCCGACTGGACCAAAGGTCTCACCGAATGGGGCATGATGCTCAACGACACCCTCGGCGACTGCACCATTGCCGGCCTGGGCCATGCCGTTCAGGTCTGGACCACCAATACCACGGGCATCGCGACCATACCCGACCCCACCATCGAAAGCTACTACGAGCAATGGGACGGTTACGTCCCCGGCAACCCCAACACCGACAACGGCGGCGTGGAACTCGATGTCTTGAACGACTTCCAGAAGAATGGCTTTGCCGGCCACAAGTTATTGGCCTTTGCCGATCCCAAGACGCTCAATCTGACAGAGATCCGGCAGTCCATCTTCCTCTTTGGCGGCGTTTACATCGGTCTTTCGCTGCCCGTGACAGCTCAGAGCCAGGATGTGTGGGACGTGGTACCCCAAGGCGGCGCAAACGCCAAAAAAGGCAGTTGGGGCGGCCACTGCGTCTTCGTGCCCAAGTATGACGCCAACGGCTTCACCTGCATCACCTGGGGCCAGCCAAAGACCATGACCCTGGCTTTCTGGAAGAAGTACTGCGATGAGGCCCACACCCTGTTCGCTCAGGACTGGCTGACCGCTAAGGGTTCCCCGGCAGGCTTCAACCAGGCACAACTGCAAACCGATTTGGACGCCATCAAGTAGCTCGCCCAACCTCGAATACCTCCGCTGTCCTGACAATCCGGCTTCAACTCAACCCAATGCTCCCCCCGAGGTGATTTAATACCTTATGGGGGGAGCACTGCCCGCATGGATTGGCGATGTGCTTCCGCACTCCCGTGGAGGTAACCCGAAACCGATGTCTTCATCTCGCCGTCTTGCCCTTTTGCTGGCGCTGGGTCTCGTTGCCGTGACCGCCGCTCTGGCCCAAAGCTCGAGTTCGAGCAACACTCCTGAAACTCCCGCCCCAGACCAAGCCCAGGCGCAGCCCTCCGCGCAGACTCAGGGTCAGACCAGCGTTCAGGCCCGCATCAGGGCCCGCCGCGCAGCTCGCCGTGCAGCGGCCATCCACGAGGCCTACGACCACACCTATGAGGTAACGCTCGGCTTCGGCTACCTGCGCTGGAAACCCGGGCCGGGGCCGATCTCCACCGTGACAAATCAGCCCGCCGGCCTCGAGCAGGCGCACGAATACGCCTGGGACGGCGGCTTCACGCGCTACTTTGACGAGCGGCTCGGCGTGACCCTCGAAGGTCGCGGTTATTATGGCTCGGCTTATGTGGGCGGGCTGTATAACCCATCCGACAACGTATTTACCAACCCGGCGATCAACGAGTACACAGCTCTGGTCGGGCCGACCTATCGCTTTTACATGCAGCCGAAGTTTTCCGTTTCCGGGCGCGTAATGGGCGGCATGATGCATGGCAACTTTTCGAGCGACCTGGGCGCCTCCGCGCCTATTTCAACTCAATTCGGACTCTGGCCGGACGGGTACACGTTCGCGGCCAGCGTCAGCGTTCCATTCGAGTACAACCTGACCCCCCATGTTGGATTGCGAGTCGCTCCCGAATACTTCTTCTCGGGCTTCGGCTCGACGATCCAGTACACCCGCGGCTTCACCACCGGCGTCGTCTACCGCTTGGGGAAGTGAGGAACAGGGACTAGTCAGCAGGAAATAGGGATTGGAGCTGGTTGCGTCGACAGGCCTTGCGTCAGGGCATGATTTTAAAGGCTGCGGAAAAGCGCATTGCATTGAAAGGACACGACTTTAGTCGTGCCGCAACGGGTGCAATCGAATTGCGGGCTTTAGCCCACGAGGGAAGTTCCCGCCAGAGAGGTTCTCACCCATTCAGATGCCCCCCACAACCCAGGCCGGCCTGCCGACAAAAATCGCCACTCACGATCCAGCGGAATCGCACGCGCCCGAAGCCGGCGCTACGGCCACGCTAATCAGCGATCTGCGCGAACTCTTCAAAGTCAAGGTCGTCGCGCTCGTGCTGGTGACGGGATGGGGCGGCTTTTATCTGGGATCGATCGAGTCTGGAATCACCAGCGTGCAGAGCGGCCTGCTGAACACATTACTCGGCATCGGGATGGTCTCGGCCGGGGCCGGCGCGCTCAACGAGGCTCTGGAACGCCGGACCGACGCCCGCATGAAACGAACCGCCGACCGGCCGATGGCCGCGGGCCGCTTCTCGCTGGTGCAGGGAGTGCTGGCCGGGCTCGGCGCTCTGGCTCTCGGTGCCTGCTGGCTGGCCATGTACACCAACCTGCTCACCGTGGCACTGGCGCTGCTGACGGCCTTCACCTATGTCGCGATTTACACGCCGCTCAAACGCGTCACCGCCCTGGCCACCTTCATCGGCGCATTTCCCGGAGCGATGGGCCCGATGCTCGGCTGGACCGCCGCACGGGGGCGCATCGAATGGCCGGCGGTGGCTCTCTTTGCCATTCTCTTTGTCTGGCAGTTTCCTCACTTCATGTCGATCGCGTGGCTCTATCGCGACGACTATGCGAAGGCGGGGATCAGAATGTTACCCGTGGTTCAGCCGGATGGCTGGTCCACGGTGGCCGAGGCGCTGTTCTTTGCCGTAGCGATGATTCCTGTAAGCCTGGCGCCCTGGTGGCTGGGTCTGACGAACACGGTCTATGCCGCGCTGGCTGTCGCGCTAGGCTTGGTTTACCTGGCCTACACGATTCGCTTCGCCCGCATCCTGCGTGCGCCTGAGGATGAGAGCCGCAAGCTGGCACGCGATCTGCTCAAGGTGAGCGTGCTCTATCTGCCGCTGCTCTTCACCACGCTGATGCTCTGCGCGAAGGTGAAATAGCAAAAAATTGTCAAGAGTCTCCTGAGATTGCACCTCGTTCGCTGGAGTAATCTGTTTGTTTGGAGGAAGATTGTGCTCGACATTCACTTACCGCACGGGAAGCTGCTCGGCATCAAGGAATTCTTCTTACACCTTTTCACAATTACCATCGGTTTGCTGATCGCTCTGAGCCTAGAGGGTTGGGTAGAGTCTCGGCATCATCGTAATCTGGCCCGCGAGGCGGAGGAGGGCTTGCGCGCAGAGATCACCAATAATGCGAATGAGGTGGTCCGGCAACGCCAAATGATCAGCGATGGCCAGAAGAAGCTGGAAGCTGACCTGAAGATCCTGGAGGATTTGCGGACACATCCCCACGCCAAAAGAGGCCGCATCGACCTATCAATCGGGATGGGGGGCTTCGATGATTTGGCCTGGAAAAACGCTCAGAACACCGGGGCACTTACCTTTATTCCCTACGAAGATGCTCAGAGCTTCTCGGACATCTACACTTTGCAGGATGTGTATTTCAAGACATCGATGAATAGTATCAACGATCTTGGCAATGCAACTTCGCTCTTTGCCTCCCATCCCAACGATTGGGTTCCATCCGCAGCGCAGATTGATACGGAGACCGATCGCATCGGCAAGGTACAGTTTGACCTTGTGGCGTTA
This sequence comes from Occallatibacter sp., assembly GCA_050015115.1. Lineage (GTDB taxonomy): Bacteria > Acidobacteriota > Terriglobia > Terriglobales > Acidobacteriaceae > Telmatobacter. The sequence continues at coordinate 6,328 of JBEKCA010000041.1, forward strand.
AGTTTAGTAGCTGACCAACTGGATAGGACTTACCAAAAATTCGAGGCCGAGCACAAATAGAGATTTTGCTTTTGGCTGATCAGTAAGAAATGGGTGCCCCACGTCCGGGGTCCCCGCGGACAAATCTTCGTCCGTGGGGTCGAGAGAGGAAGCCATGACGACCGCCGCTCCATCGACAAGCACCCGACCCGCTATCGGGGCCATTCTCGCCATCAGCGCTGCGGCCACGGTCTTTCTCTTCTGGCTGATCTATGTTCATCCTGCCGCCGCATCCAATTCTCAATACGCTTTTTTGCCCGCTCTCAATGCCCTGCTCAACGGCCTCAGCGCGGTCACTCTGCTCATCGGCTACACATTCATCAAGGCGCGGCGCGTTGCGGCTCACCGGGCGGCGATGATAACTGCCTTTGGATTCTCGACGCTCTTCCTCATCAGCTACATCCTGCACCATGCGCTGCACGGCGACGTCCGCTATCCGGCTCATGCGGCTCTGCGTTCGATCTACCTGCCGCTCCTGGCCAGCCACATCATCCTGGCCGTCGTAGCGCTACCGTTGATTCTGGTGACGTTTTTCTTTTCGCTCACGGGCCGGATTCCGCAGCACCGCAAAGTTGCCCGATGGACTTTTCCATTGTGGCTCTACGTCTCAATTACCGGTGTCGTGACCTGGGCGATGCTGCGGATGGCGCAATAAAGGCAGGTACGAGGGGGTAGGGAATGTCAAACACAACGGGTGCCCCACCCTCGCCGCGTCTTTGTTTTTGCGGCTAGGGTGGGATACCTCGAGCCTTAACCAGTGTCGCAAGGAACGAACATGTCCTCAGGCAGTACAAACTCGAGTCAAGCCCCGCCCAGCGACGGCACCCGTCAACTGCTGCAATGGGGCGGGTCAATGCTCGGCGCGGGCCTCGTGGCCGCGTTGCTGCTCGAGACTGTGCTGGGCGGCTTCTCGCCTACCGGCGCCAGCACCAACACCGGATGGTTCGCCCTGATCGTCGCGCTGATGTGCATACCTTTCGGCGGGTTGTTGCTCACGCTCGGGCTGGCCAAGTGGCTTCGCAACCGGGCGCTTTCTCGGCAACAATGATCCTGTGATTGGCTGGGCCTCGCAGCATCCAAGGCAGCTTACGCTGGATTTATTTTTCGTAAACCTTGCAGATTAAATCGTGAATGTGGAAATTCCCACCGTAACCGCGCCGGATCGACGCCGGATTGGGCTTGCAAAGCCCCGTCGCACCCTGACACACTAGAGGGTGGCCACCCAAACGATCGTCATCCTGGATTTTGGCTCGCAATATACGCAACTTATCGCGCGCCGCATTCGTGAACTGAACGTCTTCTCTGTCGTGCTGCCTTGCACAGCGCCCATCGGCGAAATCGAGGCTCTCAAGCCTCTCGGGCTCGTCCTGTCTGGCGGCCCGTCGTCGGTCTATGATGCTGACGCGCCTGCCGCCGACCCCAAGATCCTCTCTCTGGGCGTGCCGGTGCTGGGAATCTGTTACGGCCTGCACTTCATCGTGCACCACATGGGCGGCAAGGTCCTCTCCGCGCCCCGCCGCGAATACGGCCACGCCGAAGTGATGATCGAGAACGGCGCTTCGCAGCTCTTCGCCGATCTGCCCGCCACAATGCAAGTCTGGATGAGCCACGGCGACGAAGCCGCCCAACTGCCGCCCGGCTTCCATCGCACCGCCGTCACATCCAACGCCCTGGCCGGCTTTGAAAACGTCGAGCGCCGCATCTGGGCCGTGCAATTTCACCCCGAGGTGCACCACACACCGCTCGGCCCCCAGATCATCAAGAACTTCGCCTGCTCCATCTGCGGAGCTCGCGGCGACTGGACCCCGGCACGATTCATCGAGTCGACGGTCGCCTCGATCCGCGAGAAGGTCGGCAAGGGCCACGTCATCTGCGGCCTCTCCGGCGGAGTGGATTCATCGGTTGCGGCCACGCTGGTGCACAAGGCCATCGGCGATCAGCTCACCTGCATCTTCGTCAATAACGGCGTCCTGCGCAAAAACGAATTCCAAAACGTCCAGAAGAATCTGCGCGAAAAGCTGGGCCTCAAGATCGTTGCCGTCGACGCCAGTGAGCGCTTCCTCACAAAACTCGCCGGCGTCATCGAGCCCGAGAAAAAGCGCAAGATCATCGGCGCGGAGTTCATCGCCGTCTTTGACGATGAGGCCGCGCGCATTGCCAAAGAGACCGGTGGTGTCGATTGGTTGGTGCAGGGCACGCTTTACCCAGACGTGATTGAGTCGTCAAGCGTCAAAGGCCCCAGCCAGACGATCAAGAGCCACCACAACGTCGGCGGTTTGCCGCTCGGAATGAAGCTCAAACTGATCGAGCCCTTGCGCGACCTCTTCAAAGATGAGGTCCGCCGCATCGGCCGCGACCTTCAAATGCCCGATGAGATCCTCGGCCGCCAGCCATTTCCGGGTCCCGGTCTCGCCGTCCGCATCCTAGGCGAAGTCACTCCGGAGCGAGTCGCGCTCTTGCAGGAAGCCGATGAGATCGTCGTCGCCGAGATTAAGTCCGCCGGGCTCTACAACTCCATCTGGCAGAGCTTTGCCGTATTGCTGCCGGTGATGAGCGTCGGCGTGATGGGCGACCAGCGCACCTACGCTTACACCGCCGCCGTGCGCGCCGTGCACTCCGAAGACGGCATGACCGCCGACTGGACCCCGCTGCCGTACGATGTTCTCAAACGCATCTCGAGCCGCATCGTCAACGAAGTCCGCGGCATCAACCGCGTAGTCTACGACATCACCAGCAAGCCCCCCGGCACCATCGAGTGGGAATGAGTGCTGGCCGCACGGGTGCCCGAGCCTGCGGCGCAAAGGCAACGGGTCCAGCAACCTCGGTTGGGGCGGATGCCTGAAAGAGCACGGCTTTACAGGCTGCAAAAAACTCCTTTGGAGACTCAAGAAGCGTCAGGGCACGACTTCAGTCGTGCCGTAAATGCCCCATAATCGACGCGGGCTTTAGCCCCCGAGGGAAGCGTTTTTAAGAGCGCTACTCTGTTGCCGGCTGCACACGCAACGCGGCCACCTCCCGGCTCAGCGCGTCGAGGCGTGCCAGTAACTCAGCGTGGTGCTTGTCTGCAGCCGACGGGTCGAAGGCTTCTACATAAAAACTCCCGTTCGGCTCCAACTGGCATTTGCGAACCTGATGGATGCTTTCAAAGCCCTGGCGGTGAATCACCTCAAGCAACTCCGTGTGCGACAGCGACTCGCGCGCCATAGCTGTCTTGTCGATTTGCCCGTTACGCACCAGCACGCAAGCACGGCCTTCCAGAGCGCGCGTGAGCCGGGGCGAGCGGAAGAGCACGCGCACCACCAGCCAGTTGATGGCCAACAGGCTGAATGCGCCAATGACCCCGCCGGTCACCGAGTTGTCGTCGCCAATAATGGCGTTCTGCACGGTGTTCGAGAGCGACAGCAGCACCACCAGGTCGAATGGGTTGAGCTGGGCTAATTCCCGCTTGCCAAAGAGCCGTAGCAGCAGCACCAGCACAAGGTAGACGATCACCGGGCGCAGCAGCTTCTCCAAGATCGGAAGCGGCAATTGGAACATGTGGTCAAAGAGCAGTGAATGCGGCATGAAACGAGAATAGAACAGCGGCCGTTCAGTGAACAGCAAGCAGTGGCAGGATGACGGCATTTTACGTCCGCTTCGAAGACACGCTACCGATAAGCCGTGCCCGGCAGCTTACCAGCCTGAATTATGGTTCTGGAAGAACGCCAGCGACTTGCGCAAGCCTTCCATCAGATTCACGCGCGGTTCCCAATCGAGCAAGGCTCTCGCTTTGCTGATGTCGGGGCAACGGCGCGTTGGATCGTCCACGGGCAGGTCTTCAAAGCGCAATTCGCTCTTCGATCCGGTCACCTCCAGCACGGCCTGCGCGCATTCAAGTATGGTGAACTCGTCGGGATTGCCGATATTCACCGGCAGATGTTCTTCGCTGCGCGAGAGGCGCAGAATGCCTTCGATCAGATCGTCCACATAGCAGAAGCTGCGTGTCTGCTTGCCGTCGCCGTAGATCGTCAGCGGTTCGCCGCGCAGCGCCTGCATCATGAAGTTTGAGATCACACGGCCGTCGCTGGGGTGCAGGCGCGGACCATAGGTGTTGAAGATGCGGACCAAGTGCGTATTTACTCCGCGCGAACGATGATAGGCCATCGCAAGCGCCTCGGCAAAGCGCTTCGATTCGTCGTAGACCGAGCGCGGACCGACCGGATTTACGTTGCCCCAGTAACTCTCGCGCTGGGGGTGCTCCAAAGGGTCGCCGTAGCACTCTGACGTGGAAGCCTGCAGATAGCCCGCACCATTGCGGGCAGCGATTTCCAGAGTGTTCTCGACGCCGGCCGAGCCGACTCGAAGCGTCTCGATGGCCAATCGAAGATACTCCGGTGGGCTGGCCGGTGAGGCTAAATTGAAAACATAATCTACAGGCCCAACGTCGAAAGGCCGGCAAATATCGCGCTCTTCTAAATGGAAGCGGGACTCGTCCGCCAGATGGGCGATGTTATCCCGCTCGCCGGTCGAGAAGTTATCGACACCGATAACGCTGTGGCCCTCGCCCAACAGGCGGTCGGTGAGGTGGGAGCCGAGAAACCCTGCGGCGCCGGTAACAAGGACGTGCATGCTCAAGTATGCTCCGAAAGAACATCAACAAGTGGTGAATGGACAGAGACGGCCAACTCCGAAGCTTGGCGGGCTGTACTAGCTCCGCTAACCTGGATAACTCCGCTCTTACGCCATCAATTTACGGGGTTTGCCCTGCTGTGCCTGATAAACCGCAGGCCGTCCCACACTCAGATAGGTAAAGCCATGGTTGAGCATCGTCCGCGGATTGTAAAGATTGCGGCCGTCGATCACGATGGGTAAGCGAACTTCCTGGTTGAGCCTCGTCAGATCGATCTCGGCAAACTCCTTCCAGTCAGTCAAAATCAACACCGCGTCGGCGCCGGCTGCCGCCTCATAAAGATCCGCGGCATATCTCATCTGCTCTGAGGGTGCGAGCACCTGCCGCGCGCGCTCCATCGCTGCCGGATCGTAGGCCGTGATGCATGCGCCGGCATCGAGCAGTTTCGCGATCATGGCGATGGCAGGTGACTCGCGGATGTCGTCTGTATCTCGCTTGAATGAGAGGCCGAGGGCAGCTAGCTTTTTGCCTCGCAGCGTCCACAGCGCCGACCGCACCTTGTTGAAAAAGACATCGAGCTGAGTCTCGTTGACCTTGCGGATCTCCTGCAAGATTTGGAAGTCCACCCCCTGCTGCTGCGCCACCCAGTGAAAGGCGGCCACATCCTTGGGAAAACAGGACCCGCCATATCCAAGGCCGGCATGCAAAAACTTGGGGCCGATGCGGCTGTCCATGCCGATCCCCGCGGCAATGTCCTCGATGTCCGCATCCACGGTTTCAGCCAGGTTGGCCACGGCATTAATAAACGAGATCTTCAAAGCCAGGAAAGCATTCGACGCATGTTTGATTATCTCCGCGCTCTGCGCCGAGGTCACCAGCAGTTTGGCCGGGCGTTCGATCGAGCAGCTTCCCGGCAGTGAATCCGTCGACTCATAGTAGCTGCCCCCGGTAAGCGGCCCATAGATACGCCGCAGCACATCCGCGGCGCGCTCCGAGTTGGCTCCTACCACGATACGATCCGGATGCAGAAAATCAATGACAGCGGTGCCCTCGCGCAGGAACTCCGGGTTCGAGACCACATCGAAACTCTGAGGGTCCACGCCGCTGCGTTGCAGCACGCGCCGTATCCACTCGTTGGTGTAGACCGGCACTGTGCTTTTTTCCACGATGACTTTGTAGCCGTCGATGGAGCGGGCAATCTCAGAGACCACCGCCTCGACATAAGACAGATCGGCTGCGCCGCTATCGCCCTGTGGCGTGCCGACGGCAATGAAGATTGCCTCGCTACGCTCCACGGCGGCACTTAGATCGGAAGTGAATGTCACGCCGCCTCCGCCGTGTTTGGCCATCAACTCGGGCAAGTGGCACTCGAAGATAGGCACACCGCCTTCCCGCAGAGTCTTAAGCTTGGTTTCGTCATTGTCAACGCAGATGACCTGATGCCCGATCTCGGCAAAGCAAGCGGCCGCAACGAGTCCGACGTAACCGGACCCGATCACACAGATAGATACTGGCTTCGACATATGCTTGTGCAGTCTCCGTGGCAGATTCCCGGGGGTGGCGGCTGAGGAATTCCAGCCGTGGACAATGCAAGCTGCGCTACAGCCTTCGAGGGGATTTTCGTTACAAGTGGTTCGTGAGCGCCCGATCTCCCTGTTGAATAGAGGGGAGGCACCATGCGTCCAAGAGATAAAAAACCTACCGTCCATAGGTTATTCGTTACGGGGAGTGCTGGGCAAGCTCCATTTAGATTCATAATGCATTCCTCGAATCGATATTCATCCCGGAAGGTCTCGGCGCGGATCCGGCCCCGCGATGGCCGCATCTGGTCCTCTGATCCTCTGATAAAGTGAGATGCAGCCGCAGGTTCTCCGTCGAAGGCGAGGACAAGCCGGCGACGAATTCAAAATTTCGGTAAACTGGGACAATTCTTTTGGCAAATTTATCGCAATCCGCGTTCTCCGCATGGGCTCCCTTTCGCATCGAGCCAAAGTTTTCACTCCGGGTCTGGGGCTACTTGGACCTTCACCCCTGGTATAACCTGGTCGCCGAAAGCGGTGAGCCCGTCGGCGAGGCCTGGCTCACCGGGGATGAGTGCAAGGTGGCCAGCGGCATTCACGCCGGCAAGACCTTGGCAGCGCTCTTTGCCGCGAATCCCGAAGCCCTGCTGGGAAGGTCTACCCCACGCAGTGGTTCGCCGCTGCTGATCAAGGTGATCTTCGCCAGGGAGAAGCTCAGCGTGCAAGTGCATCCTGACGATCGGATGGCCCAGAAGTACGGCGATCCACGCGGCAAAACCGAGTGCTGGTATGCACTCGAGGCCGAGCCCGACGCACAGGTCGCATGCGGCCTCAAGCCCGGGGTCACGCTCGACGAAGTCAAAGCCGGAATCGAAACCGGCACACTCGAAGACAGCCTGAACCTCATCAATGTTCAATCTGGCGACATGATCTTTGTCGACGCTGGAACCGTGCACGCCATCTGGCCCGGATCGATTCTGCTCGAGACTCAGCAGAACTGCGACCTGACTTATCGGATGTACGACTACGGGAGGGGACGAGAGTTGCACATCGCGAGGTCTCTTGAAGCAACACGCCTCAAGACCCGCGCCGGAAAAGTGCCCGCCCGCGCGTTGAGCGACCGGACCATCCTGATGGACGGCGACTATTTCCGCGTGGAACGCATTCCCGTGGCAGACAGCATCGCCAGCGGCAGCTTACGGGCTGAGGACGAATCGGTTCCCCGCCTGGCTTATCTGTTTGTGGCTCGTGGGTCGGCGAGGATTACGGGCGACGGCATTGAGACTGTGGAACTGCCGATGGGAGGCGTTGTTGCGATTCCCGCCGCCTCGCCGGAATTCACTGTCGAAGAAATGAGCGTGCCGGATTCGAGCAATTTGGAGTTGATGCGCATCTCGCCGCGCTGGCCAGAGGCAAACAGCTAAAGAGGTTGTCCAGTTGGCCTAAATGGGCGCGATGCCGCCGCGAATTTTCTAACTTGCTAACTCCGCTTGAGAGGGGCTAACTCGCTGCACCCGGCCTTTCCAATGCACACGATTCGCGGAATCTTTGCCTTGCATTTTCACCTTGCCGATGTAGACTCTACCGTGAGGGAATACCTTTTAGGGAGGGTGTCCTGCAACTTTGAAGGAGACGCAGAATGCGCTCAAAGCCGCACGATTGGCTGGCTCTCGCACTTCTCTTTTTTTCCGCGGCATCTTCAGTTCCTGCACAATCCATACATGACGCCAGCGCGAAGGGAATACCCTTCGCCGTCGGCATTGGCTTCTCCGGTTACAACCCCGACTATGACCACGGCCACCTGTTCGGTGGAACACTCTGGATTGACTACATTCCGAACCGCGTGCCCCCGTTTCTACGCGGATTCGAATTGGAAGCCGAGGCGCGCGATCTCAATTATGTCCGTTCAGCAACTCAACCCGCCAATCTGCGCGAAGACGCCGCTCAGGGCGGACTGATTTACGCTTGGCCACACTTCCTCAACATTCGCCCCTACGGGAAGTTCTCTGAGGGGTACGGCAACACGGACTATGAGACTCTGCTGAATGGTCGCCACCACGATTCTCGCACCATCATCAGCGGAGGCGGTGGCGTTGAGTACCGGACTTATCGGCAGCTTTGGCTGCGGGTTGATTATGAATACCAGTCCTGGCCCAACTTCTTCAAGCATCCTGCCACCGCCACCGCGCCAGCGCGTCCCCCTGGACGGCTCAATCCCCAGGGGTTCACGGTTGGCGCCGTGTATCACCTGACCCGTCCCCACTTCCAATGAGCGCTTGTGTCCAGTGCATTGAGCGGCTTTGAGCGCATGAGCTCAAAGCGCTGTGTCCCGTTTCGGGCTTCAGGAAGCAGTACCTATCCGTGACCGGGCGAAGATCTGAATTCGAGGCGCTCCTGAAGGATTCTCTGGCACAGACTCCTGTGAAATACTTCTAAGGGTCGGAGGCTGTTTCCTCCTTTGCGCAACTTGGCTTGGGAGTCGACCGCGAGATGCATTGGAACTAAACCGGCAAAAAGTGCGTCGGCGACCGCAACTGGTGGATCCGCGACGTTAGCACCTGCGCGAAGAGCGTCGAGTGCTGGAAGACTGGACTCAAATGATCGATCGCGGAGCGGGCAACATTCTCGGCGTGCGCGTTCATGCCGTGGACTATGAGTTTGCCGCAAGCCAGATCATCAAGGCCGCAAAGGCCGGCCGCCGCTGCACGACCAGCGCGCTCGCCGTCCATGCCCTCGTAACCGCCGCTGTCGACGGCGTGCAGCGCTATCGCCTCAATCACTTCGATCTCGTCGTCCCCGATGGACGCCCCGTCTGCTGGGCGCTCAATCTCCTCAACCACGCCCGGCTGCGCGATGTCGTCTTCGGCCCGACACTCACCGGGCTCGTCTGCGCCGAGGCCGAGCGCCAGGGGATTTCGGTCTACTTCTACGGCAGCAACGAAGAGACCCTTGTGAAACTGCGGCCCAATCTCCTCGAGAAATTTCCCGGCCTCATCCTTGCGGGATCTGAACCGGGAAAGTTCCGCACACTCAGCGATAAAGAGCAACTCGAGACCGCCGATCACATTCGCAATTCAAAAGCCGGCATCCTTTTCGTCGGTCTTGGCTGCCCACGGCAAGAGATCTTCACCTACGAGATGGGCAATCTCCTCTCCATGCCCATTCTCGCCGTCGGCGCGGCCTTCGACTATCACGCCGGGCTGCTCAAGGAGTCGCCCCGGTTTCTCGAACGCCTCGGCCTGCGCTGGCTCCATCGTCTGGCGCAGGAGCCGCGGCGCCTGTGGCGCAGGTACCTCGTGACCAACACCCTATTCATTGTCATGTTCATCGCCCAATGGCTTCACTTTTGGAGGCCTAATCTGGAGAACGCGACTCGACCTGCCGGGAACATCCGCTTCGGCTGACTTGCCACCCCGACCTGGATTCAGATCCCCGTTACATCTAAGGGTTTGCGAAATCGAGCGCATGAGCGACAATCTATAACGTGATGAACATCCGATTCGTAGTCCCCTCCGAACTTAGCGGCGCCGTTGATCTGGCCGTCGCCGACTGGACCCGCAACAACAACGTCGCCCGCTTCTGGCAGAAAGACCCCACCCTCTGGACCAGCGATGGCGAGGAAAAGTGGCTCGGCTGGATCGATATCGTCGAACGCCAGCAGGCCGATCTCGCCACCTATGCCGCGCTGGGAGCCGAGATCGAGACCTCCGATTTCCAGACCGTATTGCTCCTGGGCATGGGCGGCTCCAGCCTCTGCCCTGAAGTGTTGGCCGTGACCTTTGGCCAACAGCCGAACTTCCCCGAATTGCGCATCGTCGATTCCACCGATCCCGAATATGTGTGGACCGCCCGCAACGAGGTGAACCTCGCCGATACGCTCGTGGTGGTCGCCAGCAAATCCGGCTCGACCCTCGAGCCGAATGTTCTGAAGCAGTATTTTTTCAAAGAAATGAAAGAGGCCGTGGGCGCAGCGGAGGTGGGCAGCCATTTCGTCGCCATCACCGACCCCGGCTCGAAGATGGAGCAGGTCGCCAAGGACGACGGCTTCCGCTACATCTTCTATGGCGATCCCCAGATCGGAGGCCGCTTCTCCGCGCTCTCTCCGTTCGGCGTGGTCGCGGCTACACTGGCCGGCCTCGATAGTGAGAAGTTGCTCGCTGAAGCGGCCAAGGCCGTTGCTTCAGCCAAGCTCGCGCCTTCTGACAATCCCGCCGTCGAGCTGGGTTTGCTGCTGGGCACCGCAGCCAACGCAGGGCGCGATAAAATCACCATCTTCACCTCGCCCGAGATTTACGACCTGGGCGCGTGGATGGAGCAGTTGATCGCCGAATCCACCGGCAAGCTGGGCAAAGGCATCACGCCGGTGGACCGCGAGACGATCGCCGCGCCCGAGGCCTATGGCAGCGACCGCATCTTCGCGTATATCCGCTATGCCGGGACGGCTGATTCCTCGCTGGACGCCAAAGTTGCAGCGCTCGAAGCCGCTGGCCATCCGGTCATCCACATCGAGATTGCGGATCTCTACGAGATCTTCGGCCAGTTCTTCACCTGGGAAGTTGCCACCGCCGTGGCCGGCTCGGTAATGGGCATCAATCCCTTCAACCAGCCGGACGTGGAGTCGGCCAAGATCGAGACCCGCGCCCTCACGGCCGCCTATGAGCAGACCGGCAAGCTCCCCACGCGGGCGCCGATTCTGGCCGAGGAGGCAAATGGCCAGGAGTTCCAGCTCTACGCCACCGACGCCTACGCGGCGACACTGAAAAAAAACGCGCCGAGCGAGACACTCGTGGGGTTGCTCAAAGCCCACCTCGACCAAATCCACTCAGGCGACTACTTTGCCGCGCTGGCTTACCTGCCGATGTTCCCCGAGCACGAAGCGGTGATCGAGGGAATTCGTCACAAGGTGCGCGACGCCAAAAAGGTTGCCACTTGCCTGGGCTTCGGTCCGCGCTTCCTCCACTCCACCGGCCAGGATTACAAGGGTGGCCCCAACACCGGCGTCTTTTTGCAAATCACCGCCGACCACTCTGTCGATGTGGAGATTCCGGAGCAGAAGCTGACCTTTGGCATCGTGATCGACGCCCAGGCCGCCGGCGATCTTGCGGTGTTGGAATCGCGCGGGCGGCGCGCCCTGCGGGTTCATATCGGTGGTGAGTTGGCGGCGGGTCTGGAGACGCTGGCCTCAGCCATCGACGCTGCGCTTCGATAAAGCAAACCGCCAGATCGGAAGGGGCGCTGGATTCGGGCGAAGGGATGCGGGGGTCTACCCCCGCATAAAGCCGAGGGAATCGAAGGTGGCTTTAGCCTTCCACCGGCGTAGCCGACCCGCAATAGATGAAACCAGTCGACGCATTTTCTCCCGGAGGGAGAATCGATAATAGCCCAGGACAAGCGCAGCGCGGTCCTGGGTTAGAGTTCATCAGAAGCCTCCGTCCCGCAGGGACGGTGCGAAATCCACTCGAAATGCGATTGTCAATGAAATCAACTATTTCCAACCTCTGAGAAGGGGCTCGTTTCTTATCGGCCACGGCGGTTACCTTCCGCCGATTTTATCGTCCCGCCGGGTACCCAACCTCACCGCATTGTTGTTTTTTGCGGCCAGGACTGAATGACGAGAACCCAAGCGTCAGAAAGTCTTGAAAGGGCACGACTTCAGTCGTGCCACTACCTACAAACGAGGCGCTGGCTTTAGCCCCTGGGGGAGGTTCTTGGGATCGCTCCCAATTCTGGACCTCAGAGGTGCCGCACGGCCAGCCAAACTCCCGCCACCAACAACAACAGCCCAATCACGCCGATCCAGCGCCGCCAAAGTGGGCTCTGGCGCTGCGGGCGCTGCTTTCCCACATTCGAGGCGAAGCCGATCCAGTCGCGGTCGTCGTCGATCATTTGTCCTGAGGCCGAGTAAGCCTTGAGAAACCGCTCCGTCCAGTCGCGCGGATTTAGGCCAACGGCCCCGGCATAGCCGCGCACGATCCCTTTATTGAGAATACCGCCGGGAAGCACGCGGAACTTGTCCTGCTCCAGCGCCACCAGGTGGCGGGCGCTGATTTTGGTGACTGCCGCGATCTGTTCCAGCGCGATGCCGCGGGCGAGCCGCTCCATGCGCAGGTCTTCTCCAAAGCTACTCATCGGGGCCTCAAAACAGCTCAACCTTTAGAGGTTTTCCACAATCACCATAAACCCGCCAGGTACTCAGGTCAAAGGGCTTATTGTTATATTCCATTCAATTCAGGAAGCAGTAAGTTAGTGGACCGAATCGGTCCATTTTTCTTTCGACCCAACGAATTGCTCCTCGAGTTTTCCAGCCGTGGTTCGAGGGCCGCACTTCTATTGAACAAAACGCCGAATCCACCGGTGCACGGGTGTCCCAAAATCGAACATTCGCGTCGCCAGGTCACACCAGCTTGGGCTGATAACCTGAGATCAACGTTCTTTTCGAGTCATTCGGAGCCATTGCCGGGAATGAATAAGCTTATCGTCGCCAATCTGCTGCACCGTCCGATGCGCTCGATCATCAGCGTCTTCGCAGTGGCCATCGAGGTCATCATGATGCTGACCATCATCGCCATTATGTTGGGCCAGCTGACCGGCCAGAAGCGAATGAACAACGGTATCGGCGCCGATCTGATCCTGCGCGCCAGCAACGCGATGGTCTTCAACGGGATCAACGGCGCGGTTATTCCAGTCAAGCTGGAGGGGATTTTGCGAGCCCTGCCGCATGTCGCAGTCGCAACGCCGGTGAATCAAAAGCTCTCCATGGTCGACGGTTTGGAGGTGCTTTGGGGGATCGAGTATCCGACCTACAGTCAACTGAGCCCCTTCGTTTTTGTGTCGGGTGGTCCGCCACAGAAACCCGACGATGTCATCGTAGACGATGTGTTCGCCGGTACCGGCAAAGGACATCATGTTGGCGAGACAATTCTCATCGAAAAGCGCCCCTTTCGAATTTCGGGCGTCTTTGAACACGGCAAGGGCGGGCGCAAGCTGATTTCAATTGCCGCCATGGACGACATTACGGGAACGCCGGATAAAGCCTCCGCCTTTTATCTGAAGGCCGACCAGCCGGAGAATATCCCTCTGATCACCCAGGAGATTCACGCCGTGCACGGCTTGGAAGACTATCAGGTGATGACGATGGAGGAATGGTATTCGTTGATGACGCCCGATCATATTCCCGGCCTGAACGTTGCCTTGCGGGTGGTCATCGGGATCGCCGTCATCATCGGCTTCATGGTTATCTTTCAGTCCATGTACACTTCAGTGCTCGAGCGAACCCGCGAGATCGGCATCCTCAAGTCAATGGGCGCCTCCAACCTGACAATTGTCTCCGTAGTGCTGCGCGAGACGGCTTTACTCTCCTTGGCTGGAGTCGTGGTAGGCATCGCTGTCTCGCTGGCGATCAGGTCGGCGTTGGCGCACTGGCTTCCAACGCTCTACCTGGACATGAACCTGTCCTGGATAGCGAAAGGCGCCTTGATTGCCTTTGTTGGTTCTGTCTTCGGCGCTTTCTACCCGGCCTGGATGGCCGCCCGCAAAGACCCGATCGACGCCCTGGCCTACGAATAGGATTCCCCCCGGCTACTGAAGCTCCGTGCCCCATCCTTTCGCCTTTTCACTGGCGAAAGGGTGGGAGTTCACGAACCCCAACCCGCCGGGTGCCCCACCCTCGCGACGCCTTTGTTTTTGTCGCTAGGGTGGGAGTCCATGAACCCCTTACCGTCCAAATCCACAAATGCCATCCAACCACCGGTCCAAGACACCCTGCGGCGGCGCGAGTAAACTGGTTACGTTCGACCAGGATTCCCCATGAAGAAACTAGCCTTGAGCCTTTACGCCGTTGTCACCGTTGCTCTCATGATCTGGGGCTTCTACCAGGCCATCTACGTCGCCCCCGACGAGAGCACCATGCACGAGGTGCAGCGCATCTTCTATTACCACGTGCCATCGGCAATGGTTGCCTTTCTCTTCTTCGCGGTCTCGCTGGCCGGCTCGATCGGCTTCTTGGCCTACCGCAGCAGCCGCCCGGAGTGGGCGCAGATCGCCGACGCCTGGGCGCTGGCCGGTGCCGAAGTCGGCGTCGTCTTCTGTACCATTGTGCTCATCACAGGACCCATCTGGGGCCGTCGCGCCTGGGGCATCTGGTGGACCTGGGATGCGCGGCTGACCACGACCCTTGTTCTCTGGCTCATCTACGTCAGCTACCTGTTGCTGCGCCGCTTTGCCGCCGGGCCGCAGGTGCAGACGCTGGCCGCCGTCCTGGGCATCTTCGGAGCCCTTGATGTTCCCATCGTCTACATGTCCAATCGCTGGTGGCGCACCCAGCATCCCGCCCCGGTCTTCGGCGGCGGACCCGACTCCGGCATCAAAGACCCCGCCATGCTGGCCGCCTTTGGCTGGAACGTCCTTGCCTGGCTGGCCTGGGGCATCCTCATCCTCACTCTGCGCTACCTTGTCGAGCGCAAACAGCAAAGACTCGCAGCCGCGGAAGCCGAAGAAGCATTGAACGCCTACACCCCGTCGGGGGTCTAGCACTAAACGAGGCCTCAAATGGATCGAATCGCGATTCTCGACCACCAGTTCACCGTCGCAGCGTATGCGATCACCTGGGCCATCCAACTCGGCTATCTGGCCTGGCTCGGTCTCAAATGGCACGCCCAGAGGCGCCATGCAGCGCCGCCGGCCCGCAATCCGCGCTGAGCGCCTGCTTATCTTGGAATTGCATTTGATCGAGAGCCTATTGGTCAATCGGTAGCACCGGCCCCCAGGCCGGCTATTCTGTGGGTCTCCAGACCCACGGGTGACCTCCGGCTGCATGGACCCCGCCAGTACAGCCCCGCGCAATGAAGCCGCAAAAAGACGGTGTGAACTCTGTCCCAATCCATGAGGCATTCCTAATCCTTCGCGCCTGAAATGGCCATCCCAATTGCGAGAACACAGACAATCACAGCCATCATTTTTTGACAGAGCGAGATTCTCGGCACGGTGATTCCGCGCTCCACTGCTCTTTAACAAAAAACAAAAAGACTGAACTCACACCCCGTTCAACCTTGCCGACAAATTGTAAGAGAGGTGAAGACCTTGCCTACTAACTTTGGCGATATTGCCCGTTACAACCAGCGCATCGCCACCCGGTTCTACCTTCAGGCATTGATCGAACGCAACTGCGGCAAGAACTGTGAAGCCGAGTACCACGCTCAGCTGGCGGTTCGATATCTTGAGGCCGCCCAGGAGCAGACGATCGCGATGACCCGGCCCCCCGGCTACACCACCGAAGATCGACGGCCGCGTCCCTGGACCCTCGAACCTTCTTCCACTCCGTTGGCTGCCAACTGCTGGACCGCTGTCCGGCGCTTCTCCGGAAAGATGGCTTCGGCCATCCGCCAATCCATCTCCAGGCGCGAGATTCCATTCCAGGGCTTGTCGCTCAATTGAGGGCTCAAGGCTGCCCTGGCTCAGGGCAGCCTGAAGGCCTTTACCGCGATGGCATTGGGGGCGCG
The DNA here is from genome assembly GCA_050015115.1 of Occallatibacter sp. Taxonomy (GTDB): domain Bacteria; phylum Acidobacteriota; class Terriglobia; order Terriglobales; family Acidobacteriaceae; genus Telmatobacter. The sequence continues at coordinate 21,993 of JBEKCA010000041.1, forward strand.
CCCGGCGGGGAGAAGTGTGAAAAGCGAGTGCGAGAGAGTGCGAACCACGGAGACATCGCCGGATCGGGCATCGACCACAAACAGCAACAGGCCGGAGCTCGAAAACGCCAGCGCAGTTGGGCCGTCGCCGACTTGAACCGAGCCGATGCGCTTGCCGTCGGTAATTGAGTAGAAGGTCACGTACTGGGAGTGGGAATTAGCTACGTAGAGCACCGAATTATCGGCCGATACGAGGCCGCGCACAGGGTATTCTCCTATCAGGTACGCGCCACCGACGTCGTCCGTGCTGGTGACCACCTCGGAGATTGAATTCGACAGTGAATTCATGGCGAAAAGTTCGCCGCCGTCAGGCTTGAGGGCCAACTGCAAAGGTGCCTGGCCAACGTCAAGCAGAGCCTCCAGACGATCGGGCCGCGCGGCGGCTTCGGACGAACCGGCCTGAACCGCACGCGTCTCAACGCGAGCCAGCGCGACAGCCATGATCTGATGCCCGCCCGAGCAGGCCACAAATGCCTTGGAAGAATCCGGAAGAGTCACGGCGTCGCTCGCTCCAACGCAGCCCTCGAAGATCTGGCGCACACGCCGCGTGGCTGGATCAATCAGGCTGACTGAGTTGGCCTTGCGGTTGGCCACCACCAGCGTTTTGCCGTCGGGGGTGAGCCGCGCGGCCACTGGTTCCTCGCCCACGCCGATGGCTGCGATCTCGCGTCGCGACTTCAGATCCACCACAGAGATCGCGTTCGAACCGGAGTCGGCCACATATCCCAGATTGCCCGCGGGGTCGATGTCGATCGAGACCGGCTGGCGGTGAACCGCGATGGTTGCTGCGACGGTGTTCTTCTCGGCGTCGATCACCGAAATCGAACCGTCCCTGCCCGGCGCACCCGCATTAACCACATAGATTTCGTTACGGGTAGGGCTGACGGCGACGGCAGCGGGATTCTCGCCCACCGCAATCTCCCGCTCCAGGCGCACGTCGACCACGTCAATTACCGTCACGGTATTGCTGCCGCCGTTGGTGACGTAGGCATACTCGCGATAATTGGGCGGATACTGCGGGAAGTCGTGCGAGCGGCAGCCGTTGAGAGCCAGTGCCAGCAGCGTGAAGCCAACGAGGCGTGCGATCGGGTCGAGCGAAGAGTTCATGCGATGAGTCCGGCGTTCAGATGCTGGGTGGGTCTCGAGTTCACGCTTTGGCCGCCTCAACTCGAATTCCGCGGGGCAGCTTGCGGCCCACCACCGGGGCGATCTGTTCGAGTTCGTCCATCATGCCGGCAAACTGGGCCGGATAGATGGACTGAGGACCGTCTGAGAGAGCCTTTTCGGGGTGATCGTGGACCTCCACGACGATGCCGTCCGCACCCGCCGCAATCGCCGCGCGCGACATCGGCAGCACGCTGTCGCGCTTTCCCGTGGCGTGGCTCGGGTCAACCAGAATCGGCAGATGGCTGAGCCGCTGGATGGCGGGAATGATGCTCAGATCCAGGGTGTTGCGCGCATGGTCGGCAAAGGTGCGCACGCCGCGCTCGCACAAAATGACTTGATAATTGCCCTCGCTCATCACGTATTCGGCAGCCATCAAAAACTCTTCAAGCGTAGCCGACAGGCCACGTTTGATCAGCACCGGCTTGCGCAGCCGTCCTGCCCGCTTGAGCAGCGAAAAGTTCTGCATGTTGCGCGCGCCGATCTGCACCACATCGGCCCACTCGGCCACCAGGTCGAGGCTTTCGTTGTCGATGGCCTCGGTGACGATGCGCAACCCGAAGCGCTCGCGAATATCGGCCATGATGCGCAGCGCCTCAAGTCCGAGGCCCTGGAACGCGTAAGGAGATGTGCGCGGCTTGTAAGCTCCGCCGCGGAAGAACTGCGCGCCCGAGACGGCCACTTGTTCGGCGATGGCGAATGCTTGCTCGCGGCTCTCGATGGAGCACGGTCCGGCGATGATCGCAAGACCGTCTCCGCCGATCGAGGCGTCGGTTCCCGCGAACCGGACGACTGTGTCCTCTTCCTTCACATCCCGGCTGGCCAGCTTGTAGGCCTTTGAGACTCGGATAACCTCGGCGACGCCGGGCAGCTCTTCCAGGTTGCCGCGGTCCACTTCGCCCTGGTTGCCGGTGATGCCGATGGCGGTGCGCTGGGCTCCAGGGAGCGGGTGGGGCCGGAAGCCCAACTGCTCGATGTGTTCGCAGACCGCCTGGATCTGCTCCGGCGTAGCCTGCGACTTCATGACGACTAACATGGTGGCCTCTCGATCCCTCAGTCTAACGTCTTGAACCGCGAAGGGCAATCGCGCCACGGCGCGGGCTGTTCCGCCGATGCTCCCTTTCGCTGCGGAACTTTTTCCCGGTGGCCGTGTTCACACCCATGACGCCTTCCGCGGTACCCCGTCTAAACAAGGGTGAGGCGGCAGCAAGACTCAAGGCTCAGGAGAGTAAAAACAATGGATCGGCCAATGCTCAAAAATTCTGTTCTCAAGGCCCTGGCGTGGGCCGGATTGGTTGCCGTTTGCGGCGTGGTTGCGCTGGCCCAAAACACGCCTCAGGACACGGCCCCGGCCGCTGCTCCGGCTCCAGCGGTTGAATCGCGCTCGGATGGCCAGATCGAGATGGACGTGGTTCATGCTCTTGATGCATCGAAAGCATTGAAAAACGACCTGATCACCGCTGCCACCATTCAGAGTGAGGTCACACTCTCGGGAACGGTCTCGAGCGAGGCCTCCAGCGAACTGGCAGAGTCGATTGCCTCCCGTGTGGCAGGCGTCACCAAGGTCAACAACAACCTGAAGGTGGGCGATCCAAAGGCAGCTGCCGACGCCGCCGAGCAGGCTCCGGCCGACGGTCAGCAGGAAGAATCGATGGCTCCGCCGCCTCCTCCGCCACCGGCGGATGGGCCGCAGGCGGCTCCTGCGCAGTCTCCGTATCCGGGCCAGGCACAGGGCCAGCCTGACACCCAGACTCCTCAGAGCCAGTCTGAGGCGCAGTCAGCACAGCCGCAGCCTGCGCCGCCAGCCCAGCCTCAGAACGGTACCGCCAATCCTCAATTCACTCGCACGCGGCCTCGCTATGAGGCTCCAACAGGTCCCGTGACCGTCTCCCAGGGAACGCTGCTCCAGTTGCGGACCAACGAGCCGGTCAGGAGCAAACGCGCCAAGGATGGCACGCCGGTGGAATTCACCCTGATCCACGATGTAGCCGTCGGTGGCGTGCTGGCGATTCCTCGCGGCGCAACGGTTCACGGAGTAGTCACAGAAATCAAGAAAGCTAGAGAACTAGCCGGCAGCCCCGAACTGGCGCTAACGCTCACATCACTCGATCTTGGCGGCCAGAGCTACCCGCTTCAGACAGACCAGTTCAAGGTCAAGGGGCCGGGCAAGGGCGCGCAAACGGCTAACGATGTAGTTGGCGGCACGTTGCTTGGCACGATGATTGGTTGCATCGCGGGCCGCGGCGTCGGCTGCGCGATTGGAGCCGGTGCAGGAGCCGCCGCGGGAACTGCCGCTTCAGCGGCAACTCCGGGACCGGGCGTCTGGATTCCCGCCGAGGCATTGGTAGACTTCCACCTGGCGGCTCCGGTTACGGTCACTCCGGTCAGTCGGCAAGAGGCGGCCAGGCTGGCGCAGGGACTCTATCAAGGCGGTCCGACTCTCTACCGGCGCCCCTATTATCCCTATGCGGGACCGTATGCGGCTGGCTATCCCTATGCCTATGGCTACCCACCTGTCTATTATCGGCCATACTACATGGTCGGCGGCTACTACTACTGGCGGTAACGGCATCGACCTTCTCTTGAAAGACAACGGGCATCCCGGCTTTCGGGATGCCCGTTGTGCGTTGTTTGGTTGGGCAGTTTGTTCCTGCTATTCGGCGGATTCGGGCGGCAGAACGGCCAACGCCTTGCGGATGCGATCGATGTCTGCTCCCTGTTCTCTCAGAACACGCGCCGCAAAACTGTGCTCCGCGCGGAGAATTCCTAGCAGTAGATGCTCGGGACCGATGCGTTCTCTATGCATCAGGTCAGCCTCTTCATTCGCACAAAACATCGCCCGCCGGCACTCCAGGGTGAATGGAGTTGTTGTGCGATTCGAGATATCTTCGCAGAACAAGGTGTGTTCCTCGACCTGTGCGCGCAGATGTTTTGTCAATTCAACATCGGGAAGGAAGAGATTGAGATGGGTCTTTTCCACGTGTAGCGCACCCAGCAGCAAATGCTCAACCTCCACGCAGGGTGATCCAAATTTTGTGGCCTCGACATGCGCAAGGACAAGCGCTTGCCTCGCCTCTTCTGTGCAACGGTCGTGGATACTTTGCCCTGGGAATGGCCTTAGCGTCTCCTGTTGACGGCCTTCCATGATGGCGCGGATCCTTGCGCGCGCCTCCTCTGAGAGTTTTTTTACTTTCTCCTGCTCTTCTGCAGGGCGGGAGGCGAGCTGCCGTCTCCTCTCCAACTCCCAAGGCGGAATGCCTGGAGGGGCAGCTGCCACCTCCCGGCGTACTTCCTCGATGCTGACCTTGCGTTCTTGCAGCATCTGCGCCGCAAAGCAGCCTTCTTCGCGCATCAGGCCAAGCAACAAATGTCCCGTGCCGATGTAGTCGTGACCGAGACGATCCGCCTCCTCCATCCCGTAGGCCAGCACACGTTTGCACTCGTCGGAGAGTGGCAGATCTACCGTGGTCGAGAGTTTTTGGCGGGCGGGGGATTGAGTCTCGATCTGCCTGCGGATCAATTCGAGCGCGTTGTGCGCGCGCAAAAAACAATTGGCCAGGACCGTATCCTCGCGAAGCAGGCCCAGAAGCAGGTGCTCGGTCTCGATACAAGGCGAGCCAAACTGGCTAGCCTCGTAACGTCCGAAGAAAATCGTCCGTCGAGCCTTTTCGGTATAGCGTTCGAACATAGTTTCCTCGCAGAGGATTTGCGCCGGAGCATCGCCGCCGCCCCCGGTCGGTCCCCACTCGTCTATAATTGCAGAGAATCGCGCCAAGCCGAAATTGCGCGACAATTGCGCATTCAGCCGAATCTCAGCCCTATGGCCCACGGGCCTCAGAGGGCGGTTTGGCATGTCTGTGCGTAGAGAGTCGAAGGTCCGAGTCCATCCATGATCCGTTTCCTGCAAAGAGACAATCGCGTAACCAAGGCATTCTTCGTTGTCGTCATCGCCGCCGCTTCGGTGGGCATGGTGGTGTACTTGATCCCCGGCCTTACCGGCATGGGAGCCTCAACCGGCGATACTTATGCCGTGATTTACCCCCACTGGTACAGCCGTTTGCTCTCTTCCGGCATGACGGTGAGCCAGCAGCGCGTGAGCCAGATGGCCCACCAGCAAATGCAGCGTAGCCACTATCCCGACAACCCGATGATCGAGCGCCTCATCGAGCAGCAAGTTGGCCAACAGCTTGTGCAGCAGCAGATCATGCTCTCGGAAGCGGAGAAGCTGGGCATCCACGCCACCGACGAAGATGTGAGCGCTTTCCTGCACCAGGGCCAGTTTGGCGAATACATCTTCCCCAATGGCAATTACATTGGCGATGACCGCTATACCGCATTCGTCACTGGGCAGTTCAATATGTCGGTTGCGCAGTTTGAGCAAGAGGTCAAAGAGAGCATCGTCATCCACCGGCTGGAGACGTTGATCACCGCCGGGGTTTCGGTGAGCGACAAGGAAGTCCGCGACAGCTATCGCAAGCAAAACGCTAAGATCAAATTCGAGTATGCGGTCATCTCCTCGGACGATCTGCGCAAGTCGATCAACCCATCGGACAGCGAACTCGAGGCCTTCTTCAAGAATAATGCCGCACGTTATGCTTCCGCGGTGCCGGAGCAGCGCAGGATCACCTACTTTGCATTCAGCGCCGATCAAGTGCCGGGCGGCGTTTCGCAGCCCACTCAGCAGGAGATCCAGCAGTACTTCAACGCGCATCAGTCTGAATATTCGGTTCCAGAGCAGGCTCGCGCTCGCCACATCCTCATCAAAGTTGCGCAGGGAGCTGACGCCAAGACTGACGCCGCGGCCAAGGCCAAGGCCGAGGGTCTGCTCAAGCAGATTCAGGGCGGCGCGAACTTTGCCGACCTGGCCAAGCAGAACTCCGACGATCCCGGCAGCAAGGATAAAGGCGGCGAGCTTGGCTTTGCCCGCCGCGGCATGATGGTGCCGGAGTTCGATAACGCCATCTTTACTCAGAAGATCGGCGACACCAAGATCGTGAAGACGCAGTTTGGCTATCACATCGTGCAGGTCGAGGAGCGGCAGGCGGCGCACTCCCAGTCGATCAATGAAGTTCTTCCCACGATCCAGGCCACGCTGCTTCGCCAAAAGTCTGCCAAGGCTCAGCAGGACTATGCGCAGGCGCTCACCTCAGAGGCCGTCAAAAATGGCTTGGAGAAGACCGCCGCCGCCCACCATCTTGAGTTGGCGACCACCCCGCTGCTTGGCGCCAGAGATGTGATTGCCGCATTGCCTGATTCCTCGCAGATTATGGTGAAGGCTTTTGAATCCAAGCAGGGCGATCCGCCGCAATATGCCTCGACCGGCGAGGGATATGCCGTCTTCCAGGTCACCGGCGTTGCTGCGGCACATGCGCCAGACTTCGCGAGTTGGGAGAGCCATGTTGCCGACGACTATCGCAGCGAACAGCTTCCGCTTCTGCTCAACCAGAAGACACAGGAACTGGCCAACAAGGCCAAGGCCTCAAACGATCTGGATATGGCCGCCAAGCAAGTGGGCGCGACCATCAAGACCAGCGACCTGGTAGGCGAGTCTGGACAGGTGCCCGATTTCGGTCAGGTTGGCCAGGTTGCGCCGCAACTCTTTGACCTCGCGGTTGGCAGCATCAGCGGACCCATCAACGCCGGCAGAACAGGCGTTGTGGCGAAGATCCTCGACAAGCAGGAGCCGACGGCCGACGAGATCACAAAGAATCTCGACCAAACCAAGGACCAGATCCTCGATCAGCACCGCGGAGAGGCGTTTAATGTCTTTCTGGGCACGATCATGGCCGACTACAAAAAGCACAATCGCATCCAGTTTTTGAAGCAGAAGGGTGAGGCGCTTCCCGGCTCCTAGAGCATTTTTGCCTTCACTATAGACCTCCGTGCCCCATCCATTTCGCGTTTTTTGCGGAATGGGTGGGAGACCGGCAAGGTTCAAGTCTGCACGATTTGCGAAAACGCTAGTCCGACATTCATCCACCAACTGAAAAGCCCGCGGCCGGATGGCTTGCGGGCCTTTCGTTTCTCTGCTGCCGAAAGCTTGTCAGCGCAGGTTTTTGGTCTCGAAAGGCATTCCGGTCACCGGCGAGTGGCCGGGCTGGGCGTCGAGATTCGGCTCGATGTCGACGTCATGCAGGTTGGCAGGCACTGCCGTCACATTCCATCCATCCACAGTGATCAGCGGATCATCGCCCTTGAATGCGCTCAGATCGGCTTCGATGGTGATGGTCTTGAACTCGTTCGCCACCAGCGAGAAGTAGTTGTCGCTGTAAAAGACCGGCAGAATGCGTTCGCCGGAGTGCTGGCGGCGCAGTTGCAGATGAGCCATCAAGGCAATGTTTGCCGTTGGATTGTGCACCGTGAGCGTCAACACGCGCTTGCCGTCCGCATCCGAACGTGCAACCTGAAACTCGATCGGGACGCTCGGCATCTTGTCGAGATCGGTAAGAACATCCGGATAACCCGGCTCGCCGCGCCAGTAGAAGTTCGTCGAAATGACCTTGCCCTGCGCATCGTCGAGTTCGAGCTTGAGGAAGTGCGTCGAAGTGAGCAGATCGGGAAACTTGACAGGTCCAAAGCTCGTCGCGGAACTTGCCTCTGCCGTCACCTTCGTCTCGTACTGCTCCGCAAGCGATCCATCGAGAAGATAAACCGAAACGTGCGCCACAGCATCGGTCAACGGCTGCGGCAGATTGTTGATCACCTCCAAATCGCCCTCGGCCTCGTTGAACTGAATATGCACCGGCTCTCCCGCGCTCTTGACCGCAAAGAGCGATGAGTTCGGTTCAAAGTCGTGGTGGTAGAGCTGCCAGACGAAGCTGGGCTGCGCCGGATCGCTCATCCACGTGATGACAGCCGTCGTCGGATGGAACATCTTCGCGTTGCGGCCCTCGTACATTGCGCGGAAGCTCTCGTAGTTCATTAACTGCGCCTTGCGCACGAAATCGGCCAGATTGGCGACCTTGCCATAACGCGCGGCCAGCGTGCCGGGGTAACTGTCTCCGCGCTGCGCTCCCCTGGCCATATCGTGCTCGGCCCAATCGTCGTTGATCGTCTCCCAGTCCTTCCTGGGCATCATGCCGTGAATCGATTCAAGCGTCGGCACGGAGACAGTGCCGGTTTCGGTCTTGAAGAAATCGTCCGTCACGATGTAGAAATAGCGCGGAGCTCGCCAGAAATAAGGGCCGCCTGAACGCACTCCAGCACCATCGGTGGAACTGGGCTGGTAGCGCCGCGTCGGCTCAAGCTCGGCCAGCAGTTTGCGCAGCGCCGCGTCGATCTCCGGCGGCGGAAAGCCCTCGTTTCGAGCGCACCAGAGAGCAATCGAAGGATGGTTGCGGAAGCGCAGAATCTTCTCGCGCACGTTGGCGATATAGGTCGGAAGGTCGGTCGGATTGGGTCCGTCGCTCGGGTTCGGCTGGAAAAACTCGTCCCACACCAGAATGCCGTACTTGTCGCAAAGCTCGTAGAAATCCTCGCTGGTGCTCTGGCCCACCCAGTTGCGAATCAGATTCAGATTGGCCAGTTGATGCATGCGAATCTGCGCCTCGAGCCGCTCGCGCGGAATGCGCTTCATCGCCTCATCCAGCCCCCAGTCGCCGCCGCGAATGAAGACAGGAACGCCATTGACCGAGATGGTCAGCGTGTCGGTGCCGGGAACGCTGTAAGTAATCTTCCTGACGCCAAAGCTCACGTCCTGCGCATCCGACTCCTGCTTGTCCATCTTGAAGCTGAGATGCAGCTTGTAGAGATTCTGCGCGCCATAACCGTTAGGCCACCACAGCCTTGGGTGCTCGATATGCAGCGCCGGTGTGTCCTTTTGGTCGAAGCTCACAATCTGCTTGCTGTGCGGCTCCAGCTCAACCTGCTTTTCAAACGCGATCTCTTCGATGGTCCCCGAAAGCACGCCCGTCACTGGCTTGTCGCTGACATTCTCGACCGTTGCCTTGATCGCCACATCCGTCGAGTCGGTGCTGGGCAGCGGAAGATCGGTCGTCACCAGCGGGTCCTTCACCACCACCGGGCCCGTCACCGAAAGAAAAACCTTCTGCCAGATGCCGGTGTCGCGGTCGCGAATCCCCGGAATCCAATCCCAGCCGATCGTCGAGAGAAAAGTCGGCCCGTCGATCGCGGTGATGCCGCCATTCTTTCCCAAACCGTTGCGGATCGTGTGTTCAATCGGATCGCCGGGGTGGGGCTCGGGCGTCACCAGCACGGCGACAACCGCTTTGCTGCCTGGTTTCACGTTGGCCGTGATGTCGAAGATGCCGCGAACAAAAGCTCCGCGCATTGTGCCGACCTGCGCGCCATTCACCCAAACCACCGCCGAATAGTTGATGCCGTCGAAGTTCAGCCAGACATGCTTCCCGTCATAGCTTTTCGGAATATCGACAGCCGTGCGGTACCAATACGAGGTCCGCGCCAGGCTTTCGGGGATCAGTTCGGGCCGGTTGTTCTCACCATAAAGCGGCTCGGGATAGACGTGATTGTTCACCAGGGTCGTCAGCACCGTTCCCGGAACCGTGGCCGTGTACCAGCCTGTCGTCGAGAAACCGGGCGCGGACACTTCGGCGCCCGCTTGCGGCGCTTTGGCCACATCCTGCAACTGCCAGCCTGCGTTGAGCGTAACCGGCTCCGCGGGCTCCGATTTCCTTGTGAGTAGAGCAGAAACCTTGGCTGGAAAAGCCCACGCCAATTGCGCCAAAGCTAATAATGCCAACAACGAGATAGAGAATCGGCCCAATCGATATTGCAAGAGATCTCCTTCTAGCGGAATTCCTTGAAGTTCAGGCGCTTTCGGCTGCCAGACAGACCGATTATATCTGTCACACGCCGCCAAATGATCGACTGACCCAACCAGCCGATAATGGAGATATGCAATTTCAGCGCTCCTCGGGAGTCCTCCTCCACATCAGCTCGTTGCCCTCCGCTGGAGGCATTGGGGATCTTGGCCCCGCAGCCCACGAGTTTCTCGCCTTTTTAGCCGCCGCCAAGCAGCACGTTTGGCAGGTTCTGCCGCTCTGCCCCACCGGCTACGGCAACTCGCCCTATGCGGGCACCTCGGCCTTCGCGGGCAATCCCTTCCTCATCAGCCTTGAACTCCTCGCCGAGTGGGGCTGGATCGCCCCCGAGCGCATTTCCGGCCAGGGCACTGACAGTTGCCCGGTCAACTTTGAAGAGATCGAGGGTCGCAAGGTCGGGCTACTCGATGAGGCCGCGGGAAATTTCCTCGACCGCGGACCTGCCGCCGACAGATCCAATCCGCAACTCGCCACGCAATGGGCCCAGTATCAGGAGTTCTGCCAGGCAGAGGCCGCGTGGCTCGCCGACTACGCCCTCTATGCCGAGCTGCGCCGCCAGTACAATACGGGCGCCTGGACCGTCTGGCCGGAGCCCCTGCGCCGCCGCGAGCCTGAGGCGCTGGCCCAAGCCGCCGCCACTCACTCGCGACGCATCGCCGAGGAGCAGGTCCTGCAATTCGCCTTCTCTCTTCAGTGGAACGACCTGCGCGAGGCCGCGGCCGAGCATGGAATCCGCATCATGGGCGACCTGCCCATCTTCGTCAACATGGATTCGGCAGACGTCTGGGTTCACCCCGAGATCTTTGAACTCGACGAGGATCTCCAGCCCATCCGCATCGCCGGCGTGCCGCCCGACTATTTCTCAGCCACCGGCCAGCGCTGGGGCAACCCGCTCTACCGCTGGGATCTGCTCGCCGCGCAGGGCTTCGGGTGGTGGATCGACCGCGTCCGCCGCGCGTGCCAGCTTTATGACATCGTCCGCCTCGACCACTTCCGCGGCTTCGAGGCCTACTGGGCCATCCCTGCCGCGGAGGAGACGGCGGTCAACGGCGAATGGGTCAAAGCGCCCGGTCTTGAGCTTTTCCGCGCCATGGAAAACGTGCTGGGGCCCTTGCCGCTTGTGGCTGAAGATCTGGGCCTCATCACCGCTGAGGTCATCGCTCTTCGCAAGGCGCTGGACCTGCCGGGAATGAAGGTCCTTCAATTCGGCTTCAGCAACAGGGGCGCGCACATCCACCTGCCGCATCGCATGACCCCAGGCACCGTGGCCTACACAGGGACGCATGATAACGACACAACCCTCGGCTGGTGGCAGACGGCCTCCAAAGCCGAGCGCAAAGCTGTCGAGGCTTATGTGGGACCGGTCGACAAGAGTCCCGTCTGGCCGCTCATCCGTGCCTTGGAATCAAGCGTAGCCGAGGTTGCCATCGTACCCGCGCAAGATCTTCTCGAACTAGGCTCCGAGGCCCGCATGAATACGCCTGCCGTGGCCGCGGGCAATTGGAGCTGGCGCGCTCCCCAGTCAGCCTGGACCTCCAAGTTGGCTGCAAATCTAGCCGCAGTTGTCGAAGTCACCGACCGCGACAACGATCCGCTGGGCGAACCGGAGGAAGCCGACCAGGGTTAGCTTGCCTCTACGGCCTTCCGATGTATTCGAGCGCGCGGTCTCTGGGGAATTGATAGACCTCCAGCATCCGGTCGATCAACGCGAAGGCCTCAATGTCACTGATCCCCAACGCGAATCTGCGCGTCTTGCCATCTGCCTCAAATCGTATCTGGCTGGCGCTTGTATAAGTCGTGTAGGTCGTGCCTTCCCAGCCGCGCAGCGAGAGGGAAGGAATGTACCTCAGGTTCAGCACATCCTTGGTGGCAAAGCGGCGTGAACCCCATTCCATTCTCAGAATTCGGCGTCGAATCTCCATCTCAGACTCGTCGAGGGTCAATGTGGTTCTTCCCGCGAGGCACAAGATCAACGCGCTCAGTATCACGATCCAGCCGAGCGCCCATGCGACGGCAAAACTCCAAGGGACAGCCTCGGGGCTCTTCGTAGTGGAAGCCATGGCCGCAAAAAACCAACCGGTTGCCGACCAGAACGCGAGCCAAAAGCCGAAAAACACTGCAAGCCAACCCGCCTGAGAGGGAATCTCAATGCGAATCCCCATGCCGGTCCGTTCCAATTTGAGCCTTCCCGCCAGCTTTTCGCGCATCGTGTGCTCCTGTTATCAGCTTATCTTCCGTGGTTATCTGCCCTTATCGTATTCGGAAACTTGTAAATCGCCATCATCTTTTCGATCAAGGCTTCTCCTTCTTCCTTCGAGATCCCGCTCATGATCGCAATCGTACGGCCCTCAACGTCGCAAATAATAGAGTTCTTGACATCCTCATATTCAGCCGTTTGCTTATGGTGCGAGACGCGATAGCGCAGATTGTGTAGCCGTTCGTTGGCGAATACCCGCGTGTTCCGACTGGTCTCACGAATTCCTCTGTTGAGGGTCATCTCGCTGGGTGTGAGGCTCAGGATGGTTCTGCGCCGGAGAATATTCCAAATCCCGCTCGCCACATAGAGGGGTGCAAACGCTGGGAGGAACCACCAGGGCCCGCGAAAGCTGTGACGAAACGACACACTAACATAAACGATAAGCAATAAGCAGAGATTCCATGCGCTGGAACGGAGAACATGAAGCCAGTCGAGCGGGGCCGGTAGTTCCACGCGAATGCCTTGATCGCACGGTTCCCACTTGAGTTTCCCAGCAGCGGCTTCGAGCATCGTGCACTCCTCTTGCGTTCTCGTGTTATTGCGCCGGTTCTTTCGGAAAGCTGTAAACTTCCATCATCTTTTCGATCAAGGCGTCAGCCTCATGTTCCGTGATTCCTTCGGCGAAGTGGTACGTTCTCAACTCTTGATCAACCTGCATCTCGCTCTGGCGAAGCTCGTTTCTAATCTCTTCGCAATTTGATGCTGCAACGAAGCGCAAATTATTCAGGCGCTCCGTTGAATATTTGCATGTGCTTCGCTTGATTCCGTAGCTCCAGCGTTGAATGATCATCGTCGATCGATTCAGAATCAAAACGATCTTTCCCGGAAACAACGATCCGACAAACCAGATCGCAAAAAACATTGCGCACATCCCAAGCCACCCCTTCCAGCCGGGATCGGCTTCATGGGGGCTACGTATGAATGGCTCAAGCAGAAAAAAGGCAAGCGAATAAAAGCAGGGCTCCCACAGACTCTTCCTGAAAGCGATCCAACTGACCCGCACCGGGATCACCACACGAATGCCATCGCCTGTCCGCTCCCACTTGAGCCTGCCAGCCAGCTTTACGAGCATCGCATTCTCCAGATGTTTTCCCGATATTACCGCGTCCGGCCTCGGAACGATATCGACTCTGCAACAGCGGCCGCGCCGCCACCCCGCTTTGTCCAATCGACCAATCTTGCTATCCTTGCTTGCAGATGGAAACTCCTGCGATTCAGACCCACGGGCTCACGCGGCGCTTCGGCGCGCTCACTGCTGTGGAAGATGTGACACTCAGCGTGGCTCCTGGCCAGTTCTTCGGCTTTTTGGGGCCGAACGGAGCGGGGAAATCCACCACCATCAAGATGCTCACCGGTCTGCTGGAGCCGACTTCAGGCGCCATCGAGATTCTCGGACAGCCGTTCAGCGCGAACGCGCTCGAACTCAAGCGCCAGATCGGCGTTGTCCCCGAAGGCATGGCACTGCTTGGCCGGTTGACCGCTCCCGAATACCTCCACTTTGTCGGCCGCATGTATGGTCTGGACCGCGAGACCACCCGCCAGCGCACCAATGAGCTGCTTGAATTCATGCAGCTCGCCAACGAGAGCCGCAAGCTGGTCACCGACTTCTCTCATGGAATGCAGAAGAAGCTGGCCATGGCCGCGGCGGTGATTCACGGGCCCAAAGTGCTCTTTCTCGACGAGCCATTCGAGGGCGTCGACGCAATTGCTGCCGGAATGCTCAAGACCATGCTGCAAGGGATGCTGAATCGCGGTGCGACCATCTTCCTGACCACCCACGTACTTGAAATCGTCGAGCGGCTGTGCAGCCATGTAGCGATCATTTCGCAGGGTCACCTTGTGGCCAACGGGTCGCTCGACGAGTTGCGCGCTGGAGTGGCCAGCACGCTGCCCGGCTCGGGCGAGGAGCAGCGACTGACCCTCGAAGAGATCTTCCTTTCGATCATCGGCGCGGGCGGGCAAATAGACCCGGCGCAGGAGCTATCATGGCTCGCGTAAACGGGGCGGGCTTGAACGCAGGCGGCCCGCCCGTGAATGGACCAATCGGAGCCCCGGAGATGGAATCCGGCGCGGCACAGAGTGCGCACGCACGCGCACAGTACGCCGCCATGGCGGCGCTGCGCTGGCACATCTTTGTCAATGGATTGCGGTCCAAAATGGGCGCCTTTGAGTTTGGCATGCGCACGATGGCATTTGTGTTGTATGCAGGCTTCGGGCTGGGAGCCGGAGCGCTGATGGGCGTCGGCGCGTACTTTGTGGTTTCCGAGAGGGAATGGCAGTTTTTGCCGATCCTGTTTTGGGCGGTCTTCCTCCTCTGGCAGCTCGTTCCGGTCATGCTGGCCTCGCTTCAGGAACAGTTCGATCTGAGCATTTTGCTGCGCTTTCCGGTGAGCTTCCGGTCGTATTTCATGCTGTACGTGGCCTTCGGGTTGGGGGATGTCTCAAGTATTCTGGGCGCGCTGTGCTGCCTTGGTCTCTGGGTCGGAATCAGCGTAGCACAGCCGCAACTCTCTGGATGGGCGGTGCTGGCCCTGGCAGTTTTTGCGCTCTTCAACATCTTTCTCGTGCGTGCCATCTTTGCCTGGATCGACCGCTGGCTGTCGCAGCGCAAGACGCGGGAGATCGTCGGCGCCATCTTCATGATCCTGCTGATGAGCCTGCAATTGCTGAATCCCGCGCTCCATCAGAATCACCATCATGGATACGCCACTCGACAAGAACGGGATGAGAACCTGAGCAGGGTGATGGCCAGGTATCTGCCCTGGATCAAGACCACGGAAGCGGTGCAGCGCTGGCTGCCGCCGGGGCTGGCCGCGCAAGCGATTATAGAGTCCGAGGTTACAGGGGCTGCGCCTGCTTTGGGATCAATGAGCCTGCTCGGCCTGTTTGCGATCGCCACTGGAGCGGTGCTCGCGAGCCGTCTCCGAGCTGAGTATCGCGGCGAAAACCTGGGCCAGGCGCCTATACAGCGCAAAGCGATTACGACGCATACCAAAGTAAGAGCCATTCAATCCCGGCGCGAGCCCGCGCGACGGCCTGGCGGCTCGGGAATCATTGCGGCAATTATTGAAAAGGATCTGCACAATCTGCTACGAACCCTCCCGCTGATTTGGGCGCTGGGCGTGCCGGTGCTGATGGTCTTCATCCTTGCCGGCGTCTTTCACAACGGTTCGTCCGGTATGACGAATCACTTCCAATTTGCGCTGCCGCTTTGCATTGCCTACGCCCTGCTGGGTTTTACCCAGTTTTTCTACAACAACCTGGGCACTGAAGGAGCAGGAATTCAATTGCTGTTCCTCTCGCCGACACCGATCCGAACCGTTCTTGTGGCCAAGAATATTTTTCATGCCCTGCTCTTCTGCGCGGACGCCCTGCTGGCTGCGGTTCTCACTACTCTGCGGCTGGGCCCATCGGAGGGTGTCATGATAGTGGCTACCGCCGCGTGGCTGCTCTTTGCGCTGCCTTGCAACCTGGCGGCAGGCAATATTCTCTCGCTCACCATGCCCTATCGCATCAATCCCGGCCGCATTTCACGGCAGCGCGGGTCGCAGGCCAATGCGATGACCAGCCTGTTGGTCGAGGTGGGAGTGATGGTTGTGGGCGCAGCAGTCTTCGCCGTGTCCTGGTACGTGAACGACCCCTGGCTGGCGGTGCCGCTTTTCGTGGCATTGGCTGGGATGGCATTCTTCGTTTGGTCACGCGTGCTCGCGAATATCGATGGAATCGCCAACCGGCGCAAGGACACGCTGATTGCGACGCTGATGAAGACCAACTGACGAGCAGGAGTCAACAGCGAACGCGGGAATCCTGCCACCGGTAG
This sequence comes from Occallatibacter sp., assembly GCA_050015115.1. Taxonomy (GTDB): domain Bacteria; phylum Acidobacteriota; class Terriglobia; order Terriglobales; family Acidobacteriaceae; genus Telmatobacter. The sequence continues at coordinate 38,074 of JBEKCA010000041.1, forward strand.
TTCGCATAACCGAGCAGTATCCGCTCCGAAAATCCGGCTGGATGTTGATCAAACTGAATGATCAGCCCTGACGCTCGCCCTTTAGCGCAAAGTCCATTCGGCCACCCGTCATTAGCAGAAATGACAATTTGCACCGTAGACGATCAAAGGGTTGAACAAAAGACTTGACATTTACTTTGGCGCTCATAGATACTTGCCGACGGTGCTGGGTTCTGTGAATATCACATCTCTAGCGCACAGATCCTGCATCGCAAGATTTTTGGCACTTCTGTATAACCGTCAATCCTCACCGGGATTAAGGAAGGTTCCAAATCCCGTACCCACGAAGGCGATTGAAAGCCGGTTGGGATAATGACGAATTGCCGCATTCATTGAAAGCTTAAGACGCCGCTGCCTTGAAGTGAATCACCCTTCGTCGATACTGCATTTGTTTATTGTTGAACCGCAGCGGAGATAAATGAGCAGAGCTATTCTCTCGAATCAGATAAAGCCTGTCATCGACGAATCTGCCCGGAGTCTTAAGGCATTCCGGACTGTGCACTATTTTTCTGCGGCAGCCCAGGCCATGATTCCGGGGCCTGAGGACGCATTTCTGCTTGGAAGATCCGGGTTGGGATGATGCCAGCCAATCGGTTTCAAAAAAGAGGCTAAGGGCGCTATCTTGTTTAGGAATCATACGAAACTAAGTCGCGCAAGAACGATGCACCGGCACGAAATACTCCGAGCCGAGGCTCTTAACGAATGCAATCACTGATTTCAAAAAAATGAAAAGGAGAACACAATGCAGAGTAGATATTCACAGAGCGCGATCATGCGATTCGCCTTCTGTCTAGTCATGTTGCTGGCGCCAGTGGCGCTGCTTCATGC
>JBEKCA010000042.1:0-38476 GCA_050015115.1 Occallatibacter sp.
TCATCCAGAACAGCTTGTACCATCCGGTACTTCTTTCGCAAGATGACCAACTCATTACCCATGCGAAAAGAATACAACGTCACAATCATACGTTCAGGTTATTTATGCGCAGACCCTAAGCTAAGAACATTCAATGAGAAACCAGATGAGTGGGAAAAAGTTATGCTTTCCTGATTTGTTCTCAAGGGTGAACGGAGTTTTACGCGAATGAAGGGTGGCTCCCATGAGAGCGCCCCCTGCAATTCTAGGAAGATTGCAAAGTCGTGGAAGGTTGGGACTGGATTGGTGAAGCTATGGTGGTGGCGAAGAAGAGCAGGGCGGTAAGAAGAAAGCCGGGCGGAACCGGAACCGAGAAGAAAAGGGTCGGCCGGGGAAGGGCAAAGATGAAAGAAGCCGCCGACAAGACTCTTGAGGCCAACAGCGATAAAATCGCAAAATCGCTCTTGAAGAAGACTCTTGCAGGAAACAATGTGAGCGCGAAGCTGTTGATTACGCTGGCGGAGGGACAGATCGACTGCGAAGACGAAGCCGCGGTTCAGCATCTTTGCAGTCTGGCCGAGGAACTGGCTTCTGAACCCGAGTGGGACGGCGAGTTGGATGAAACCGAAGCCGAGTCCGGATTGTGTCAACGCGAACGGGATTGTTGAGCAAACCGTTTAACAACCAGTGCAGCGAGTTATCCTCGCTTTGCAGGATGGCGAGTTAGAAAGTTAGCGAGTTTCCAGGGCGGAACGAATTCAACCTGCGGTTCATTGGACCTGAGTTAGTTTTCGGGATGAAGACAGAGAGAAATGGAACTCTGCGGTGGTCCCAGGAAGAAAGAAGAGAGACGGATGAAGTTGACGAATCACAAGTGGTTGCATGCCGGTAGATTGACGGGATGGTTGTCGATGGTTGTGTGCCTGTTGGGAATCGTGCTAGGAGTTGCGGCGCGGGCTCAGGCGATTAGCACGACAACTGTTCAGGGCACCGTGTATCTGGCAAACGGCCAGCCGGGATCGGGGACGCTCGTGGTGAGTTGGCCATCGTTCACGACCGCGATCGGTCAACTGGTGGTCGCCGGTAAAACGACAGTGACGATTGCTCCGGATGGATTCGTAAGCGTCAATCTGGCTCCAAATCAAGGGGCGTCACCGGCGGGGCTCTATTACACGGCGGTCTACTATCTGAGTGACGGCACATCGAATACTCAGTATTGGGTGGTGCCGGCAGCGGCGCAGGCGACTCTGGCGCAGATTCAGTCGCAATTGATGCCGGCGGCGCAGGCCGTTCAGGCGGTGAGTAAGTCGTATGTGGATCAGGCGATCGAGTCGCTCGCCGGCGGCGTACTGACGATATCAGACACAACGATGACCGGGCCGCTGACCTTATGTTGTGATCCGACACAGCCTTTACAGGCGGCGGACAAGCACTACGTGGATGAGAATGCAGCATTGGCAGTGCCGATCACAGGCGGGACAATGACCGGTCCACTGACGGCCACGCAGATCGGCGGACTCTTTCAGGTTGACCAGTTCCCAGGAGCGGATTTTGGAGCGAAGCTAAGCGCATGCCTGAGCGGATTGAGTTCGACCAATGGCGGTACTTGCGATGCGCGCAATTTCACCGGAACGCTGTCGATGGGATCGAATCTGACGATCTCAACGGCAAATGCGGCGATCCTGCTGCCCTGCGCGACGGTTTCGACAAGCCACGAATTGATTGTGACAGCGGGAACGAGGAATGTTTCGCTGCGCGGGTGTTCTTTGCGCGGCGCAAGCACGGCAAGCGGGAGCCAGGGCGGGACGGTGTTTCTCTACTCCGGGACCGGCGCAATGGTGCAGGTGGGAGATCCGACCTATGCCGTCGATACCATGGGCTTCCATCTGGATAACGTGCTGATCAATACGACAAGTTCAAGCAGCGCGTCGGCACTGGGACTGATTGCATACCGCACACAAGAGATGGACCTTGAGAGTTTGTATTTCCTAGGTAACTCGAACCAGACTGGCATGACTCTGGATGGGACGGGGAATTACACAGGCGGAACGTTTCTCGACAACGCATTCAATGGATTTCAAACAGCGCTGAATGCCATCGGGCACCAAGTGACGAATTCGGCGACAACGGATTGGCTGAATGCCAGCACCTTTGTGCGGCTGCACATCGACTGCCCGACGAGCAATGGAAGCCCGGTCAGCGGGACGATCGGGATCAACCTGCAGCAAGGCGATGGAAACACGTTTACCGGCGGAGACGTTGAGGGGTGCGGAACAGTATTGCATCTAGGTGCGAACGCGCAGGACAACACGATTGTTGGACTGCGGAATGAGAACTCAAGCAACCAGGTGGTTGCTGATGCAGGCAGCGCTTATAACGACTGGATGACCGGGGGAACGATGTTTACCGGGCTGCTGACCGATAACGGCACGCGGAATAGCTTCCTGGATACCTTTCACCGAAGTTTTAATGGCATGAATGGTGACTGGTATGGAAGCCAGAAGGACGCCACAGTTACTAACCATTATCGGATCGGCACTGGAGTTGGAAATGAGCGCGGATTGCTGGACCGCTATCAGACCGATTATGGATACCGGTGGACAATGGGGCTGAGCGACGCGACTGCAGGAGAACAGTTCTATCAGATACTGGATGAGTTGAATAACGTTTACCGCATTTCGGTTGGGCAGTACAACAACGGCCAGTCGAGCACCAACGACCAGACGGTGATCAATTCTGCCGGGACGGGCGCGGTGGTGCTGAACGGATCGAATAACTCGGGGACCGGCGGAGTCGTCATCGGTTCGGGCGGTCCAAGCGAGACGACTGTTGCAACGATAGGCAACACCGGGAATGCGCAGTTCAACGGCACCTTGCAGGTTGGCGGAGTTACAACCTTTGTCGGTACTCCAACGGTGAAGAATCAGGCGGATACGGAGATCGACGCGACACTTTGGGCGGGTTTGACGACGAGCCAGAAGGAATCTTTTAGTTACAAGGACTGGAACGGAATCAGCCAGTGGTACATGGTGAAAGACGCGAGCAATAACTGGGCGCTGAATTCGGCGACGGGCGGATTGGATAGCATCAAGGCTTACCAGAGCACCAACAGTGGCGACACTTATGTCGACGCCTCAACCCCTACCGGGGTTGTTCGTATCAATTACGAGACTGGAGCGGGGACGGCGTTCAACATCTACGGAGGCAATAGCACCAGCCTGTATGCCAGTTTCACGGGGACGGCGTCGATCAAGTTCCCGGGACTAGCTGCCAGCAGCGGCCATAACTGCTTGCAGATCGATAACTCGGGATTTATCACGAATACAGGGTTAGCGTGCGGCGCAGGAAGCGGTTCGGGAACGGTGAACTCGGGCACGAGCGGACAGATTGCTTATTATGCCGCGAACGGCGCAGCGGTGTCTGGAATCAACACGGTGCCCGTATCTGCCGGAGGGACAGGATCTTCGACCGCCTCCGGGGCGATGGCTAACTTGTTACCCGGAGTAACTTCAAACGGGTCGAATGGTGTAGCTGTTGCGGGAAACACACAACTGAGCGGGACGCTGCAGGTGGGCGGAACATCTGCGTTCACTGGAACGACGACTGTCGCGAACCAGGCAAATGCGGAAATCGATTCCATACTTCAGGCCGGGGCGACCACAAGCCAGATTGAGTCGTTCATTTATAGGGACTGGAATGGCAATGGCCAATGGAGCATGGTGAAGGACGCGAGCAATAACTGGTCGTTGAACTCGGCGACAGGGGGATTGGACAGCTTCAAGGCCTACCAGAGCACAAACACTGGCGACACGTACATTAATGCTTCGAATACCTCAGGAGCTGTGCGGGTCAACTATGAGTCCGGCTCTGGGGCGGCATTCAACATCTATGGTGGAAGCAACAGCAGCTTGTATGCCAGTTTCGCGGGAACGGAGGCGATCAAGTTTCCTGGACTCGCTGCGACCAGCGGTCATAACTGTCTCCAGATCGACAACTCTGGATTCATCACCAACACTGGCGCAGCCTGCGGCACAGGTAGCATGAATGGCACGATCAACGCGGGGACCAGCGGCCAGATTGCCTATTACAGCGGTAATGGAACTGCGATCTCCGGTGCAAGCACGGTATCGGTGACGGCGGGAGGGACAGGATCTTCGACCGCATCAGGCGCGCTGGTGAACCTCGGCGGAGCGGCGCTGACGGGTGCGTCCTTCACCGGCCCGGTAAGCGTTTCGACAACATTTTCCGTGGCGAATAACACCAGCATCGGGCCGCGCTACGACGTTACGAACCCGGCATTTGGCGCAAAGGGAGATGGGGGCACGGATGACACTGCCGCGATTCAAGCGGCTTTCAATGCGTGCTACAACGGCGGAGTGCTCCCGTTTGGCGGAGTGGTGGAGTTTCCGGGCGATCACTCCTATGTTGTCTCGTCCACGATCAACGCGTATGACTCCTGCCAGATTGAGGGGGTCATCGGAAGTTCGAGCGTGGAGAATGCGCCGCCGAGATTGATCTGGAATAGTCCTGCGGCAGGTGCGGTGTCGACGATCACCGCATTCAGCATTACATCGAACGTGGTCACATTCACTGCCGCGAACAGTTTGACGGCAGGTAAGTGGGTGGAGATTCAGGGCTTGACGGCCGGGCCTTTTCTCAACAGGACGATCGCTCAGGTGTTATCTACCGGGCTTTCATCCACGCAGTTTGAAATAACGCTTCCGCAGGGCTGGAGTAATGTCTCGACAATCAGCGACTCGGGCACGGCAACCACGGTGAACGTGATGGTTGCATTTGATTCGAGCGCCCGCTATGAGCAGGCGGTCGACAATATCGCACTCACCAGCGCAGGCACCGGGCAGCCTTACAATGTGGGCTTTTACTTTGGTTCTCGAGTCGACACAGGCACGCGCGTTACGAATGCATGGGTCTCTGGGGCCAGCGAATACAGTTATTACTTCTCTGCCGGCGGGATTAACGTTGAATTCGACAAGGGTTGGAGATCGGACGGAGCGGGCGTTGCGGGAATTTATTGGAGAGTGTCAAGCGCCGACTCTTTTGGAATCGCGAATGGAACCGTGGACAACAGCCGGAGCAGTTATGGCTCCTCAAGCAGCGGCGCCGCGGTGATGTTAGACAATTCAGCCTGTGCGAGTTCGGCCGGCATTCATTTTACCTCAAGGAACATGAAGATCGAGATCAACACTTCTCTTACGTCTGGGCTGGGCGCATTCACGATGTACGATTGCCCGTCGACCGCGGGAGGTTTTTTCCTGGACCTTGAAAACACTTGGGTGGCCCCGGCAACGACAAGCTCGGCGGGATTCAATTTTCCGTCTTTCGTCATGTCTCCTGCGAATGACCAGGTTCTAGGTCTGAGCATTCTGAACGGAGGCTTTCCAAGCGGAGTGTCGCCCAACACGACGACCCGCTGGGTCGGGATTCCGGAGTTGATGAGGAAGGATATCTACGGGGCTGCCGGGTGGATTCCGCTGTTGAGCTACGCTCCGCCGACCAACAGCGACGGCGGCTACTACACCATGAAATCGCCAATCTCGCTGATTGGCGATGTGAATGTGAGCCAGTTGTGGCAAGACGGCATTCAGGCATCTCATTTTCTTTACTCGGACACGGCCTTTGCGGCTCTCCCCAATGGAACCACACTGTTTGCGGGCCAGATTTTGGCGCCCCCCGTCTATTGGAGCGGGGCCAACGGCAAACGGTATGCTTTGGATGTTGTCTACCAGACAGGAACGACGGGAGCACCGAATGGCGGCGCTACGACCTGCACTGGAACCTCAGGCACCGGCGTACTGCACTGCACCAGCGCAACAGACCTGTCAGTAGGCCAGAGAATCACCATCGGGACTGACCCGAATAAGACGATCTCTTATGTGGACGCGACCAATCCAAGCGCGGTGCTGGTAAATCTGGCGAGCAATCTGGGATCGACCTACTCTACGGCGACGGCGCTTTCCTTTTCGGCACCGGCGCTGGGGCCGGAGATTCAGATGCCAACGAAGTCTTCCGGCGCGCCAACGACCCTGACATGGTCGCAAGGCGACATGGAAGAGAACGCGGGTGCAACGGCCAACGGCGTGGCGGCCTGGGTCAACGTGACGGCCGGCACGCCGGGAACATGGGCCGGGGTTCCACTGGGCAACAGCAGCGGGCAGATCGCGCCTTCTCAGATCTCCGGAACAACGGGCTCGGGAAACGTGGTGCTGGCGAGCGGACCCACCTTTACGGGCAATACAACGACCTTCGCCAATGCCGCAGCGGCAGAACAGGACGTGGTGATTCAGCCTGGAACAGGCGCCGACCAGGTTGGCGCGGTGGGGTGGAACAACTATTCAGGCACTTCCGAGTGGAAGCTCAAGAAAGACTCGAGCAACTACCTACACTTGACCGACGTTGTGAACTCACTGGACCGGTTGGTCCTGTATCAAAGCGGCAATACGAACCTCAACTCCGGAGCGGGAGCGAATGCCGTGGTGTTGAATGGCACGGCCAGTAGCGGGACTGGGGGATTGCTGGTCGAGAGCGGAGGTTCGAGCCCGGCTGCGGTGCTCACTGTGACGGGCAGCGGAAATACGACGGCGACGGGATTCGTGTCGGGCAAGTTCATGATCGGATCGGGAACGATGACGCTGGCGACGGGGGCGGCGGCGGGAACGAGTCCCGCGATCGCGTGCAGTACGAGCCACGTGTGCGACGGGGTGAGCGGGACGGTGACGTTGACGACCGGGACTAGCCCGGCAACCGGGGCACTGGCGACGCTAAGTTTTCCGAGTACGCACACGAACTATGCAAACTGCATTGTGGATATGTTGCAGAGCGGGGTGGGGAGAGTGACGACGGCGACCTGGAGTGAGTCGACGACGGCGTTGACGCTGACGGCCAATATGGCTCTGACGGCCTCGACGGCGTATACGGTGAAGTATTGGTGCGGGGGCAACTAGGCGGTGTCCCCGTGAGGCCGTGAACTGTAATGTATCCCGCCCCAGCCGCAAGAACAAAGATGCGGCTAGAGTGGAGCACCCGGCTTCGATGGACGCAAGGGCATTTTTGGAGAGACGCGGCAAGTTAGCCCCGCTTCGCGGGATGGCGAGTTGGCAAGTTAGCAAATCGGGGGGCCGCGGAAGGCATGGAATCGGAACTGACTGAACCGGCATGTGGAAATGAGGCTGCAACGGACGAGTGGATTCTGCGCCTGCAGCCGCAGAATCGCGAGGAACTGGAGCGTTTTGGGGAGATTCTGGATTATCACCCGGCCAGGTTGCGGGGACGGACGGTTGGCATGGCGCTGGCCGAGAAGCTGTTGCTGGTAAGGACACGCGAAGGACGGCCGGCGCCGCTCAAGCCCAATGCGGCGCAGCGGGCCTTTGAGCGACGGCGAGGCGAGCGGAATATTGTGTTGAAGGCGCGGCAGATGGGGGTGACGACGTGGGCTGCCGGGCAATTCTTTCTGAAGACGATCACTCGGCCGGGGACACTGACTATCGAGGTCGCGCATACGCGGGAGGCGGCCGAGGAGATTTTCAGGATCGTTCACCGGTTCCTGGACTGGCTGCCGGAGAAGCTGCGCGAGGGACCCTTGCGGGCTTCGCGGGCCAATGCGCGGCAGATTGTGTTTCCGGAGATCGATTCGCAGTACAGGGTGGTTTCGGCGGGAGAGCGGAATGCTGGGCGAGGAATGACTGTGCAGAATTTGCACTGCTCGGAGCTGGCGCGGTGGCCGGGCGATCCGGCGGAGACGCTGGCCGGGCTGCGAGCGGCGATGGCTCCGGGCGCGGAGCTGATTCTGGAATCGACGCCAGACGGGGTGGGAGGGTGCTTCCACGAAGAATGGCAGAAGGCCGGTGAGACAGGGACAGTGCGGCACTTCTTTCCCTGGTGGATGGAACGGCGATACCGTGCTGCGGTGGTGGATGAGGCGACGCTAACCGAAGAGGAACGGGTGCTGAGGGCCAGGCAGAAGCTGAGCCTGGAACAAATTGGCTACCGGCGGCAAATTAGAGCGGATTTTCGCGGACTGGCGCGGCAGGAGTTCGCCGAGGACGAGGAGAGCTGCTTTCTGGCCAGTGGGGATTCGGTCTTTGAACTGTCGGCGATCGACTCGCGGCTGGCAACGATGGCTGCGCCCATAGATTTGCGGCGGAATGGTGAGGTGGAGATATGGCTGCCTCCGTTGAAAGGAAAGGAATATCTGGTGGCGGTGGACCCGGCCGGTGGAGGGAGCGACGGGGACTACTCGGCGGCCCAGGTGCTGGAGCTGGAGACAGGGCTGCAATGCGCGGAGTTTGCCGGGCATGTGGGCGGATTGGAGCTGGCGAAGCTGATGACGGCAATGGCAGGAGAATACAACCAGGCCTGGCTGGTGGTGGAGAGAAACAACCACGGCAGCGGAGTGCTGGCGCTGGCGGAGACGGTCTGCGGATACAAGCGAATCTACCGGCAGGACGGACAGATGGGCTGGCTGACCACTTCAATGAGCCGTCCGGCGGCGCTGGGGCGTCTGGATGCGGCGCTTGTGGAGAGGCCGGAGTGCTTTCAGAGCCGGAGGCTGCTGGCCGAGTGCCGGAGTTTTGTGCGCATGGCGAATGGGAGTTCAGGGGCACGGGCGGGAACGCATGACGACCGGGTGATGGCCATGGCGATCGGGTTGGGTGCGCGGGCGGAGGTGCTATTGCAGAGATCAAAGGCCAGAGATCAGAGATAGTTTGCCGGTGATGCATAGTCAGTTTTTGGATTTCGGTCGGCTGGTACGGCGGCCTGGTCGAAAGATGGTTTGGTGTGCGCCGTAATGAATCTCTGGATGTTGGAGCCCTGATCTCTGACCCCTGATCACTGTATTTGGGTCTGAGCGCATAGAATCTGATCAGAACAGGGAAAAGGCGGTAGAGGGGCTTGGCAGTTCTGGCGGTGCAGCATATCCGGCGGATGCGGGGCGGCGCGCAAGGCCAGTTGATGCTGGGCGCGGACGGGCAGATCTATGTTGTGAAGTTCAAGAACAACCCGCAGCACATGCGGGTGCTGGCCAATGAGTTTCTGGCTTCGAAGCTGGCAGCGGCGGTGGGACTTTCGGCTCCGGCGGTCGATCTGGTCGAGGTTTCAAGCTGGCTGGTAGAGAACACGCCGGAGTTGGAGATGGATCTGGGGACTCGATGCATCCGGTGCCAGGCGGGATTGCAGTTTGGGTCGCGGTTCGTCGGCGGGTTGATGCCCGGGCAGGTAATGGATTACCTGCCCGAGGAGCAGATGGCAGAGGTGAGAAACCTGAACGAGTTTGCCGGTATTCTGGCGCTGGATAAGTGGACCGGCAATGCGAATGGCAGGCAGGCAGTCTTCGCGCGCAAACAACGGGAGAAGCGCTACCGGGCGGTTTTCATCGACTATGGGTATTGCTTTCACGCCGGGGAGTGGAGGTTTGAGGATGCTCCGCTGCGCGGAGTGTACTTCCGCAACGATGTCTATCGAGAGATTGCGGGCTGGGAGTCCTTCGAGCCCTGGCTGACGCGGTTGGAGACGATACCCGCTGAAACGGTATGGGCGGCGGCTAGCGAGGTTCCGCCGGAGTGGTACGGCGGCGATCTGAGTGACATGGAAGCGTTGGTGGAGCGGTTGCTTGCTCGGCGGAGCAGGATACGGGAGCTGATTGAGGAGTTCGGGAGGTCGGATCGAAGGCCATTTCCAAAATGGGTGGGGATGGGGAAGAATATTGAGGAAGAAGCTTGGAAGGTTCTGAGGTGGGGGACTAACATGGCGTGGAGAGTGAATTGAAGGGCAGCTGTTCGCTGTTAGCTGTTAGCTTATAGCAAGCAGCTAGAAGCCAGGGGCTCCATCGATCGATGAATAACGGGTCTCAGAGACGGACGTGCGAGTTTCAACTGCTCCGGTATGTACCGGACGCGGTAAGGAACGAGTATGTGCATATCGGGGTAATTCTGCGGGAGAAGGGCGGTCCCAATGCGGCCGGCCCCGCGCCGTGGATGGTCCGGTTTACCCGCGACTGGCGGCGTGTGCGCTGCCTCGATCCGGAGGCCGACACGGCGTTGCTGGAGGGGATGGAGAGCGAGCTGCGTCGTCGCTTCGAGGCTGAGCCGGAGGGAAAACTGATGCGGATACTCTCCGAGGCGCTCTCGCTTGGCGTGCAGATGACCGAGCCCAAAGCATATTTGGCGGAGAGCCTTCCGGCGGGACTGGAAGAGCTGATGCGAATGTACGTGGAACCGCCGCCCCGCGAGCGCGTGCCGCGCCTGAGCGGACGCGCGGCGATCCAGGCGAAGATGAGGATGGAGTTTGAGCGGGCCGGAGTGTGGGAACTGGTGAGAAAAAGGATCGCGGCCTCGGAGTATACGCGACCCGGCGACCCACTGCGCATCGACGTGGGTTACAGGCCGAATGGATTGATCCGGATGTTTCACGCTGTGAGCATGGAGCCAGGTGTGGAGATGGCCAAGGTGCTGGCGTTTTCGTCGGCCGGGCTGCGGGCCGGAGTGGAGCGCGTGGAGAAGGCGCAACTGGAGCTGACTGCGGTGATTGAGCCCGCAGCCAAGCTTGGTGCGACGGATGAGGAGCCGGAGCGGCTGGAGATGTACCGCTTTGGGGTGGAGACGATGGAGGAGCACCAGATCCGGGTGTTGACGACTTCGGACCTGGGCCGGGTGGCTGAAACGGCGCGGCGGGAGTTGCGGGTGTGAATGGCAGTGAACAGTGGTCAGTGGTCAGTTTCTTGCGACACTAACTTCAATGCTGTTCGCGAGTTATTGAATAGGTAACTACAAGCTAGAGAATTGCAGATAATTATTGGGCTTTAAGGTAGGATCGATTTTGTTGAGAAGTAAAAGTGGTTGGAAGTCGTTGGGTGTCCGCGGTGAGTTTTCAACGGATCGTTGAAAACTGACCACTGATCACTGACCACTGAAGATTGGCGAAGTCGAGGCATGGCCCTTTCGAGGGTTGTGCCTTTTTTGTTTTTAGGGCAGGCGAAAAAAGGAAGGTGCCAAGTGAAGGTTGGAGAGCAATTGCGGGAGATCTGGCGGCAGGCGACCGGGAGCGGCCGGAATGCCCAGCTAACGGCGAGCGCGGCGGATGCGGAGGCTGTGCGCAAGACGCTGGCCCTGCCCGCGATTCTCACGCCGGTGCAATTTCCGGGGCAGCACCTGCCGAAGCCGACGCCGATGAATCTGCGGCGGTTCGCTGAGACACCGGTGGTGCGTCGGGCGATCAACGTGATCAAAGACCGGATCGCGGCGATGGATTGGCAGGTGCGGGTGCGACGCGGAGTGCGGCCGGGGGATCTGGCATTCGCCGGAAGGAAGCTGCGGGCCTTGCGGAACACTTTGGAGGAGCCCAATGACGTCGACAGTTTCCGCACGCTGATCGAGCAGGTGATCGAGGACGCGTTGACCGGCGGATACGGAGCGATCGAGATGGAGCCGACCGGCGATGGGGAGCGGCCGGCGATGCTATGGGCCGTCGATGGAGCTTCGATCCGGATCAATCCTCGATGGGACGGGCAGACGGAGTCGGCGCGCTATGCACAGGCTGTGCCCGGGCAATTGGACTCGAGCGCGATCGAGTTGCGCGATGACCAGTTGATGTATGTGCGGATGAACCCGCGCAGCTTTACTCCCTTTGGGCTGGGGCCGCTGGAAGTTGCTTTCGAAACGGTCAACCAATTCTTGAGTGCGCATCGCTTTGCGGGCAAGCTGGCGGCGAACACGGTGGCGCAGTACGCGCTCTGGCTCAACGAAGCCACGCCGACGCAGCATGACCGGCTGATTCGTTGGTGGCAGGACGAGATCGAGGGAACGGGGCGCGTGCCGCTGATCTCGACCGAGCAAAAGCCTGAAGTGCTGCGCTTTGCCCAGGGCACGGATGCAGATATGCGGCTGGCCTGGCAGGAGTTCCTGATCCGCATGGTGGCGAATGCCTTCGGCTTGCCTCCGATGCTGCTTGGGCTGGAGGGAGATGTGAATCGCTCGACGGCTTCGGAGATGGCGGATGAGGCCTTCCGCGGGGCGATTTCGCCGCTGGCGATGCTGATCGCTGGACACATTACCAGGGATCTCTTTGGCAAATGCATCGGCTGGCGGGAGTTCGAGTTTGTCTTCAACGACCTGAATGCACGGGACGAAGAGACGGAACTGGCGGTGCAGGTGCAACTGTTACAGGCCGGGGTGTACACGGTGAACGAAGTTCGGGCGATGCGCGGGATGGGGCCGCTGGGGCAGGACGGATCAGTGCAGTTGACGGGCGCGGGGACAGAAGCAGGGATTAGGGATTAGGGGTCAGGGGTCAGGGGTTAGGCAACCTTGAGTAGAGATTCGGCTCCGAGGCTGGAGTTGGATCGCTGATCTGTGCTGCGCGACCCTGCGCCGGTTCTAATTCCTGGTCCCTTAGTCCCTGGTCCCTCGCAGAGCGGAGAGGGCATGAGACTGGAAGCGATGGCGGTACGGATTCCCCATGTGGACGGGCACCCAAACCGGGTGCCGTTCGAAGGGGTATTGACGGTGGTGAATGAGGCCAGCGACAAGGCACCGGCAGGAGCGCGCGGACACCGGGTGAACCTGACGCGCGAGGCGGCGGAAAAGGCGCTGCCATCGTTGCTGGGCATGGCGGTCGATTACCGACCCGGGTGGGACGGCCACGATGCGCGACGCAAGATTGGGCTGCTGACTGAGGCGGATCTGATCGGGCGGCGGCTGGTGGTCCGCGGATACCTCTATGCGCGGGATTTTCCCGAGATTGCGGGCGAGATTCAGGCGCAGGCGAACGAGTCCCTGGGAATGAGCTATGAACTGGCAGACGCGCGCGTGGAAGACATGCGGGCGGAGGTTTGGAAACTGACCCGCGTGACCTTTACCGGCGCGGCAATACTGCTGCGGGAGAAGGCCGCCTATCGGGCTACAAGCTTCCGCATGGCGAGTTAGGAAGTCGGAAAAAAGCAAAACGGCAAGTTAGCAAGTTAGCAACGAGGCTCCGTGAACTGGAGCCTCTTTTGTTAGCAAGTTAGCACGCCCGCGCGGCTGGTGCGAGATATTCACAGCAACGAAGAAAGGAATGGCATGGAAAAAGAAGAGAAAGGGATTGTGGAGCGGCTGGAAGCCGCGACGAGCCTGCTGGAACAGACGCTGAGCCGGCTGGAGGAGCGGCAAGGCACCTTGACCGGCGAAGTGGAGCGGATCACAGCGACCGTCGAACAGGGACGGCGGGAGTCGGAGCTGGCGGAGAAGCTGGCAGCGGCCGAGCGGGAGCTGGTGGATTTGAAGGCTGGTGCTACGCAAAATGTGCTCAACCCGCTGCGCAGGACGCTGCCCTCGGCGACCAGCGAGATGCTGGCCAAGCATGGCATCGGCGATAGCCCGGTGGACGTGCGAACACTTGATGCAGCGTTGGCAGGACTGAGCCTGGAGCAGCGCATCGCAGTCAAGACCCAATTGTTGAGGGCAGGCGCGATCGCGTAAGAGCAGCTAATAGCTAACAGCCGACAGTAGAAAGCGGCTGGCGGCAACAACTGAAGACTGGCGACTGAGAACTGACGACTGTCAGCTGTTAGGTGTCAGCTGAAACAGCCCCATGGAGGGGGCGGAAAGAGCCTATGAACGCAACCTTTGCAGACATTCACGCGGCAGCAGATTACATCGGGCCGGGCGCTATTGAAGTTCCGTTGTATCAGACCGAGATCTTCGACATCTGCCGGCGTTCGAGCCCCTTCGGGCAGCGCATCAAGCAGGTGCCGGCGACCGGGCATCCCTCACGATTCTTCGAAGAGACAGCGATTCCGAATCCCGGAACGTCGGGGTTTGTGAATCCGCGCGCCATTGTGCCGGCGACGGTGAGTCCGACGCGTGTGGAGCGGAGCGTGCCGCTGAAGGCCATTGTTTCGCAGATCAACTACAACCTCTTTGACATCGAGTTAGGCGATCAGCAGAAGCAGTTCGCTTATCTCCAGGCCAAAGACCTAGTGGACACGGTGAGCGGCGTGATGGTGGCGCACGACGTGGCCCTGTGGAACGGCAACGACACCAGCCTGGCGACACCGACGACTACTCAGTATATGGGAGCAATCGGTCAGATTCAGGCGGGCGGCCTGACCACGACCATAGGCACGACGGCTTCGATCGTGAACGGGCTCAAGACCGCCGTCGCAAACATGGTGGCCAGTAACGGTTACTATGTGCGTCCAACCGCGATCTACGCCAATCCGGTTTTGCTGGATCTGATCGACCAGGAGAT
Source organism: Occallatibacter sp. (assembly GCA_050015115.1). Taxonomy (GTDB): domain Bacteria; phylum Acidobacteriota; class Terriglobia; order Terriglobales; family Acidobacteriaceae; genus Telmatobacter. The sequence goes on from JBEKCA010000042.1 coordinate 14,224, forward strand.
GAAGTCCGAGTTCAACGTGGTGCTGAATACGGACAACATCACGGGTGGCGTTAGGGTGAAGATGCTGTCGACGCAGGCCGGCGATCTGCCACTGATTCCAGATTGGAGCTTGGGCTACACGGGCACGCCCGGCTCGGGCTCGGCGGTTCTTCCTGCGTACATCGTGACCGAAGATCTGATCGAGTATCACTGGCTCGGCGATCCGACACCGCGTGTCTTTCAACTGGGACTGCCGAATTCGCTGACTTACCAGTATGTCGCGGTGAAGTTCGGCGCAGTCGTGGTGAAGGGCGCCAACTACGCACACTATCAGGTGCTGGTCGACCGGTAGTTTGAAGCGAGGGACTAGGGACTTAGGGACTGGAGACTAAGGAAGTCGGAATCTGTGGCCAGCACTTCGTCGCGCATCACCTGTTGTTGACGAGTGCCGACAACTGACGCTTGATAGCCAACAGATGTTCACTGGTTCCTCAGTCCCTTAGTCCCTAGTTCCTGTTTATCGAAAGGAAAAGGCATGGCATATCTGCAGCCGACGGATTACCCGAATTATGGATTGCCGGCAGGAACGACGGCGGACTGGATTACAGCCGCGACGGCACTGATCAACAGCTACTGCAGGCGGCCGGACCTGAATGTTATCCAGTACACCGAACGGTTGCGGCTGATCGGTGGATCGCAGACGGTGCTGCTCAGTTACCTTCCGCTGGCTCCGCTGGGAACTGCTACAACACCAATTATCAGCATCGAGGGACGGTACACCAAGCCGCGGCGGGGAGAGGTTTTGGCCGAGCCGCTGTTTGAGATTGTTCAGGCATTTTCGCTACCGGGGCAGTGGACGGCAATCGACCCAAACTCGGTGGACTATGACCCCAACACCGGAGAGTTGACGCTGCCGTGGAATGTGCTGGGGCTGCCCTACAACGAAGTTGCCGTGACCTACACCGCTGGCCTCGCGACGATCGGCGATGACGTAAAGACCGCATGTGCGCAGATTGTGCGCAATGCGCAGTCCACGCCGGCGTTGAATGCGAGCAAGACGAAGATCGACACGATGCAGATGCAATATTTCTCGAGTTCGCTGGTGGACGAAACGGTGCAGGCCTGGCTGCGTCCCTACGTTGCGAACAGGCTGGGGTGAGCGATGAGCGATACAGCGCCGCGCAACCCGGTGGGAGCGCCGCAAATGCTGGCCGATGCCCTACTGCGAAGCCTTGCGGGAACATCCGCCCTTCTGCGGGTGACGAATACAAATACGGATACCAGCCAATCCGAGGTGGGGCTGGTGGCAACGACATTTGCGGAAGTTGTCGTAAGCCCGGTGGTGATGCGGAAGCTGCGGCCGAGCTGGCAAGAGGGCGGCGAGTCGAAGTGGGAGCTGCTCATCTCGGCAACCTCGGTGCAGCAGCAGGTGAATGCGCTGGACCTCGAATCGGCGCAGTCTCTCTTTGCGCTGACTCTCGCTGTTACGGTGGCGGGACAGGATTATCTGATTGAGTCCATTTCCGCCAACGAAGCATTCGGCGCTGTCTATCTCTACCGGTTGCTGCTGCGGGAAGCACGTCAGCAGGCGGTGTAAGAACAGTGGTCAGAGATCAGTGGATTGTGGTCAGTTGCTGCACGGTCCGATTTTGGCTTCTCTCCTCCGCTCTCTTTAGCCCGGCAAGGCAGAAGCTCAACGGCATCGTTCCTAAGGAATGGAATACATGCAAAATGCGAAAGACTCGTTCTATATGGCGCTGCGCACGCGGTTGACATCGATCAACCCCGAGCGGACGATCCTGCTACGCGGCGCGGTGCGTCCGGGGATTTTGGTGGAGGAAGCCGAGGCCCCTTTCAGCCAACTTCCCAGCGATGTATTTGTTCTGCGCTGGCTCGGCCTGGGCGTCGATCTCGATCTTGGGTCCGCGATGGCGGCGGAGCAGTGCGAGATTGTCTATCAGACATGCGGATCACAGAGCTTCGGCGGGCTCGACCGCGGCAGATCGCTGAGTGAGATGGACGAGGAAGTGGCAGCGATAGTGCAGCCGTTCTATACTCCCAAACTCAACTTTGCAACAACACCGCCGGCAACCATGCTGACAAAGGCGTTTTGGGACCAGCCGACGTTTGGACCAATGGCCATCCAGCGGGACAGACTGAGCCGAACTGCGAACGTGATGGTTTATAGCTACCAGGAGCAGGGGGAGTAAATGGCAGTGAGTTGGTTTTCGGCTCCCGCACCGGTGTCGCGGGGGGTGCGAGGTTATTTTGCGCCGGTAAACCGGGCGGCGCAGACGCCAGTGCTTTTCGATCCGGCCGAACAGGGCGGATTTAGTTTGGACACTCCGCCGGCTCCGTGGATCAGTCTCGGCTGGATTCAGCAACTCACACGCAAGCCGGGAAGCAAGACCGCTGCTGTGTTGACGGGAATTCCGGCGGCAACTCTTGAACAGGTCCGCGAAACGCTTGAAGCGCAGGTGAGTGTGGAGTTTTTGAGTTGGACCAAGCTGACCATGGCTTTGGCGACGGGCTCGCAGCATATGAACCTGTTGGCGCCCGCAAGTGGCGCTGCCCCGGCCGCGGATGGCGCCATGGCAGCTTTGGCAGTCACGGTGCAAAGTGGATCGACCGCGACTTCCATAGTATTGGCCGCTGCCGATGCGGCACGATTCACCGCTGGCTCGATCATTGCGCTGGACGCCGATTACACGGGCCAGACTGGATATGTCGGTGCGCCAATATCCGGAGCTTATGTTAGGCAGGCGCTCACCGACGTGGATTACATTCGGCGCGTGACCTTCAATGTGGCATTGGTTTCGCAAGTAACTTCGACCGGATTTACTCTTGCCGAGTCATTGCCGGGTGGCGCTCCCGCGGCTGGTTCAAAGTTACAGGCGGTAACCGGGTTTGTGGATCGCGAAGGCGGCAGCTTCTATCAGGAGTGGTCCGCTCTGTTTGTCATGGAAGGTGGCCAGGGAGAGCGGATCTTCTTTCATTATCCTCGTCTGCAATCTCTAGCGGGAGCAGACGAATCCGCATTGCCACTGGACAGCAAGAACAAGGATGGGCTGGCGCGAATCGCGCTCAAAGGCCAGTTCATGGCGCTTCCCGTGACCGATCCTCTGGACGGCGAACGTGTGGTTTGTTACAGGAGCTTCCTGCCCGCTGCCAATGCCCTGGTCTAGGCGAGTTATCGAGTAAATAAGTCAACAAGGCAGAGGGTCACGATGAAAATTACGATCAATGGGCAAGATTACACGGCCGCGCTCGATGCAGTACGGCCGTTGACGATCGCGCGCAAGCTGAACCAACCCTCCTCATGCCAGTTATGGCTCAGCCTTCCATCCAATGGCAGCTTCACGATGCCGGTGCGCAACCAGGGCATCGCTGTGCTAGGTGACGATGGAACCTACTACTTCACTGGCTATATTGCGGTAAGTCCTCTGCCCGAGTATGTGGGGTTGGCGATTGAGGGTCCACGCTACCGGATCGCGATCCAGGCTTTAAGCGACGAGCTGCTGCTGGATCAAGTGCTGATGCCGGGCAGTGCGGGCATCGCGTCCGAAGGCGCCGGGACGTTGATAACAGCATTAGTCAGCCGCACGGGAGTCACCAGGCTGTCCACGCAAGGTATCTCGCAGGGCGTATCGGTGAGTTACTTCGCTCCCGAGCCGGGTGCGCCTTGGAGCAAGAGCGCCGGTCAAGTTGCGAGCATGGCGCGTGCGGCGTATAGCACGATCAATGGCGCGGTGATTTTATCTCCAGTGCAGAGCACCGTGCATCCATTGAACGAAACCGACGGCAGTTTGGATCTGGCTAGTCTGACATTCACAGCAAGCGTGAAACGCGCCCTGGCAAACGATGTAACCGTCTGCGGTGAGCATGAGCCGGTTGCATATGTAACCGAATACTTTCTGGGCGATGGAGTTACAACGCAGTTTTATCTGGCGGAAGACCCTTTTTTCCCCGCTTCCTCCAAGTCCACCATCATCAGCGAGATCTTCAATGAGGCCCTGATTGACAATCGGGTATGGGCCAACACAGGGGCGCCGGGCGCGTTCTCGCTGGGCGCAGGCGGACTGGTCTTGGGCGGAGGCAACGGAGCCGATGGGCAGACGCTGCTTGCCTGGCGCGATCCCGTTGAGATGGGCGGGACGTTGCTGCTCGAGGCCGTGGGCGTAACACTTTCAGCTTTCAGCAGTGGAATCCTAGCTGGTTTCTTTGTTGGAAATGACACACAGGCGACCTGCACCGCAGGCTTTCAGGTAACTGCGCAACTAGGCACTGGGGCCGTTCAGATTCAGCCCTTCATTCAAGGAAGCGCGGTGGGAACGCTCTATGCATTGAACGCGGCCAATCAATACACGCTGCGCATTCGAGTTCATTGCCCAGAGAACGAACGGGAACTGGCAGTCTATCATTCCTATGGTGATAGCGGACCTCTCACAGCCGGCGGAGTGTGGAATGCCGCTCCGGGCAATGTGCATATGGAGGTTCAGCAGTTTGTCGATGGGGTGGGCGGAATGCCCGTGACTCTTTACGATGGCTCGATCGCCAGTCTTCCCGGTAGCTGCAATGTGGTGGCTGTCAGCAGCCTCACCCTGACTGGAACAATGCGTGCACTCAAATTGACCAACCTCGGTTCGGGTTGGGTCGTAAGTACGCCTCCCAACGGCGGCCCGTACACGCGCACGGTCGGCACTACGGCCGAGGCGGCCCAATGCCATTTGGAACGTACAGGCAAGGTGGTGTTTTACAGCGGCTACGCTCCGGTGGTTGGAGAACAGGTTGCGGTGAGTTACCGCACTGTTGGCAGGGCTGTGGGACGAGCTGTGAATACTGCCAGCCAGCAAGCCTTGACTCAAGCGGGAATGCCCAGTGAGGCGGCGTGGATCGGCTCGGTGACCAATCCCCCGGCCCGCAGTTCCGCGGACTGCCGCAACGCCGCTTTAGTGATGGAAACGGCAGCGGCGGGTGTAAGCGCGCTGTGGAGCGGAACTTATAGGGCTAGCAAGGTGAGCTTCGCCGTCGATGTATGGCCGGGAGATGCGCTGCTGCTGAACGCGCCTTCTACTAACCTGAACGCTCAAGTTGTTGTGCGGTCAGTTACAGTGAGTTACAGGGCAAGTTATCCCGACCTGGTAGACTATTCGATTGCTTTTGCCAACGACTGGGCCGACGATCTGGCCATCAAGACCAGCGAAACGGTGCCAGCGGATGCGTGGCTTCCTGCGCTAATCGCTCCCACTGTGCTTGCGAACCTTACGAGTCTTACGGTAACTGCCCTGAATGGAAGCACGGTGACGATCAACGCAGGTATGACGCCGCCCATGGGCGGAGGATTCGAAATTCGGCGAAGTGATTTTGCCTTCATGCCGGGCGAAGATCCAGATCTGGTGGCGAGGTCGGCTCAATCGAATATGACAATTACTCGCGCAAGCGCCAATGACCGATTCTTTATCCGGATGTACGACGGATCGGCGCCGCCGAATTACTCGGAGTTTTCAACGGCATTGTTCATTAACCTTCCGCTGGGATCGTGAGCGGCAAAGATCGACGGGCGGAAGGAGTCCGGCGGATGCGGATGATGAATGAATTCGAAGCACAGGTGCTGAGCGATCTGAGTGTGCTGAAGGCACAGATGACTGGCCTGATGGGCGACGGCAACGGCGGGCGGCTCGCAGATCTTGAGCGGCGCATGGACCGGCACGAGCAGAACTGGCAGCGCGCCAAGGGGTTTCTAGCAGCCGTGAGCGTGTTGTTTGCGATGATCGAGGTGGCCGCGAGAACACTGCTTCGGCATTGAGACCTACTTACCTTTTCCTGCACCGCAATCACTGCGGAATCTCACCCTAGTTCACCCCAACGACGAAGACCTGTCGTTGGGGACCCCGAAGCCGCAAAGACAAGAACGCGGCGAGGGTGGGGCACACAGGTTTTTGACCGAGCGCGTGCTTTCGTATAATGAATCCCATGAGCGATCAGCCGTTGGTAGGCGTGGTGATGGGCAGCAAGAGCGATTACGAAGTGCTTTTGCCTGCGATTGAGATTCTGCGTGCCCTCGAAATTCCCTGCGAAGCGCGGGTGTTGAGCGCACATCGCACTCCCGATCAACTCTTTGAATATGTGGAGTCGGCACGGGCTCGCGGGATCAAGGTACTGATCGCGGGAGCGGGCGGAGCAGCCCATTTGGCGGGTGTGATGGCGGCCAAAACGCTGCTTCCCGTGCTGGCTGTACCGATTGCGGCGACACCGCTCAATGGGCTGGATTCGCTGCTCTCGATGGTGCAGATGCCTAAGGGAATCCCAGTTGCCACGCTGGCCATCGGCAAGCCCGGAGCGGGCAATGCGGCGCTCTTTGCGGCCGCGATCCTGGCTTTGAACGATGCGGCGCTCTATGAACGGCTGGCCGCCTGGCGCGCGGCGCGGGCGCAGGAGGTACTGGAGTCGAAGCTGCCGGAGTGAGCGGCGGCCTTCGGCCTTGGAGAATCAATGTTCTCTGTCAGTCTGAGGTGGATTTCGATACTTCAATTGCCAATACCATGCCGTCGCGAAGAACAATCGCTATCAAGTTGTCGGATGAATAAGGCAAGCTGTGGATCATCTCCTGATGTTCGTGGCAATAAATGAGAGTTTCGCCCGAAACGAACGAGGGTTGTCCCAGTATCTTCCGCATTTCTGACTCCGTCATACCTGGATGAAGCGCAAGAGGCAATTCTATTTCATCCTTGTCTGGTGGAATCAAACTGCAACGGCGGTCAGGGGTTTCATTGGAGGGCAAACGTCTCCACTGGAATCCCACAATGGCAGGTCCATCGAGCTCGCCGCTTTTGAGCCAGAATATCCAAGGCCCACCCGCGTCGCTTCCATGTAGGCACAACCACGATTCGGAATCTCCACCGTCCCCACGGAACCCGATCGCCCCCCCAAAATGTTTCTGAGCGGCCTCCAGTTCTGTCTCTTCGAGGACCACCTGGAAGTTTGCGATTCGCAGCTTTCCGATCATCTCTTTCGGAACGGTTGAGGGGAATTCCACTTCTGGCCAGCGAATCCTTGGTGGCGACCAAATGACCGTATTACTGTTGGCCTTCTTGCTGATCGTTTGCGCCGAGCAGACGCAGGTTGCTGCCATTCCAACGGCCACTGCCCTAACAATCCGGTTCAATGTTCGATCACCACCGTACCTAAGGCTAATCCCTCAGGGGCTAAAGCCCAAACGATATTTAATGATCTAGCGGCACGGCTAAAGCCGTGCCCTTTCAAAGCTATAAGCTGCATCGCGGCTCAATTATTCGGCGTTCTTCTCCCAGCGCTTGGGTCGTTTGTTTTGTTGCAGAACCCTCTTGCGCAGACGCAGCGATTTGGGCGTCACCTCAACGACCTCATCCTCGGCGATGAACTCGATGGCTTGTTCGAGATTCAGGGCGCGATATGGCACGAGGCGGATGGCCTCGTCGGCGCTTGAGGCGCGCATGTTGGTCATGTGCTTTTCGCGCACTACGTTCACGTCGAGATCATTGTCGCGCGAATGCTCGCCGACGATCATCCCTTCGTAAACTTCGACTCCCGCGCCCACAAACAACATGCCGCGCTCCTGCAGGCCGTTCAATGAATACGTCGTCGTCAGACCTTGGCGATCCGAAATCAGCGCGCCGGTGGGCCGCTGCGGAATTTCGCCCTGATAGGGAATGTAGCCGTCGAAGAGGGCATTCATCACGATGGTGCCGCGCGTCTCGGTGAGCATCTCACTGCGCAGGCCGATCAGGCCGCGGCTGGGCACGCGAAACTCCATGCGCACACGGCCCGAGCCATGATTGTGCATCTTGGTCATCTCGCCCTTGCGTGGCCCAAGCTTCTCGATCACCGTGCCGGTGTATCCCTCGGGAACATCGATCGTGAGGTGCTCAACCGGCTCCATGCGCACGCCGTCGACCGTCTTGGTTACGATCTCCGGGCGTCCAGCCGAAAGCTCAAAGCCCTCGCGGCGCATCATTTCGATCAGAATCGCAAGTTGCAGTTCGCCGCGGCCCAGCACCTTGAATGTATCCGGCGAACCCGTATCTTCCACACGAATCGAGACGTTGGTCAGCAGCTCTTTTTCCAGGCGTTCGCGCAGGTTGCGGCTGGTGACGTATTGGCCTTCGCGGCCAGCGAAAGGCGAGTTATTAATGCTGAACTGAATGGCGATGGTCGGCTCATCAATGACGATCAGCGGTAGCGGAGAGGGGTTTTCGACGCTGGTGATGGTCTCACCGATGGTGATGCCTTCGACGCCGGCCACGGCTACGATGTCGCCCATGGTGGTCTCGGTGGTCTCGATGCGCTTGAGGCCGCTAAAGGTGAATAGCTTCGTAATGCGCGTCTTCATCAGGCTGCCGTCGCGCTTGGAGATGGTGACATCGTCGCCGGCGTGCAACGTGCCCTGGAAGACACGGCAGATGGCGATGCGGCCGAAGTAATCGGAATAATCGAGATTGGTGACCAGAATCTGAAGCGTGGCCTCCTCATCGCCCGTGGCCGGTGGAATGGTCGAGACGATGCTCTCGAAGAGCGGCTGCAGATCCACGCCCGGCACTGCTGGATCGAGGCTCGCAGTTCCCGCCTTGGCCACGGCATAAAGCACCGGGAAATCGAGTTGCGATTCCTCAGCATCGAGATCGATGAAAAGATCGTAAATTTCGTTCAAGACTTCTTGCGGGCGGGCGTCAGGCCGGTCGATTTTGTTGATGACCACGATGGGCTTGAGCTTGGCTTCAAGAGCCTTGGCCAGGACGTAGCGGGTTTGCGGCAGTGGGCCCTCGGCCGCGTCCACCAGCAGCATGACGCCGTCGACCATTTTCAGTGCGCGTTCGACCTCGCCGCCAAAGTCGGCGTGGCCCGGTGTGTCAACGATATTGATCTTGCCGCCTTCAAAGACGATGGCTGTGTTCTTGGCGAGAATGGTGATGCCGCGCTCCCGTTCCAGCTCGTTTGAATCCATCACCCGTTCAGCAACCTGCTCGTTGGCGCGGAAGGTTCCGCTCTGCCGCAGCATTGCGTCTACTAAGGTTGTCTTGCCGTGGTCGACATGGGCGATGATGGCGATATTGCGTATCGTCTGGGTCACAGGTGCGGTTTTCCTTTTCTAGGGCTCGGCCTATTTAGACTCGGAGGCCATGGGTTGGAAGATGAGAATAAAGCGATTCGCCGCACATTGCGGCAACTTCTATTGTACCAGCGCGAGAAAATGCAGGTTGTTTGGCTGATGGCACTGGGTTTTGGACGTCGGGATACAAAAGGTCACTCCGGCAGGGAACGCCGGTGGCTTGCTTCGTATCGTCTTACTCGAGAGCGCCTTGGCTTCGGGAGTCGCTGCTCCGTTTGCGAAAGACAACTTTGAGATCGCTCCGCCAATGTTCGGTGAGCGCAATCAGCTCCCAATCGACCTCGGGAGAGAAGTAGCGCAGCACCGGCTCGTTGGCGGGGTGGATGCGCAGAGCCGGAGCGGCCAAAAGCAGTCGCGGCGCGAGCGGCGAAACCTCAGCGCCTGCGAAGTAACCCTGGCGTTCAAAGGATGAGAGCAGCCTGCCGCTTTCGACGCCCGCAACGGGCTGCCGGTCGCTGTTGAGCGCACGCACGCGAGTCCAGTAGTCGAGCGCTTGCAGCGGCAGGTGCAGATCTTCGTCGGCCTTCAGCTCGATGACGGTCAAACGACCGTTGCGGTCGAGCGCGAGCAGGTCCAACATTCCCCGGTCGCCGGTGGAGAGAGCCGGAACCTGGGAATAGAGTCGATCGCCCCGCAATCCCGGCAGCAACTCGGCGATTCCACTGCGCAGACGCGCTTCGAGCCAACGCTCGGGTTGCAGACGGAAGAGCGGATCGGTGTGCGAACCATCGCCGTGGCGGCTAAGAAAGAGGCGAGCGAAGAGATCGCGGCAGAGCGGCTCGTTCTCGGTCGTGAGCGGGGTTTCGTTCGCTCCCGCGCCAAAGGTGATCTCGTCTTCGTGAACAAAGGAGTGGGCAGCGAAGCCGTGCCGCACGCGCGCAAATTCTAGCCCGTGCAACAGTAGTCCGACTTCGGTCGCCGATCTGGGCCGGAGTTCGACGCGTTCACGTGCAGCGGGCGGAACAAGCGCCATCAACCTATCGATGCCTTCATGGGCGCGTTCGATCGCCGCAGCGGATGAAAAAGCATGCACCAGCCGCGAGTCGAGGTTGCCGGTATCGCGAAAGTCCACAGCCGCGATCTCTTCGCTGCGTTCGTCGAGCGTGAAAAGCTGGAAGTCAGCGGCTGCATGATTGAGCCAGGCCATGCGCTCGGCTGTTGTTCTCCAGGCTCCGGCTGGCACGATCACTTTGAGCCCGCCAAAGTGACGGCGGCCGTCGCCGTGCTGGCGGCAATAATCAAGCCAAAGAACTCCCAGAGTCAGAATGCCATCCGCAGTAGACGGCGACTCCGCTTGACTGACGCCGATCACCGCCTCGGCCGCGGTCCCCTTGAGCAAACGCCCGCGCACATAGGCTGGGCCAAAACTATGTTCCAAGTCCATCGCCGAGCGAAGACCGTCGACCTTGGAGCCGATGAAGTGGCGAGTTATTACGCGCTCGAGCAACCGCTGATAATTGCGGCGAGTAGCATCGCGTGCGGTTGGAGTGCGGCGGTCGCTGGTGGGGACGAGTTCAAGAGTCAGCGGCTTGGCAGCACCCATGCGGCGAGTGGCGATCCGCAGGCATTGGGCGCGCTCCTGCACGTCGACCACCGTGCGGATCAGGTTGCGTTCATCGCTCCACAGTTGCAGCAGGCAACGCCCATGGTCGCCGGTTACTGCGTAATGGGCGGTGCGCATGTCGAAGAGCACGCGGCCATCTTCAAGCAACGCAGCCGCGGGGTGGTCGGCAAGATACTGTTCGATGCACTGAGCAAGCCGTTCGGGCGACGCAGTCTCAGTGCTTGCGGCCATCCGCCTCTACCAGCCCTGACGCAAGCGCAGACTGGTGATGTGCGCAGTGTGGTGGCGTGAGTGCCAGTCGTAGATTTCGAGACCTCTCGCCAAGGTCTCTCGGCCGCGTTCAGGATGGCTGTAGCCTTTTTGGAAATCGTCTTCAGAGAGCGCCTCGAAGAGCGTCGTCCAACGCGCGTGCAGGCCCTCGATAATCGCAAGAGAGACAGCGACAGGCAGGCGGCTATCGGGCAGGTTGGCCCAGGCGGCTTCGTTGTAAGGGTTAATGGTAGGCCAATCTTCAGTGAGTCCGAGGCGGCAGCGAATATAAGCCATGGCATGGCTGTCGGCTATATGATGAACGACCTGGCGGACTGTCCAGCCGCCCTCGCGGTAGGGTGTGTCGAGTTGGGCATCGTTCAGGCCGGCGACGGCGGCACGCAGGCGCTCCGGGAGTAGGCGCAGCGTCTGAATCTGCGCTGCGCGAATGCCGGAATCGCTCGCGGCCCCCTTGGGCACGCGGCCGATCGGATAACGGAGATCGTCCAAATTTGTCATGACGCGCACCTGACCTTGGCTCGATTGGATGAGACTGCGTTCAGCGATCCCGCTCCGGCGAATGTTTTGCCTTGGAGACGGCCTTCGCCTCAGGCGTGGTGGTGCGAGCTTGCGTGATGAGGTTTCGGGTGATGTGCGCTCGGGTGGTGAACAACGGGGTGATGAGTAGTGTTGTGAAAATGCTTGTGGGCAGCGAACGCCGGGCTGGCAAACACCACCAGGAAAAGCGCGGCGGCAAGAATCTGTTTCATGGCATAAATCTATCACGATGCGGGTGTTGACGATAGAGGGTAAACAGGCCCGTATCAAAAAAGGAACGAGCTTGCAGGAGCCCCCGCCGGCAAGAGATTGGGCGTAAACTGGAAAGCACGATGAGCATTTCGGCAGCTTCCCAGAGCCCGAGTCACAGACTATTCTTTTTCGAGAAATTTGGCATCACCGAGCGGCTTTTGGAGCGCTGCCTGGGCGAGGCGCTGAGCGCCGGTGGCGACTATGCCGACCTCTATTTCGAGTCGGTGACGGCCACGGCGCTGGGCGTCGACGAGCAGATTGTGAAATCTGCCAGCCAGGGTGTCAGCGCAGGCTGCGGCATTCGCGTTTTGAGCGGCGAGCGCACCGGTTACGCCTACACAGACAATCTCAGCTCCGAACGGTTGCTGCACGCGGCGCGTACCGCGGCGCTGATCGCCTCCGGTCCAGCCAAGCAGCCTGTCCAGGGATTTGTCGAAGCACCAGCCGCCGACCTGTATCCCGTCCCGCTGGGCGGTTACGATCTGGATCTGGCCGCACGGCTTGAATTGATTCTGAGGGCCGATCGCGCGGCGCGCGCCTACGATCCGCACATCGTGCAGGTGCGAGCCAGCTACTCCGAAGAGCTGCGGCGGATTCTCATTGCTGCCTCTGACGGAGCCTTTGCCAGCGACACTCAGCCGCTCTGTCGGCTCAACGTCTTCGTCATCGCCAAGGAAGACGCGAATACGACCAGAGGATCGGCGGGGGGCGGCGGGCGCGCGGGATTGGAGCAGTTCACCGGCTCCAAAAGCCCGGAGAGCCTGGCCCGCGAGGCCGCGCGAGGAGCAATCCTGCAACTGAACGCGGTGCCCGCTCCGGCAGGCGAGATGGAAGTAGTCCTCGGACCCGGATGGCCGGGAATCTTGCTGCATGAGGCAGTGGGCCACGGTCTGGAAGCCGACTTCAACCGCAAGAAGACTTCGGCGTTCACGGGCCTCATCGGCAAGCCGGTAGCTAGTCCCAAGGTGACCGTTGTCGACAACGGAACAATCGCCGGCCGCCGCGGCTCTCTCAACGTGGACGACGAAGGCTCGGCAACGCAGGAGACTGCGCTTATCGAAGGCGGCATACTGCGCGGCTACCTGAGCGACAAGCTCTCGGCGCGGCTGATGGGCATGGCCAATACGGGCTCGGGCCGGCGAGAGAGTTACCAATCCATCCCCATGCCGCGCATGACCAATACTTATATGCTTGCGGGCGACGACTCTCCCGAGGACATTCTGCGCTCGGTCAAGCGCGGTCTCTACGCGGTCAACTTCGGCGGCGGTCAGGTGGACATCACCAACGGCAAGTTCGTCTTCACGGCATCGGAGGCTTATTTGATCGAAGACGGCAAGATCACCGCGCCGGTACGCGATGCGACTTTAATCGGCAACGGCCCCGAAGCGCTGAAGCACGTTTCGATGGTCGGTCATGACCTGCGACTCGATGAAGGCATCGGCACGTGTGGCAAAGATGGGCAAAGCGTACCGGTGGGCGTGGGCATGCCAACGATCAAGCTGGATAAGATGACCGTGGGTGGAACGGGACGATAGAGGCAGGGAACGGCATGGCGGTCAACCGGTCTGCCAGGAAGAGATCCAACATTACCAGCGAAGAATGGGCAATAGGCTGGAATAATCGTCGGTCCACAGGCGGGCTTTGGGATTTTCGTCAGGTAAGCTGGCGTGTGCGACATCGGGCTGCGAGAAGAACGCGCTATTATCCGTGAGTAGCATCCATGTAGAGACGAACTCTCCACGTTTTTCATTTGGCGGGCTCGTCACACTTCGCGCTGTCATGCCTACTGCCTTGGCGAGCAGAGCAATCTCCGGTTCGAGATCGACGTGTTGATTCGAAATATGAACAGCGAGGATGCCGTTTGACGCCAGATGCCGTCTGTAAAGAGCAAAAGCTTCGGTAGTCAGTAGATGGACGGGAATTGCGTCGCCCGTGAAAGCGTCAATCACCAGCACATCGAACCCCTGAGGGGCCTCGCGAGTTAGCGATGTTCGTGCGTCTCCCTCGACAATCGTGACCTGGGCGGCTGAGTCGCGAATATAAGTGAATAGATTTCTGGCGATAGGTTCGACAGCTGGATTGATCTCATAAAAACGGATACTGTCGCCGGGCATTCCGTAAGCGGCGATGGTTCCCACGCCCAAGCCAACCACGCCGATGTTGCGCGTCTTTCCCGCACAACAGAATCGCAAGGCCAGGCCCGCGCCGGAGTCTTCAGCATAATAAGTCGTGGGGGTATGACTTAGTTCGGTCGTAAAAATCTGAGTTCCGTGCTGAATGTTGCCGTTGGTCAGCGTGCGCATTACAGCTCCAGGGAATCCGAAGTTCTGGCGGACGCGAAGGCTGCCATAGAAGTTGCGAACAGCCACGGACGTGTCCCGTTTCAGTCCCGCATAAACAACAAAGACCAGTACAAGGAGCAGAATGCTTGCTGTGGACCACAACAAGCGCTGTCCCCAGTGGCCGTTCCATGTAACCGCCAGAGCCAGCAGGGAGGTGACAAAAAACGTGAGAGGCAAATCGAGATTGAACGAGAAGATCTGCGGGAACGCGATACCAATAAGGAAGGATCCCAGCGCGCCGCCCGCCGCAAACGAGAGATAAAAGAGAGTGGATTCCGAGGCGCGTCCAGGGCGCAGCGCATAGGCCTCTGTATGGCAAAACAGGCAGGATATAAAGACCTCAAGAAGAAAAAAGATCATCCCAACGCTAATCGGCACTGAGGCATCCACGTTCGAAAGCATGTAGCCGAGACCGGCAAGCATGACCACGAGAAAGCGGGTGATGATAGCTCTCGGAAAGAGGCGTGGAAATTCGAAAGCAAGAATGATCGTGATCAGATAGACAGAAAGCGGCAGAATCCAAAGCAAAGGGATAGCAGCGATGTTAGCGGTGAGGTAACTTGTGACTGCGCTTAACTGCATGGCCGCTCCCATCGGAAGTAATACCCATAGGACTCTGTGAATCAGCGGGGCAGAGACGATCTGGGATTCGTGTTCCTGCTCGGGACGCGAGGAAAGCTTGATCGCTGAGCGGGTCTTCCATGTCAGGATGGCGGAGACGAGCGCAAACGCGGCAAAGCCGCAGAGCCAACCGAGGCGCTGTGCATGAAGCGTGAAGTTAGGTTCGATGAGAGATGGGTAGGACGCAAGCGCCAGCAGAGACGCAAGATTGGAGAGCGCATAGAGGCGATAAGGGATACCTCGTGTCTCGACGCGTGCAAGCCATACCTGGATCAGCGGACTTGTTGCGCCGAGCATGAGAAAGGGAAGGCCGATGGAGATGCCGAGCGCCGCGAAAATTGACACGATCGGACGATCCGATGTGCTGCGCAGGTCGATTTTTTGCGTGGCGAAGACAATTGCGGATGCGCATGCCAAGCCGAGCAGCATGAGGTGCACTGACCAGCGAGAGTGAATGGCGAGCCAGTGGGCATAGAGATACGCAACCAGAAGAGCGGATTGAAAGAAGACCAGGCACGTGATCCAGACTGCGGCTGATCCGCCAAAGACCGGGACAAGTTGCTTGGCAGACATCGGCTCGACGAGAAAGAGCAGGAATGAGCCGAGGAAGACAGCCGATCCGAAGAGGAATCGCGAATGAGTCATGCATTGCCTCGAAAATCCGGTTCTCTCACCTTGCTTCTTTATCCAGTCGCAAGCCTGTTCGAGACCGCAGTTTTCCGGGCGGTTCTGAAGGCGGCAGAATTTCACTGGCGAATTGACTTATAAGGCTGCTGTCGCCGGTATGATTTCATCCACATCCACCCACTGAGTCGGGTAGTTGCCGGTGTAGCAGGCTGTACAGTAGCCGGTGTGCTCACCATCGCAACACTTCAGCAGCCCATCGAGAGATAAGTAGGCCAGTGAGTCGGCTTCGATGAAGCGGCGTATCTCGTCAATCGAGTTATTGGCTGCTATTAACTCCCGCTTGCTGGGGGTATCTACTCCGTAAAAGCATGGGGAGGTGGTTGGCGGGCAACTGATGCGAAGATGGACCTCTTTTGCGCCCGCCCCGCGAACCATGCGGACGATCTTGCGGCTTGTCGTTCCGCGAATGATCGAATCGTCAATCAGGACCACCCTCTTGCCCTCGAGCAGATTGCGCACCGGGTTGAGCTTGAGGCGCACGCCAAAGTCGCGCACGCGCTGCTCGGGCTCGATAAAAGTTCTACCGACGTAGTGGTTGCGAATAAGGCCGAGACGGAAGGGAATGCCCGATTCTTCGGCATATCCCAGCGCAGCAGTCACGCCAGAGTCGGGCACTGGCACGACCACATCCGCGGGAACGCCTGATTCGCGGGCTAACTGGCGGCCCATCTGATCGCGGCTCTCCTGCACCCAGCGGCCGAAAATGCGGCTGTCGGGCCGCGCGAAGTAAACATGCTCGAAGATGCAACTGGATTGCTTGATGCCTGTCGCATACTGACGGCTGGTCACGCCGTCTTCGGTCACCATGACCAGTTCGCCAGGCAGCACGTCGCGCTCAAACTCAGCGCGCAGCAGGTCGAAGGCGCAACTCTCGGAGGCAAAGACAATCGTGTCGCGGCCGTCGGGATTCTTGATGCGGCCCATCGAGAGCGGCCGGAAGCCGCGTGGATCGCGGGCGGCGAAGATGCGGTCGCGGGTCATCATCACGATTGAGAACGCGCCTTCGATCTGCGATAGTGAGTCGGCGATGGAGTCAACCAGCGTTCCAGCCTTCGAATGAGCGATAAGCTGCACGATGATCTCGGAGTCCGACGTGGTCTGGAAGTAGGCGCCGTCGCGTTCCAGCCGCGCACGCACATTGCCCAGGTTGACCAGGTTGCCGTTGTGGGCGATAGCGATGAGGCCTTTTGTCGAATCCACGCGAATGGGCTGGGCGTTGAGCAGTGCCGAGTCGCCGGTGGTTGAGTAGCGTGTGTGGCCGATGGCCATTGGGCCGGGTAGCTTGGCCAGAACGTCGTCGGTGAAGATCTCCGAAACCAGGCCCATGCCTTTGATGTTTGCCAGGTGCTGACCGTCGGCCGTCGCGATGCCTGCTGACTCTTGTCCGCGATGCTGCAATGCGTAGAGGCCGAGATAGGCCTGGCGGGCTGCATCGGAGTGGCCGTGGATGGCGATGACTCCGCACTCCTCGCGAAGTTTTGGGTCCTCGTTCCATGAAAACGGGTGCGGGTGCCCCATATCTGACGCGCTCTTTGCGTCAGATATGGGAAAGCCTTTCAGCTCAACCGACCGGCCCGGAACCCCCTCGATCCCCTGAAAGAGCAGCCCGCTCATGCCATAACCTCGCCGTGGAGGTTGGCTTCCAGAGCCGAGGCCCACGGCTTGCGGAGGTCGTCCAGCGGAGCCGAGATAAACGGCTCGCGCTCGACTGAGATCTCCAGCCGCGTTCCCCCTGTAGTTCCGATGCGGACAGCGAAGTAGCTGTATTCGCCGGCCAGAGCCTCAATTCTGGAGATGTTGTCGGGGTGAGCGGTGACAAGCACTGTCGAGGCCGGCTCGGCAAAGAGTCCAAAGAGCGGGTGCACCATGAGCGATTGTTCCTGCTCAACCATCGCGCCGATTCCCTTTGGGAATCCAGCCTGCGCCAGCGCGACGGCGATGCCGCCATCGGAGATGTCGCGTGCGGAGCGAAGCAGATTGCGCGCGGCCAGCGCCTGCAACAGAACCTGCAGATCGGCTTCGGCTTCGAGATCGAGGGGCGGAGGCTGTCCCCAGATGCCGCCGAGGACTACCCCGGCGAATTCCGACGCGCCAAAGGCGGCCAAATCGGTCGTTGCTGTCTCTTCGGGCGCATCGGGATCTTCGTTCGCTACAGGCTCGCTCGCTTCAATCTCGACCGGATAGTACCTCATCGGCTCCGGATAAAAAGGAACCTTGAGACTTGGATCGGGGTCCTTGCCTTTGGGGATCGGCCAAAGCAGAAGAATCGCTTCACCTGCGGCCTGGAAGTCGGCCGGAACCGCCTTGGTCACGTCGTCCAGAATGCCCACGATGCCCAGCACCGGCGTTGGGTAAATGCCCTCGCCGCGTGTCTCGTTGTAAAGCGATACGTTGCCGCCAGTGATCGGCGTTCCCAGCGTCGTGCAGGCCTCCGCGATGCCATCGATGGCCGCCGAAAGTTGCGCCATGATCTCCGGCTTCTCCGGATTGCCGAAGTTGAGGCAGTTGGTCGCGGCCACCGGCTTTGCGCCGGTCATGGCCACCTTGCGCGCGCACTCGGCCACGGCATGCATTGCGCCGAGCTTGGGATCGAGATAAGCCCAGCGTCCGTTGCCGTCCAGAGCCATCGCGAGAGCGCGTTCATGACCCGGCGTTCCTGTGTCCTTGATGCGCATCACGCCACCCTCGCCGCCCGGTCCGATCACGGTGTTGGTCTGAACCATGGAGTCGTATTGCTCGTGAACCCAGCGCTTTGAACAGACGTTGGCGCTGCCCAGCAATTTCTTCAGGTCCGCGGTAAAGTCGCGATCTTCGGCGAGCTTAGACGCCAACTCTTCCGAGGGCTCCATCGGAATCGGCGTCTTCCAAACGCCAACCGGGCGATGGTAGAGTGGAGCGTCATCGGTAAGCGACTGATTTGGAATGTCGGCCACCAGAACTCCATGGTGACGGATTCGCAGCCGCGACTCGGTCTGAACTGTGCCGACGATCACTCCGTCCAGTCCCCACTTTTTAAAGACGCTCAGGACTTCGTCTTCGCGGCCCTTGATGGCTACCAGCAGCATCCGCTCCTGGCTCTCCGAGAGCATGATCTCGTAGGCAGTCATGCCGGTCTCGCGCTGCGGAACCAGATCCAGCTCGACATCGAGCCCCACGCCGCCGCGCGCGCCCATCTCGCAGGTTGAGCAGGTCAGCCCCGCCGCTCCCATATCTTGAATGCCTACGATTGCGCCGGTACGCATGGCCTCAAGACAGGCCTCCATCAGCAGCTTCTCCATGAAGGGGTCGCCCACCTGCACATTGGGACGCTTGGCCTCAGTGCCCTCGTGAAACTCCTCACTGGCCATGGTCGCGCCGTGAATGCCGTCGCGGCCGGTCTTTGCGCCCACATAGATCACTGGGTTGCCGGCGCCCGTCGCCTTGCCATAGAAGATCTCGTCCTTGCGAACCATTCCGAGAGCGAAGGCATTCACCAGCGGATTGCCGCCGTAGCAAGCCTCAAACTTGGTTTCGCCGCCCAGGCAGGGCACGCCGAAGCAGTTGCCATAGCCGGCGATGCCGCTGACCACGCCCTCAACGATGGAGTGATTTTTGGCGATCATCGCGGCGTCAGATTCTCCGGCGCCTGCCTCGATCGATCCAAAGCGCAGCGAATCCATCACCGCCAGAGGCCGCGCGCCCATGGTGAAGATGTCGCGCAAGATGCCACCCACGCCGGTTGCCGCGCCCTGAAATGGCTCGATGTAGCTGGGGTGGTTATGGCTCTCGATTTTGAAGGCGCAGGCCCAGCCGTCGCCAACGTCGATGATGCCGGCGTTTTCGCCCGGCCCCTGGACCACCAGGTCGCTCTTGGTGGGCAGCCGCTTCAGATGCACACGGCTGGATTTGTAGGAGCAATGTTCGCTCCACATTACGCTGTAAATGCCCAGCTCAGTGAGCGAAGGCACACGTCTCAGCGCGGCCTCGATGCGGCTGTACTCATCCGCGGTGATGCTGTGCTGGGCCAGCAACGCCGGAGTGATCTCAACCGGCTCGGGAACGACTGCAGAAGATGCTGTGGTCATCACGATTGCCTTAATTGTCGCACGACTGTCGCCTTCGGGAGCAGGGCGCCGGTGTGGAAAGACATGGGGTAATCCCAAATCCCGTAAAAGGCGCGGTTTCCGCCGCCGGTTCCGCCCTTGAAAGACTCAACCAGAGCCGCCTCGTCATGCAGGACTTGTCCAGGACTTCCAGAGGAGCGCCGAATATGGGGAGCGTCGGAACGCGCGAGGTCTTTAAGACATCTCGATGAGTCGGAGATTTTGGTGCAAAGCCAAGGGCTGTGCGATACTTTGAGAATGGATTCCCACCCCGTGCCGGGATGGTGGAACTGGCAGACGCAGCGGACTCAAAATCCGCCGCCCTTCGGGGCATGGGGGTTCGACCCCCCCTCCCGGCACCAAGATTCTAAATAGGTTAGGTGTGAAACGGCCACTCCTCAGCGAGTGGCCGTTTTTGTCTGGTGCCTGTTTTGGTGCCTGTTGTGTTTTTTAGTGCTTGTGGCCGACGTGGCGGCACTGGCAATACGTTCCACCACGGATTGCTTATGTTCGGGGGAAAGGTGGCTGTAGCGGGCTGACATGGTAATCGTCTTGTGCCCTGCTGCCTCTTGGATTTCCTTTATGGACGCTCCGGCCATCGCCAGCCAAGAGCAAAAGGTGTGCCGATTGGAGTGCCAAACGTAGCCTGTAATTTTCGCCTCTTCCAGGCAGGGCTGAAACCATGACCGGGTATCAAAACGCCCTTTGGAGCCTTCTCGCGGGAAAACCGGATCGCTCAGCTTCTGCCCTGGTCGCTTTACGGACTCAATGGCGGCTAATGCGTCGCCGTTCAAATGAACAGTCCGAGGTGAACCGTTCTTAGTGTTGGTTAAGTCTATGATGCGACGCCGAAAATCCATCTGGGACCATGTGCAGGAGTATTGCTCTGTCAGGCGCATGCCTGAATGTACAGAAACGATGAATTCCGGCAAATGCTCCGGGAACCGCTTCTGAATCACACTACACAGGGTGTCGTATTCCTCATGACTGAGGAAGCGCAACCTGCCGGTCCCCTCTTTTCGCTGAGGCACTTGCCGGGCCGGGTTGATCTGGACCTTTCCATTCCGCATGCCCTCGCGAAAAATAAGGCTCAAAAATGCCTTGTATCGATTGGCGGTGGCATTCGTTTTGAATTTTCCGAGCCAAGTGTCGATTTGTTGAGGCGTAATCTCGGCGGCGGCCTCTGCTCCCATCGCCTCGCGCACGATCTCGGCCTTGCATTCGTAATCGCGTACGCTCTTATTGTGGTTGCGAGCGTACTTCAACGCATCGTCGATCAGCACCGAGAGCGTTACTTTCCCATTGCGTAGCTCTGGCAACTTGATTCCACGCCAAGCATCCGCTTTCCGCGCCCTATAAAGATCAATCGCGGCTGAGCGATTTCCAGCCTTTTCGCGGTGCTGCTTGCCGTTGACGTAATAGTTGATCCACCAAATGCCGGATTCCTTTGGTCTCTCGAAAACGCCTCGAACAGGCTTCAATTCCCTTGGTCTTGCCATCTAGCGGCTCCGGAGTGCTTGTTCTGTCAGACTGCGAAATAGTATACTCCGAAATCACATGCTCTAGTACATTCAGCGATTTGCTGGCCGTTCAGGTATTTTTTTAGGCAGGGTGACGCGTACATTGGGCATATTGCGATCGAGCGGTTTGGCAGATCGGAGGATCATGGGCTTCGAAGTGTCACCACGTCCGGAAGAGGCGTTAACAGATGGCGAGCTCACAAAATTGATTATGGATTGCCATGAGTGGATGGACACTATAAACGACATCAGGGGCTACACCCGCACAGGCAAGCCGAGCAGAACGACGAATCCCGAAATGGTTTCGGCAGCAAAGATGCTCTATAAGTCGGACTATTTTATAAAAAGGCAGTGCATCGCCGAATACATTCTGCAGCTTCGCAAAGCGCAAAACGCGGTATCTGCTGACAATTTTCAGCGACACATATTAGCCGACTATCCGACGATGATTGAAGACGTCCGGGACGAGATTTACCAAGACATCGCCAGCCTGAATACGTGCTTGTCCGACATCGGGATGAGCGCAACCTCTCTGTTGCGCCCTACGCGGACAGATGGCGAAGCTGAAACCCCAAGGGCTGAGAACATTCAACGCCCACCGGTACCTAAAGATTCGCCCATCGACGATGGAGTTGGTTACCGGAGAGCCAAATTGGTGAAACAGACACTTGATGACTTCGTTCGCCTCCAAGATCAAGGCGCGCTATTCCCTCCGTTTCTTGATCGTTTCGTCGGAGCTAATCCAGAATCTCCAATTTCCGTCGCGATGAAGGACTCCCCAGTCAGAGCCTGGGCAATTTGCGCAGAACTGAAACGGGGAAGGAACGACGCTCTCGCCTACAAAGTAGTGGCTCTCTGCGAACGCATCAGTGAATCATCCATTAAAAAAGCCTGGCTACAACATCGAGACTTTTTGCCACCTTAATTGCAACAGCATTTCAAGATCAACCAGGCACTTGAGGGTGGGCTGACTCGCCTATTTCTGTCTGTGATCCCCCAATTCTCCTTAGAATGGTTCCCTTTCTCCTCACAAACTGCGGTGTGATAACCGCATGCACAATCAAGTAGCAACCTCCCACCCGATCCTCCTCACCCGTAAGGCGTGCGCGGCAGCACTCGGCATCTCGTTACGCAAGCTCGACTCCCTCATCGCTTCGAAGGCGCTACCTACCCGCCGCATCGGGCGTAAGCGCCTCATCGCCTATCAAGCGGCCTTGCACTTCGCGCGCTCGGACCACATCTGAGCGGACGCCCTTTGAGACTGACACTCCACCCCCAGGTGGGGAATACAAACCGCAGACACGCGCCATGCGAACGTATGACGCGGGAGATTCGACAATGGCACGACTCTCACGAGTTATTACCGCACGCCTCAGCCTCGAAGAGTACGAGGAAATCCGTTCCCGCGCGGCATTTCGCGGAGTGACAGCATCCGCACTCCTCCGCGAACTCCTCGTGTCGCACACCACAGAAAGCGATAGTCCTTCGCATCTGGTCCTCGGCGAAGTCCTCGCGATGCGAACGATAATGATCAACCTCTTGCACTTGATCGGTACGCACTCTGTCTTGACCGTCGATGCGGTCAGCGAAATCATCCGCCAGGCAGACCGGCAGAAAGCAACTCGCGCAGATGCGCGCCTCAAGCAGAAAGGAAAAGTCGATGCAGAAGATTCAGAATAGGCCGATGCCCTCCCGTCACGCTGTCGGTTTCATTGCAGCCGTCACCACCTCGATCATCATCACCTTGGCCGTCTCGGTTATGCAGATCGTGTTTACCTGGACGCCATTTCAGCGCTATCATTTGCCCGACCTGGGTGTTTATGCAATAGCCAAGGTTCTCCACTTGCCCACGACTGAGCATCGCTTCATTGGTATTGCGCTCGGCAATGGCAAGACCGATTTAGCACGGGACGCTGACTTCATTCCCGGCCACGTGAAAGGAATCGACGGGATGCAGTTCCCGTTCGCACCCTCCAGCAGCGCTGTAGAGCATGGTCGCACTCGGATATTCCGCAGTAAGGCAGCGGCTTATGACACAAACAAGTTGGGCCAGTGGTTTCAGGTAGTCGTCTTTCCTGATTTGACACCGACTCAGTTCGCGCTGCTGCCTTGCACAAGTGGCTTGATCGCCCTGATATTCGGGCTGTGGCTCGCGCTGCCATTCGACCGCGAGCGCGCGAGAATCCGCCGCTTTGGCAGGCGTCTGCGCGGACCTGAGTTCGTGGACACGCGTGAGTTTGTTCGCCGCTTGGGGGCCGATGGCATTGGATTTCTAACCAGGGCTCAAGGGATTTGGAACTGGCTCACTGACAAAAAATATGTCTCACTGCAAATTCCACTGTCATCTGAGGCATCTGGGATTGGCATTTTGGGAGCAACCGGAAGCGGAAAGTCTGCTGTTACCTTCCAAATCGTTGCCCAGGCAATCGCGCGTGGCGAACGGGTAGTGGTGGTCGATCCCGCCTTCGAATTCACCGAAAGATTTATGGACGCGTGTCACACCCTTCTCAATTCGTGGGACCGGCGCACAGCTGCGTGGGACCTGAAGGCGGAGACAAGCAGCAGTGCAGAAGCACGTACCGTTGCCTGTTCGATGCTTCCACACCGCAAAAATGAACAACCATTCTTCGTTGAGGCGGCGCAGCGCGTACTAGCTGAACTGCTCAAACACAGACCGTCGGCGCAGGAACTCGCCGCCTGGCTGGCCGATCCCGCTGAGGTTGATCGACGCCTCATCGGTACCGAAGCAGCTCGGATGATCGATCCCCATGCTGGTCCCCAACGCGTCGGTGTATTGGCCACGCTTGCGATGTTTGGTGAAGCATTGCGGAGCATCTGCGCCACGGGATGGGCACGCTTCGGACCGCCGATGCGCATGCGGCCCTGGAGCGCAGCATTCAGGCTGGCAACCTGATCGACATCCCCCAAGAAAGTTGGCAGGTTGGACGCGCGTTCACAACCCCGGAGATGAAGAAGATGGAGGTCGAGGTCCTCGTGTCAATGCTGCGCGGCCGCAACCAGCACGGTTCCATCGCCTCCGAGAAGGTGCAGGACGAGGCGATCCGCAATAGTCAAAAGCACTTGAACGACAATCAGGTGGCTGCGGTCCGAGATGTGCTGAGCTGCCAAGATTGTCAAGGGCAGAGTAAAACCAGGCCACCGGGGCGGAGTAAAAGTAGACCAGTTGATAGCTTGGAAGTTGTTGGATTTGCGGGGTAGAAGGGCCTCTGGAGCGTAGCGACAGAGGCCCTTCT
>JBEKCA010000043.1:0-37926 GCA_050015115.1 Occallatibacter sp.
CCGCAACTTCCGCGGCGTCAAGCGCAAGATGAGCAATTTTCCGCTCCGACCCCGACACGGTAAGCCCATGCCTTCGATTGACATCAAAAAAACCATTAGGATTATTAAGTGAACAGTATTAGAGCTAGGGACGCATGCTCAAGATCGGCTTGTTCGGACGAGGTTTGTCCGTCTGTTGCGCAATCCTGCTTACCCTATTGAGTCGCACAAGATCAAATGACGCTCCGCAGCGCCCGCTGCAATAGCAGCAGCATAGGCGGCGTCCACTTCACTCTGGCTGTTCGCTACGAAGACGACGTGCGCTAGGTGGGTGTCCGCGCGGCCTTCCCTTAGCCAAAGGAAGATGCGACCGTTTCCCCGAACCCATTCAAGTCCGGATGACAGGCGGTCCGTCTTCGCTGTCATAGTCGGGGGCGTGGTAATTCCGACGGGAGCCGGCTCCGCGCAGTAGAATGCGATCGAGAAATCGACGTCGCTAACCGAACGAAAAAATGTGATCCAGCATCAGACATTTCCGCTGTAACCATAAGGACTTTTACGCTACCCAAGAGATTCTGCAGTCTCGTAAACAGACTGAAGCCCCGCTCCTCGCCAAGGTCGTTATCGAACAAGATCACGTCGGGTTGGGCCTCGGGAAAGGCAGCAACAGCTTCCGATATGGTTGAACATTTACCAACAAGGCGGAAGTCAGGCGCGGTCTGAAGGAGCCTGCCCAGGCTCTCCCGAAAGAGACTATGATCGTCCACCATCAGAATACGGATTTCATTCATGGTAGATCCAGTTCGGGCACCGTCGCTGGAATCAAATCCACAATAAAACAGGCGCCATATGCAAGCCGAACGTAACGCAACTCGCCGCCGAAGGAACGCATGAACGCTCGTGAAAGGTAAAAGCCGAGCCCGGTTGCTTCATCACCTGCCTGAAATGGCTGAAAGAGATGCTCGGAATGTGCAACGCCTCCGCCACTATCGGTAAACTCGACCTAGACAGAAGAAGTCGGGTGGCCGCGCCAATCTGGAAGAGTTCGAGGCCAACAGCCCAACCGGCCCAATCGTGGGTCTCACATTGCGCCTCTACAATCCAACAACTCACCAATGGAGCATTTAATGGGCCAACAGCAAGAATGGAGCGATCGGCCTAAAGCCTCAGATTGGCAAGTTCAAGAACGGCCGTGGCGAATTTTATGGCCAAGATACTTGGAACGGTAAGGTGGTTTACGTGCGCTTTGCTTGGATGAATACTGACACGGATAAGCCCCATTTTGAGCAGACTGTTCGCGGCGATAAGCGCGAGCGGTCTGCCTTCTCGGACACACAGGACAGTGGGGAAGACGACAAGAGCGAGGAAGACTTTCGTGTCGGCCTTGGCGAGAATATGGGATTTCGAGAGGATGAACGCACCAAATCAGAGTGAGCAATGTGGTGCAGAGCGAGGGCTGGTACGAATGCCAGTCGCCCTATTGCCCAAGCGATGTCTTCCAAAGTGTCATTGACCGCCCGCGTGAATAGCCGCCCGTCGTTCCGCAACAGACCGAGTCGTCACGCATTCGATATCGTCGGGCTCTGGGAAACCACATCAAGAGTGGGTATCGCGCTCAAAGCTGAATATTATTTGACGTCTTTTGTAACGAGTTCCTTATTCCGTGACTTTATCTCTATGAATGAACCGCCCAAAAACATTTAACCCAAAGATTTTCCGCGTTTATCGATCCATCTGCCTCTGGCTCCTGCTTTCTACAGGAGGATTGGCCGCCATGGCGCAAGATCCACTGACGCTTCGTCAAGCCATCGACGAGGCTCTGCGGCAAAGTCCTCAAGCCGCAATCGCGCGCGCCGGCTTGAGCGACGCCAAGGCCACGGCAGCGATGGCGCGCACTCAACTGTTGCCGCAGCTCAACTTTACGGAAGACATATCACGCGGCAACGACCCGGTTTATGCCTTCGGCACCCGTCTCCGGCAGCGGCAATTCACGCAAACAGATTTTGCACTGAACGCGCTGAACTTCCCTCCGCCCGTAGGGATTTTCTCCACGCGCTTCTCCGGTTCATGGACGGCATTCGACTCGTTCAAGACCGAGCGGGAGATTCGCCGCGCCGATCGCTTCAGACAAAGCGCCGCCTCATCGGCCGAAGTGGCGGATCAGCAGATTGTGCTCCGTGTGGTCGAAGCGTACCAATCAGTGCTCTATGCGCAGCGAGAGATCAAAGTCGCCCAGCATGAGCAGGAGACGGCGGCGGCTCTGCTGACTTCGGCGGAGGAGCACGTGAAGGCCGGGCTTGCGGTCGATTCAGATCGGATGTCGGCCGAGGTCAACGCGGCGGCGCGCAAGGAAGAACTGATTACGGCCCAGGGCGATGTGGAGTTGGCATGGGCAGAATTGCGCGAGGCGATGGGAGCGCCGGAACTGAAAGCGTCCGCGTTGAAGCCGATCGAATCTCATCCTTTTCCGCAGCAGCGACTCGAAGAGGAACTAGCAACAGCAGCAATGATGCGGCCCGATCTGAAGTCTCTCGCAGAGGCACAATCAGCGCAGGCGTCGGCTCTTGGCGCGGCAAGGTCAGACTTCGGCCCTCGTGTGAGCGCCTATGGAAACTGGGAAGAAGACCGAACATCCTTTGCGGGATCGGGAGGAAACAACTGGGTGGCGGGCATCCAGATCAGCGTCGACATTCTCCCTCTAGGCAAACGCGGCCAACTGGCTCGAGATGGCGCTACCAAACAGAGGGTCGACGCGCAATTAGTTGTAGCGCAACTGCACGTACGCACGGAAGTGAGCCAGGCGCATATTCGCCGTCAGACGGCTGAACTCCAGTTGGAGACGGCACGCGCTGCGATGGACCAATCGGCCGAGAGCCTCCGCATTCTCAAGAACCGCTACAACGCGGGGCTTGCAACCATCACCGACCTGCTGCGCGCTGACGATGCTGAGCGGCAGAGCCAGTCCAGCTATTGGCACGCCGTTTACGGTAACGCCTTGGCCTATGCCGAACTGCTGTACGCGACAGGGACGCTGACTCCCGATGCGGCGGAGGATTTGCAATGAAGATTCTATTACGGGCAAGTTTGCTGGCCATTTCCGCCGCGATGACGGCCGGTTGCCACGGCAACGGCGGAGTTTCACCGGCGGCGGTACAAACTGTGCAGGCGCGGGTGGTCGAGAGCCGGCAGCAACAGGTGCCTCTGAATCTGCGTTCCACAGGGACCATTCATGCACGGGAGACAGCGGTTGTCTCCGCGCAGGTGACGGGCCGCATTCAGCAGGTTCTGGTGCGCGCGGGAGACAGTGTGCGAACAGGCCAAACGCTGGTCGTGCTCGACGATGCGGCGCTGCTCGCCTCGGTAGACCAGGCGCAGGCGGCGCTAAAGGTTGCGCAAAGCCAAGAGGTCGCGGCACAAAGCGATGCAAAACTGGCGGTCAGTACGCTCGATCGATATCGGCTATTGCAAGCCGAGAAGAGCGTGAGCCCGCAGGAGATGGATGAGGTTGCCGGCCGAGCAGAGGCAGCGGCCGCGAGGCTCGAAGCGGTGCGGGCGCAGACTGGCGCCGCACAAGCGCAGGAGAGCGCAGCGCGTACCATGCTGGGCTATACGCGTCTGAGTGCGCCCTTCGCCGGAGTGCTGACTGCGCGGATGGCTGATCCAGGGACGATGGCCGCGCCAGGCGTTCCGTTGCTTCAAGTGGACCAGGCTGGGGCACTGCAACTCGAGGCCTCGGTGGATGAGTCGGCAATTGGCGCGATTCACAAGGGGATGAAGGTCGAGGTGGAGATCGATAGTGGTTCGTTCGCGCAGATGACGGGTACTGTGGCGGAGATCGATCCCGCCGCCGATCCCGCCAGCCATAGCTTCACTGTGAAGATCGACCTGCCCGCTTCGAGCGGGTTGCGTGCCGGCATGTATGGGTCAACAAAGTTTGCCGACGGTGTCCGGCAGGCGATCTTCATTGCGCGCTCGGCCGTCGTTTTGCGCGGTTCGCTCGCTTCGGCATACGTTCTCGACGGCAACGGAGTCGCACAGTTGCGCTACCTTACCCTTGGCGCGACACAAGGCAACCTTGTAGAAGTGCTGTCGGGCATCTCATCCGGGGAAAGACTCGTGGATGCACCCTCCGAGCGCGACCTCGCCGGCAAAAGCATTGAGGTCCAGCCATGAAACAGGAGCTTGGAATCGCCGGACGACTGGCACGCATGTTTCTCAACTCCAAGCTGACGCCGCTCTTCATTGCCGCATCGCTGGCGGTGGGAATCCTCGCGGTGGCGATCATTCCCCGCGAAGAGGAGCCACAGATTCTTGTCCCGATGCTGGACATCGCAACCGCAATGCCGGGCGCTTCTCCGTCCGAGGTGGAGCAGCGCGTCACGCTACCCATCGAGAATCTGGTGCATCAGATCTCAGGCGTCGAGTATGTGTATTCGACATCGGCTCCCGGTCAGAGCCTAGTCATCGTGCGCTTTCTGGTCGGCACATCCCAGGAGGACGCGCTGATCAAGGTCTATAGCAAGCTCTACTCAAATTTCGATCGCATGCCGCAGGGAGTCTCGCAGCCGCTGATCAAGGCCCGCTCGATCGACGATGTCCCGATTCTGGCTTTGACTCTGTGGGGCGAGCATTACGATGGCTATCAACTTCGCTCGATCGCCGCCGAGATGCAACACAACATCGAGCAGATCCCGAATGTTTCAGAGACGACGATCATTGGGGGCCTTCCGCGCGCGATGCGCATCGTGCTCAGCACGGAGAAGCTGAATGCATACGGTTTATCGCCGATGGCCATCGTAGGTCATCTACAAGCTGCAAACGCCAACGCGCAGGCGGGGAGTTTTGCCGAAGACAACCAGGAAGTTCGGGTGGACGCGGGCAACCTGATTACTAGCCGTGAGGATTTGGAAACGGTAGTGGTGGGCGTGGTGCGTGGGAAACCTGTATATCTGCGGGACGTTGCCGCACAGATAGTTGACGGTGCGGCGGAACCGGCGAACTACGTAACCTTCGGCACTGCGAACGCAGATGGATCGACAGCGCAACAGGTTCCGGCGGTGACCATCACCGTGGCCAAGCGCAAGGGCACAAACGCAACCGACATTGCCAACGCCGTGCTCAAGAGTGTGCATCGGATGCAGGGCGTGACTGTGCCCAGCGACGTCACGGTAACTACGACTCGAAACTATGGCACGACGGCCAAAAACAAGTCGGACGAACTGCTTGAACACCTCCTGCTGGCCACTCTGTCTGTGACTCTGCTGGTGGCGCTCTTCCTGGGGTGGCGCGAGTCAGGCGTCGTGCTGTTGGCCATTCCGGTCACGCTTGCGCTCACCATGTCGGTGTTCTATTTTCTTGGCTACACGATCAACCGCGTCACGTTGTTCGCTTTGATCTTTTCGATCGGCATTCTTGTCGATGACGCCATTGTTGTGGTTGAGAATATGGTGCGCCACTTCCGCCTCAGGAAAAACCACGGCCGTCCAATGAGCGAGGTTGCGGTGGAAGCTGTCGCCGAAGTGGGAAATCCGACGATTCTCGCCACTTTCGCCGTGATTGCGGCAGTTCTGCCTATGGCCTTTGTCCGCGGCCTGATGGGCCCCTACATGCGGCCGATTCCCGTGGGGGCTTCGGCGGCCATGCTCTTTTCACTGCTGGTGGCCTTTGTGGTTTCGCCCTGGGCTGCGCTCCGTCTGGTCGGAAGACATTTGGGCGGGGCCGAAGCGCTGGGACCGGCTACCGAGAACTGGCAAACCGGGCTCTATCGCCGGATCATGTCCCCGCTGATTCAGTCGTCTCGCAACCGTGTGCTGTTCTTCATCGGAGTGGTTGTGCTGCTGCTGGCCTCGGTTGCGCTGGTACCACTGGGACTCGTGCGTGTGAAGATGCTGCCGTTCGACAACAAGAGCGAGTTGCAGGTGATCATCAACATGCCCAACGGCACGACACTGGAGCAGACAGCGCGAGTGGCACAGGCTCTGGGCAAGGAACTCGCACGGCAGCCGGATGTGCTGAATTACCAGACGTATACCGGGACATCTGGCCCCTATAACTTCAACGGGCTGGTGCGCCACTACTATATGCGCAGCCAGCCGAATCAGGCAGACATCCAGGTGAATCTGCTGCCCGCAAAACTGCGCAGCGAACAAAGCCACGCGATCGCCAAACGGCTTCGTCCGTTGCTGGATACGATCGGCAGCGCGTACGGCGCGCGTATTCAGGTCAGCGAAGTTCCGCCAGGTCCTCCGGTGGTGCAGACGCTGGTGGCTGAAGTCTATGGTCCAGACCTAGATGCACAGAGGCAGGTCGCGCAGCAGATCAAGCAGATCTTTGAGCATACTCCGGGCGTAGTGGATACGGACTGGTATGTCGAAGATCCTCAACCAAGGCTGGTGATGCGCGTGGATGAGGTCAAGGCGGCCCAGCATGGCATCGCCGTATCCGATGTGACTCATGCTCTGGCGCTCGCCCTCTCCGGCGCGGAGGTTGGCCTGATTCACAATCAAACTGCGCGCGAGCCGGTTCCTGCGATTGTCGAAGTTGACCGCGCCGATCGTTCTTCCGAGCAGGGCTTGGAAGATATCCGCCTGCCTGGGGCGGACGGCTCCATGGTCTCGCTCCGCGAGTTGCTTGAAGTGGAAGACAAGACGATCGAGCCGAGCATCTATCACAAGAATCTGCGCCGCGTCGTCTACGTCACTGGAGATGTGGCGGGAGGTGAAGAGAGCCCCGTGTACGCAATCTTCAAGATGAACAAGGATCTCGATCACCTTACTTTGCCCGCCGGATACAAGCTCGCCCGCTACAACGCGTCGATGCCGGATTCCTCGGACCACTACTCGATGAAGTGGGACGGCGAGTGGCATATCACTATCGAAGTCTTTCGGGACATGGGACTCGCTTTCGCCGTGGTGCTGGTTCTGATCTATGTCCTTGTGGTCGGCTGGTTCCGGTCGTTCATCGTGCCGCTGGTTATCATGGCACCAATTCCTCTTACTCTGGTGGGCATCCTGCCTGCACACGCGATTCTGGGCGCATTTTTCACGGCTACGTCGATGATCGGCTTCATTGCCGGCGCCGGCATCATCGTGCGCAACTCGATTATTCTCGTCGACTTCATCGAGCTTCGCCGCCGTCAGGGAATGAAGCTGGCAGAAGCGGTGATCGACGCCGGCGCGGTCCGCTTCCGCCCCATGCTGCTGACCGCGGCCGCGGTGGTCGTTGGCGCTAGCGTCATCCTGCCCGACCCCATCTTTCAGGGGCTTGCCCTATCCTTGATCGCTGGAGAAGTAGCATCGACATTCCTCTCCCGTCTCGCCGTCCCCGTGCTCTATTACATGGTGCGCGCGAGACAGGAGTCCGCCAATCCAACGCAGCCAGTTTCTCTATGAGGAGCCTCAATATGACAATCGAACGCGGTCTGCGCCTAATGGCAGGCATCGTGGTGCTCTTGTCTCTCACGCTTGCGCACTACCATTCGCCCTGGTGGCTGATGCTCACGGGATTCGTCGGACTCAACCTGCTTCAATCGGCCTTCACCAACTGGTGCCCAGCCATGGCGATCTTTCGCGCCATGGGAATGAAGGATTCCGGGTGTGGCACGACCAAATGACGGCGAACTCTCGGCTGCCTTGAGAGAAACTGCGGAAGGCTATACTGGTCCTATTGCAGAAAGCAGCCAGCCATGCGACCCGAAGTTGCCCAAGCCTCAGTCCTCCTGCGACGCAACACTCCTGAAGCTGTCGAGGAGGCCCTGGGTTTACTGCAAAACACGGTCTATTCCTTCAGCATGAAAGTGTGCGGACACCCTGAAGATGCTGAAGACACCATGCAGGAGGTGCTCTACCGATCTCTGAGCCACCTGGCCAAAATCGAGGATCCGCAGGCTCTCGCGGTTTGGTTGTACACGGTCACTAGAAATCGTTGCTGGCGCATGCGGCGCAAAAGCAGCAATGCCCCAACGCATACACTATCGTTGGACGAGTTGATGCCTGATGACGCTGAGTTGGGACGGTTGCTCGAGGACGGAGGGTTGAGCCCGGAAGGCGACCTGCTGCATCGAGAGCGGCAAGACTTACTGCATCAGGCGATTCTTCGCATCCCCGGGATCTTGCGCATCGTCCTCGTACTCCACGACATGGAGGATTTGACGACCGGGCAGGTTGCGCAAATCCTCCAACTGCAGCAGGGAACAGTGCGGATTCGGCTTCATCGGGCGCGTCTCAGCGTACGCAGGGAGATGAGCGAAATCCTCAGTGCGCCTCCCGGGCATCCGAATCATTACGAGCCCATCGCGGAAAGGCCCAAGCGGGCCCGGTCCAAAGGTGGGCAACGCGGAACGGAATGCCGTGACCTGTTTCGCAATCTTTCCGAATACCTGGATGGCCGGGTGGAACCGATGACCTGCGAGCAGATGCGCAAACATATCGAGGCATGTCCGTCCTGCGTAGTGTTTCTTCGCACCCTGAGGGCTGCGATCGATCGCTGCCGCTCGCTTGAGTTGCCTTGCGACCCGGCCGTGGCGGCTCGATTGCGCGCTATTCTTACGCGTGAATACCTGCGCATGTTGGTGATTGCCGAGAAGAAAGAAATAACCGCCGCACTGTAACGAATCGTCGCCGCTGTGCCTTTTATGTAGGGGAGGAGGAATATCGCTATGGAAGTGAAGATTACGCATCTCGACCAGGTGAAGTTTACCGTTCAGGCGCGGTCGCACTCGATCATGTGCGACCAGCCGGCCGATAATGGCGGAGAAGACTCGGGCATGACGCCGCCGGAATTGCTTCTCGCCTCATTGGGTTCCTGTGCGGCCTTTTATGCCGCGCAGTATTTGAAGACACGAAACCTCGCCCAGAGCGGCGTGGAAGTGATGGTGACCGCCGAGAAGCTGAAGCAGCCTGCCCGGCTGGGCAACTTTCGGATTCATGTTGTGTCTCCCGTTTCTCTTACGGAAGAGCAGACGGAAGGACTCATGCGCTCCGTGCATCATTGTCTGATTCACAACACTTTGCTTTCACCGCCCGAGATTGCGATCGAGTTGACTACAAGCGAATCCTCCACCGCCCATATCTGAGGTCTCGATCCGATCGCGCAGGGTACTTGATGTTACTTGCATCGGTGGCGCGGGAGCGGTGTTTAATCATCCAATGGCAAGCCTTGAGAACTTCCGTGTCGTGGTCTTCCGGGCAGTGGCGGATCAGCTCAGTTTCCGCAAGGCCGCGGAGGAACTGTAAGATGAAGCTTCAAACTCAAGGACGGAGGAGGGGTTTGAACTCCTCTTCAATCAAATTCAAATCAGTTTCCCCTCGAAATTGAGCCTGGACCTTCCCTTGGGAGTCGATCAGAAAAGTCAACGGAAGGCCAAGCACCCCCCCGTATAGTTGTCCGAGTTTCTCATCGCCCATCGCTACCGGATAGTTCAGCTTCATTTTCTTATAAAGCTTCTGAGCCAGTGCAGGATCGTCATCCATGGAGATGCCGATGATCTGCAAACCGCGCGGGCCGTACTGAGACTGCCAGGCTACAAAGCGAGGCATTTCAAGCAGGCATGAAGCACACCACGTGGCCCAGAAATCAAGCAATACGACCTTGCCTCGATAGGTATTGAGGTCCAGTTTCCGATTCTCCAGATCGGTGCGCACGAACTCCGGCACCTCTTTGTGAAGCAACGACGTTGTCGCGACTTGGGCTTGCGTTGCGCACATCCCAAAACACAGGCACAAAAGCAGCTTCGCTGTAGATGGGAAGCGAAAAATGCGCGGCGACTTCTTTATGGCCTCCAAACTTTCTGACACTACTCGCCCGCCATCTTTCGTTAGTTACCTTTTTCAACCGGGAAACCCTTGTCAGCCCAATCGGTGCCGAAGTCGTCGGCAAGATAGAGTACCTTCACGTTGGTGAAGCCCATCTCGCTCAGTTTTGCAAATGCGGGTCCGAGGTTCGGGCAGCGGTTCAAGGGACAGCATCCGCAATAGAGCACAATGAGCTTCTTGCGCGGAAGCCCGTTCACTCGATTCTGCAGTTGCTGGATTCCCGCTGGCTGCGAACCAGGACCAACGTATTCCGAACCAGGGACATGGGCCTGAGCGAAGAGCATATGCGAGCCTACCTGCAGAACCAACGGCTTTTCCGCTCCTTTGGTCTGCTGCAGGTGAAGCAAAGCCTCAGGTTTCAGCCACTGGGCATCGGGAATTGAAAGCGCGCTCGATGTAGGAATCGGAGCAAATTGCGCTTGAAGCGGCGAAGAGATGAAAACGCAAGAGACTACGAGCAATGCTGTGATCCCTGATCGCTTGACCAGATCGACTTTCATTGTGCTACCCCGAAGAGATTCTAACCGATGCGGTTCAGGCTTGTTTTTCTCTCCGACCAAACCGGAACAACCTTCCTGCTTGGCTCTGAGGGCTCGACTATCATTCGACGCCCACGAGTCGAGGAGAGGTACAAGACCGCCGAATCGTATACCAATTATCGGTGTTGCCAACTCATTTGCGATTCACTAAGCATCAGGGCCTGATCGCGGCGGAACAGCAGGCGAGAGTTTGTGCCACGCGGACTCTCGGCCGAGATCAGCTTCATGTTGCGGTGCGAATCGGGACGCTCGGAATCGCTGTCATGATTGGGTTTACAGACAATCCTGCCTGGGTCCCTGCGCCTCTTTGACTCGGGCGCTCAGGTGGACTGTAACGCATCGGGAATGCTCAAACAGAAGCGGCGTGCCAGGCATTGCGCTGCAACATGTCTTCCCAAGGTGGACAGATTTTCTTATATGAGATAAGAATAGTGATGCTACCATTTTCGCGGATGTAGCATCAAAGAGCACAGAGCGGCGCTGTGCTGGATGAGCCGAGTAGCATAGAGACCTTCGATTGGACCCCAATTGACAGTGCATTTTTGGAGCAAAAACCGGTTAATAAGGTCCTTGGGTGAGCAAGCTTTCCTGGGACTGGCAATATGCGTCTTTGCGTGGGGCTTACAATATAAGCTTTCGCTCTATGATCCGCCTCAAGCCGCTTCCCATCAGATTCCAAAGGCCAAGCTTCTATCGAGAGACGAGCAGTCCAGTAAGGCGAATGGTCCCAAGGTAGTTCTAACCAAAACATCCACCAGGATCATCTACACCGCGCCAGCCGCCGTCTTCTTGATTTTGCTGCTGGCAGTCAGCCTATTGAATCCGCCAGTTTTGAATAGAGCGGAACGTCTAACTCATAAGCTATCGAATTTGCACCGCGCTATCTTGAACACGCTCTTTGTCCGTCCCCCTCCAGTTTTCGCCTAGACACTCCCTTATCGTCCAATCTCCAGCACTCGATTCGATTCTGTCGCCGAGTGCGAAAGGTCCTATTCTCCATTGGAGAACGTGCGCCGAGTCGTCCTGAACCCAAGCAATCCCAACTCCAAATAGAGGTGCATTCGAGCTATGCGAAAGCGAACCTCCTTGATTGTCGCCGCGGGAATCACGCCCCTTGTGTTGACTGGCATCGTTGCGTACTTTGTCACGAATCGACACCCAAATGCGCATGCCGCGGAGATTCCGTCTGCTAAGGTGGCTACGGCGAAACGGGGAGATATTGCCCACACACTTAGTCTTGCCGGGCAGTTCCAGCCTTACCAGGTCGTAGATATTCATCCCAAGGTCACCGGCTTCATGGTCAAGATCAACGTGGACATTGGCGACAGAGTGCGCAAGGAACAGACTTTGGCCCTATTGGAGGTTCCAGAGCTGAATGCGCAACTGAAAGGCACAGTCTACGAGGTTCAGCGTGCGAAAGACGAATTGCTGCGCGCTCAACATGAGATCAAGCGGGCCGAGGCAATTTATTCGGCCCTTCACGCCGACTATGAGCGGCTGCTCGAAACATCCAAGGCGCAGCCCGGCCTCATCGCGCAACAGGAATTGGATGATGCGCAGAGCAAAGATTTGTCGTCGGAGTCGCAGGTAGATGCAGCCAAAGCTGCCGCGGCAGCTGCCGAGCAACACGCGGAGGTCGCCCACACTGACAACGATAGGGTGCAGGCACTCAAGAACTACACCAACGTAGTGGCTCCTTTGGACGGGGTGATCGTCTGGCGTTATGCCGATACGGGCGCGCTGATTCAGAGTGGGACCAATTCAAACGAGCAAGATATTCCGATCGTAAGGCTTTCGCAAAGCGGCTTATTGCGCCTGCGCATGCCTATCCCAGAGAACGATGTCCAGTTCGTCCATATTGGCGACACAATGCAAGTTCGCGTCGATGCGATTGGCCGTTCGTTCACCGGAAAGATTGTGCGATTCACGCGCGATGTGAACTTTGAGACGCGGACCATGGAGACTGAGATTGACGTTGAGAATAAGGATCTTTCGATCTCTCCAGGCATGTATGCGAATACTCAAATGCAACTTGCGACTGCGCCCAATGTTACCACCATTCCTGTCGAGGCGTTGGTGCTCAAAGGGAATAAGGAATTAGTCTATTCAATCGATGCGAGCAATCGCGTTCGCATCCGCAGCGTTGAAGTCGGGCTTCGTGGTTCGAAGCTAGCTGAAATCAAAAGCGGAGTTCAGCCCGGTGATCGAGTCATTCTCGGCGGCCAGGAGAGCTACACAGAAGACGAAGAAGTATCACCCATTTTCACAAAGACACTGGCTTCCGAAGTGATGCACGAGTCAGGAGGCGTGATTGACATGAAAGCAGAAGCGGATGAGAACAGCGGAGGTGTGAAGTAATGCCGAAGTTTGCTCTCAGGTATCCGTTCTTCATCATCATGCTTTGCTTGATGGTTTCGCTTGTGGGGGTGGTCAATACCGTGCGTATGCCAGTCGATCTCTTCCCCAAGATCGATATGCCTGTCGTCGTCGTTGCGACGTTTTACAATGGCATGCCGCCCGAGCAGATCGAAGCGGACATCACCAATACCTTTGAGCGCTTCTTCACTCTCGGCGCAAATATCGATCACAGCGAATCACGTTCGCTGACCGGCGTGAGCTTGATCAAAATCTACTTCAAGCCGGGAACCGATCCAAATGCCGCGCTAAGTAACATCGCCAATCTAGCCATGGCAGATCTGCGGCGTCTGCCGCCGGGAACATTGCCTCCCGTGGTGCTTGGCATGGACGCCTCAACACAGCCAGTCTGCCTGGTAACCCTAAAGGGAGAGGGACTGAATGAGACGAATCTGAAGGACATGGCGCAGTTTCAGGTGCGCAACCAGATATCGAACGTTCAGGGCGCTTCGGTTCCACAGCCCTATGGCGGAACCTACAGGCAGATTCAGGTTTATGTGGACCCCGCAAAAATGGAGGCGCGCAACCTGAGCCTGAACGATGTGGTTGAATCGGTCAACAGCTCGAATCTGATTTTGCCGGCAGGCGATGTGCGCATCGGCTCGAAGGACTTCAATATCTACGCGAATAGTCAGTTTCCTGACGCGAACGCGATGAATGAGATGCCCTTGAAATCAGTTGGCAACGCCTCGGTTCTGGTGGCTGACATTGGCAAAGCCGTGGACTCCGGCGCGCTGCAGTACAACATTGTGCGAATTGACGGGCAACGCTCGGTTTACATCCCAGTCTTTAAGCAAGGCGGCAATAGCAACACCATCACGATTGTCGATGGCATGAAGGCTGCAATCAAGCACCTTGTCGACGTGCCGCAGTCGTTGAAGACAGCGGTTGTATTCGACCAATCTGTCTTTGTAAAGCTGGCCATCAAAAACCTCGTCAAGGAAGCCAGCATTGGCCTGGTGCTGACGGGTATCATGATCCTGGTCTTCTTAGGCAGTCCACGAGCGACCTTCGCGGTCCTTTTATCGATTCCTCTTTCTGCGCTGGTGTGCCTGTTGCTGACAAGCGCAACAGGCGGATCGATCAACACGATGATTTTGGGTGGACTGGCGTTGGCATTCTCGCGCCTGATTGATGACTCAGTAGTGGTGCTGGAAAACATCTTCCGTTATATGGAAATGGGGTTTGCGCCTCGGGACGCAGCCGAGAAAGGAGGCATGGAGGTATCTCTTGCCGTGCTGGCCGCGACCTCAACGACATCCATCGTGTTCTTTCCCGTCAGCTTTCTCTCTGGAATTAGCAAATACATCTTCACACCGCTGGCGCTCGGCGTGGTGCTTTCGATTTTCGCTTCGTACTTCTTCGCAATGACAGTTGTACCGCTCTACTGCGCGAACTTTATTCGGTTCTCACACGAGGACTCGCACGGGAAGAGTGAGAAGCCAGGATTCTTCCTTTGGTTTGAGCGCAAGTTTAACGAGAAGTTCCAACGCATGCTCACATGGTATGAAAGTCTTGCCAAGCGCGCGATGCAGAGGCCCGGCTTCACGGCGGTCGTGATTCTTGGCGGCGTGGCGTTGACCATGCTCGTGCTCTTTCCGTTCCTTGGACGGGCCTACTTTCCGCGCACCGATCCGGGCCAGTTCGTCATCGACGTGCGAATGCCCAGCGGGACTCGACTGGAAGTCAGCAACGATACCGTCGCCAAAGTTGAAGATATTATTCGCGACACAGTCAAGCCCTCGGATCTGGATATGATTGTTTCCAATATTGGCGTCTATCCCGATCTCTCTGCCATCTATACGACAAACGCCTCGATGAATACTGCGTTCGTGCAGGCCAGTCTGAAAGAGGACCATGTCGTATCCAGCTACCAATATATGCAACGCGTGCAGGAGCGGCTCTCCCGCGAGATGCCTGAGCTTGCAACATACTTTCAAGCAGGGGGCTTGGTGGATGGCGTGGTGAATCATGGTCTTCCGACGCCAATCGACATTCAGGTCAGTTCCATGGATATGAATGGAGCCTACGCACTGGCGAAAGAACTTTCCCAGAAAATCAAAGCAATGCCCAACGTGAGCGGCGTCTACATTCCGCAGGATATTGACTACCCAGGGATCGCTCTGAATATAGATCGTGAAAAGGCCAATTTGATCGGCCTCGACGCAAAGGACGTTGTGCAGAATGTAATTACTGCCATGACTTCCGACGGCATGGTCGCCCCAAGTTACTGGATCGATCCGAAAAGCGGGAATAACTACATGGTGACGGTTCAGTATGCCAACAGCTTGATCAACAACATGTCGATAGAGGATCTCGAGAACATTCCTCTGCGCGGTGTTCAACCAGCCGGATACGGCCCATCGCAGGATGCTCGCGAGGAAGTCAGCCCATCGCGCAAACTCATAACAGGCGACCACATAGCCGGATACACGCCTCTCAGTTCGGTTTCAGATGTCAAGCTGATCACCACTCCGACAGAGGTAGATCATTACCAGATCCGGCGCGTAATCGACGTCTTTGTTTCAACCAAAACAGAGGCGCTACAGAAGGTGGGCGGAAACATCAGCAAGCTTTTGGCGAATACCAAGACCGACAAAAACACGGTGCTGAATCTGCGTGGGGCCGTGGTTAGCATGAACCGGTCGTTCGCGGAGTTTGGGATTGGAATCATGATTGCGGTTCTGATGGTGTACCTAATCTTGATGGCGCAGTTCAGGTCATTTATCGATCCTTTCATCATTCTTATGGCCATTCCGCCTGGATTGACGGGGGTCGTGATCATCCTTCTGGTTACCGGCAGCACGCTGAACATCATGTCCCTGATGGGCGTAATCATGATGACCGGCATCGTCGTTTCAAATAGCATCCTGATCGTCGAATTCGCCGGCACTTTGCATCAACAAGGACTCCCGCTTCTGGAAGCAGTTGTCCAGTCATGCAAGATACGACTGCGCCCGATTCTGATGACCTCACTTGCAACCCTGTTGGGCATGATTCCAATGGCGCTCGGAATGGAGGCAGGCAGCGAGCAATATGCGCCGTTGGCTCGGGCAGTGATAGGAGGCCTGTGCGTTTCAGTCGTCGTAACAGTCTTCCTTGTACCAGCAGTTTATTTGGTCGTTCATGGCAGGCGCGAAAACAAGACGGCGACTGCCGGAGAGGCATAGAAGATGACAAAAGAAACGAACAACGGAGGTGCGAAGTAATGCCTAAGTTTGCTCTCAGGAATCCCTTCTTCATCATCATGCTGTGCCTGATGGTGTTCCTTGTGGGGGTTGTCAACACCGTTCGCATGCCAGTCGATCTATTTCCCAAAATCGATATGCCTGTGGTCGTTGTGGCGACCTTCTACAACGGCATGCCGCCCGAGCAAATTGAAGCCGATATTACCAACACCTTCGAGCGCTTTTTCACACTAGGCGCAAATATCGATCATAGCGAATCGCGTTCCCTGACGGGCGTGAGTCTGATCAAGATTTATTTCAAGCCAGGCACTGATCCTAACTCCGCGCTGAGTAACATTGCCAATCTTGCCATGGCCGATCTCAGGCGACTGCCCCCTGGGACGCTGCCACCTGTTGTGCTGGGAATGGATGCGTCGACACAGCCAGTGTGTCTGGTGACATTGAAGGGGCAAGGACTGAATGAAACGGACTTGAAAGACATTGCGCAGTTCCAGGTACGTAACCAGATCTCGAACGTTCAAGGCGCCTCGGTTCCTCAGCCGTATGGGGGAACCTATCGGCAGATTCAAGTCTATGTGGACCCGGTGAAGATGGAGGCGCGCAACCTGAGCCTGAACGATGTCGTCAAGTCGGTCAACAATTCCAATTTGATTTTGCCGGCCGGCGATGTTCGCGTAGGGTCAAGGGACTTCAATATTTACGCGAACAGCCAGTTCCCCGATGCAAACTCGATGAACTCGATGCCGCTCAAATCGGTTGGAAACGCCTCAGTGCTGGTGGCCGACATCGGCAAGGCAGTCGATTCGGGCGCACTCCAATACAACATCGTCCGAATTGATGGTCAACGTTCCGTCTACGTGCCGGTCTTCAAGCAGGGCGGAAATAGCAACACCATCACAATTGTGGATGGCATGAAAAGCGCCATCAAGCATCTGGTGGACATACCGGCATCTCTCAAAACATCGGTGGTCTTCGACCAATCCGTTTTCGTCAAGCTGGCCATCGGCAATGTAACCAGGGAAGCGGGCATCGGGCTAGTGCTGACTGGAGTGATGATCCTGATCTTTCTGGGCAGTCCGCGCGCTACGATCGCGGTACTACTCTCTGTGCCGCTCTCCATGCTGGTCTGCTTGTTGATCTCGAACTACATGGGCGGGTCTATCAACACCATGATTCTGGGCGGTCTTGCGCTGGTCTTTTCGAGGCTCATCGACAACGGCGTCATCGTGCTTGAAAACATCTTTCGGCACATGGAAATGGGGGAACCACCAGCCGTTGCCGCGGAGAACGGTGGGACTGAAGTGTCAATGGCCGTCTTGGCAGCCACCTTCACAACCTCCATAGTGTTCTTTCCCGTAGCATTCTTTAACGGCATCAGCAAATACATCTTCACCCCGTTGGCGCTGGGCGTCGTATTGTCGATCTTCGCATCGTACTTCTTTGCAATGACAGTGGTGCCGCTCTACTGTGCCAAGTTCATTCGCCTGAAACACGAGGACAGAGGATCGAAAGAGTCAAAGCCCGGCTTCTTCGCCCGTTTCGAGAGAAAGTTCAATGAGAGATATGAGACGATGCTGAACCGGTACGAGACTCTTGCAAAGCGGGCAATGCAGCGGCCAGGTTTTACCGCGGCGGCGATTCTTGGCGGTGTCGTTCTCGTGCTTGCTATTACGGTTCCTTTCCTGGGCAGAGCATATTTTCCTCGCACCGATCCAGGGCAATTCGTCATTAATGTGCGGATGCCGAGCGGTACACGGCTCGAAGTCAGCAACGACTACATTGCGAAGGTGGAGAACATTATTCGCAGTGTAGTGCGTCCCAAAGACCTTGACATGATCGTCTCCAATATTGGCGTGTATCCCGATCTGTCGGCAATTTATACCACTAACGCCTCAATGGATACTGCGTTTGTACAGACCAGCCTCAAGCAAGAGCACAGCATCGGCAGCTATGAGTACATGAAACGAGTTCAGGAGAGACTCTCGAGCGAAATGCCCGAGCTATCCACTTACTTCCAGGCGGGTGGCCTGGTGGATGGAGTCATCAATCAGGGATTGCCCGCCCCGATCGACGTGCAGGTCAGCTCGATGGATATGGAGGGTGCTTATGCACTGGCGAAGGAACTGTCCCAGAAGATCAAAGCAATGCCCAATGTGAGCGGCGTCTATATTCCCCAGGATTTGGACTATCCCGGGATTGCTCTGAATATCGACCGTGAAAGGGCCAGCTTGATCGGCCTCTCCGCCAAGGACGTGATCCAGAACGTGATTACCGCCATGACCTCCGATGGCATGGTCGCCCCCAGCTACTGGATCGATCCAAAGACCGGCAACAACTACATGGTGACTGTGCAATATGCAAACAGCGTTCTCAATAACATGTCGATGGAGGACTTCGAGAATATTCCATTGCGCGGCATTCAACCCCCGGGCTACAGTCCAATGCAACAAGCCCATGAGGCATCCGATAATGCGCGGGAACTTTGGAGAGGCGACCACACAGCCGGCTATACGCCGCTCAGTTCTGTTGCGGACATGAAGCTGATCAATACGCCGACAGAAGTGGACCATTATCAAATTCGCCGCGTAATTGACATCTACGTTTCAACAAAGAAAGAAGCCCTGCAAGGAGTCGGAAGCAATATTAACAAGCTCTTGGCTGGCACCAAAACCGATAAAAATACTGTGCTCAATTTACGCGGCGCTGTAGTCAGCATGAACCGGTCTTTTGAGGAATTTGGCGTCGGACTCATTCTCGCGGTGTTGATGGTTTATCTGATCCTCATGACTCAGTTCACGTCTTTCATTGATCCATTCATCATCCTAATGGCCATTCCTCCAGGGTTGGCAGGCGTTGTGCTGATCCTTCTTGTTACTGGAAGCACACTGAATATCATGTCCCTGATGGGTGTGATCATGATGACCGGCATTGTGGTCTCGAACAGCATTCTGATCGTCGAATTCGCCGGTACTCTGCACAAGCAGGGACTCTCGCTGTTGGAAGCAGTTGTTCAGTCTTGTAAGATCCGCCTGCGCCCGATTCTGATGACATCGCTCGCCACTTTGCTTGGCATGATTCCAATGGCCCTCGGGATGGAAGCAGGCAGCGAGCAGTATGCTCCCCTGGCGCGTGCGGTCATCGGCGGCCTGGCAGTCTCGGTGGTAGTAACCGTCTTTCTGGTTCCAGCAGTCTACTTGATCGTTCATGGCAGGCATGAGAAACAGTCTGCGATTGCCGGGGAGGCATAGGAAGAATGAAAAGACTGAAGTCTCAAGAGCTTTTTCCCAGGTTTCTCTTCACCATTGCATTCCTCTGTTCAAGCTCGCTATTTGGACAGTCGACAAGTGGAAAACCGCAGCTGCCTGATGCACCACAAGTTGCGTTCGCTGCTATTACGGAACCAAGTGCAACGCCGATGCAGCAAGGTTCCAGGGATCTCTCTGCTTTGCAAGCGAATGCCGCAACTTCGGGTCCACATCCACGATTGACTCAATCCGATGCTGAAAAGCTCGCAATGAAGAACAATCCACGGGTGACCGCCGCTCGGCTGCTTGCCCTTGCGCAGCATCAAGTCGTTCGCGAAACAAGGTCTGCGGACCTGCCGACAGGAACAGCCAGTATTACCGCCGTGGAGGCGGAAGATGCGAGCCGCATCTCCGCAGGATCGCTTACCGCC
The DNA here is from genome assembly GCA_050015115.1 of Occallatibacter sp. GTDB lineage: Bacteria > Acidobacteriota > Terriglobia > Terriglobales > Acidobacteriaceae > Telmatobacter. Next base: position 19,610 of record JBEKCA010000043.1, read on the forward strand.
TCGCGTCTGTTCACACACGCGGGGGCCGGTGGAGGCTTCACCCAACTCATTACAGATTTTGGCAGAACCCATAATCTTGTAGCTTCGTCCAGACTTCAGGAAGAAGCACAGAATGCAAATGCACTTGCCACGACTGAAGATATTGTGCTTGCCGCTGACCAGGCATTTTTCAACGCTCTTCAGGCGCAGGCTCTTCTTAAAGTGGCGGATCAGAACGTTAGCACACGCATGACTACACAGACTCAAGTCAACCAGTTGACGAGCAACAAACTGAAATCGACTCTCGATTTGGCTTTTGCCAATGTTACTTTGTCGCAGGCGAAAGCATTGCAGCTTGATGCCCGAAACAATGCCGATTCGACGATGGCGTCATTGGATGCCGTGTTAGGTCTCGACCGGCAGGTAACATACGATTTAGTTGAAGACGATACGCCACTGACAGCTCCTCCAACTGATCCAGATCAGCTCTTGCAACTGGCACTTAAGCAGCGCCCAGACCTTCAGGCTCTGAACTATAGTCAGCAAGCTTCCGTCAAGTTCAGTCAAGCAGAGCGCGATCAGAAGCTACCAAGTATTAGCGCTGCTGGAACAGCCGGCAGCGTGCCTATTCGTCCCGCTCAATACTATCTCAACAATTGGTGGGGCGGCATTGGCGTCAATATGAATATCCCCATTTTCAATGGTTTTCTCTATACAGCACAGGCGAAGGAAGCGGCTATCCGCGCTCAAGCAGGCGCGGAAAAGAGTCGCGATCTGCGCGATCGAATCGTCAGGGACGTACGTACTGCTTGGCTGGCGGCAAATACTGCATATCAACGGGTTGCTGTGACAGAGGAACTTCTCAATGAGACAAACCTCGCACTCTCGCTGGCACAGACACGCTACAAATTAGGACTGAGCTCAATCGTGGAGTTAAGCCAGGCGCAGTTTCAACAGACTGATGCCGCAATCGGCAACACAGACGCGCAATACCAATACCGGCTTGCTCTGGCTACGCTCAATTATCAGATAGGAGCAAATCCATGATTGAAAACTTTAAGCTGAAGGTTTTTCGAGTAGTTGCGGACAATCTGAACTATCGCAGGGCAGCGGACGAACTTCACATCACGCAACCCGCAGTGACGGCTCAGATCAGATCGTTGGAAGAAAGCCTTGGTATCGCCCTCTTCGACCGGGTCGGACGTGAAACCAGTCTCACCTTAGCTGGGACAACGCTCTTGCAGTATGCACGACAACTCGAAGCAGTTGCTAACGATGCAATTGCCGCACTCGCACCGTTTGGTGGACTCGAGGGCGTGGAGTTGAATATCGGGGCATCACACACCATAGCCGACTATCTTCTGCCGACTCTCTTGCCTCAGCTTCTGCGGGATTGGCCCAAGCTCAGAATCCATGTCACAAGTGGAACCACGAACGGCGTCTTGCAGGCTCTGGGATTGCATCAGTTCGGAATCGCATTGATCGAAGCCCCCGCTCATCGTCCGGACCTGAAGATCGAAACTTTCGGAGAAGATGAGCTGACGCTCATTGTCAACCCTGATCATCACTGGGCAACGAAGCCATTTATAGGCGCCGTCGAATTGGTTCAGGAACCGATTATTCTGCGAGAGGTCGGGTCCGGGATGCGTCATTTTATCGAAGACTATCTTGAACAGAATGGCATTCTACGGCAGCAACTTCAGACTTTCCTCGACATAGACTCTACAGAAGGCATCATTTCCTCGGTAGAGGCCGGCCTCGGCGCTGGCTTTGTGCCCAGTCTTGCGCTCGGAAAGACACCGAAGCTTGGAACAGTCACGGCAATTCAACTCGAAAATGGTCCGATTCGACGCGAACTGAGTGTTGCGCTTCTCAACGGCCCGGATCCGAAAGGTCCCGTTGGCGCTTTGTTGGAACTCGTTCGCGAATATGGAGCCACCATGCGGCACTCGAATTGGATGGCAATGTGCATAGAGAGCTTGCAAAAGCAATGTAATCAGCAATGACGAACCATTCTGCCGTTGAGCACTTTAGCAAGGAGATAGCGAGGATGCCGGTGATCCGTGACAAGGCAGAGCTGAAACTGAACTCGGTAATCTACGCGACGGATTTCTCTCTCTGCGCCGAGAATGCTGGTGCCTATGCGTTCCGGATCGCGGAATACTTTTCGGCGAGCCTGCTTATTGTTCATGCATTCACGCTTTCGCAAGCGGCCATGGAGGTTGAGGTTGCCAAGCTGCTCGAAAGCGCACAGAGAAAGGATCTGCAGATCCTGTTGTCGAAGAAAGCCTCTCTGCTGACGACACAACACGTTCATGCCCTCCCCGTGCTTCTAGAGGGTGACCCAAAGGAAGTTATTCCGTTACTTGCCGACGTGCATTCGCCATCTCTGATCGTATTGGGGACTCATGGGGGAGGGCGCCTGGATCATGGCATCATCGGGTCCGTCGCTGAAAGGGTTTTAAGATCCACCAACTGGCCTACGCTCACCGTCGGCCCGCTGGTCAAACCGGCTTCCCCCTCAACATTTCCCTTCCAGAGGATACTTCTAGCTACCGACTTCTCTTCAGCAGCCGCTCACGCAGCAACCTTCGCTGTTTTCTTCGCGGGGGCGCTCGGAGCCAGTATTGACATCCTCAATGTGATCCATGGAGACGACATCGAGCGGCCGAATCGCTTGCTAGAACTCAAGAGCCTGTTCTTTAACTCTCTTGCTGGACTTGTGCCCAAACAGGCCAGAGAGTTCTGTGACCCAAAGACCTTTGTGGCGGTGGGTAACGCGCATGATCGAGTTTTAGAGCACATCCGGGATCGATCCGTTGACCTATTGGTGCTCGGCATTCGGAAAACTTCACATCTCAGCATGGAAATGAGGACCTCTGCTGCCTTCCGGATCATCGCGGATGCGGGATGCCCTGTTTTGACAATAAGAAGGTAAGAGGCCTGATGATTGGTGCCGCTACCGTCGTGCGTCTGTACATCGACCGGAGCTTCATCCGCCTGGATGTAGGTGCCGGCAAGCAACTGGCTACGCATCCTCGGTGATCACCTTAAAACCGGCCACTTGTGGTCAGTTCAAAACCGGCCACTTTGCATGGCCTGAGACGTGATTGTTTCACCTTGCTGCGGGGTGCATTTGCAAGGCGCGATTCGAATTGTTGCAGTTTTGGCCGGTTTTCAAGCCGTTCTGATGCGTGGTAAGGTTGGAGTTACTCCGCAGGGGTCGCGCCCTTCGGAGCGATCCAGGGCCGATGACGCGGGGCTGGCTCCGAAGGAATCGGTAATCGAGACCCTCTGCGGTTTGCCTGATGGGCTGACCGGCAGAGGGTTTCGTGTCTTTGCCCAGTATTCCTAAGGTGAGGCTTCGCCGGGAGAGGCTTCTGGATCACGAGTCGCGACGCCGCCGGGCGTTCTTTGCTCGGCCTCCTTATCGCCTTTGTTTTTGCCTTTGCTTTTGTCATTGGCTCTTTCCCTCACCGCTGGTTTTGATTCGCCAACTGCGCGGGCCACACTTGAGCACGTGTCCGTGATGCAGCAGCCGATCGAGCATGGCAGAGCCGGCGGCGCTGTCGCCGAGCAGCTTGCCCCAGTCTTCCACCGGCCGGTTCGACGTGAGCAGCGTGCTGGCGCGTTCATACCGGCGCATGATGATCTCCAGCAGTTCCTCGGCGGCGGTCAGAGGCAGTTTGCGCATGCCGAGGTCGTCGATGATCAGCAGCGGCACGGTAGTCAGCAGTTCCATGTGCTGCTTGCGTTTGCCATCGAGTGTGGCATCGGCCAGTTCTTCCAACAGAGCGTGCGCCTCGCGATACAACACGCGGTACCCTTGCTGGATGACGGCGTGGCCGATGGCCTGCGCGATGTGACTCTTGCCCGAACCAGGCGGACCTAAAAACAGTGAGTCCTCGCGCCGCCCCACCCAGCCGGCGGCGGCCAGGTCGAAGATCAGACTGCGATTCATCTTGGGGTTGAACTGGAAGTCGAAGTTATCCAGTTGCTTGTTGGCATCGCGGAACTGCGCCTGCTTGTGGCGCCGGGCCAGCAGGCGTTCGCCGCGGCAGGCGATCTCGTCGGAGACCAGCGTGGAGATCAGGTCGATGGGAGCCATGTTCTCCGATTGCGCTTGCAGCAGGCGTGTTTCCAGAACTGCGACCATGCCGCCCAGCCGAAGTTAGTGCACGCGCTCATGATCCGCCGCCTGGCAATCTGATCTTATGGCGCGGACTCGCTCGCCTCACTGACATTCAAATCGGATTCCTCATCGCGCAGGAAATTGTGGGTAAATGAAAGCAGATCAATGCCTCCCAAAAGCAGTGCAGTTCCTCGTAACTCAGCACGATATTCTTCACCCCACTGTCTCTCTGTGGCCACCGAAATCTCCCCCCGTCCAACTTCTTATACCACAAAATAAATCCGTCATGATCCCATGTCAGAATCTTCAATCTGTCTCCACGACGCGATCTGAAGACGAAGAGACTGTTGCTTATAGGATCCTGGCCAATAACCGACTTCACCCGCTCCGAAAGGCGGTCAAAGTCGGGTAAGAAAGCGTCATTGCTGACGCTCCCTCCCCTAGGAACCGGACATGAAAGTTTCCCTTCATCCGGCTCAAGCTATGTATAAGCCCTCTGGAGTGGAGAGCCGGTCATCACCGACAGTTTGTCGTACGGTCGAACCTTTGGCCCTTTGTGCAAAATACGAGCGCCACTTGGGGTCAAAAGGGTTGGCTTCCCCTTTGATCTTTAGGTGTCGCTGTATGGGCGTATTACCCGCATAGAGCAGCCGTTTCCAAGAGGGCTGTCCCGGCGGGACCGTGACGGTGCGCGCCGCAAACCTCCACGTTCGTTCACCGATGGCGTGATAATACCGATTCTTCACCCATTGGGAGCGTTGTCGCCGTCGCTCGATCAACAGAGTATCCTGACGATTCGCCTGGAGCCGAAGCAGACCGCTCTGTTCATTGTTCGTTAGGCTCAATGATGCGCCATTTGCAATGCCCTCTGTGAGTGTTGTTGTACAGATCAGGGTTAACGTTGGTACTGTCCGAGATCTCCACATGCGAGAAGCGGCTTCCTCGTATGCAGTGTCCCATGCGCTCGATAGAAACTCGGCGTAACTGAGAGACGGCGATATACCCGATTTCCCACTTAGACGTGTTCGTAGGAATGAATAGAGAATGGATATCCATTTATTGGAAATATCGAGCTGTAAACTCTCATTTGCAATGACTTGTTTATCGATAGCGAATGAACCTCAAATCTACGCCGGATGAATTGACATCGAGCGTACCTCACGTAGAAAGTTGTGCCCGATTTCAAATTTCCCCACAAAACGCCCCGAAAAAACGAAAACAGTCTTTGGCGAGGCACCGGCAAGCCAAAAGCAATTGAAACCAAGGCATCTGCCACGCCCGCTCTCACTCCCAGCGCCACAACCAATTTGAGGAAAAAGTTATGATGAAGCTTCTGAAACGATCCTACAAGGGCATGGCTGTTCTGGCTATCGCCCTGACGAGCCTTGCAATGCCGGCGCCACGTGCTAACGCACTTAACCCCCCTTACACAAAGGTCGTGTTGTTCAAATGGCGCACGGCCGATATCGGCACTGAGTGTACCAACTGGCTGGGGCCGCAGGGCTATGGCTGGGTACAGACTTCGCCGCCGGAAGCTACTATTTCAGATGGCTACTGGTACGACATGTATCAGCCGGTGAACTTCAAGTCGCTGACCAGCACCATCGGCAATCAGGCCCAGTATCAGGCCATGATCACTGCCTGCCACGCTGCCGGCGTCCGCGTTATCGCCGACGTTACGGTCAACGATATGGCCGTTGGCCCAGGCGCCGCGACCGATGGTTCGAGCTACGATTCCGCTACCTTGACATATCCGTATTTCAGCTCAGCGGACTTCCACCCCGACACCTCGTGCTCGTATACCAGCGAGAGCGAGGTATGGGTTTGCTGGTTGGCCGCTCTGCCCGATCTGAAGACCGAGAGCAGTTATGTGCAGGGTCAGATTGAAGAGTACATGGAGTTATTGATCAGTCTGGGCGTGGACGGCTTCCGCATGGATGCCGCCAAGTTTCAACCCTACGCGGACCTGGAAACCATCTTCAGTGCCGTGAAGGCCAAGTATCCCAAAACAAACTTAGGGAATGAGCTGTATATAACCCAGGAGATCACTCCTGACGACACAGTCGACTACAGTGGGTATGAAGGCGTGGGCGCGATTCAGGAGTTCGAGTTCACCTACGCTATGCTGGCAGCCTTCCGCAACACCGGCGGAGAGACGCTCACATCTCTTCCGGCCATGATTGGCAATAGCACCAGCGGGGGCGGCAGCTACGGTCTTTTGAACGACTCGAATGATGTCGAGATCTTTGTGGACGACTGGGACACGGAACGCGCCAATGGCGGCTCGCTCACCGCCAGCGATTTAACCGGCGACACCAACGACGCGGTGGGTAACTATCGCTACGACCTGGCCAATATCTTCATGCTGGCGCAGCCGTACGCTGCGACGGCGTCAGTCGAGTCCGGCTTCCGCTTTACCAACAACAACCAGGACTATCCCTCGAGCTTTGCGTACATCAATGGAGTGGCGCAAGTTCCGGCGACTCGCACCGCAACCTGCTGCTATGACTTCATTCACCGCTGGACCGATATTTCGAACATGGTCAAATTCCGCACCGCCACATATGGACTCAGCGAGGGGAATTGGACTACCGGTACCAACAATCAGATCGCCTTCAGCCGGGGCAGCGTGGGTTTTGTCGCCTTGAACAACGACGACGCTACCGTCTGGAACAAGACCTTCGCAACCGGCTTGCCGGCTGGCGTCTACTGCAATGTGGTGCATGGCGGTTTGTCGGGTGGTAAGTGCACCTCAGACACCGTCACCGTTAACTCCAGTGGTCAAGCTACTCTCAGCATTCCGACTAATAGCAGCGGGACTGCCCTTGTGCCTGCGGTGGCAATCTATACCGGGCAGGTTCAGTAGCTTCAACCTCGGCAAACTGTAAAGCCACATTATTCTGAACGGGCGACGCTCGGATACCGGGAGTCGCCCGTGCGGGAAAGCCTCACGAATAGGACTGAGCAAATCCTATGGCGGAGGTCGACTCGAAACCTCACAACGCCTGTTCCGCTGTGCTGGAGCTATTTAAATCTTATCTCTTCACTAGCGGCCTTATCGCTAACGTCGGTCGAGATCCATCGTGAACAAGTTTCCAGTCCCAACTCGGGGTCGCACGAGCGGTAAATCCTCCGGAGTCAAGCCGCCAAAAAAGTAGTCGGCTGGTTCCCCTGAATGAAAGTCTGCGCTGCTGGCGACCACCTTCGTTTCACCTCCAGGAACAGCAATCTTCAAGATGGGTTGATTTTCTGCCAGAAACGCATGCACGAAGATAGCCTCGCTGTTGCTGCTCCAAGTTGGGTCGGAGGCGCTTGTCGACGCCAATTCGCTCCATCGCTGATTGGCAACATCAAAGAGCATTACCTTGTTTTGCGCTAGAGTAAGTGCGGCAATCCATTTGCCGTCCGGCGACCAGCGCGGGCTAAAGAGGCCTTCCGAGTGAGGCAGGGTCGTCCTTACCTGGCTTTGCAAATTGAATAACTCAATGCTGCGCGGTCCAGTTTCTTTTCCCATAGAATCGGGCTCTCGCCCAAAGACGATCTCCTTTCCATCGGCGGACCAGCCCGGGTCGGCAACGTTGCGGTTGTCCCTTACCAGCAGCTCCGGTCCTCCCCCGTTGGCGCTCACGACATAGATCTGCCATGCTTCTCCAACATGCCGTGCCATTATGGCCAGCTTGCTGTCGTCGGGAGACCATTGAGCCAGGAAAATCTCCAGATTGTTCGGAGTGAGCTGCACCTTGTCGGAACCATCGGCCGACCGTGCACGCCATAGTCTTCCAGCGATATCTCCCCAAGCTACCCATTTCCGGTCATGCGAATAGGCCACGCGATTCGCGTCGGCAAGAAAGCTGCGCTCCGGCCGAAAACCAAGTTGATTCCCGTCGTACCGCTGCAATCCGGAGGGCTGGTCCGAACCGTAAAAGTAAATTCGCTGACCAGACCTGGCGGCGATAGGAGAGAAAAAACTAAGTGGCCCGTTTGTCAGTTGACTCAAAGTTGACCCAGTGCTGCTGCTTCGCAGCTCCCAGAGGTTGCTGCCCGCGTTGACGCTTGACTGGAAGACATAGGCCTTGCCATCAGCCGTCCAGTTTCCGCAGCAATCGAGCACCTGACTTATCGAGCTTTTGAGCAGGGGCCGCGGCGTCTGGCTGCCGCGCTTCAGTTCCCATAGAGAGCCGATGTGCGTCACAGGGTCCATGACTGTGAAGCGGAGCAGCGTGCCGTCGGGAGACCAGCGGAGCCAGAAGGCCCTGCCTGCCACCTTGGCGACGGGTGTCACGGTCCCGCCGTCCAATTTGATCTGACTCAGTTCATTTCCGTTGGCGAACAGGATGCTTGCGCCGTCCGGCATCCAGGTTGCGTCCTGCGCCAGAACATTCCCCACACGTAATGCCCCTCCGCCCGCCGTCGGAACAATCCACAATGGCTGTTCGGATTGGGGAGACTGTTGACTTCGCAGGAGCAAGTGCGACCCATCTTTTGAGATATCGGCGACTCTGGCAGAGATGAGTTCGCTGGGTATTGTGAGGGGCAGTACAGCGCCGGTACTGATATCGACTGCCGCAAGTTGAGGGTTTCCATTTCCGAGCATCGATGCGAAAATGCGCTGCCCGTCCGTGACCAGCGTGAGCAGATTTTCCATGCTGGGCGGCCCGGCGGAAACCGGGCTGTCGTGCGTTAACTGATCAACGCGCAGCGGCGGCAAAACAACCGGGCGTCCCCGCAGCCAAAGCGCCGCCACTACTCCCAGAAGGAGCACCGCGGCCAACGCGGAGCGCGCGGTTCCAGGCCAGCTCCAAAGATGTCTTTTGCGAAACGCTTTCTTTGCCACGGGCGTGTCTGGGCCAGGGTCCGATCTTGGATACTGACTCCGGTCTTGGATAGGGATGGGGGTGATAGCGGCGGGGACGGGTAAGAATGGGGCCGGTGGCGAAACCTGTGCCGTGAACGAAAAAGCCTGATGGGAGGAGATTTCTGCGGAGTTACGCTGCACGCCCGTTCCCTTGACCGGAAGGTGCGGAGATGCAACTGAGCTGACGGTCACCGGAGCTATAAACCGGTATCCGCGCTTCGCGAGCGTCTGAACGAACCTGGGGTTTTCGGCGGAATCGGAGAGAGCTTCTCGTATTTTCTTTATTGCAACCGCGAGAGCGCGCTCAAAGTCGACATTTGTATCGGGACCCCACACTTGAAACTGCAATTCGGCGTGGGTCACTACCTCGCCGGGTTTCGTCAGCAGAGCAACCAACACTCTAAAAGGCTGATCCTGCAGTCTCACCCGGTAGCCGGATTTCCAGATTTCTCCGCTCTGGAGATCCACTTCAAATAGGCCAAAGGCTATTCGTCCGGTTTTTTCGAGATTCTCCACTTTGTGCCACCCGACCCCAATCCTACAGTGACCAAAGATTAGCACACCCTCGGCAGGGCTTGGAAGATTCAAAATCTCGCCCATATGTTTCCGTAACTACATGAAAATATATAACTTAGCAGTTAATGACGAGTTCATGCTATTTAAGGCTGAGTGAATGCGAAATTGATGACGAGTCCATTGCGCTCCGAGACGCACCAAGCCGATGGTTATCTCCGCCTGAGGAAGATGGCATCGCTAGGAAATCTGTTTGGAGCGAAGACGCTCCAGCTTCCGCGGCGAGAACAGGAAACTCACGGGGCATGTTTGTGAGCAATGACGCAAGACTTAAAGGAGACAGCGACATGGACCAAGTTTCGAAAACTGACTCACTCGTCAGAGGTGTCTGGCGCGTAATTCGAGCAACCGCTCTTGTATTCCTCATCGCGTTGTGCGTGGGTGTGCAGGGAAATGCCCAATCCGATTCAGGTAAAGTGGTGGGCACGGTCACAGATCAAACCGGGGCGGTGATCGTTGGCGCGACATTAACTCTTACCAACGGCGCAAATGGTGCCACGTTAACATCCGTATCGAATTCGACGGGCGGATTGATAATCCCGGCGGTCCCCCCGGGCGATTATCTTGCCAAGATCGAGGCGGCTGGGTTCCAGTCAGAGTCGCAGCCGGTAACCATCACGGTCACGCAGGCTCAAACGCTCATCTTCAAGTTGCTGCCAGGTTCCACCGCCATCACCGTTACAGTCACGAGCGCTGCGCCGCAGGTTGACACGACCGACGCAACGATGGGCGCGACCATTGAGGGTAAACAGGTCGACGAGCTGCCCCTGAACGGTCGCAATACATTGAACCTTGCACTGCTTTCGCCCGGCGTCACCCAGGGTACATATGGACAGGGGAGCCAGGACACCGTCCAGCGCAATGGTGAGAGCGGCGGCGAGCTCCTTTCGGTGAATGGTATGCGTGAGCAGGCCAATAACTTCATCATGGATGGCGTCGACAACAACGATGGGCTGCAGAACATCATTGTGTTTTTTCCGCCCGTGGAAGCCACTCAAGAGTTCAAGATTGCAACGAGTATTGCTCCAGCCGAATTCGGGCGAGCGGGCGGCGCGTTAATCGTCTCTTCAACCAAGTCGGGAACAAACCAGATCCACGGCGCTGCTTCGGAGTTCTATCGCAGCGGAAAATTTGACTCAAACCCCAACTATCGCTTTCTGATTAACAATGGTGGTGCGTTCACTCCAAATCCCCCCTATAACCGTAACCAATGGGGGGGGCTGTAGGGTTGCCGCTTATAAAGAATAAGCTGTTCATCTTCGGCGATTATCAGGCATATCGTGAAGCGGTACCGGCGAATGTTACGTTCCATTCGGTGCCCACCGCCAAGATGCGTACCGGTGATTTCTCCGAGCTTCTCAATCCGGCGGAGACAAAAGGCTTGGGCTACACGACTTTTCCGAAATGCTATACAGGCGCCGGTATCCTAGACAACGAAATACCGAATAACCCTGGAGCGGTATACGTGGCGCCGGCGGGAGCGTCGCCGGCTCAGGTGGCGTTGAATGGAACGCCCCTCAGCGCAGGACAGATCTGGGACCCGCAAACTTGCACCCCGTTCCCCGGAAACATCATTCCTCCCGGGCGTCAGAATCCTGCTGCGATGAAGTACTTTAACGCTTACCCAAACCCCAACATTGCAGGTACCGTCCTCCAGAATTACCAGGTGCAGCAGCACGGGGCAAACAACTACAACACCTTCGACACGCGCCTGGATTGGCATTTGTCCCGTGAGGATCTGCTGTTTGCTCGCTTCTCGTACGATAATTCGACGAACAGCCTTTCCTCATGCCTGGCGCCTAACCTTCCGGCCTGCTCTGGGACCGGGTCGAACTATGTGCATGCGCGCGGCTATGTTTTCGGGTCGACACACACTTTCAGCCCCACTATTGTGAACGAGGGCCGGCTTGCATACATTCGTGATAATTACGGCTACCAGCCTCCCTTGTTTGGGGATCCAGTTTCTGCCGATCTTGGCATTGTGAATGCGAATCGAAACATCGAGACCAGCGGCGGTGCGCTGATTGGCGCCACCAACAATGAGATCGAATATTCCGGGGATTATGGCTTGTTCGCGGTTCCACAGAATACCTACGAGCTGACAGATACCGTCGACATCGAGCACGGTAGGCATTCACTTCGAATGGGCGGTACTTTTCTACGCCGCCAAGTGGAATTCTTCCGCCCGCTTGCCGGCAAGGGATTTTTCAACATGGCGAGCAATGGAGTTGACTTTACAGGTTGGGAGTCAACTGAGTTGGTTGTAGGCGGAGTCGACCAGTACTCAATCGGAGCGCAGAATGGATACTTTGCGAACATCAGCCAGGAAGACGGTGTATTCGCACAGGATGATTGGCGCATCACCAAGCGAGTTACTTTGAACCTGGGCATACGGTGGGATGTGCTGACTTGGCCCTATGAGGCGCATAACCAGCAGTCTAACATCAGCCTCACAACCGGCGATTTCATTCTGGCCGGCCAAAATGGGGCATCAAAAACCCTGATCAGTCAGGACTATGGGGATTTTGCGCCTCGGTTGGGGATTGCCTATGACGTTTTCGGAAACGGAAAGACGGCAGTGCGCGGCGGCTATGGCATTTTCTATTTCCCTGACTATGGCGGCATCAGCAATCAACTGGGCCAGAACGCACCCTTTGGCAACGAGACTCATTACTATGCCGCGAATGGGTACTGCATCACCTTTACAGGGCAAACACCGGCCCTCGGGAACCCGTATACCTGCCCCGGATATACCAGTCCTGCGGCTGTGGTCACGCCATTGCCTGCGCCCGGATTCCCGGGCTTCAATCCTGCCGCACCTCCTCAGGGGGTTGGGGGCGTTGGGGCTGATCCTGATAACAAGCACAGCCAGATTCAGGAGTGGAATGCTCAGGTTCAGCAGCAATTGGGAGCGAAGGATGTCTTTACCGTGTCGTATGTGGGGGATCACGCTGCCGACTTGTCAACCTACTACGGTCAATTCAATGGCTATCAATTCGACGCGACCTCTATTCCATTCCTGAATACCGGCCTGAACAACATCACCGCCAACATTTACAACGGCCTCTCGAATTACAACGGGCTCCAGGCGCACTACGAGCATCGCGAGGCAAACCTTATTGCTACCGCCTCTTACGCATGGTCCCACGCGCTTGACAATTCCCCAGGGGCATTCGAAGGCTCGACGGTGCAGAATAACTGGAACAATCCGCATGAGAATTACGGAAACTCCCTTGACGACGTGGCGCAGAATTTCACTACATCGATTCTCTATTTCGTGCCCATTGGTCGAGGAAAGAAAATTGGCAGCGGAATGTCGCGTCCGATGGACCTCATTTTCGGCGGGTGGCAAAGCAGCGTTACAGCAACGGTGCAATCCGGCCAGCCATTCGACCTGTCCACGGGAACCGGAAATCCAAGCAATCGGCCCGATAAGGTTGCTGCGATTAACTATCCAAAGAAGATCAACAGTGGTCTTTGGTTCAGTACTAGCTCGTTTTCGAGCAACATTCCGACGATCCCCTCAACGGATGGGTTGGGCAATGCTGTTTATACGCGAGTAGGAACGCTGGGAAGGGACCAGGTGTATGGTCCCGGCTATCGCGTAGCGAACTTCAGCGTTCAGAAGAACCTGCACCTGCTTGAGGGCTATACGCTGGAACTGCATGGAGATGCATTCAACGTCCTGAACACTCCTCAGTTCACCAACCCAGGAAGCACCACGAACGGTGGTGTGTATTTTGGGGCCATTAACGGCACCAAAGAGCAGTCCAATCGGCAGATTCAACTTGCGGCTCGGCTGACCTTCTAGTCGGCACCAACACAGATAGCACTGGCCAGATACGCCGGTGCTATCTGCATTTCACTCCGTACGCGGCGCTCAATTCCCACTCATTGAAGAGAGGTGGTTGCCGCCTTATTTTGGTCGCCCACATCGAATTTGCCGGTGGTTTGACAGCTTATCTGACAGCTAACCTGCTCGATCGATTCTGAAAACAAGAGAGTACCTTGCGAAGACCCCACCTGCGCATCTCCGTCTTAGCGACAACCACGCTCATGATAGTGGGCAATCTTATCGCCGTTGCACAAGCGCCAGTCCTTCCGCTCTCTATATCTGACCAACCGGCCCACCCTCGGGCCGGTAACGCGCCGGAGTGGCTTCGCGCCGGAGTCATTTACGAAGTGTTCCCACGGTCGTTCTCTCCAGAAGGCAATCTCAATGGCGTAACTGCTGAGTTAGATCGGTTGAAGGCTCTTGGTGTCACAACTGTGTGGCTCATGCCCATCCATCCAGTAGGGCAACTCAAGAAACTCGGCGCCAACGGCAGTCCGTATGCGGTCAGAGACTACTACGCCATTGCGCCGGACTGCGGTAGTAAAGAGGATCTGCGCCGTCTGATCAATGAGGCTCATCGGCGAAATATGAAGGTTATCCTCGACATGGTAGCCGATCACACGGCCTTCGACAGCGTGATGATGGTTCACCCGGACTTTTATAAACACGACAAGGATGGCCGCCTCATCTCCCCTCACGGGTGGAATGACGTAGCAGCACTCGATTATTCAAACCCAGCCCTGCGGCAATACATGATTGACGTACTGACCTACTGGGTAAAGGATTTTGGCGTGGACGGGTATCGCTGCGATGCGGCAGCAGAAGTGCCGACGGACTTTTGGGAACAGGCGCGTAGCGCGTTGGAACAAGTCAATCCGAATACGCTCATGCTTGCCGAGGCCTCGAAACCGGAACTTCTTCGCAGCGCTTTTCAGATCGATTATGCGTGGCCGTTATTGTTCAAGCTTGACGACGTGATCATGCATGGCACCCCGGCCAGCGATCTACGCAAAACTATCGAACAGCAACGAACAGAATTTCCTGAACAAGCCCTGCACATGATGATCTCAGACGATCACGACGAAAACCGGGCTATCGTCCGCTACGGACTTCCAGGGGCGCTGGCTGCCTCCGCTTTGATGTTCACCTTAGATGGTGTTCCCTTGCTTTACAACGGCATGGAGGTTGCCGATGTGACTCCGTCGTCCGCGCCTGCTCTGTTCGAAACCCTCAAGATCTATTGGCAGGGATCACAACTTCATCCAGAGTTCCGGCAGTTTTACGATTTCATGATTCCATTTCGTGAGCGGCACTCCGCGCTCTGGAAGGGACAAGTTACATGGGTGCATAACTCTGACGAACAACACGTGATCAGCTATCTGCGCGGTTCCGGCGAGGAAGAACTCCTTGTGGTGATCAACCTCTCCAACACACCTTTTCGGGGAACTTTGGAAGCAGAGTCAGGCGTGTGGCAAGAGGTTAAGGAGCCGCTCTTCCACTATTCGCAAGTGGTGATCCCATCCGTTTCCCTGGACGCGTTTGAATTTCGCATTTTCGAGAAGAAACGAATATGAAGAGACAATGGCTAGGTATCTCGCTGAGTATAATCGGCTTTTCTTTAGCTGCATTGTCAGCCATAATTACAAACGCACAGCAGTTAAGCGTAGCGCCCGGAGGCCTAACGGCGACAGTCGGAGACACGACGTTGCAAGTGATGGCGCTACGCGACGATGTTCTTCGCGTTCGCGCGTGGAAGGACGATGCTATTCCGGAAGACGCATCATGGGCTGTCCTTCCTGCTGCGCGAACCAGCAGTGTGCCGGTCATTGCCGAGCCGCATGGATTTGCGACCAAACAATTGCGTGTCGTGCTCGATAACCAGCTTCGCCTTGCCGTGGCCGACCTTGCGGGCAATGTGCTGCAGGAAGATGCTGCACCATTGCGATGGGAAGGAACGAGATTCACAATAAGCAAGCGGCGAACATCCAATGATCACTTCTTCGGCCTGGGGGACAAACCCGGACCGCTTGATCGGGCTGGGGAGGCGTTTACGATGTGGAACACCGACTCGTTCGGCTGGCAGGAATCGACTGATCCCATCTACAAAAGCACGCCGTTTTTCTTGGAAATCAGCCGTGGACGAGCTCTCGGTGTTTTTCTCGATAACACCTGGCGCACTGATTTCGATTTCGGGCGTGCCAACCCCACCGAATATACATTTGGCGCACTGAATGGACCTGTCGATTACTACCTCATGTATGGTCCGGAGCCGAAACAAGTGGTCACCGATTGGGCCTGGCTGACTGGTCCCACACCGCTGCCTCCTCTCTGGTCTCTCGGCTTCCAGCAGTCGCGGTACACATACTTCCCGGAGTCTCAGCTGCGCGAGGTCGCGGATCGATTCCGCAAGGACCGCATCCCCTGTGATGTGCTTTGGCTGGACATCGATTTCCAACATGACAACTGGCCATTCACAGTCAATGAGCAGGCATTTCCTGATTTCAGCGGGATGGTGCGCGATCTCGGGAGCGAGGATTTCAAACTGGTGGTTATCGCCGATCTTCATATAGCCAGGCAGCCAAATGTCGGCTATGTGCCATATGACTCGGGCCTGGCCGGCGATCAATTTGTCAAGAATCCCGACGGCTCGGCTTACGTTGGAAAAGTATGGCCGGGGGCGGCCGTGTTTCCAGACTTTACGCAGTCGCGAACCAGGCAATGGTGGGGAACGCTCTACAAAAACTTCATCGCGGATGGAGTCGCGGGATTCTGGAACGACATGAATGAGCCGTCCGTATTCGACGGCCCCGGTAAAACCATGCCCGACGACACGCAGCATCGCATCGACGAACCGGGCTTTCGTCAGCGAACCGCAACACATCTTGAGATCCACAACATCTACGGGATGCAGAACTCCCGTGGCACTTACGAAGGGGAACTCGCGCTGCGACCGAATGAGCGGCCCTTTGTCATGACCCGTGCAAGCTTCGCGGGCGGACAACGGTACAGCGCAACCTGGACCGGGGACAACAGTTCTACCTGGAATCACATGCGCATGAGCATTCCGCAGCTCGTCAACTTGGGGCTCAGTGGTTTTTCACTTTCCGGTGCGGACGTTGGGGGATTCGCAGGCTCTCCGCCACCAGATCTGCTGACCAAGTGGATCGAGCTTTCGACTTTTCAACCAATTGACCGCGATCACTCTGCAAAGGGAACGCGTATGCACGAAGTGTGGGTTGATGGGCCGGAACAGGAAGCAATACGCCGCCGCTATATCGATGAGCGCTATCGGCTCATGCCCTACCTCTACACGGTAGCCGAAGAAACATCGCGCGATGGATTACCCATTGATCGCCCGCTTTTCCTCGAGTTCCCTCACGCCATCGAGAATGGCACGCCGTTGGACTTAACCACTGGCGGAAGTGAATTCCTATTTGGCAGCCGCATCCTCGTGGCACCCAACCCGTCTCCTGAAGAGGTTGCCCCTTACACCGTTCATCTTCCGCCCGGTACATGGTACAACTACTGGACGGGGGAGCGATATACGCGCGGCAAATTCGGTGGACCGCTTGACCTGGAACAGCGCGATAAGGTGATTGCCCAAAAGACATTGAGCATCACGCCTACCTTGGAACAACTGCCAGTGTATGTACGTGGAGGCAGCATTCTCCCGATCGCACCGCTAACCCAAAGCACGACAGAAACGCCTAAAGGGCCGTTGACTCTTCGCGTATACCCTCTGTCTCCGGGCCTGAATACGCCAGGCGAATCGTGTGCGGGTGAGGTGTATGCGGACGACGGTCACAGTTTCGATTTTCGCAACGGCGTCTTTGCCCGTATTCACTTTACATGCTCCACGGGAGCTGACGGTAGCGTGACTGTAACCATCGGTAAGCAGGAAGGTATCTGGAAACCATGGTGGCACGAATACCGAATAGAGGTGGTAGGTTGGACACCGAAAAGCGGTCGCGGATCAGATAATGGTAGTGGCACATCGCCCACTCAAGAGGACGGTCTCTGGGGAGTTACGGTTCCCTTTGACACCCATGGAGCGCAGATTGAGCTGCGTTGAATGGATGAGCCGCGCTCGTCCCCGGCTGTCAATACCCCCGGCAGAGCCGGGGGCTTGATTGTGTGAGCCGCTCAAAGCGGCTTGAGCGGGGTCGCTAACGCGGCCCCGACGTTATTGGGGCCACCTTTTGGTGGCTACTTCCACATCTTGAGCTGGTCCAGTCGCTTGTCCTCAGCCTCTTGGTTTCGGATGTATTCGCGAATCGCCGTCTCGTCGCGCCCCACCGTCGACACGAAATAGCCGCGCGCCCAGAAATGCTAACCCGCAAAATTCTGCTTGTGCTCGCCGTACGTCGGGGCCAGATGAATCGCGCTTTTGCCCTTGATGAAGCCCACCACCTCCGACACCGCATACTTGGGCGGAATCGAAAGCAGCATATGCACGTGGTCAGGCATCAGGTGACCTTCCAATACGCGACATTCCTTCTGCTCGGCCAAACGTTTGAACACGTCGCCCAAATGCTGCCGAAGGCTTTCATACAGCACCTTGCGGCGGCATTTCGGGATAAATGCCACATGGTATTTGCACTCCCATACCGTGTGGCTTAGACTCTCCAATTGGTCCATCCAGTTTCTCCTTTGCGTGTGCTTTGGTCGGCTCACGTTTGGAGTTTCTTGGATGGACTCCCGTAAATGTCAAACTGCTACTGCCACCCCGGCAGTGGGGTACCAGACCGAAGGTCTGGACAATAAGGTAAGGAACAAAGGACATGAGCCGCATTTAAGCTGGTGAAGTCTCGCGCGTCGGCAGTTGTTAGCGCTCATCTGAAAACGTGTTTTTCCGATCGGTTGCCGGCCTTGTCTCAGTTGCCTTTCGCAGCTTGATCTCAAGGTATTCGCGGTAGTTTTCCGGTGCGGGGTTTTCCTGGAGT
>JBEKCA010000044.1:0-37528 GCA_050015115.1 Occallatibacter sp.
CTTGTCACCAAAAGGCGGAGAGAGGCAACGGAGTTTCCTGAGGATTATTCGCAGGAGCTTGAAGAGGTTTCGCAGGAGGCTGTGGGCTTTATCGGAGCGGAACGCCCTGAACTTTTGGCCCAGCTTGCCGAGACCGCACCTTGGCTTGCAGCGGCTTCCTCCGGCGCCATCGAGGCTGGGTACGCGAGTTATCAGCTGATTCGCAATGCACTGGCCGCCTATGCCCAGGGATGCAGCTTCTGCGTGGTGCAAGACGAACGACGGCCCGATCTGCGCGAAGAATGGTTTGAGGTGATGACTGCGGTGAGGTCCGCCGAGATGCGAGTACGGCTGAAGGTGCTTACCTGGCAAGAGCTCGCCGCCACGCTGCCGGTGGAGTTGCAGGAGTTTCTCGACCGGAAGTATGGGATTGTGGCTCCGGGGAGGGTGGCTTCGCCTGTTGGGGAGAGTGAGGAAATCACGTAACCCTGTTTTGAAGCGCACACAGCGAGTCGCGATCTGCTGACCGGTTCACAGGGTGGTATGAACTGCCCGAAAGTGGAATCGCCAGAGCGTGCGGGGCGCATCTTCTCGCCAAAACTACCATCAAACTGGTACGTTGAATCAGAAGGATTCTTCCTCGCATATGGTCTCAAACCCCTATTTTTCTCTTGCAGTTCTGTTTGTGGCGGCGCTGGGCTTCGGGCTCGCTCCACTGGGGCTGGCTTGGATGTGGGCGAAGCTGTTTTCGCCTTCCAAGCCTAACGCCGTCAAGAACTCGATCTACGAATGCGGGCTCGAGTCCAGGGGCGACGCCTGGATGCAGTTTCATTCGGCCTATTATTTGTACGCGATCATCTTTCTGATCTTCGACGTGGAGGCTGTCTTTCTGCTGCCTTTTGCGGTGGCCTTCACTGGACTGACCGTCCCGGCCTGCGGTGCAATGCTGGTGTTTGTGCTGCTGCTGATTGAAGGGCTCGCATGGGCCTGGGCCAAGGGCGTGCTGACGTGGGCGTAAGAACAGCTGACAGCTTGCAGCTGACAGCAGACAGCTAGAGACGGCGGCGCGGCGATGAATTGCAGGGCGCCGAGAGCTGTTTGCTGTTAGCTGTCAACTGTCCACTGGAGTGAGCGGAGCGAGCAATGGATGAAGGGTTGAAGATCGAGCTTGGCAAGCAAGGGGTCTTCGTGACGACCATCGAAGAGCTGTATAACTGGGGCCGGAGAAACTCTGTCTGGCCGATGCAGTTTGGACTTGCCTGCTGTGCAATCGAAATGATTGCCACCACCATGGCGCGCTACGATCTGGCTCGATTTGGGGCCGAGGTTTTCAGGCCCTCGCCGCGTCAGGCGGATTTGATGATCGTCTCCGGGACAGTGACCAAGAAGATGGCTCCGCAAGTAGTGCGGCTCTACAACCAGATGGCCGAGCCGAGATACGTGATCGCCATGGGCGCCTGCGCCATCTCCGGTGGGCCATTCAAGCAGGGGTACAACGTGCTGAAGGGGATTGACCGCTACATTCCGGTGGACGTCCATATTCCCGGCTGTCCGCCGCGCCCCGAGGCGCTGATGCAGGCTTTCATCACGCTGCAAAAGAAAATTGACGGCCAGGCGCTGACTGGAGAAGACCGACCGCGCCATTTGAACTCTGAAGCGCAAGGGGAATTCCCGGTGCCGGTGCAAGGCGAGCACGATTTGGAGCCAGCGTCCAATCCCGGCGTTTGGACGGTGCCGGTGGTGATTCGCTGATGAAGACGGTGGAAGAGATCAAGGCGGCGATTGAGGCAGCTGTGCCAGGCGCGGCGGTGGAGATTGTCACGAACCCCAGCGTCTCAGGGCAGCACTCGCTCAGGCTCGCGCCGGAGTGTGCCGTCGCAGTGGCGACGTTCCTGCGCGACGACCCGGAGATTGCTCTTGACTATCTCTCCAATGTTACCGGCATCGATTGGCCCGACAAGGAGATTACAGAAAAAGTTAAAGTTGCTCGTCAGGTTACAAAGACAGTGGAAGGTTTGGAAAAAGAGGTCGACGAGACTGTTGAGGAGACACGTAAGCGCCTCGAGCCCGGATGTCTCGAAGCCGTCTATCACCTCTATTCGGTGGCGAAAAAGCACGGGCCGGTGGTCGTCCGAATGCGCACCATCGACCGCGCCGAGCAGGTTGAACTGCCATCCCTCACACCCATCTGGCGGTCGGCTGAGTTCCAGGAGCGCGAGATATTTGACCTTTATGGGATCGTCTTCACGGGCCATCCGGACCTGCGGCGGTTGCTGATGTGGGAGGGATTTAAGGATCACCCCATGCGCCGCGATTACCGCGAGCCGGATGACTTTGAGTACGAGCCGACGGCTCACGACGAGGTGCTCAAGCGGGCAACGGAGCACCAGGCTGGGACTGCCGCTCAGACAACGGCGGGGGGTAGCTAATGACGGAAGTGGCTCCCCAGGAGCGTGACGAGCTGAAGTTCAAGGATTCCCAGGTCCGAGAATCCGGATCTCCACCCCACGGACGAGGACCTGCCCGTGGGGAACCCGGACCTGGGGCACCCATTCATTCTGGAATCACTGCCGAGAGGCCGGAGGGTTGGAACCGTCCGGCGCTGATTCAGCCCTCGGGCGACGGGGAGTTGCTGGAAGTGGCCATGGGGCCGCACCACCCCTCGACCCACGGCGTGTTCCGCATGGATGTGGCACTGGACGGCGAGCGGGTTATCCGGCTGAGGCCGGTCTTCGGCTACCTGCATCGCAACCACGAAAAGATTGCCGAAGGGGTCAGCTATCTGGCCTCGATGCCATACACCGACCGGCTGGATTACATTTGCCCGATGACCAACAACTGGGCCTATGCGTTGGCGGTTGAGAAGCTGACCGGTCAGGAGGTTCCCGAGAGAGCGGAGTATTTGCGCGTGATTCTCGGTGAGCTGACACGCTTTCAGAACCACGCTTCGTCGATTGGATTCCTCATTCAAGAAATGGGCGCCAGCGGCACACCGCTGATGTATGCCTTCCGCGAACGGGAGAAGATCCTCGACCTCTTCGAAAGTCTGACCGGCGCGCGCATGATGGTCAACTACATGCGCTTTGGCGGCTGCCGTGTGGATGCTTCGCCGGCCTGGCTGGATGAGACGCGGAAAGTGGTTGCCGGACTGCCGGAGTTTGTCGATGAATTCGACCGGCTGCTCAGTTCGAACGAAATTCTGATGGCGCGTACGCAGGGCGTAGGTGTGCTCAAGGCTGACCTGGCGGTCAATGCCGGGGTCACGGGGCCGATGCTGCGCGCGTCGGGCGTGAACTACGACATTCGCAAGGTGGACGGCTATGGTATCTACAATCGCATTAACTTTCGCGTGCCGCTGGGCGATCATGGAGATGTCTACGATCGCTTCATGATCCGCCTCTTGGAGATGCGGGAGTCGATCACGATTCTGACCCAAGCGCTCAAAGACATTCCGGCCGGTCCGGTGATGGACCCCAAGGCGAAGCTTCGCGGCTTCAGGCCCAAGCCGGGCGAGGCTTACGGGCGCATCGAGGCGCCCAAGGGCGAACTGGGCTTCTATTTGATCTCAGACGGCGGGCCGAATCCTTATCGGTACCGGATACGCCCGCCCAGCCTGATCAATCTCACGGTGCTCGAAGATATGTGCCTGGGCCACGACGTAGCCGATGTGGTGCTGATCTTTGGCAGCGTGGATATTGTGCTGGGGGAAGTGGATCGGTGAGGCAGTGGCTAATGATGAGTCAACAGAAATCCGGGGATAGAGTGCTGACAGGCGCTAGCCGTTCTTGCAAAGAGGTTTTTTGATTGCGGCTGATGTATCCGGACTCCAGCGACTATCTCTTGGAAGATCAACACGAGCGGAGATGAAAGTATAAAAAGGAGAGGTCAAATGAGGATTCGCCGAGCAGTATTGATGCTTATCGTGGCAGCCGCTCTAATGGGCAGCCTTAGCGCTTATGCCGGTAACAACAAGAGCAAAGTCAGTCCATCCGCGAATGCAGGCGGCAACTACAATTTCACTTGCGTCGGCCCTGCTTTGGATCTGGCGCTAGATTCCTTCAGTCTCCCATTCTCCCGCAGCGCCACAAACGCCGCCTCGAGTTCAGGGGCGGCCAAGGCTGCCACCTCTGCTTTGTCGGTCGAGTTTGCGGCGAACAAGGCCTATGCGACGTTGTACTCGCAGGTTATCAAGGGAGATCACTATAGCTCATGCACATTGGTCGAGAGGGTCGATGCGAGCGCCAGTAGCGGCGCGCTTACTTATACCTGGACCTTCAGCCAGGTGTCGCCAACCGCGGTGACCATGGCGTGGAGGAATCCGTCGAGCGCGGGCGCCGCTGATGCAAATCTTCCGGCGGCGCAGGTGAAGGCGACATTCACATTTACCGAGGTCAGGTTTGAGGACGGCAGCGGAAGCGGTACCGCTGCGGCAAAAGATAGCTGGACGGTAACACAGTGAGAGTATTGCTTCCAATTCAACGAGCAGGAATTGCGGCGAGTATACTCATGCGCCACACGCGCGGGGCGGTGTGTAAGTTGGAGGATCAGGGTTGTTAGGTGAAGGCATCCTGAGGGGCATGGCGGAGACGGCGAAGAATTTCTTCGGCAGCTATTTCTCTGCCGAGCGGATGACAACCGTCGAGTATCCGGAGCATCGAATCGCTCCTTACGAGGCTGCGCGCGTCTTTCCCTTCCTTATCTACGATGCCAAAAACCCGGCGGACCCCGCGGATTGGGAGGCCGCGATGCGCTGCGTGGCCTGCCAGATCTGCGAGAAGGAGTGTCCACCCAAGTGCATCTACATTGACAAGTCCAAAGACAAGAAGCTGGATGCCAATGGCAAAGCACAGTTTTATCCAGCGCGCTTCGACATCGACATCTCGGTCTGCATGAGCTGCCAGATCTGCGTCGAGGTTTGCCCCTTTGAAGCGATCAAGATGGACACGCAGTTTGAACTAAGCACAGACGACCGCTTCGGCGGGCTTCTTCTGGACCGCAAGCAACTGGCAAAATCGAATGAGTACTATCACCAGATTCACCCCACTGAAGCAGCCGAGGTCGACCACCGGCTCATTGCGGGACGCGCCAGGACGGCCGCCAAACCGACTACAGGAGCAGGGAACTAGCCGATGCAAGAGAAAGTGGACCAGATCTTTGTTTGCCTCCAGCATTGGCTGATGGGTACGCTGCCCGCGGCCTGGCGGCCGTTGGGTGGCGTGGTGCTCGGCGTGGCGGCTATCGTCTGCCTCTTTCCGGCGCTCTTTGCATTGACCACGGTCTTCGAGCGCAAGGGGTTGGGCCGCATTCAGAATCGCATTGGCCCCAATCGCGTCGGGCCCTTTGGCCTGTTGCAACCAATCGCCGACGGCATCAAGTCGCTGACCAAAGAGGATATTGTGCCGCTGAGCGCCGATGCGGCAGTGCATTTCCTGGCGCCGGTGGTGCTGGTTGTGACCGTCTTCATGGGCTTTGCCGTACTGCCCATGGGGCGCAACATGGTGTTGGTGGACCTCGATGCCGGTCTGCTTTTTTATTTCGCGATGGGCGCTTCGACGGAGTTGGCGGTCTTCATGGCCGGATGGTCGAGCCGCAACAAATATTCGCTAATGGGCGCGATGCGCGCAGTGGCGCAGATGATCAGCTACGAAGTGGTGCTGCTGTTGTCGAGCGTGACGGTGGTGATGATGACCGGTTCGCTCTCGCTGACCAAAATCGTCGAAGCGCAGAATCAATACACGTGGGGGCTGCCGCACTGGTTTATCTTCACGCCCTGGGGCTGCGCGGGCTTTGTGATGTACGCCATCGCGGCGACGGCGGAGACCAATCGTTCGCCCTTTGACCTGCCGGAGGGCGAGTCGGAACTGGTGGCCGGCTATCATACCGAGTATTCGGGCTTCAAATTTGCGCTCTTCTTTCTGGGCGAGTACCTGGCCATGTTTTCCATCTCCGGCCTGGGCACGACACTCTTTCTTGGCGGATGGTCGGCGCCGCTTGCGTCGTTGAATTGGGTTCCATCGTGGTTCTGGTTTTTCGCGAAGCTCATGATGTCGATCTTCGTATTTATCTGGATGAGAGGCACGCTGCCGCGGCTCCGTCAGGATCAACTGATGAATTTTGCCTGGAAGTTTATTCTGCCCATGTGCCTGCTGAACCTCATGGTCGCCGCTTTGTGGCGTTTCCTGGGCGACGGCTGGCTGCGCTGGGTGCTTTGTTCTGCGATTCTGTTAGCAGCCTATGCGGGGATGGGCTTGAACGAGCTGCGAAGGAATCACGTCGGGGCCCGGAGGTATCGCTATGCGGAGTGACGCTTCCCGGTTGGGGTTCATGGTTTCCCACCCTCGCGCCAGAAGGAAGGCGCAACGATGGGGCACGAGGCTTGCATCTTGTCCCGAGAAAGGGGTGACCAGCCGATGAGCCCTGTCTTTTACATGCTAGCGACGCTGACGGTTGCCGGCGCTCTGGCTGCGGTGCTGCTTAAGAACACCGTCCATTGCGCGCTCGCACTGACGGTAGCCTTCGCCGGACTGGCGATGCTCTTTCTCAATCTCGATGCGCAGTTTGCAGGCTTTGCGCAGATTTTGGTTTACATCGGAGCGGTCGCCATTCTTGTCGTTTTTGCGATTCTGCTCACCAAGGGTTCTGACACGCCAACCGACGGTGTCTTCAGCCGCACATGGCTGGCTGGCCTTGCCATTGCCGCTGCTGTCTTTGCCGTGCTCGGCTGGGCGGTGATTCAAACGGCGAACCTGCTGCCCAAGTCCGCGCCTACGCCTGCGGTCACCGTGCAGCAGATCGGCCAGGCGCTTGTGGGCCGCTACGTGCTGCCGCTCGAGATTGTCGCCGTGCTGCTGACGGCTGCCATGATCGGCGCTGTGATCATCGCCATGCACGAGAAAGACGGTGCTCCCAAATGACGAGTCAAGTCACACCACTCGCAGGCTATCTTCTGGTTGCCGCCTTGTTATTTTCGATTGGCCTGGCCGGCGCGCTCACGCGGCGCAACGCCATCCTTGTGCTCATCGGCATTGAGCTGATGCTGAACGCGGCCAACCTGAACCTGATCGCATTCTGGCGCTACGGGCCGCATCCCGAATTGCTGACCGGCATGATGTTTGCCATCTTCTCGATTGCCGTGGCGGCGGCGGAGGCTGCGGTTGGACTGGGGCTGGTCATTCAGATCTATCGCCACGCCAAGACCACGGATCTGGACAAAATGAACAGGATGAAGGGATAAGCCGTTTGATGCAAGAGTTGACTCAATCCTTTGCACCGACAACCCAGTGCTTCGGTTCGTTTTCCGTGAGCATCCTCTGGCTTATTCCCGCGATACCCATCATTGCGGCGGGCGCGATCGCGTTGCTCAAGCAGCCACGCCGCAAGACTTCAGCAACTTTGGCCATTGGATCGTTGAGCATTTCACTCGTGCTTGCGCTTTTCGAATTTGCACATGTACTTGGCGACTGGACGCACGGTGTCGCAACGCGCGAGATCTTCAATCTCACCTGGATTCAGGTGGGCGCGACCAACGTGGACCTGGGCTGGGTGCTCGATCCCCTCTCGGCCGTGATGCTTGTGATGGTTAGCCTTGTCGGCCTGTTGATCTTTATTTACTCAACCGGCTACATGGCTCGTGACGAGAACTACACTCGCTTTTTCTGCTTTCTCTCGCTCTTTGCCGGAGCGATGTTGGGCGTGGTGATTTCGAATAGCCTGCTGCTTCTCTTCATGTGCTGGGAGATCGTTGGACTGACCTCTTACCTGTTGATCGGCTTCTGGTATCAAAGACCCGCGGCGGCGGCAGCTGCAAGAAAGGCATTTCTAACCACGCGCATTGGCGATGTCTTCTTTCTACTTGGCATCGTCTGGTTGTTTGCGCAAACCGGCACGCTGGTTCTCTACAAAGGCGGCGCGGGCGCGATTGAGCCACCTGCATTGGCTGCGCTGCTGAGCCAACATGCGGGCCTCGGGCTGAGCGCGGCGACCGCAATTGGCCTGCTGATCTTTGCCGGAGCGGTAGGCAAGAGCGGTCAGTTCCCGCTGCATGTCTGGCTGCCGGATGCGATGGAAGGCCCCACGCCGGTCTCGGCGTTGATTCACGCGGCGACCATGGTGGCTGCGGGCGTCTATCTCGTCGCGCGCGTTTATCCACTGATGCAAGCTGGCGCGCTGGCCGGTGGTTCGACGACGGCGCTGATCGTCATCACCTGGGTGGGCGCATTCACGGCGGTCTTCGCCGCGCTGATCGCTGTTGCGCAGAATGACATCAAGCGCATCCTGGCCTATTCGACCGTATCGCAACTCGGCTACATGATAGCTGGCCTCGGGCTGGGCGGCGTCGCTATCGGAATGTTTCATCTGATCACTCATGCCTTCTTCAAAGCGCTCTTGTTTCTGGGCGCGGGATCGGTGATTCACGGCTGCCACGAGGAGCAGGACATCCGGCGCATGGGCGGGCTCAGGTCCGCAATGCCGCTGACTTTCGCGACTTACGGGATTGGAATGCTAGCCCTCTGCGGCTTTCCGCTGCTCTTCTCCGGCTTCTGGAGCAAGGACGGCATCCTTGAGGCCGCGCAGCACTGGAGCGTGGCCAAGACACCCTTTTACATGCTGGTCTTTGGCGCGCTGCTGACTGCCTTTTACATGACGCGGCAGGTGGCGTATGTCTTCTTTGGAACCTGGCGCGGCGACAAACCGGCGCATGAGAGTCCGACTGTGATGACCGTGCCACTGGCGATTCTCGCCTTCTTGGCCATTGCGCTGGGAGCCATCGGAACCCCCGCCTGGCCTTGGTTTCGCGCCTTTCTCGATGGCCGTGCGGCGGCCTTCGATCCGCATAGCTTGATTGAACCGGGGCTATTCACGCTGATGTGCGTTTCGACACTGGTAGTCTTCGCGGGGCTTGGTATTGGGTTGAAGCTCTACGGCAATGAATCTCCTCGTCCTGAGGAGCCTGATCGCCTGGAGCAATTCGCACCGCGAATCTGGGGCTGGCTGCGCGATCGGCTTTATGTTGACGAGATCTATGCAGCAACGGTGATTGCTTTCTACGGCTGGTGCGCGCGCGTCTCCGATTGGCTTGATCGCCGTGTCTGGAGCGGCGCGGTGGCTGGGGTTGCGTGGGCCTTTGGCATATGGGCGCGGCTGAATCGCTTTCTCGACGGCAATATCGTCGATGGCGGCTTCGACAAGGGCTGCGAAGAGTTGAATGTGAGTGGTGGCCTGCTGGCGCGAGTGCAATCGGGCCGCGTGCAAACTTACCTGAGGATTCTGGCCCTTGGCGTGGTTGCGCTGGCCGCGATTCTGATTTGGAGCGACCGGCCATGAACGGAATAGCGACCGGATTTCCGATATTGACGCTCCTTACCGTGCTGCCTCTTGCAGGAGCGTCCGCTGCATTCGTCGCCGGCAAACACGCGCGCGCCGTGGCTCTGGTGACGGCGTTGATCGGCTTGGCGCTGGCTCTCGTGATCTGGTCGCAACTGCCGGCGGACGGCGGCATGGGCATGGTTGAGCAGCACGCCTGGGCACCGTCGCTGGGCATCGAGTACCACCTGGGCGTTGATGGACTGGGCGCGCTGATGCTGGTGCTCTCGGCCATCGTGACTCTGATGTCGGCAGACGCCGCGCATCGCGTTCATCATCAGCCCGGGCTTTATTTTGGACTGGTGCTGCTGCTCGAGTCCGGCCTCTTCGGTTCCTTCACTGCACTGAATTTCTTCCACTGGTTTCTCTTCTGGGAACTGAGCCTGATTCCCGCATTCTTTCTCATCAAGCTCTGGGGCGGGGCGCGGCGCGGCCCGGCGGCGACGCAGTTTTTCGTTTATACCATGGCGGGAAGCGTGGCGCTGCTGGTTTCATTTCTGGCGATCTTTGTTGCGACCGGCAGCATGGACTTCAATCATCTGACGCTGCTTGCGCTGACCGGCGAACTGGAGCAGATGGTCACGGCGCACCTGGGCCCCGTGATGCTCTGGCTGGCGATCGGTGTGCTGGCAGGTTTCGCCGTCAAGGTGCCAATGTTTCCATTTCATACCTGGCTGCCCGCAGCTTATTCCGAGGCCCCCTCGCCAGTGACGATGCTGTTGACGGGCGCAATGTCGAAGATGGGCGTCTACGGCCTGCTGCGCATTGCGCTCCCGATCTTTGGCCATCAAATCTTCCAGATGCGCACGCCGCTACTGGTGCTCTCCGTGGCCACCGTCGTGATGGGAGCGTGGGCCGCCGCCGCGCAGAAAGATCTGAAGCGCATCTTTGCCTACTCATCGGTTAATCATCTCGGCTATTGCCTGCTGGCGATCTTTGCGCTGGCCGTTCCCGCGGCGTCGCAGACCAGCCAGGCCATGGCGCTCAATGGCGTGATCCTGCAGATGTTCAATCATGGCATTACGGCGGCAGCGCTCTTCTGGTTTGTGGCTATGATGCAGCAGCGCACAGGCGGCCATCGCGGCATCGATCAGTTCGGCGGCCTGCGCAAGCCTGCGCCGGTGCTGGCCGGACTGATGGGCATCGCGCTTTTCTCTTCGCTCGGACTGCCTGGGCTCAACGGCTTTGTCGGCGAGTTTTTGATCTTCCGCGGCGTCTTTTCGCTGGCCTGGGTCGCGGCGACGGTCTCGGTGCTCGGTCTGCTGGTGACAGCGACCGTGATTCTTACCGTGATTCAGAAAGTCTTTTGGGGCCCGGTTGCGAATCACTGCGAAAACTTTCCCGACCTGCACCACAGTGAGCGAATGGCGCTGGCTCCTGTCATAAGTTTGATGTTCCTTGTGGGCCTTGCGCCTTCGCTCATTGTCGACAGCGTGAACCCCACGGTCCTTAACCTGCTGGCTCACTGGAGATTTTGATGCTTGGCTTTGCGATCTATCTCTCGTTTGCCGGAGCGCTCGCCGAAGCGCTGCTGCCGAAAGAACGCGTCGCGCTCGCGCGCTGGTTGGCGCTGGCGGTGTCGGTCGCCGGGCTGGCCGTGGCAGTGGCCGGTTTTGCCGCGGGCATAGGGCAGGGAAGAATGACCATCGTCGATCTCGCCTGGGTGCCGTCGATGGGGATTCACTTCCTGCTCGCCGCCGACGGCATCAGCCGCGTGCTTGTACTGCTCACGGGGCTGGCTGCGGTCGCCGGGGTCCTCTTCAGTTGGAATATCGAACTGCGCACCAATGAGTTTTTTGCATTCTTCCTGGCCTTGATCGGCGGAGTCTACGGAGTTTTTCTCAGCTTCGATCTCTTTCTGCTTTTCGTCTTCTACGAAATCGCCATTGTGCCGAAGTATTTCCTGATTGCGATTTGGGGTTCGACGCGGCGCGAATATGCGGCAATGAAGCTGGCCATTTATTCGTTCGCCGGCTCGGCGATGGTGCTCATCGGTTTGCTGGCAGCATACACGACAGCTGGGAGCCACTCGACTACGCTTGACGCATTGGCCCATGCCGGCCTGCCGGGGAGCTTTCAGATGTGGTGCTTTCCGCTGGTCTTCGTTGGCTTTGCAATTCTTGCGGGCATGTGGCCTTTTCACACCTGGGCTCCTACCGGCCACGTCGCCGCGCCGACTGCCGCGTCAATGCTGCTCGCCGGCGTGGTGATGAAACTGGGCGCATACGGCTGCCTGCGCGTGGGCATCGGCCTCTTTCCGCGCGGTCTTGATGCGTGGGGATTCTCTCTTATAGGCCTTGGCTCGTGGCGCGATGTCTTTGCTCTGCTCGCCGTGATCGGAATCGTCTATGGCGCGCTGGTGGCGCTGGCGCAGACCGATTTCAAATTTGTCGTCGGCTACTCCAGCGTCAGCCACATGGGCTTTGTGCTGCTCGGCCTGATGACGCTCAACCAGATCGGCATGTCCGGCGCGGTGTTGCAGATGTTTTCGCACGGCATCATCGCCGGTCTGCTCTTCGCCATTGTTGGCCGCATCGTCTACGACCGTACGCACACGCGCCAGTTTGCGGAACTCGAAACCATGCACCTCGCCAAGCGCCTGCCCTTTGCCGCGTGGGCTTTTGTCGTTGCCGGATACGCTTCGATGGGAGGGCCGTTGTTTTCAGGGTTCTGGGCTGAGGTGCAAGTGCTAATCGGTGCGTGGCAGGTAAATCCGTGGTGGGTTGCCGCGGCGGGAGTCGGCATCGTGGTCGGCGTGGCCTACACGTGGCGAGCCTTGCAAAAGGCCTTCTTCAGCGATGTCATGCCAACCGCGCATGTGCTGGAACAGGAGCACGGGCACCAATTTGCCCCGATCACATGGCCTGAGGTCACCGGCGTAGCGTTGCTCGGCTCGGCCAGCCTGATCGTCGGCCTCTGGCCGAAAATCCTGCTCGATACCATCGAACCTGCCGTCACGGCGTTTCTTGCAGGAGGTGTGCAATGAACTACGCAGACCTCTTTCGCGTGACGCTGCCGGAGACGGCGCTTGAAATCGCTGCGCTGATTGTGCTGATCGTGGATCTTGGCTTCTTGCGCAAGGCCGCGCTGAGGCTACGCGTGACTGTGGCAGCGTTGATTGGTGTGGCTGGATGTGGGGCGGCGTTGTGTGCGCTCCATATTCTACGGCCCGCCTGCCTAAGCTTCGGTGAGTACGGTGAGTCGCACTTGCTGTACACCTTCGGATACGCGCAGGTGGCCCAGACCGGAATTCTGGTGCTGACCGCCCTGACGCTGTTGCTCTTGATCGATTCAGTCTTCACGCGTCACATGGGCGAGTACGTTTCAGTGGTGCTGATGGCGACCGTGGGCGGATTGCTGATTGCTGGCGCTCAGGACTTACTCGTGATTTTTGTAGGGCTGGAGTTACTTAGCCTTGGACTGTATATTCTGACGGCGTTTGCAAAGAGTTCCGGTAAAAGCGCCGAAGCGGCGATCAAGTATTACCTGTTTGGGGGTATGTCTGCCGCATTCCTGCTCTTTGGGTTCAGTTACTTCTATGGATTAAGCGGGACCACGGACCTAGCTGGGATTCAACTCTCGATTTCGCAGCAGGGACCGAGTCCGCTGTTCTATGTGGCGTGGATTCTTGTGGTGGCGGGACTCGGTTTCAAGATTGCGGCCGTTCCGTTTCATCTATGGGCGCCAGACACATATGAAGGCGCACCCGCCCCTGCCGCGGCGTTTATCGCGTCTGTTTCAAAAGTGGCCAGTTTCGCGCTTCTGATCACCCTAATTGTGAACTGGCTGACGGTGAGTGTTCGGGGCGACTTCGTAGACGAGTCTACTGAAGCTCTCCTTCGCCAATGCTATGGGATTTGGCCGCAATTGGCGACTGTTCTATTTCTGGTTGCTGCTGCTTCCATGGTCGTGGGGAATCTTGCCGCACTCGCGCAGGTTGGTGTGCGGCGACTGCTGGCATACTCAGCTATTGCCCACAGCGGATATGTACTGCTTGGTGTCGCGACCTGCCGTCCGTATGCTGGCCAGGCGGATATCATCCAATTCATACTAGATTCGGGTGGGCAAACAATAAGAAGCGTCGTCGCCCTTCTCTTCTACATCCTCACCTACGGCCTCACCACCATCGGCGCATTTGGCGTCGTCTCGGTTGTCGAGCGCGCCACAGGCAGCGACCGGCTCGACTCCTTCCGCGGACTGCACAAGCGTAATCCGCTGCTGGCGGCGGTGCTGCTGGTGCTCTTCCTCTCACTCGCCGGAATTCCGCCGCTCGTCGGCTTCTGGGCTAAGTTCAACCTCTTTGCCGCGGTGCTGGGCGTCTCTGCCGGGCCGGTTCCGTTTGCGCTGGTGGCTCTGGCTGTGGCCATGAGCGCGGTTTCGCTTTACTACTATTTGCAGGTCCTCAAGCGGGCCTATGTCATGCCTGCAAACGACGAATCGCCGATCAAGGCCCATCCTGTGACGATGGCCGTGCTGTTGGCGATTGCAGCGGCCGTCGTTGTGCTGGGCTGCTTCCCGGCGCTGCTGTTGAACTGGATTCAGAGCTTCTACCCTGTCAATTAACTTGATCCGCTTTCAAGCAGAGTCAATCTCTGATAAGGTTGCATCGAAGGATCGAGAGAGACAATCGAGTGAGCGCTACCAAGTATGACCTGATCGTCGTCGGTTCCGGGCCCTCGGGGCAGCGGGCGGCCGTTGCCGCGGCCAAGATGAACAAGCGCGTGGCCGTCGTCGAGGCGCGGGCCGTCGTTGGCGGCGTTTGCATCAATACCGGAACCATCCCCTCGAAGACAATGCGCGAGGCCGTGCTGCATCTCTCCGGCTACAACTACCGTTCAGTCTACGGTATCAACTATCGAGTCAAAGAGAAGATCACCATGGCCGACCTGGCCTTTCGCGTCCAGGCTGTGATCAAGACCGAAGTGGACGTGACCGAGGCGCAGCTCTCGCGCAATGGCATTGAAGTGGTGCACGGCATCGCCCACTTCGTCAGTCCGAATGAGATCCGCGTCGTCGGCCCGCAAAACGAATCGACCCTTGAGGCCGACCACATCATTCTGGCTGTCGGCACAAAACCCGCTACCTCAGACAAGGTTCCAATCAACGGCCGGACGATTGTGAATAGCGACCAGATCCTCAACCTGCCGGCGTTGCCCCGGACGCTGATCGTGGTGGGCGGCGGAGTGATCGGCGTCGAATACGCCTGCATGTTCGCAGTTCTCGGTGTTCGAGTTACGGTCATCGAAAAGCGCGACAGGCTGCTTGAGTTCGCCGATCGCGAGATTATCGAGGCGCTGAGCTATCATCTGCGCGATGCGCGCGTGACGCTGCGCCTCGGTGAAGAGGTGCAGAGCGTCGAAGAGCTGCCCGACGCTACCGTTGTTGCGAATCTCGAAAGCAAGAAGCGCATCTCCGGCGACGCGCTGCTCTATGCCATCGGCCGCCAGGGAGCCGTCGACGATCTAAATCTCGCGGCGGCCGGGCTTGAAGCCGACAGTCGCGGCCGCATTCCGGTCAATGAACACTTCCAGACAAAGGTTGAACATATTTATGCGGTCGGCGATGTGGTGGGCTTCCCATCGCTGGCTTCGGTCTCGATGGAGCAAGGACGCCTCGCCGCCGCGCATGCCTTCAACGATCACTGCGCCACGACGAACTCAAGCTTTTATCCCTATGGCATCTATACCATTCCGGAGATCAGTTTCATCGGTAAGACCGAGGAACAGTTGACCAGCGACGACGTGCCCTACGAGGTTGGCATGGCCTACTATCGCGAGACGGCGCGCGGCCAGATTCGCGGCGATACCACTGGACGTTTGAAGCTGATCTTCCATCGCGACACGCATGCCGTGCTTGGTGTGCATATCATCGGTGAAGAGGCTAGCGAACTGGTTCACATCGGCCAGGCAGTGATGGTGCTGGGGGGCAAGGTGGAGTATTTCATCGACAATGTCTTCAACTATCCCACGCTCGCCGAGTGTTATAAGGTAGCCGCATTCAACGGCCTGGGCAGACTGCATCGCTACCAGGCTGAGTAAGCTTTCCCACTTCCCAGGGAGGGTTCAATTGACCACCGCGATCGGCATTGTCATAACGGACCACATCGTGGCCGGCAGGCTTGAGGATCAGCGCCTCACCGGCAAACTCCTGCGCAATCCCGAAGGCGCGGACGATCTCGACGCCCTGAGCGCGATTCCGGGCAGCGAACTGGTTGAGATGCTCGCCGCGCAGATCGCCGAGCTGGCTGGCGACGGCCATGGACCGGTGGAGGCCATCGGAGTCGCGGTCCCCGGCATCATCGGCCACGGGGTGGTCGAGGACTCGCCAAACCTGCCGCAGCTTAAAGGGATGCGGCTGGCCTTTGAGCTGACCAATGCGCTGGCAGCCCGCGGCATCGAGGCTCCGGTTCACATTGCGAATGACGCCGACGCAATTGCCGCCGGAGTGGCCGCGACACGTGGGCTGCTCAACAAACTCACGCGCGTATGGACAATCGGTAAAGGCATCGGCTACGGCCGCTGGCCCTACGTCGAGGGCGTCTGGGAGGGAGGGCACATCACCGTCACCCTGGACCCGAAGGAGAAGTACTGCGGCTGCGGCGGCATCGGGCACCTTGAAGGCATCATGGGCTACCGGGCGATGCGCATGCGCTTTCTTGATCTCGAACCCGAGGAGGTCTTTGCCCAGGCCCAGCAGGGCGATGCGCGGTGCCGAGAGTTTGTCGATCTCTGGCATCGCGCGCTGGCTGCAGCGACCGCATCGTTTATTCACCTCGCGGGGCCGGGCCGATTCTACTTTACAGGCCATAATGTGGGCTTTCTGGATCTAGGCCTGCTGCGCAGCCATCTGGAGACGATGGTCCTGATGAGTCCGTTACAGAGCTATGGGCTTGAGATTCTGCCGCCGGACGACGAGACTGCGCTCCTCGGCGCGGGAGTTTCGGCGCTGCGGGCGCTGGCGCGGTGACACAACGCTGTCCCTCCGCCAAAACCTGGAAACGCGCCTTACCGCTGGCACTCCCAAAGTTCGGTTGCGACTGAACAAAATTGCCTAAAAGACTCCGGAGTTTATCAGCGCCTGCTTCATGCCTGCCCAACTGATGCGGGAAGATTCCTCGGGCGTTCCGCCACCATTCCAATGCGTCTCCAGGCTGACTGCATCGCTATAGCCGATCTGTTTAAGCGCGCGGAACTGCGCCGTCCACTCAATATAGCCTTTGCCTACCGGCGACCACTCGATCTTGCCGCCTGCGCCCTTCACGGCGTTCTTGCAATGGCAGTGGTGAATGCGATCTTTCGGCAGGACCTCCCAACCGCCTGGAAAAGAGTCGAGTTCACCGCGCATCACGGCGTTGGCGGGATCCCAGTTGAGCGCCAAATGCGGCGTGTGAATCGCATTCAGGGTTCGCGCCGCCTCGCGTCCGGTTGCGGTGTTGCATTCAAATTCATTCTCCAGCACCAGGAGAACTCCTTGCGAGCCTGCAGCCTCGGCAGCGGAGCGGAGTTTCTCGTTGATAGCAGCGCGATACGGAGCAGCGTCGTCCAGGCGCCAGAAATCGAAGCAACGAACTTTGTTTGTCTGGAACTGTTTGGCCAGAGAAATGGACCGCTCCATAATCTCGTCCTGCTGCTTGAAAGTCGTTGCTGCGGCCCCATGCATATCGCCTTTCTTGCTATACGGCGAGAGCGGCGCGCCCGGCCAATCGGTTTTGAAGAGCGGGCTGGCGATGTCGGTCACTCGCAAATTGTATTTGGCGAGTATCTTTTGCGCATCGTCGATCTGGGTGGCGCTCAGTTCTGTAATGTTCTTGCCCCACATGGAACGCAACTCGATCCAACTCAAGCCGAAATCATGAGCGACAACGAAACAGGCGTGGTCGAAGTCCTGCGAGATCTCATCGTTGATTACAGAGATCCTGAAGGGAGACTTGGATGCCTGCGCCAGGCTGAAAAGCGGGGAAACAGTACAGGCCGCCGCCGCACCTCGAAGAAAACCTCGTCTGGTAAAGTTCTGCATTTTGCTCCTATCGAGACCGCCAACCGCTTCTCAAGACGGCCAGCTTCCTCAATCCTGAACCGTGGAAAAACATTCGTCAACCTACTGATTGTTGCCCGCTCGAACTCATGAGAATCCACAGGACGAGATCTGATGATGTTCCCAAGGCTCACAACTGCATAAGTGTTTCAATAACTTCCCCGAGCATTGAGATTCGGCTATTCTTCCGTGGTTCCATGGTGTATTTTTGTGGTCTGCAAAGTTCGTGCTAGCAAGGTGGATTGTGTGATAAGGAGTATTCGTTGAAAACCTCACTTCTCTTCTTGCTGCTTTTCTCAACCGCAGCCGCTGCGCAAGCCGACCTGGCATCCTATGTTGATCCGCTCATCGGAACTCAGACTTCTTCTCAAAAAGACAGCGGCAACACGGTTCCGGGGGCAACTCGCCCGTTCGGCATGCTCTACTGGAGCCCGGATCCAGTGGAGGGACCTTTCTACCATTATGAAAGGCCTTCCACGCGTGGCTTCAGTCTTACGCATCTCAGCGGCACGGGTTGTGGCGTTTACGGTGATGTGCCTCTTCTGCCGATCATTGGTATTCCTTCGGAGCCTCCTCCTGTACGCTCAGCACGTTACAGCGCCGCCTACAAGCACAGCGATGAGGTTGCTCAGCCAGGCTATTACTCGGTCAAGTTGAATTCTGGTATCACGGTCCGAATTGCGGCTGAAGTTCATTCCGGCATTGCGGAGATCAGCTATCCTGCCGGCACCGATCCGCACACATTGCTCATCGACCTAAGCCGCGATCTTAACCACGTTTACGACGCGCAGATCGAGATAAGAAGCCGCCAGGTGACAGGGTCTGTAGCCGGCGGCGGCTTCTGTAATCTTGAGAATCGGTATCGTGTATACTTTGTCGTCGAGACGGAAGAAACGCCGCAGTCGGTCGGCACGTTCGATGAGACAAGTGTGAATCCGGGCGTAGTTTCTGCCGGCGGCCCGCGTGCAGGCGGATATCTTGCTTTCGACCGCGCCATGAGCGTGCTTCACATCAAGGTTGGCATATCCTTTGTAAGTATTGCGAATGCTGAAATGAATCTGGCAAAGGAGATTCCTGATTGGGATTTCGATAGAGTGCGAGAGGAAGCTCGTGCCGCATGGAATGAGACGCTCGCGCACGTTGTTGTCTCCGGAGCCGATGAGGGGAGGCGCAGAACCTTCTACACCGGGCTCTATCATTCCTTTTTGCACCCATCCATCTTCAACGATGTGAACGGCGAGTATCTCGGCTTCGACGGAAAACTTCACAGCTTGCACGGCCGCAGTCAATATGCAAATCTGTCTGAGTGGGACATTTACCGGAGCCAAGTCCAGTTGATTGCGATGCTGATGCCGAAGGTTGCCAGCGATATCGCGCAGTCACTAGTTACCGATGCAGAGCAGGGCGGAGGTTTGCCGATCTGGCCTGTCGCGAACGACGAAAGCAGTTGCATGGTTGGTGATCCGCCGGACGGAATTATTGCAAGTGTTTATGCCTTTGGCGCGCGCGACTTTGACACCAAAGCCGCACTCCAGGCGATGCTGCGCGGTGGCGACCACCCGGAGACGCACATACGT
The DNA here is from genome assembly GCA_050015115.1 of Occallatibacter sp. Taxonomy (GTDB): domain Bacteria; phylum Acidobacteriota; class Terriglobia; order Terriglobales; family Acidobacteriaceae; genus Telmatobacter. The sequence continues at coordinate 18,954 of JBEKCA010000044.1, forward strand.
CTCTATCCTGAGCGCCCCAGGCTCGCCGAATTACTTGCACATGGTTATATCGCCAACGACGGGCTAATCAACGGTCCCGCCTCAGTTACACTCGAAGATGAGAATGCAGACTTTTCTATCGCGCAGTTTGCAGCCTCACTCGGCGAAACTGCTACGTCTGAAAGATATCTTGAGCGTTCTGACCAATGGCGCAAGCTCTTTGATCCAGAGACGAGATACATTCGCGCCCGCGACACAAAGGGCGAGTTTCTCCCTGATTTCAAACCGGAAAAGATTGACGGTTTCGTTGAGGGGAATGCAGCTCAATACACGTGGATGATACCTTACAACCTGAAGGATCTGGTCGCCGCTGTGGGTGGACCGGAAGCCACGCGGAAGCGGTTGGACGATTACTTCAGCCAATATGGCACTTGGTACGGCGGCCCGTATTTCTTCATTGCGAACGAACCCAGTTTCGGCAATCCCTGGATCTATAACTGGACGGGCCATCCATGGCGAACGCAGGAGGTAGTCCGCAAGACTCTCGATGATCTTTTTACACCAACGCCAGACGGTGAGCCTGGCAATGACGATCTGGGCGCGACATCGTCATGGCTGGTCTTTGCCGACCTGGGCATTTATCCAGAGATACCAGGCATTGGCGGTCTTACAATTAATTCTCCGGTTTTTCCGCAAGCGGACTTGAAACTAGGTACCCATACGTTACTAATCACGGCGCCAGGCGCTCCAGATAAGCGTTACATCAGGAGTCTTTCGATCGACGGCAAGCCTGTGCGAGACTGGTGGCTTGGCTGGAGTGCGCTACAACATGCAAACGAATTGGAGTTTTCGTTAACGAGCGAGCCGAACTATGAACCCGGTTCCACGCCTCCGTCTTTCGGCCCGGCTCCGGCGAAGTCGCCCGCGCGCAAATCAGGGCAGCAATGAAGACTTTGGAGGAAGATCGCATGAGCGGCAAGAGAATTCTTTTTTTCGCGGGACTGGTCCTGTTTTGCGGGGTTCCGGGGGCGGTTCGGGCTGCCAGCGTCGAGACGCCGGTCCATGTGACGATGCCGCTCTGGCCCGGCGAGGCCCCCGGGGCGAAACCGAATCTGCCTCCGGAAACGAGCACGCTCACGGGAGTGGATCACTTGGTTGCGGGCAAGCCGATCGTCATTGATGCCAATGTTTCAAAACCGACTCTGACGCTTTTTACACCAAAGGGAGTGAACTCCGGTGCCGCAGTGGTCGTTTTTCCGGGAGGCGGCTACAACATTCTGGCAATCGACCTTGAGGGTCAAGAGGTTTGTGACTGGCTCAACTCGGTGGGCGTTAACTGTATTCTGGTGAAATATCGTGTTCCGGACTCAGGCCCTTATCCAAAATTCACGGCCGCCTTGGAAGATGCGCAGCGAGCTTTGCGTTTGGTGCGTCAACATGCAGCCGAGTGGCACATTGATTCCGGCAGGATTGGCGTGTTGGGCTTCTCAGCAGGCGGACACCTTTCAGCAGCCATCAGTACACGATTTGACCAGCATCTGTATGACCCGATTGATGATGCGGACAAACTAAGTTGCCGCCCGGATTTCGCCATTCTCGTTTATCCTGCATATCTAACGATCGAATCCAAAAACTTCGCACTGGATCCAGACATCGCCGTCTCGGCAAATACGCCTCCAACCTTCATTGTGCAGGCGGAGGATGATCCGGTACATGTCGAGAACGCCGTCGCCTACTTCCTCGCTCTCAAAAATGCCAAAGTCCCCGCGGAGTTACATGTCTATGCCGAGGGAGGGCACGGGTACGGATTGCGCCGCACCCCGCTCCCGGTAACCGCATGGCCGCAGAGCGTGGAAATCTGGTTGCGCACGATCAAGGTCTTGCCTGCGCAGTAAACACGACGAACTTACGGAGATTCATCCGTCACTTTGATGGCATCCAGACACGCGTAGTTCTTTACCGGAACAAAGCTCAGATCGATCAGGCCTGCGGCGTTTGGCTCTATGCTATGGAAAGTTTCCACCACTGGCTTATTGGGTCCACCGGCTTTTGCGAAAATATTGAAATTGCGAAGCAATGCCACACCATTTGCGTAGACGTCAAAGATGCGTCCTCCGTTATCCTGCCCCGGAGCCATCGCCCCAATATATGATTCGGTGAAATACAAAGTTACCGTGTAACGACCGGGAGCCACGGGAATCTGATAGTTGAAATGTCCAAAGCGCTCACCGTCAAAGAGATGGGGGTCAGTTGTGGTCGCTGCTGGATTCTGATGGGCGGCCAACACTCCTCCGATTGCATACCGGTCAGGCGACCAAAGGCCGCCGGCATGATCAACATATGAATTGTCTTGCATCACAACACGCACCGGATTCAGCCTTCCGCCAAACTCAGGAACCAACTCAATGGCATTAATCATGGGCTGATCGAATATTCTCTGAAAAGCGAGATGAATCATCCCGTCGTTGCCCGGTGAAATGTTCTTGAAAACCCTGACAAAGGCTCTGAAATTCCCTCCGGCGTCGCTCAGAATATCGAAGTTCGTTAGAATCGGTTTTCCATTCAAGATTACGGAGAAGACCCGACTGCTCTCTCCCCTGCCGGTAAAGGTGCCGGGGCCGAAGGTCGTCTCCACGAAGTGCAGCCGCATTTCGTATTCCCCTGACCTGATTGGAATGTCATATCTGAACTCTCCGACCCGAGCCGTTCGGTAAATTGTTGGGTCTGCTGTTCCCTGAATATAGGGAAGTTTCAGCTCAATCGCCTCCCCACCCGTAAAGTTGCTGTCACCTCTCCAGACTCTTCCTTCGCGGTCAAGATAATCCTTTTTTGAATAGCCAGCCAGAATGCGAACAGACCCGTCCAGAGCGGGCGCAGACCCGTCCAGAGCGGGCGCTGCGGGCAGATTGTCTAAGACGGAAGGGGGGACTTGGACGGAATCATGAGTCTCCTTGACCCTCGATCGTGTCTCGATCACAATCCATAAAATGATCAAAAGCACAACCACGACAGACGCCGCGAGCCCCACGACCTCAAGTGAAAAATAAGAAAATCGGCCTCTCCTCAGCTGGCCAGCAGAGTTCCCGAGAGCAATCGGGGGTAGCTGCCCGGTCGCATTGCCATGGTGTGCTCCTCCAGTCACGCTGGGTTCCGCAGGCTGGCTAAGAGAATCAGCAGGAAGGTCTTCGCGTCTGAGGAACTGCGGGTCGTATTTGCCCTCTATCAGCGTGATTCTGAAAGCATGATCAGCACCTTCGGTCTCGTAGTACTTCCGCAATCTCTGGCGGAGCCGGTGCATTTCGACGCGAACACTGGAATTTTTCGCGGGATCAAAATCTGCAGGACGCCCTAATGCCTCCACGCCAATTCTGTATTCGTTGAGCGTTCTTTTGTTTTCATTGAGGTGGTTATTGCACAGATATTCGAGAAGCCGCGCAAGAAGAGGGGCTTCAGAAAAGGTCTGAGAAGCAAGCGCCGCCTGGATTTCTTCAGCTACGCCGGAGGATTGCGTTTGACTGGAGACGGTAAAAATACCTCCTTTGCAGCTCATGCTACCAAGCAAATGTGCCGGTTGCAAGCGGGAAACAACTTTGAGATCTGTTACTTCTCCGATGAAACAATTTGAAAACAAACCCTTTATAAGCACGTAACCGTTGCATAGCGGGTGCGGGCTTGACTTAGGCACGAATTGCGACGAATGTTTGGCGGTATTGGCGGTATCAGTGGTAAGAGGTTGAGCACTCAGAGCCACAAGAAAAAGAAGCCTTAAGCTCCGGTGAGTCATCGGTCGGATGATGGGTAGTCGCGAGCATTTCAATCCCTGCAAGAATGCTCGACCCCAAAACATCAAGCAAGCCAGAATCGAATCCAGCAGTCTGTTGTCTCTGTCGCAGCCATTGATGCGGAGACCAGAGTCAAGAGCCGGGCTAACGGCAAGGCCAGGTGAATTCACCTTCCCCGGTGAGATTCACCACTATTCAAGCAAATTGTCAACGGAATTTAGGAGGTTGGGAGTGAAAGCAAAGCAAATCTTATTAGCCCAGCTTGGTGCATTGGCGATACTTTTTTGTCTATTGCCGCCATGCCACGCGCAATATAGCGCCACCGTGCAAGGCACTGTGACGGACCCGGGAGGAGCTGTGCTGCCCGGAGCGGCCGTCACCCTGACCAACATCGGAACCGGCATCGCAGACACAACGGCCACAGACGATGTCGGCGCTTACCACTTCGTCAATCTTTTGCCCGGTGACTACCAGATATCGGTCTTGGCGGCTGGTTTTGAGAAGGCCCTTGTCAACCGGCATGTTAGTACCGACGAGACTGTCGGCGTGAACATCGTGCTCACCCTCGGAGCGGCAAGCACCACCGTTGAGGTTACGAGCGCGGAGACCGGTCTGAACCCGGACGAAACTCGAGTTCAATACACGCTGGAAGCCAAGGATGTCGACGATTTGCCGCTACCGGACCGGGCGACCCTTACGACTCTTCGCGTTGCGCCCGGCGTCGTGGGCACCATTGAGACGTCAGGCAGCACCAATACTAATATCCCGATCGGCCAGGCAGCCCCCGACGCGCGCGCCAACGGGCGTCCCAGCGCCTCCAACATTTATCTCCTGGATCGCATACCCATTAGCAGCACCACGAATACAGGCGCTGTCATCATGGTGCCTAATCCGGATATGCTCGCGGAGACAGCTTTACAGACAGTGAGTTATTCGCTCGACAATGGCGCTACCAGTTCTCTGCAGATAGATTTTACTTCAAAATCAGGCGGCGATAAGTATCATGGGGACTTCGACCTCAGCTACACTTCAAAACCCTTTGAAGCCTCTCCGGATTTCGGCGGTGTAGCGCCATTTCACCGCAAATATTACATGGGATCCTTCGGCGGCCCGATCATCAAAAACACCTTTTTCTTCGGATCCATTGAGCGAATCGAGAACCTGAGCGCGCTGGGCGGGCTGGGAACGGGAATCAACGCCGATCCCAACGTCGGTATAGGTTGGTGGGCTCAGACCGCGGCCGGGGGGTTTAACGCCGCGCCCTTCACCTCGATCTTCAGCTACCCTGACAGCGCGCTTTCAAACAAGACGACCAAGTCAACCGCCGGCGACTTCTATCCTAATGCCGCCCTAATCACAGCAGGGACCGCTGCGCAAAAATTCGGCCAACAGTGCGGTGTATCTACCGGACCAGCTTCCACATTCGGTCTACCCTGCACCTTGGTGGTGACGGAAGGAGGGGAGTTCAATCAAAACCCAGGAATCACAGGCCAGCAATATAACCTGCGTTTCGATCACTCTTTAAACTCGGACAAAGACAAATTCTATGTGAGTTACTTCGGCGTTCAGCAGAATTCGGATTACATCGATCCGCGGCCAGCCTTCGACACCAAAACTCCCAGCCAGTCCTATTACTTTTCCGCCGGCTACTCGCACGTCTTTACCGGGAATTTCATTAACCAACTGAACGCAGGCATGGACCGCTTCTGGGGAGGCGGCAAACCGAACCCGCTCTGGGCAATCTACCCGAAGAGCGCTACAGGCTTTTTGTTCTGGCAAGATCCGGGCACACCGGATGGTTTTGTCGGCGGTAATCAGGAAACTCCCGGAACCCCGTACCTCGGCCAAACAAACAAAGAGCATGTCTTCGCTCTTCGTGATTATGTGAGCTGGCTTAAGGGAAGGCACACATTCAAGTTTGGTTTCCAGACACAGATCAGGAACTATTGGCAGGACGCCGCGGCAACACTCGCGCAACCGGCCGGTCCGGTGTTCACAGATCTTCTTCAGATGTTGCAAGGGGAGGCGGATTCGGTTTCGCTGTATACCATCTCTGCCGTAACAGGTAAATACCAATCTCAGATACTCGGAGCGCAGGAGAATCAGTTTGGCGCATACGCTCAAGACGACTGGAAAATCAAGCCAAACCTGCTGCTGACTTTCGGTATTCGCTGGGATGATTTTGGCAATCCCACTGTCTACGGCGAAGATGCTTCTCCTTTCGCAAATACAGTTCCCGGTTCTGGATCTACGCTTGAGGCACAGGTCGGCAGCGCCGTTGCCAGCACAACTAACCAGGCATTTACGAGCGGTCAGACCTGGAACTTCCTACCCAGAGGGGCATTCAGCTGGTCGCCCGAATTCAGTAGAGCAACTGTGGTTCGCGGAGGAGTTGGACTGTACCAGGATTCGATCAGCTTGAACCAAATCACGGCTAATCTTCCCACATCAACCCCGGTGAGACTAACACTCACGCTGGACGACGCCGATAACTATTTCAATTGCGGCTCATTCTATTGTGTCGCAGGGGGGACGCCATGGACCGGCGTGAGCGGCGTTGCCGGGCAACCCGATTCCTTCGCTTGGACGGGAACTCAGGGAACCGCTCCCCCCTACGGGATTCCGTACCCAACGCTTGCCGTGAATGGCTTCAATCCGCAGGGCTTGGCGTTGCAGTTGGACGGCACACCGTACTCTGTAAACCTGTACGGCGTCGATCCTAAGCTGAAGCCTGCGTCCACCGTTGTTTGGAGTTTCGGCCTGGAACAGGAATTGCCAAACAGCATTGTTGTGGGGGCAACCTACACCGGTTCGCACTCGTATAACCAGTTCCTTGACAGCCAGAACTATAACAATCCTCCCGGAAACTCCCTTGCTGCTACAGCGGCAGGTTTTGTGGCGCCTCCTTTACCCGCTGTCAATGGAATCAACCTGCTTCGGAACGTATTGAGCTCAAACTACAATGCCCTGATCCTGACCGCAACACAGCGGAAGGGTAATCTAAGCTGGCAGGCGAACTACTTGTGGTCTCATGCTCTGGGCAACCCAGGGACGGGTGAAACCGCCAGCCCCTATACAGCTACAGCGCAATATGGGAACCTTGATGGGGATGTCAGACAGCGCATCACATTCTCCGGTGCATATCAACTGTCGACCAGCCAAACATTTCTAGGCAAGGGGTGGTCCCTTGGGGGAATCTTCATCGGACAAGACGGAACCCCGTTCACCGTGTTTACCCCCCAGGATGTGAACGAGGGTGGCACAAAAGACGGCAGTGGAACCAATCTGCCAGATGTCGTCTTCCAGCCCGGCACTGGTCTGCACTACGGCAAATACTCCAATTCACAGTTCAAGTCATTAACGGGCATCTTCAATGGGGCTTGCGGAACTGACACTGTCACCAACACTACGACGGGTGCCGTCACTATCACGGCCAGTTCAGGCAGTTTATACAGTGCCGCGCTGCCGAACTGCCCGTTCCAGACGGTTACTACACCCAATCCAAAGACTCTAGAGGGCAATGAAAAGTTCAATGGCTTCAATAACCCTGGTTACTGGGACGTGGACCTGAACCTTCAGAAGAAGATTGAACTGCCTTGGTTTGGCGATCAGAAGAGCCATCTGAACTTGCGGTTTGAGGCCTTGAACGCGTTTAACCACGCGAACCTCAATGGTTTCGGATCCTTCCAGATAGGAAGCGCACCAAATAGCACTATGGGCGCCGCCTATCAGGCCGAAAATCCGAGAATTATGCAGTTCGGGGGGCGCTTTGAGTTTTAAAGGGAAATCGAATACCTGCCGGCGGAAGCCCGCGAATCCTTCGGCAGGCGATCTCCTTTGGATCGCCGAAGTCTGCACTCCCACAATAATCCAGTCTAGGAAGCTGCGATAACGTGCACCCGACGATGCTTATTCGCCAGAATATTGAACTGGAGATGTCGTTGAGAGGCTGGAGGAGATCGGTTTTTCTTATGAAGAGTTATTACAATACTTCGCGGCTCTCTGCAATTATTCTTCTTTTAACGAGCTATGGCCCTATTTTTGTGGGTGCGCAACAAACCAAGATTACCGGGGACGCTCGCGTCGATCATCTTCTCGAGGAGATGACGCTCGATGAAAAGATCTCCTTGATTCACGGCGTGGGAGAAGATGCTAAGACCAATCAGGGCGAAGCGGGTTACCTGCCGGGCATTCAGCGGCTGGGCATTCCTCCCATGCGCTTTGCCGATGGGCCGCCGGGGGTGTTGACGCGGGTGCCCGCAATGGCACTTACATCGACGATGGGGCTCGCGGCCACTTTTAGCCGCAGGGATGCACGCGACAATGGGTCGGTGATTGGCCGGGAAGCTAAATCACGCGGCGTCAGCGTTGCGCTGCAGCCCTTTATCAACATCGATCGGGATATCGCATTCGGCCGCGGCTACAACACCTTCGGCGAAGACCCGTTCTTGACCGGTGAGATGGGTGCGGCAGAGATCCAGGGAATCCAGCATGAAGGAGTTATGGCCCAGGCCAAACACTTCATCGGCTACGACACGAATGCCAGCAACGTCTTCATCGACGATCAGACTTTGCACGAGGTCTATCTCGCTCCGTTCGACGCGGCCATCAAGGCTGGCGTATCATCCATCATGTGTTCATACAACAGGATCAATGGTCCGTATTCTTGTGGTAACCCAGAGACGCTCAAGAAGATATTAAAGGAAGAGAATGGCTTCGAAGGCTTTGTAACTTCCGATTGGGGCGCGACGCACGCTACGGACTTCATCAACAACGGGCTCGATGTCGAAATGCCGGGGCCGCTTCCGGATTCCTTTGCGGGGCCGTCGTATTTTGTCAACGGGCCCAATCGAGAGTCTGCTCAAGATGAAGTGCCTGAGAAACCCGCGCTAAGTGCGGCCGGACTCCCCGAAGAATTATCGCAAGAGGGTGAGGGTTTGGGTCCTGAGGGATGGCCGACATCTGACCTAAAGAAGCTTCTCAACGCGGGCATTGTTTCAGAAGATACGATCACCCGCGCTGCGGGTCGAGTGCTGTTGCAGATGAACAAATTCAGACTTCTCGACGGAAAGAGCAGACTGAACATCAATCCGGTGGAGGATGCCGAGGACATCCCGATCGTCGAGAAGACCGCCATCGATGCAGCAGTCCTGCTGAAAAATGAGGGTCAAGCACTTCCGCTGAAGCCAAGCGATCTTGAAGGCCTTGTAATGATTGGACCTGGCGCACGCCAGACGGTAGCTGTTGGAGAACTGGGCGAGAAGGCTGTCGGCCTCCCAGGGTTGGAAATAGGTCCGCTGGATGCAATAGAGAAACTGACGAAAGGCGCTGCACACCTGACTTATGCTGCCGCCGATGATATGGAGGGAGAGGTAATCCCCGGGCGTTATCTCTCGCATTTTGGCGAACCGGGTCTGGAGCGCCGCGTATGGAATGAGAACGCAATTACTGTGGATGGGGAAGTGAACTTCACGCGCGTTGCGGGCACTGCGTTGCCGCCAAATGAAAGCATCGTATGGACCGGTACGTTAACTGTTCCCGAGAGTGGCAAATACCGGATACACCTCCAGCTTCTTGGTTGCTATGGGAAGCTCAAGATTGATTCGACCATCGTTGACAAGAACTGGTTCAACTGGATCCATGGAGAAATTGTTCAGGCTGGACAAGATAATATTTTGCCGACGCTCGATGGGCTAGACAATTTGCGCGCTGCGATGGAGCTTAAGGCTGGTCCGCATCAAATATCGATCGAAGTGGCTCCGGACAGCTCGAACGCTCCGGTTCAGGTGAGAGTTAGCTGGGTGACTCCCCTTGAACAAACTCAGAATTATCGCGATGCTATTGATGCGGCCAGGCGCGCGAAGACCGCGATCGTTTTTGCATGGGGCCAGGTTCGTCCAGTATTTGAATTGCCGGGGGATCAGGATCAACTTATCGCCGACGTGGCACACGCTAACCCGAACACGATTGTTGTGCTCAATGTCAGCCAGCCTGTGGCTATGCCCTGGCTTAGTCAAGTAAGAGCCGTGCTTCAGATGTGGTGGCCAGGCGACGAGGGAGGATGGGCCACGGCTAAGCTGCTTCTCGGCCAGGCAGATCCCGGAGGCCGCTTGCCGTTTACCTGGCCTAAGCGCATCGAAGATACGCCGGCCCATGATCCTGCGTTCCCGGAGCGTACAGCACAGGGAGTCAATGGAAAAACAACTTTCAGCGAAGGCATTCTCATCGGCTATCGATGGTTCGATGACCGGCACATCGATCCATTGCTTCCCTTCGGGTTTGGATTGTCGTATACCACATTTTCCTATTCAAAGGCCAAAGCTGTTTCCGCACCTGAGGGTGGATTCGATGTCTCCGCAATGATTCAGAATTCCGGTGCAGTTGCGGGAGACGAGGTCGCGCAGGTATATATTGAAAAACCCACCCACTCTCCGGCCGGTGTCCAATTCGCCGACCGAATTCTGGCGGGATTTGAGCGCGTCCATCTTGCTCCAGGCGAATCAAAGCAAGTGACCATTCGCATTCCATTGCGTCAACTTGAGTATTGGTCGACTGTTCAGAAGCGGTGGGTTACACCAGCCGGAATGCGTACCTTCTGGATAGGGGGATCGTCGCGGGAACGCAAATGCGAAGGGCGGTTTGACGTAAAAGCAGATCTTTCTGCGCCTGGCATGATGCCGAAGGGGTTCTAAAGGCCAAATCTTTTCATCCGGCAAGCTCGACTGTTATTCGTTCAGACTTTATCCAAGGAGCGGCACTAATGCAGTCGAGAAGACGGTTTCTCAAAACACTTCCGGCGAGTCTTCTCGCTGCACGGTCCATCCATGCGCAATCGCTATCGGGAACGGACGTGGAGTCGCTCAAACTTGCGCCGACTCAAAATGTCTATCGCCCACTTGATGAGATCACAGTGCTGGGCAAGGATGAGGATCGGCTTATTGTTCTCGATGGAGACGGCACCGTTTATTTTGACCGGCGCGTGACGCTGCCAGCATCCTTCCGCATCGGAGGCGCTTTGGGCACGCACTCTGTTCTGCTTCTGGATATGGAGGGAGCGTTTAGAGGCAAAGCTGATTTCTCGGTGGATGCGCGGACTGGAATACGCGAACCGAGCGGCCAGTATCAACACCTACTTGACATCTTGTACTGGACTATCGCTTCGGACGGTCCCTTGGGCGCGCGTCGCCATGATGGACAGGTCTATGAATACTGGGACGACTGGCTCATGGACAACACAAATTCGTTGAGAGGCATGCGCTACCTCTCGCCGGAGGTGCGCCATGGTTTTGAGATATTTTCTGTTACGCAGCGGGAAGACGGCATGATCTGGGAAAATCATTTCGATCGGACGCCGCCAGAAAACGATTGGGATCGGCGATTTAAATATGGCGATTTCTCGCGTGCGGTCGATGGAGGATTCCTCAATCTGCGCCGTGCGCCGGTAGAAAACCATGTTGAAATGTATTTTCTTGAAGCGCTTCACATGGTTTGGCAGACCACGGGGGACGACGCGTGGATGCAGCAACATCTCGACCGTGCGCTGCGAGCAGTGCGCTATAGCACGACCGATCCATATCGCTGGTCTACAAAGTTTGGGCTTCTCAAGCGCGGTCTCACGATCGATACATGGGACTTTCTCTGCGAGAGCGAAGCAGCCTTAGTTGGCGGCGACTTCATGGTCGTCGATCTTCAGAAAACGCACTTCGGCATATTTTTCGGTGATAACACAGGGTTCATCGCCGGATGCCGCAAGCTCGCCGAGATGCTTGAATCATCAGAGAGGATGAAGGATGCACACGAGATGCGCAAACTCGCCGATGAAATGGAGCAACGCCTTAATCGCGTCTCATGGAATGGGCGCTTCTACACACACTGGGTGCCAGAAGACCCCGAGTTCAAGCCCGACCTTGGCGTAGACATGAGTTCCCAGGTCTCTCTATCCAACGCCTACTCTTTGAACCGAGGAATTACTCAGCACCAGGCAGAAGCAATCATTCAGAGCTATCAAGACATCCGGAAGCAGATGCCCCAGAGTTCGCCGGGAGAATTCTACTCTATCTATCCGCCGTTCCTGAAGGGCTTCGGCGATGAAGAAGGCTTGTGGGACTATGTTAACGGCGGTGTGCTGGCTTGCACTGCTGGAGAGCTAGCACGCGGATGCTTTCAACATGGATACGAGGAGTATGGAGCGGATATCCTGAAGCGATTACATGAAATCGCGAGACGCCATCGCGATTTTCTTCCGGGCATTCTTCGGGGCAAGCAACCGGAACGTCCGCCCACCGCTTTTTTCCCGCTCGATTTGCGTGCGCAAGCCAACTGCGACACTGGAAAGGGCGCGGACGGCGTGCCTGGCTGGGTAAACGAAGCCAATAACTATCTCATTGACTTTCCAGCAGGCGATCAGATCTTCCGAGATGTGCCATTCAAGATCGCCTCTGCGCAAGAGAATGGCAAGCGCGTCTGCATCGGTCTCTCCTCATCACCGGGCTACGCCGCCAAAACGCTGGTTCCAGTTCACAAATCGTGCCAGAGTTTCTATCTGCTCCATGCGTCGTCAGGGCCTGGCGCAACTCTAGGCAAGCTGACGATTCACTATGAGGATGGGGACAAGCAGGTGGAATACATTGAACGCGGCGTCAATGTGGGCTCCTTCTGGGCGCCGGAAGACGGTGAGTTCAATAATCGCTACGGGACCAACAAGCAGGAGCGTTTGCAGGTTGCGTGGCGGGGTAGCTCCGGTCTAATCGATAACGTGGGTGTCTGGGCTACAAGCTTCACTGCCCAGAAGACCGACAGATTAATTGCTACGCTTGAGTTAGAGAGCATGGAGACTGGCTCGAAGTGGTTTGTCATTGCAATAACCGTTTCGAATATGCCCCCGTTCCTTCCTCCATGGAGTGATATATCGACAGGCATGCCTAATAATTGGGGAGCCGGATGCGTCACAGCGGCATTGCTCGAGGGACTGGCCGGTGTTGAAGATACAAGCGCAGGTCTGCGCTCTGCGCGGATTTCACCGCGATGGCTGGCCGCCGGAGCCAACGAGGCTCAAGTATGTGTTCGCTATCCTGCCTCCCACGGATATGTTTTCTATCAATATGCTCGATCCGGCAACATCCTGACTTTGGACTACACCGGTTGTGCCGATAAGGTGACGCTCCGAATATTGTTGCCAAAAAGCGGCCTTGTGAAGAATGGTCTCCTCGACGAAAAGCCTGTTGATCTGAGGATGGAGACGGTCGGTCACGCCACCTATGCAGCAGTCCAGGTTGTAGGGCGCGGACCGCACCGTCTGCACGTGGTTCTAGCGTGAGGAGAGCCGTTTCCAGAACGGCATCGGAATGGAAGAATCGAGCGATACGGCAACCTCAAAGTCAACAAATCGACGAACTCGAGGTGCGGAGCCTATACTGGTTCCTAGCCCAAAGCAAACATCCCCGTTGCAGGAGGGCATCGCGTGAACCGCCGAAGATTCATCGCTCAGGTCGCCACATTGCCGCTTGCAGCTTCTATAGAGGCACCGGGCCTTGCTCTATCCGGCGAGATATCTACTGCCGATACAGCATTCAAAGCAGGATCGGACTTCGGCCGGTACCGTCTCACCTTGGATCGAGTGCTCAGCGGTCAAAGCCCGGCATACACTCCCGACTTTCTATTGGAAGACATTCTCGCGACTCCAGGACGCCGGTTCACCAACTTCTCGGGCGATACCTCTGGGCGCTGGATCGGTGCCCTGTCAACCTCCGCCAGAGTATTTGGTGACTCGTTCCCAACGCTGCACGATTTCGTGCACCGCGTAATCCCTTTCCAGCGCCAGGAGGGCTACTTCGGCAGCGCCTTCCATTACGATCATCCTGACGACAACGACATGGCACTTCTTTGGGGAAACGGACGATTGCTCGTCGGGTTCATGGAATACTACGCGCTGACACGCGATCCTGGTGTTCTCATCTCGGCCAAGCGTATTGGCGATTTCCTTTTACGAATTGCTCCACACTTTAACTCTCAGGCGATGGCTGATGCTTTCAGTGCTGATCATTACGCATCTTCGTATGTCTGTTGGACGCAACAGACCGAGGGCCTTGCGGCGCTTTATGCGGTCACTCGGGACGATCGATATCAAGACCTTTGCGCCGCGATTTCGCTTCGAATCGAGCGCCGGCCCGGCGATCATGTGCACGGCTATCTGACGAGTCTCCGAGGTGTTTTGGAACTTTATCGACTTACTAGTAACTCTTCCTATCTCAATCAAGTAATCGCGGCTTGGAAAGATATTCAGAACTCGGGCGATACTCTCATTACAGGCGGTGTTCCTGAGCGATGGTCACCAAGACGTCAGCGAACGGAAGGTTGTGCCGAGTGCGATTGGCTCCGCTTGAACCTCGGACTTTATAGTGCAACCGGGGATCGAGTTTATCTTGATACCGCTCAGAATACTTACTTCAATGAGTTCTCCATGAACCAATTCGCCACTGGCGACTATGGACATGCGAGACTGGACTCCGCCGGTGTGCCAGAAATTGTGTACGTGCGCGCATGGTGGTGTTGCACTCTCCATGGATTGCGTGCATTTGCTGAACTGCATAATGCGGCCTTCCGCATTGCATCGAACGAAGCATATTTTGACTTTCCCATCGACAGTCAGATCCGCACCGAGGGATTTTCCGCCAGAGCCCAGTCGGCGCTCGCAGAGGACGGAACGATCCGCATAGAGATTCAGCAGGCAAACGCGTCCCAGAGGCTGATCGTTTTCAAGCCCTCATGGGCAGACAATATCACGATTGCACGCAATGGCAACCCGGTGCGGAGCCTGACAGTAGAGAAGCTTTCTGCGGGCGACGTCATTCTCATCAACTACGGAATGAGCCAGCGTGTAGGTAGTCATGCCTCAAGTGCAGGAGAGGTTTCAGGGCAATGCCTGCACTTCGGACCTTGGCTTATTGGCGCGACTTCAAGTGCAAATCCGGAGTATTTCAATGAGCTCTGCGCAGATAATCGTCTTGATCTGAAGACCACCTCTCGAAGTCGAAGAGCCGCTGCTTCGATCTTCGAGGTGCCCATGGCGGAGAGCACAGTTCCGTATATCCCCGCGGAGTTCCCGGAGCAGCCGGCACAGGTCGAACTTCGTGCGGTCGCGGAACAAACAGCTCACCGACCTGCAAATTGGCAACTTGTGTTTGCACCGACGTCGACACCGCCGAGCAAGACATAGCAAGAGTCTCATTTCGCATAAACTCGGTGTGGCTGCGACGATCCTCGTCGGTTGCAAAATGGGGACCTGCTTGGTTATTTCACGTGTTAACAGTTTCATCGTCTGGGTCATTCTGGCGTATGCGGGCATGCGAGCCGCCACATACTCAAGATTGTCAGAGTTTTTTCTGCACGCGAAACGCGCGAACCACTTCGCCTGGATCGCGATGCTGGCCGTCAACGGCCTCGTTCATCATTCGCACATCTTCCACCCTCACTTTGTCTGCAAGAGCAGTAATGGCGATTTGAATCCGGGGCCAGCGCTTCAATGCGTCGTCACGCACCAGCGGAACTGCCTGATAGGGTGGGGTGTGTCACGAACGCGAGCGCAAGCTCGCGGTGCTGTACCAAAGATGGGAGAAGGCCTCCCGAAGTCGGCTTGCAGGAGCAGGCTTCAAACCGCCTCGTGCTGCTGCGTTCAAAAGGCGTGGTAGTGAACAACTGAGGGAAAAGGCCTCCGATCAGGAGGTCAGGTAAGTGCTGAGTAGATGAGCGAAAGCAAACCGTCCGATAAACGCATCGTTACGGGTTAAGATACTGCCGAAAGTGGGGCTGCCCACCTGCTCCACGATCAGCCGGGAAGGAACCTGCTTACGGTCCCGGCGGCAGTCGGTGTATAGGCGGCATGAACTCAGCACAGGCTTTGGTATGGAACGTGAGAACTTTGCTCTGGATGAGAAGGGAAATGACAAATGGCAAACACCATGAGGAAGAATACCGATGCCAGTGCAAGGGACGGAGCTGCTCGTAGTAGTGATGAAGCGCTTGTAACGAGCGCGGAGCGAAGGGGCAGCATTATCCGGTTGACGAGTATCACCAACCTGTTCTGCGGGGATGAGTGATATGACATCAACGAAACCGTATTTTATTGCGAAGCGCTCGGTGTGGGAGGCATACCAGCAAGTCAAGGCCAACCGGGGCGCTGCCGGCATCGACGAGGAAACCATCGCGATGTTTGAGCAGAACCTGTCGAGGAATCTGTACAAACTGTGGAACCGGATGTCGTCGGGATCGTACTTTCCGCCGCCGGTGAAACAGGTTGAAATTCCGAAGGCAAAGGGCGGCACGAGAAAGCTCGGTATTCCGACTGTATCTGATCGCATTGCGCAGACCGTGGTCAAGCGCATCATCGAACCGACACTGGACCCGATATTCCATCAGGATTCCTATGGGTATCGGCCTGGGAAGTCGGCGAAACAGGCGGTTGCCGCCACCAGAAAACGGTGTTGGCAATACGCATGGGTGGTGGAGTTTGACATCAAGTCAGCCTTCGATCAAATCGATCATGGCCTCTTGATGAAAGCGGTCCGCAGCCACATCAAGGAGGACTGGATACTGCTGTATATCGAGCGGTGGCTAACTGCTCCGTTCGAGACCACAGACGGCGAACGGGTGACGCGACAACACGGCACACCGCAAGGCGGAGTGGTCAGTCCAATTTTGATGAACCTGTTCATGCACTACGCGTTCGATGTCTGGATGCAACGCACCCATCCATCTTGTCCGTTTGCCCGTTATGCCGATGACGCGGTGGTTCACTGCCGAAATCGGAAGCAGGCAGAACAAGTAATGCAGTCCATCGCATTGCGACTGGCGGAATGTGGGCTGACGATCCATCCAGAGAAATCGCGAATTGTGTACTGCAAGAGCAGCGGCCGCAACGCCTCTTATCCGTACGTTCAGTTCACATTCCTTGGATTTACATTTCGTCCAAGGTGTGCCGTCAACAGACAAAACCGGAAGTTCACAAGCTTTTCGCCGGGAGTGAGTGTTGACGCGCTGAAACAAATGCGGAAGGAGGTGCGGGGCTGGCGCATCCATCGTCAGACAGCAGCGACACTGGCTGAACTGGCGAAGCAATACAATCCGGTACTACGTGGCTGGTGGAATTATTTTGGGTCGTTCTATCCATCTGCAATGCACAGCTTCTTCATCTATTTCGATGGCAGGCTGATGAAATGGGCCAGACGCAAATACAAGACACTGGAACTGCGAAAGCAGGGCAGTGTGGAATGGCTCCGCAAGGTGAAGAAGAGCTTTCCCAAAATGTTCGTCTACTGGAGCGTTGCCGGATATTCGGTTGGCTAATGGGAGCCGTGTGAATCGAGAGGTTCACGCACGGTTCTGAGAGAGGCTCAGGGTGAAATTCCCTGGGCCTACTCACCAAATAGTGCTTGTCATCCTGGAGCACAGTCAGACCCAGTGCCTGAATTTGTCCGTCCGTCGAGTTCGCAGCGATCATGTCGACCTGGTGATTGATGAGCGCGCGATAGAGCAACCCCAGATCCATCGTGCGTGGTGCGCTTGCGAAACTGAGCCCGTATGCTTTGCTTAGCCCGGGCAGGCCATCCGGACGTTGTTCAAATTCGTAACCCACACCAAGCCGCCACTGAGGCGTGTATGCCGCAGCTTGGCTCAGCGTCGTCAGATGCAATCGCCGCGCATCGTCGCTGCGGATCACCATAGCGAATGTGTTCTCAAAGCCGAGCGGCTCGGCGACAGTGACGCTGTATTGCGAAGCATATCAGAATCGCTTGAGCACGCTAAGGCGCATCTCTTTGAGCGCAACTCGGTGGTTCGCGATCACGAGTTGATGGCAGAGGCACTTCGTCATGGCCGAGGCCAGATCGATCTTGGTCAACTTCGTGGCGCTCTGGAGCTGGAACAATCGCAAGGTACTCTTATTCGCTCCGGCAACAATCTCGCCACGCGCGAAAGCCTTGAACGCGAACAGCGCATGATTGCAACGGTAGACCGAGGCATGGGGCACTTTGAGAGGTTGGGCAGAAACCATAAGTTTCACTCATCCGAACGCTTGCGCGATGAGCAGCAGCGGGCGGTTCGTCAGGTTCTCGACTCTCGTGACCTGGCTATCAATCTGCGCGGTGCGGCGGGAACCGGCAAGACAGCCACACTACACGAGATCGACCGCGGTTTGCATCAGGCCGGCCGAGAAGTAATCGCTGTCGCTCCAACCCGCAGCGCAGTGGACGAGCTGAGGAAGGTCGGTTTCCACGAAGCGGTGACGGTCTCTCGACTCTTGGAAGACAGCTCGGCGCAGACCTCGTTATTCGGCAAGGTGTTGGTCGTTGACGAGGCGGGCATGGTCTTAGGCCGTCAGATGGAAGGCCTGCTCAAGTTGGCAGAGCGCGAAGATGCGCGAATTCTCTTCTCCGGCGACACTCGGCAGATTCAAAGCGTCGAAGCATCGGACGCGCTGCGAATCCTAGAGCGAGAATCGTGCATGAAAAGCGTTTCGTTGACCGGCGTGCAACGACAAACGCAGGCTGAATATCGGGATGCAATCGAGACACTGCGGCAGTCATCTAGATGCGCGGCAGATTAATTGTGTTGAAGCCAGAATGAGGATTTTCAATTCGGGTCTGCGAGTTCTCGTCGCGGTGTTCGTTTGTCTGCTTTCCTGTGCCAACGTCTTGCTCGCCGCCCAGCCAGAGGATGTTTCGCTTCAACTAGCACTGGCCGATGGCCAGCAGCAGTATCGCATGGGGGAGATCATTCCCGTGCGGCTCACGTTTGCTGCAGTCCAAGGCAGCAACTATT
>JBEKCA010000045.1:0-36582 GCA_050015115.1 Occallatibacter sp.
AACGGAAATCTCCGACCCTGACAGATCACCCATCCGGTGAAACCCCCATGGCAATGAAAAACCGCTACCAGTCTATCCTTCCAGGCGATTTCAACAGATCAACTGCCGGATAGGGGATGAAAGAAAAGCTCCCTGACCGACACCGTGGAAAATCACCCTCTCCAGCGTTACGCTAGCGAGTCTTATGCTGGCGCCCCGCTGGCAGGAGTGATCTGAACGTTGTAGCCGAATTTGCGAAGCTGCTTGGCGAGGGAACGGGCACGATTGAGCAGGAATTTTGGCGCGGATTCGATGCCTTGCTCCACGTAGCGGGTTCCCTCATGAAGAATCTTCCAGACCAGGCGGCATAGGCGATGTGCGATAGCCCAGACGGCGGACTGATAACCCGGGCGCGGCAGCAGACGCCGGAACACTGCGTGGGAGTTCCACAGTTGCTATCGTTCGCTCTTTTCCCAAACGGACTGCTGAAGCAGTAAAGAATGAGCTAGGGTGTGCTAGTTTGTAATCAACCGCGACGCATCGCGTCGCTGATTTGCGACTGAAATTCCGCCCTAACTACGACCCCTCATCGAGCACTTCCATAGCCGAAACCGTGGCGTAGTTGGTCACCGGCTCGAAAATAATATTCAGCTTGCCTTGCGCCGTCGGCTTCAAGTGGTGGAACGTCTTCGAGAGTCCGTGAAAGCTGCCCGCCTCCTTGTAAATGTCGAAATCGTCGAGCAGCGTCGAACCGTTGCAGAGCACCCGGAAGACGCGATTACCCACGCCCCCTCCGCCGGGCGCATTCGGTCCAAAGTATGACTCGACAAAATGAAGAACGAGAGTGTATCGGTCGCGCGGGTCGACCGGAGCCGCATAGCTAAAGTGCCCATAGCGTTCGCCCGCGTAGAGCCCCGGGTCGGGTGTCTGCTCAACATCGTGAAGCAGCAGCTTCATCTTGCCGCTGAAGAAGAAGTTATCGCGCTGCCACTGATTCCCGACATGGTCGACGAATGCCGAGTTCTGCGTCAGGATGCGGATGGGCAGTTGTTTATGAGCCACACCGGGAACTATCTTGATGGCGCTGATTACAGGAACTCCCCGCTCGCTGGCGAATTCAAGATGCAGTTTGCCGTCGCTTGCGGGTGAGACATCGCGAAAGACGCGCTCGTCCGCGATATTCTCGCCTTCAGCATCGTTCACAATATCGAAGTCATTCAGGACGGTCTGGCCGTTCATGCGCAATTGGAACGTTGCGAACTCTTCGTTCTCGCGATTGGAAGCAACAAAATACAGGTGCAGTTCGTACGCCCCCGGCGCAAGAGGAATGTCGTAGCCAAAATCGCCAGTTCGCCATTGTCTGAAGAGCATGGCATCGCTGGTTCGAGCCACGGGAGAATCGGGTCGCGCCAATCCGCTCCCCCCGTGAAAGTATCTGTCCTCTTCCCAGGTTTGCCCCGCGCTGTCTACTTGCTGAACTCCCTTATACCCGGCGAGCAGGCGAATCGGAAGAGCTTTGCCCCCGGCAGGAAAGGCTGAGAACGCGTTGGGTGCAGCGGCCTTCGAATCCAACGGGGATAGTGAAGTCTTGCTTTGGAACAGCATCTTCGACAAAAAGATCAACGTCAAAATCACACAGACGAAAACAGGAGCGAGCAGAACGAGCCGTCGCGAGCCCGCAAACGCCCGGTTTGACAAGATCGCAGGCGGCGCAACCGCCGAGGCCGCCGTCGGCGGAAGAACTTCAGAGTTTGCGATCTCGGCTTGCGTTGGGGGATCGAACTGGCGGACAAAGAGGGGTGTGTACGTCCCAATGGGAAGCTGCATGCGAACGGCGTGCCCGCTTCCCTCGGATGTGTAGTACTCGCTTATCCGCTTTCGCAGACGGTGCGTCTCCACCCGCACAATCGAGTCATCGTTGGGGTTGAACCCGGTCTTCGATCGGCCAAAAACCTCGGTAGCAATGTCGTACTCGCAAATCTCCACAGAGTTGTCGATCTGGTATTTCTCGCCCAAGTACCGAGCCAAGGCGATCAACCGAGGGGTCCTGACCATCGCACGGCACAAACTCTCGATCTCGCTGCGCACTTCCTCGGAGGTGATGGGGGACAGAAGACCTTGCTGCATCTCGAACCTGCTTCAGGGAGCCATCTTAATTCCTCGAAAATGTCTTGTCACCTGTTAAATTTACTCGTACTCGCATCCGCTCACTTTGTAACATTTCGCACATCTAGTTAAAAATCAATTATTTAAGAGGCTGGCCAGATCAGTTGGTCCCGTGCAACAAGATTTCACAATTTTGAACTACCGCCTGTCCTTACCCGTGTGTAGGGTTTTGAGGTCGGCAATTGGAACCTTTCCGGAAGATGCTGGATTCAAGAAAGAATCCGGCAAAGCCCTCCCCGGATTCTCATTAGGTTCCCCAAGGCAGGCCATTACGCCCACTGGAGATCGTCGGCACAAGGAGAAGAAATGAAACTGTTTAATCCGTTGCGAAACATCGCTGTCTGCCTTTTGTGCGTTATTCCATTTGTATCAGGAGCCGTCAAAGCAGCGGCCCAAACGACAACCGTCTGCGGGAATGGCAGTTCCGGTCTGCTTGGGAGCAATGACCAGTACCTGTTCGGCGGCGACCAGTGGAATGGCGACTTCACCTACGTGGATCAGTGCCTGCAGATCACGAATTCGACTGCAGCGCCTCCGGGCGGCCCGAGTTCCAACTACATCAGCGGCACATTTAACGATTCCGAAGGCGCACCGGCCGACTATCCTGATTTCCTCTATGGGTGCTTTCACGGCACCTGCACCCAAAACACCAATCTGCCCATTCAAGTAAGTCAATTCTCAAACTGGTCGATCACCAGCGGCGAAACGGTTGTTGAGCCCTCGGGCTACAACAACGATGTCGCCTACGACATCTGGTTTGACCAGGGGCCGACTGCGCCCACCAACCAGAACACGACCGGAACGGAGTTGATGATCTGGGTGCAACACAACGGGTCTGCTCAGCCGATCGGAAGCCCAACAGCCTCTTTCACCGACAGCCATGGATACACATGGACGGTCTGGACCGGCACCAACACAGGTAATTGCGGTTGCAGCGGCTCTGGGGATCAGGTCATCAGTTTTGTGAACAATAACGGTGACGGTGCAACAAGCGGAAAGACCTACAGCCTTAATTTGGTTGATTTCTTCCAGGAGGCCCTGAATCTTGGTCAAATCCAGTCCTCCTGGTATCTCACTGCCATCGAGTTCGGCACCGAGATCTGGGTAGGCGGTCCTGGGCTGCAGGTCAATAACTTCTGGGTTAATGTTGCCAGCGCAACGAATAGTGAAGGCCCCTACGGCGGAACCCCTGCGTCCATTCCGGGCACGGTGATGGCCGAGAACTACGATACCGGTGGCCAGGGGCTCGGCTATAACGTGACCTCTGTCAACGGATCAGCCAACACCTACCGCAGCGATGGTGTCGACCTGGAGGCGGCAACGGCTCCGGCGGCCGGCAATGATCTGGGCTGGTCGGCATCTGGTCAGTGGTTCCGCTACACGGTGAATGTGGCCTCGGCCGGAAGCTATAAGGTGAGCTTCCTTGTCGCTGCTCCCGCTGCTGTGACCAGCGCCTTCCATCTCTCTAACGCATCGGGAACCAACCTGTCTGGCGAGGTTAACGTCCCTGCCACAGGAGGCTATCAAGCCTGGACGACGGTGACTGCTACCGTCACACTGCCCGCAGGCAAGCAGACTCTGACACTGAACCAGGACGCGGCCGGGTGGAACATCGACTCCATGGCCTTCGCGACAGCGAGCGTCCCCGAAAGCCCATACGGCGGAACACCCGCGACGATACCGGGCACGGAGATGGCCGAGAATTACGATACGGGCGGTCAAGGCGTTGGCTACAACGTGACCTCGACCAACGGATCGGACAACGGTTATCGGAGTGACGGTGTCGACCTCGAGCTGGCTTCGTCGCCTGCCACTGGCAACGACCTCGGCTGGACGGCGGAGGGCCAATGGTTCCGATACACCGTGAATGTGGCCACGGCAGGAACATACACTGTCTCCTTTCTGGTTGCTGCTCCCGCAGCTGTGACCGATGGCTTCCATCTCTCCAACTCGTCGGGAACGAGCCTGAGCGGGAATATCAATGTCCCTGCCACGGGCGGCTACCAGACCTGGACGACGGTCACAGCCACGGTGACGCTACCAGCAGGCACACAGACGCTGACGCTGAATCAAGACACAGCCGGATGGAACATCGACTCCATGGCCTTTGCGTTATCGAGCAGCAGCGGCTTCACGACCGGCGTCGCGTACAACATCGTCAACCAGAATAGCGGTTCATGCGTTAGCGCCACCGGCTCGGCCACTGCGAACGGAACGACCGTCGAGCAGTATGCCTGCTCCGGCGGCGCGAACAGCACAGAGACCAGCCAGCAGTGGGTGCTCACTGCCGGCACCGCCAGCGGGTATTACGAAATCACGAACGTCAACGCTCCGGCCGAAGCCTGGAATGTCACCAGCAATGGCACCACCAGCGGCAGCCTCGTGCAGTTGTGGACCTATGCTGGAGCCTCCAACGAAGAATGGCAGCCGGTGTCGCTCGGTAGCGGCTACTACAAGTTCGTTGGTCAAGGCAGCGGTCTCTGCCTCGATACGCCGGGCGCTTCCACCGCAAACGGCGTGCAGTTGCAGATTTACACCTGCAACGGCACCGCAGCCCAGGCCTTCAAGTTCGTTACGCCGTAGTCGCTCGTGAACGGGCGCATTGCCTCCACCGGCCCGCTTCGGCCAAATTTCATTCCGCCGAAGCGGGCCATTTCTACCGCAGCAGCAGTCTTCAGGAACGTCACCGGAAACTTCCGGATGCAGAATCCGAGGGGAGATCATGAAACAGCGATCCATATTAAGAATGCTGACAACGGTCAGTCTCTTCTTTGTTCTTTTCGCAGGGTCGGCACGGAGCGCCTTTGCACAGCAGATATGCGGCAGCAATAATTCTGGACCGCTTGGCAACGTGGATCAGTATGTCTTCGGAGGGGACCAGTGGAATGGTTCCTTCTCAGGCACATATCAGTGCGAAACCATCACCAACTCCACGGCTCCGCCGCCAAGCGGTCCTAGCATGACATATTCCGGCAATCCGTTTGACGACACGACGGGCACACCCGCCGACTACCCCGACTTCCAGTACGGGTGTTTTCATGGGGGTTGCACGCAAAACACGCAGCTGCCGATTCAGGTCAGTGCGCTCTCCAATTGGTCCATCACAAGCGGCGAGACGGTTGTAGAACCTTCGGGAGCCTCAAATGACGTGGCATACGACATCTGGTTCAATACCGGCCCGACTGCGCCCACAAACCAGAACACGACCGGCACCGAAATGATGATCTGGGTGCAGCGCAATGGCGGCGTGGGGCCGAGTAACCCTGTAGCGACGTTCACCAGCAGTGGGATCACCTGGAATGTTTACACGTGGACTAACACAGGCAACTGCAATTGTTCCGGCACGGGAAGTCAGGTCATCGACTTTATCAATGCCGCTCCCAGTTCCGACGGGCCAACTAATGGCACGACATTCAACCTCAATTTAGTCCCTTTCTTCGAGGAAGCGTTGGCCCTGGGACAGATTCAGTCTTCGTGGTATCTGACCACCATTGAATTTGGAACCGAGATATGGATCGGCGGCCCCGGAATCGAGGTCAATAACTTCTGGGTTGATGTCGCTCCAAATAGCAGCGGCAGCGAGGGCCCGTACAGTGGGACGCCTGCGGCGGTACCGGGCACGGTGATGGCCGAGAACTACGACACGGGCGGTCAGGGAGTCGGCTATGACGTGACTTCGACCAATGGATCGAACAACGGCTATCGTAGCGACGGCGTCGACCTGGAACTGGCTTCTTCGCCAGCTACTGGCAACGATCTCGGCTGGACGGCGGCAGGCCAATGGTTCCGCTACACGGTTAATGTGGCCACCGCGGGAACCTACAAGATCAGTTTCCTGGTCGCCGGGGATGTCGCGATTGCGGATGCATTCCATCTGTCGAACTCTTCAGGCACGAACCTGACTGGCTCGGTTGCAGTTCCGTCGACCGGTGGCTGGCAGTCCTGGACAACGGTCACGGCCATGGTGACGCTTCCCGCAGGAACCCAGACTCTGACGCTCAACGAAGACGTAGGCGGCTGGAACATCGACTCCATGGCCTTTGCGTTGTCGAGCAGCGGCGGCTTCACCACGGGTGTCGCCTACAACATCGTCAACGAGAACAGCGAATCATGCGTGAGCGCGACCAATTCGGGCACCGCCAACGGAACCACAGTCGAGCAGTACGCTTGCTCCGGCGGCGCAAATAGCGCCGAAACCAGCCAAGAGTGGGCGTTCACCAACGGGACTGCGAGCGGCTACTACGAAGTCACCAACGTCAATGCTCCAGCCGAAGCCTGGAACGTCACCGGTAATGGCACAACCAGCGGCAGCCTCATCCAGTTGTGGACCTACGCTGGAAATCCGAACGAAGAGTGGGAGCCTGTGTCGCTGGGCAACGGCTACTACAAGTTCGTCGGCCAAGGCAGCGGCCTTTGCTTGGATACACCGGGTGCTTCCACTGCAAACAGTGTGCAGCTGCAGATTTACACCTGCAACGGCACTGCGGCCCAAGCCTTTAAATTGGTTGCGCCGTAGGCGTTTCGTGAAATGGCTGCATTGTTTCCGCCGGCCCGTTTCGTCCACCTTCATTCCGACGAAGCGGGCCCAGCCAAACGAACGGTCCTGCAGAAAGTTGTAAGCCAGACGACTCACATCCATGACGACTCAAGAGACATCGCAGCACTATGGAATTCATAAGTCAGGGCAATGCGATGAGCGATGAGCAATATCAGAACAACGATTCAACGATGGGTGAGTACCTCGGCCCCGGCCTTGAGGTCGCAACTCAAAATTGGCAGAAGGCCAGAGTTGCCTTCTAGAGATTTAAATTGACTTAAAATGCTAGTAGCGCTTCAGACGCTGAAACCAGCATGAACAGAGGGGAAACAGCAAGAGACCAGCGTTTTCGAGGGTGAGCGATGGATGGTCGGTTCGAATCCCAGTCTCTCCGCCACTTCCCTTTCGCTGCTGTCGAAATCCGTCCATTCCCATCTGATCATTACTGCAAATCATAGAAAATATTGAGGCATCAGTTCACACTCATCCGCACCACTACACCCATATCCGGATTGGACCGGAGGCAACGGGAATAAGACGAGAAAGTCCGGACACTTGAGCGGCAAGGAATCGACCACG
The DNA here is from genome assembly GCA_050015115.1 of Occallatibacter sp. Lineage (GTDB taxonomy): Bacteria > Acidobacteriota > Terriglobia > Terriglobales > Acidobacteriaceae > Telmatobacter. The sequence continues at coordinate 7,262 of JBEKCA010000045.1, forward strand.
CTGCCAGGAAACACGTAAGGTAACGCGCGAAAAAAGACAAGGAGCGGTATCCACTATGCCGAGCTTTGCAACTTTAATCAAAGACTGGCCGGAGACCTGGAATTCCTGACTGCCTTAAGATCGCCGATCCGATTCACCAAGCCGTCTCAAAGGGGCTTAGCGCGTCCGCGCTCTCTTCATATATGGATTCGGCCGGGGCACATCTTCCGCGCCATCGACCGGCGCGGCGTAACTCAAATCGAGCATTCGAGCAGAGCAAAAACGGGCCGCGCATATTTAAGCAGACTCGAAAGCGGGAGGATTCTGCCCAGACTTCCGCCATCTTTACGAACGCACCGTCGTCTCGCCTCCGCACTACTAAATGGCTCCGCAGCGAGACAACGTAGTTGTGCCAGTCTAGCTCGCTTCCATCAGGATCGGCGGACCGTCGGGCAGAATACCGGAGGCTGTCATCTGGCGTAATCACAAGCAAGTTTCTTGCCTCAATTGCAGCTTGAGCTTGAGAACAAGTTATGACGCGGCCCTAACAGGCCTGTAAGCTGATGAGAAAAAAAGGCCGTCCAAAAAACAATTCTTGTAACGGTAGATACCTGGCAGCTAACGGATAGGATCGTGCATGTTTTATCAATCATGCTACGATTCGATATTACTTTCCAGCTTATACTCGTTTCAGTATTTGCGGCGGATCACTAAATGCTCAATCTGATTATTTTCGAAATTGAGTTAGTGCTTGACATTTCTCTTCCCGCTGCTGTACATTGGGTTTCGCTTTGGTTTCCGTAATAGCTGCGATTTCGAAAGTGGGACGAAGCAGCGCGACTTGTTTTTGCTTGCATATGCATTGCCATCAAATTGGAATTCATAACATGATGCTCTCAATCCCCACACCTAAAGAGAGCAACGAAAAGCATTTGGGATAATATCTGGTTGTTTGTCTTCCCAGTGCACTTGCTTTGGTCAGCGACTCAGATAACTTGTTATTGCCGCTCTGCTTGTTCTGAAACTGCTGCAAGCAGAGAGGCACTGCGCCGATCATTGGCGCTCGCTTTCATCTGGCTTTAATCATCTGCCTTTAATGAGCATTCGTTTCCTATCCAATTCCACTCAGAGGAGTATCGTCTTGAAGGTCAAAGCCTCCCCCACTCTCCTTCGCGCAGCCATTGCTGCGCCTATCTCTCTGCTTATGTTTTCACTTGCAAGCGCGCAGACCGTGCCTTGGACAGTCACCTGGTCGGTTGCGCCACAGCAGACCACGATCGCTTCCAGCTTTAACAACTTGGCGCAACAGACGCTTCGCCAGGCCTTTCAGATCAGCATCGGCGGGTCCTCGGTTCGTGTTCGCATCTCGAACACCTACGGAGTGTCGGCGCTTGCGATTCAAGACGTTCATATCGCCGAGACGGTTGCGGCTAACGGTGGAAATCCAACCTCCTCCACAATCCCCGGAACCGATCATGCTGTCACCTGGGGTGGTTCCACCACAACGTCGATTCCAGCAGGCCAGACGCTCGCCAGTGACGTTGTCGATATGCAAGTCACGTCTGGGGAAAATCTGATGGTGAGCATTTACTTTCCCGCTGGCGTTGACAGTGCTAACTCAACCTATCACCAGTTAGGAGGGCAGAATGGTATGTTTTTGGCTGCTGGTGATGTGAGTGCGAATACATCGATCAGCACAACCAGCACCTTCAGCAGTTATTTTTATTTGACAGATGTTGACGTGCAAAACTCCGAGGCGATTGGAACTCTCGTAGCGCTTGGAGCGTCGATTACCGACGGTTATGCAACGGCCTTCAATACCAACAATCGCTGGACGAACGATCTCGCAGTGCGAATGAATGATACGGGGGTTGTGGTCGGCGTCTCGAACAAAGGCATCAGCGGCAACCAGGAGCTTGTGGACGGGGCGGGACAATCGGCCCTGAACAGGTTCGAGCGGGATGTAGTTTCGCAGCCGAACGTTCGTTGGGTAATCTATTCGGACGATCCCATCAACGACCTCGACAATGGGAATGGCAATGGGGATCCAAGCTATGCCTCATTGATTGCCGGAGTCGAGCAGATGATCAGTGAGGCGCATGCGGCCGGCATAAAGTTCTATTGCTCCACTCTGACGCCGAACGGAGGACGTCCGGCCTCCGAGTGGACTCCGAGCGATGAGACAATCCGTGAGGAGATCGATGCATTCTACTTCAGCGGCACAAGCGGGTGCGACGGCATCGTCGACCAGGCCTCAGCCACATCCAATCCGACCGATCCATTAGAGTACCTGCCGGCCTATAACAGCGGCGATAGCCTCCATCCAAATGATGCGGGCTACCTGGCCATTTCGTATGCCGTCAATCTCGGTCTGTTCACGCCGTACTTCGTCGCGCCTTTCAACGGCGGTGTCGCAGCCATTCCTGGCACAGTGCAGGCTGAGAATTACGACCTCGGCGGTCAAGGGGTTGGCTACAGTGTTAGTTCGGTCAACGGCACCGGGAATAGTTATCGCTCCGACGGCGTCGATCTCGAAGCGACCTCGGACACCGGCGGCGGTTACGATCTGGGATGGACAACCAGCGAACAGTGGTTCGACTACACCGTCGATGTCGTCACAGCCGGAACCTACACAGTCAGCTTCCGGGTTGCCGCTCCGAGCGCTGTGGTCGACGCGTTCCATATTTCAAACGCCTCAGGAACGGACCTGAGCGGACCGGTCAACATTCCGGCGACTGGTGGTTGGCAGACCTGGACGACAGTGACGGCCAGCGTAACATTGCCGGAAGCCGAGCAGGTCTTGACACTCATCGAAGACAATGGCGGATGGAATATCAACTACGCTACCTTTGCTTCAGCGACCCCGGCAGAAGGTCCTTACGGCGGCACGCCCGCCGCGATCCCCGGCACGGTGAAGGCGGAGAATTACGACACCGGCGGTCAAGGGATTGGTTACAACGTGAGCTCGACCAACGGGACTGACAACGCCTATCGTTCCGACGGTGTAGATCTTGAAACTGCAACGGCCCCCGCAACCAGCAATGATCTAGGCTGGACGACCAGCGGACAGTGGTTCCGTTATACGGTGAACGTGACAACGGCCGGAACTTACACCGTCAGCTTCCTGGTAGCCGGAGATGTCGCAGTCACCGATGCCTTCCATCTGTCAAACTCGTCGGGAACAAACCTGAGTGGGTCAATCAATGTTCCCGATACTGGCGGCTGGCAAGCATGGACAACTGTAACGGCTACCGTCACTCTCCCGGCAGGTACGCAGACGTTGACCCTCGATGAAGATAACGGTGGCTGGAACATCGACACTGCGACCTTTGCGCAGGCCAACGCACCGTTCGGCGGCACTCCAGCGGCCATCCCGGGCACAGTGATGGCTGAGAACTACGACACCGGCGGCCAAGGCGTTGGCTATAACATTACCTCCGTCAATGGAACGGATGACGCCTATCGCTCCGACGGCGTGGATCTGGAAACAGCGACAGCCCCCGCAACCGGCAACGATCTCGGCTGGACAGCGACCGGACAGTGGTTCAAGTACACGGTGAACGTGGCCACGGCCGGGACCTACGCGGTGAGCTTTTTGGTAGCCGGAGATGTCGCGGTCGCCGACGCCCTCCATCTGTCGAACTCGGCGGGAACGAACCTCACCGGTTCGGTTGCCGTTCCCTCGACCGGCGGCTGGCAAGACTGGACGACCGTAACCGCCACTGTAACGCTGCCCGCGGGCATCCAGACGCTGACGCTGAACGAGGACAACGCCGGATGGAATATCGACACGGCAACGTTCGCAGTGCAATAAGCGCTGTGGAATGCGGTTATCGCTTTTTCATAGCTTGACTTCCCTTTTGAAAGTTGGAACGTCTGGAGAAACACCAACAGAAATGAGGCAATGGGATGAAATCTAAAGCTTACAGGATCTTTCTTGCATTGGCGTGTTCGCCGCTCTTTTCTACGTTTACTTTCGCGCAAGGAGTCGGAGCAACGACACCGTTCACAAGCTACGAGGCTGAGGCCGGGACGGTCGGCGGCGGCGCAACTGTCGTCTCTCTCACGTCGGCGCCGACGACCGAATATTCAAGTCCAACGTTGGAAGCATCCGGTCACGCCTACGTCCAGTTGACCGGCCCCGGTCAGTTTGTACAGTGGACGAACAATACCGGCCAGCCAATCACCTTTATCAACGTCCGCGCAAGCATACCGGACGCTCCGACGGGAGGCGGAATCACTGCCACGCTGGATCTGTATGTAGATGGCGTGTTTCGTCAGGCCCTGAATCTGAACTCGAAGCAGTCGTGGCTCTATGAAGGCAACAACAACTACGAGGGAAACGATCAGAATCCGGCCGACGGCGATCCGCGCGTTTTCTTCGACGAGTCACACACCTTCATAATCGGCGCCGCGATCGCTCCCGGCAGCACATTCTCACTTCAGAAGGACGCCTCAAATACCGCGCAATTCTATTACATCGATGTCATTGACGTCGAGAACCCTCCCGCGCCGCTAACTCAGCCTGCTAACTCGATCTCGATTACAAGCTGCGGCGCAGTCGCCGACAACAATCCGACCAACGGCTCGGCGGATCCCGCCGCCGTAGATAGCACTGCGGCCATCCAAAACTGCATCAATCAGGCCCAATCGCAAGGGAAGATCTTATGGATACCGCAAGGGACCTTTTACTTGATAGGCACCACCGGCCTGCAAGCAACAGGAATCACGATAGAAGGTGCAGGCATGTGGTACAGCACGATCTATCGCGATGTTCCTCTTCCGAATTCCGTGGGCTTAGCAGCCGTATTCTCCGTAACCTCTTGCACGATGGAAAACCTCCATATCGATTCGAATGCCCTTAGCCGTGCGACAGTTGACGGGGCCGGCGGTGCCATGGATACCACAGGCACCAATTGGCTGGCCAACGGTATGTGGAACCAACATGTTGAATCGGGCTGCTGGGCCTCCGGCACCGGCGGAACAATAGAAAACTCGCGGTTCACGTCGATCTGGGCCGACGGATGCAACCTTAATAACGTCTCATTGACGGGAACCGTCGGAAGCAATCTGACCGAAAAGAATAACTTTGTTCGCGGAACAGGCGACGATGCGCTGGCGATCAACTCAGTCGACTACAACGTCAATTCGAACGGTACCGATACTTACTACACGGCGATGTCAAACATCACGTTGATCAACAACACTACAATCGCCCCGTGGGGAGGTAAAGGGATTGGCATCTACGGCGGCACCGGTCATCATGTGGAGAATAACTACATCAGCGACTCGCCCAGGTATATTGGCCTTGGAGTCGGCCGATTCGGCGTGAATGGCAGCGACCTCCACACGCCAACCGTGACGGGCAATGTTATCGTGAGATCGGGCGGTAATGCCTATAATCAGGGGCAGCCTGCTCTGCAGATCGGCAACGGCGGTGACGGACAGGGCGTCGGGATTGTCGACAGCGCAACCGTGACCGGAAATACGGTGATCGACTCCGTATACGACGGGATCGGTTTTTCCACTTCGACAAATACGCTTTTGGAAAATAACACTGTTACTTCTCCCTGGCGCAATGGCATCGTCATCGATCCTCCCTTCTATCCGGCTCCGACCGGCTCTGCAACTATCACAGATAACACTGTAACTGGGATTACGGCAGGCCATTCAGCCTTCATCAATAACTCCACCGGCTTTGTTGCGACGCTGAGCGGAAATAGCTGGCAGGCGACAACGACCGAGGGCCCGTACGGTGGCACGCCAGCGGCGATTCCCGGCACGGTGTTGGCTGAGAACTACGACACCGGTGGCCAGGGTGTCGGCTATAACGTCACTTCGGTCAATGGAACGGATGACAGTTACCGCTCCGACGGCGTGGATCTGGAAACTGCTACAGCCCCTGCAACCGGCAACGATCTGGGCTGGACGTCCAGTGGCCAGTGGTTCCGGTATACGGTTAACGTCGCCACAGCCGGTATTTACACAGTTGCTTTCGAGGTTGCCGCTCCCAGCGCGGTGACCGATGCATTCCATCTTTCTAACTTCTCGGGAACCAACCTAAGTGGATCGGTCAACATTCCGGCGACGGGCGGCTGGCAGATCTGGACGACCGTGACGGCCACCGTCACGCTTCCGGCGGGCCAGCAAGTCTTGACGCTCGACGAAGACAATGGCGGATGGAATATCGACTCGGCCGCATTTGCCTTGGCGACTCCGGCCGAAGGCCCCTACGGCGGCACTCCGGCTGCTATTCCCGGAACGGTGAAGGCCGAGAACTACGACACTGGCGGGCAGGGCGTTGCTTACAACGTTACTTCGGTCAATGGGACGGATGACAGTTATCGTTCCGACGGCGTCGATATGGAAACGGCGACAGCCCCTGCAACCGGCAACGATCTGGGCTGGACGGCCAGCGGACAGTGGTTCAAATATACAGTCAACGTGGCCACGACCGGTACTTACACAGTCAGCTTCCTGGTAGCCGGGGATGTTGCAGTCACCGATGCATTCCATCTATCCAACTCGTCGGGCACGAACCTGACTGGCTCGATCGCGGTTCCCAGCACCGGCGGCTGGCAAGACTGGACGACGGTCACGGCTACCGTTACGCTGCCTGCAGGCACGCAGACATTAACGCTCAACGAAGACAACGGCGGCTGGAACATCGACACTGCGACGTTTGCGTTGGCTAACGCGCCGTTCGGCGGCACTCCAACTGCAATCCCCGGTACTGTGAAGGCGGAGAACTACGACACGGGCGGCCAGGGTGTTGCCTACAACGTTACTTCAGTGAACGGAACGGATGACGCTTATCGATCTGATGGCGTGGATCTGGAAACAGCGACAGCCCCCGCAACCGGCAACGATCTCGGCTGGACAGCAACAGGACAGTGGTTCAAGTACACCGTCAACGTGGCCACGGCCGGGACCTACACGATGAGCTTTTTGGTTGCCGGAGATGTCGCGGTCGCCGATGCATTCCATCTGTCGAACTCGGCGGGAACGAACCTCACCGGTTCGGTTGCCGTTCCCTCGACCGGCGGCTGGCAGGACTGGACGACAGTGACGGCCACCGTGACGCTGCCCGCGGGCATCCAGACGCTGACACTGAACGAGGACAACGCCGGATGGAATATCGATTCCGCGACGTTTGCTGTGAATTAGTGGTACGCGCGGGCGCAGCCGGAGTCGCGGCACTCTACGCTTACGTGCGGGACCATCGATGAACAGACTTGGCGAAGGAAGTTGAAGTTCCTTCGCCGAGCCGTTCACGAGTAACTCACCAAAGTCTATTGAGCTACAACTCGCATTGTCGTGTTGAGGCGCTCGTTATTGACTATTGATGGCGCTAATCGTGCCAATAGCCCAATCTTTTCGGAAGGAATGAGGATATACCGATGAGAACAAAGACTTGTTTGAAAAGCATGACGATGTTCACCACGCTTTTGCTCTGCATGGTGCACACCTTACATGCATCTGAGGGTCCCTATGGCGGCACACCCGCGGCGATCCCGGGCACGGTGATGGCGGAGAACTACGATACAGGCGGGCAAGGCGTGGGCTATAGCGTGACTTCGACCAACGGCACCGATAACGCGTATCGCTCGGACGGCGCCGATCTGGAGACGGCGACAGCCCCTGCGACAGGCAACGATCTGGGCTGGACAGGTACAGGACAGTGGTTCAAATACACGGTGAACGTGGCCACGGCCGGAACGTATAATATATCGTTCCTTGTGGCCGGAGATACGGCAGTTTCCGATGCATTCCATCTGTCGAACTCCGCGGGCACGAACCTGACCGGCTCGGTCGCGGTTCCAAGCACTGGCGGCTGGCAGGATTGGACGACGGTGACGGCAACGGTAACGCTGCCTGCGGGCACGCAGACTTTGACTCTCAACGAAGACAACGCCGGCTGGAATATCGATTCCATGGTGTTCGCGTTGACCAGCAGCGCCGAGGGCCCCTACGGCGGTACGCCTGCGGCCGTTCCGGGCACTGTGATGGCGGAGAACTACGATACCGGCGGCTCGGGCGTTGCGTACAACGTGACGTCCACGAACGGCACGGACAACGCGTATCGCAGCGATGGCATCGATCTCGAGACAGCCACATCGCCCGCAGCTGGCAACGACGTCGGTTGGACGGGCACAGGACAGTGGTTCCGCTATACCGTGAACGTGGCCACGGCGGGAACATACAAGGTCACCTTCTTGGTGGCCGGAGATGTTGCGGTCACCGACGCATTCCATCTGTCAAACTCGGCGGGCACAAATTTGACCGGCTCGGTTGCGATTCCATCGACCGGCGGCTGGCAAGACTGGACCACAGTGACGGCGACTGTGACGCTGCCGGCTGGCACGCAGACATTAACGCTGAGCGAAGACAACGGTGGCTGGAACATCGATTCCATGGCCTTCGCGTTGACCAACAGTGGCGAAGGTCCCTACGGAGGCACGCCTGCGGAGGTTCCGGGCACGGTGATGGCAGAGAACTATGACACCGGAGGCCAAGGCGTCGCGTACAACGTGACCTCGGTCAACGGAACGGACACTTACCGCTCTGACGACGTCGATCTGGAGACGGCATCGTCTCCTGCGACCGGCAACGATCTCGGTTGGACAGGCACAGGACAATGGTTCCGTTACACAGTGAACGTGTCCACGGCTGGGACCTACACAGTCTCGTTCCTGGTAGCCGGAGATACGGCAGTCACCGACGCATTCCATCTGTCAAACTCGGCGGGCACAAACTTGACCGGCTCGGTGGCAGTTCCTTCGACCGGCGGTTGGCAAGACTGGACAACTGTAACGGCTACCGTTACACTGCCCGCGGGCGTGCAGACCTTGACGCTGAACGAAGACAACGGTGGCTGGAATATCGACTGGATGACATTTGCTCCCAGCAGCGAAGCCGGGTCCACCACGGCTTGGCAAAACGGTGTCTTCAATGTGAACACCGCCAATGTGGTCAGCCAGTCGGATATCATCCTGCAGGCCCCCAATTCCAGCGCTTATCAGGCGATGCCTCTCGGAAATGGGAACCTCGGCGCGGCGATCTGGTCGGCCAGCGGCATGACGATTCAGCTCAACCGCAACGACACTTTCCCCAGCCGCAAGTCGCTTGGCTGGGTCACGATTCCGGGCCTCTCCGCGCTGACCGGCGGATCGGGATACAGCGGAAAGGTCGATCTCTACAACGGCCAGTTTGTGGAATCGGGCGGTGGCATGACGGCTACTGTTTTCGTTCGGACCGACAAGGACGAGATCGTCATCAGCGTGACCGGCGCCAACCCCAGCACCCAGCAGACCGCGCAGATCCAGTTGTGGAGCGGACGTTCGCCCACGGCCAGCGCCAGCGGGACCATAGCCACTTTGGCCGAGAGCTGGGTGGACAATAACACATCGGAGGTCAGTTCGGGCCTGAGTTTCGGCTCACTTGCGGGCATCACCGCCGGCGGCCAGAACGTGGTTGCTTCGGTAGTCAACTCCACCACCGTCCAAGTCAGCTTCAAGCCCAACGCCAACGGCACGTTCCTCATCATTATCGCGGGGCCGACCTATAACGGCAGTCAGAATGCGATGAACACCGTAACCAGCCTGATCGGCAGCGATGCAACGGCCGCGGTCAGCGCCTTACAGAGCCCGACCATCGCATGGTGGAACAACTTTTGGGCCAAAACGGGACTCATCAACATGACATCGAGCGACGGCGGCGGGGCATACGTCGAGAATATCCGCGACGTCAACCTGTTTCTGCAAGCGGCCAGTAGCAGCGGTCAATATCCAGCGCACCACGCTGGCCTGGCCGATCTCTTCAACTTCGCTCAGGATACGATTCAGTGGGATCCTGAGCTTTTCTGGCACTGGAATCTTCGCATGTTCATTGGTTCGAATATGGCGGCTGGCCATCCGGAACTCAACACACCGTACTTCAATCTGTATACCTCGAATCTGAGCCATTTGGAAGCCTGGACACAGCAGGTTTTCTCGGCCGGGAACGGCAGCAACGTTTGCATACCTGAGGAGATGCGTTTCAATGGCAACGGCAGCGGAGGCGGCAATGAGTCCTGTTGGCCCGCCTATTCGCCGCTGTGGAATGCGCTGACGCTGAGCAGCGGCGCAGAGGTCTCCAACTGGATCTGGCAGCAGTATCTCTACACCAACAACACTTCTTTCCTGAGCACCAACTTTCCCACTATGGCGGCCTCGGCCACATTCCTGCTGGATTATGCAACAACTGAATCCGACGGCTTGCTGCACATCACGCCCACCAACACTCACGAAGATCAGTGGGGAATCGACGATTCCTCGATGAACGATGTGGCGGCGATGAAGACGCTGTTCCCGGAGACCATCGCCGCTGCGCAACTGCTCGGTACAGATGCCTCGCTGGTAACGCAACTCGCAGCCGCCATCCCGAAGATTCAGGATTATCCGCGCACCGACATCGCGTCGCAAAGCCAACTGCTGACGGCCACCTCCGACGCTGGAGGAACCGATATGCTCGGTCTTTCCTACGTGCCCGCGGCTACCCGGCATAACTTCGAGAACGACTACCTCGAACCTGTCTGGCCCTTTGGCCTGATCGGCGACAACTCAACATTGACCGCGCTTGCACAGCGCACTTACCAGAACCGCAGCTTTGTGAACGACAACGACTGGACCTTCGACGCGGTACAGGCTGCCCGCCTGGGACTTTCCAGCAGCTTCTACACGGCGATCGTTGATCTGGTTAAATCCTTCCAGACCTTCCCGTCTGCCATAGGGAACTGGAATGGACAAACCAACGCTTATTACGATGAGATGGGCGGCGGCCTACAGAATGCGGTGCAAGAGGCACTGGTGCAGGACTACGACGGTCTGCTGCGCATAGCTCCCGCCTGGCCGATCAATACATGGAACGTCTCCGGCACGGTCTTCATCCAGGGTAATAGCAAGGTCGACGTGCAGATCGAAGGCGGCCAACTCATCACTGCGGTGCTGGAAGCCGCTTCCACGCAAAACTATCTCACCCGCAATCCATGGGGAACGCAGAATGTGCAGGTCGTAGACGCATCGAGCGGCGCGATCGCGGTTGCCGCGACTACTGCTTCGACCTTTACAATTCCTGCGCAATCGGGCCATGCGTACATCATCGAGCGAGTATCGTCGCCAACCACGGCTCTGCCTTATGCCGAGGTCACAGCTTCTCCGGCAAGCAGCCCACGCAGCATGTGGGGCCGAACCATCGGCATCCAATAAGGCATAACAACCTGCGGATGTATCTCCCTTTTGAGGGCGGCTGGTCCGCCCTCAGTTTCTCTCCACCTTCAAGACTGGATTACGGTGGCGGCCACGGTCACGCTTCTAACGAGTCCGCAGGTGCTGACCCTCAACGAAGATAACGCTGGATGGAACATTCACTATGCGATGTTCGCAGTGCAACAGACGAGCCGGCTGAGTCTTTCATTCGTAAGCGAAATAAACTGAGCGCTCGGATAAACCAACGACGCTAACGCATAAGGAGCGTGAGAATCATGTTGAATTCGATTTGTCGTTTCATTTACAAAATATCAGTTCTATCTTTCATTGGCATGGCCATCTATGCCTCCGAACCGGCGCAGGCGTTCAGTGGTCCGGGCGATGTTGTCGGCAAGGTCACCGTTGGCTTTCAAGCCTGGTTTGGAGCCACCGGCGATGGATCGCCACAAAATGACTGGTGGCATTGGAGCGCGAATGAGAGCGAGATATTCTCGCCTTCAAATGAGCAGGATGCCGATTCCTGGCCTGATATGACGGATTACACCGTGACCTACCAAACTGGCTTTCCCAACCTTGGAAGCGGCCAGCCGGCAACCGTTTTTTCTTCTTATGACCAGTCAACCATCAACGCTCAAGTTTCATGGATGCAGACGAATGGAATCGACACCATAGCCTTGCAGCGGTTTAATCCCGTGCCCGAACCAAATCGCGATGGAGAGGCTGCAAAGACCAATGCGGCGGCGATAACTTACGGTCGCAAGTGGTTCGTCATGTACGATATCACGGGCTGGACAACCGCGGATGGAGACCTCCAGACGGACTGGACTACCAAGATGAGCACATATGCCTCCTCTTCGGCCTATGCACACCAGAACGGCCAGCCGGTCGTGGCCGTCTGGCTGGCAACCAGCACCCTGTCGGAATCGCAACTTCTCGACATAGTGACTTGGCTCAGGGGTCAAGGTCTGTATGTGATTTTGGGCGTTGAACGCGCCTGGACCGCCAATACCGCCATGCTCCCCGTATATAACGCTGCGAACATGATTCAACCATGGATGATAGGGTCCATTGGCAACATTAGCGACGCGGACAGTAACTATACGAATTATGAGATTCCCGATGAGGCGTATTGCGCTGCCCACGGCCTTGATTACCAGGACGTTGTAATTCCTGGCGATTTGCACTTGCACCAACGGGTTCACGGAAATCTCATGTGGGAGATGTTTTATAATGCCGTCCGGCTGCCTGCCCAAGGCATTTACATCTCCATGTATGACGAATACGGCGAAGGAAACATGATTGCGAAAACGCCGGACACTTCTGCAGGGATTCCGGTCGGCAGTGCCTACATACCTCTGAATGAGGACGGTACCTACTGCACCACGGACTACTATCTAAGACTTACCGGCGCAGGAGGCAGAATGTTAAAAGGTTTGATGCCCTTGAGCGTGGTGCGTCCGACCTATACGGGTGGCGCCCAACGGTTGCTCCCAGGCTCTACTGTTGCCCTCAAGGCAGTCGCTAACGGCGATTATGTTTGCGGCTCCCCGTTGCTGGCCAACTGCACTACAGTCGGGCAGCAGGATTCTTACCAAGTGGTGGACGCCGGCAACGGAAACATCGCACTGCTTTCCCTGGCCAACAACGAGTATGTGGAGGCCGGCAATGGTGGCGCGAACAATCTGACTGCAGATCAGACAACAGTCGGATCGGCGGAAACATTCACCGAGGTTGATGCGGAAGGCGGATACATCGGACTGCTGGCCATGGCCAATGACAAATATGTGACTGCCGGTTCAAGCCCCTTGATTGCGAACAGCACCACGGTTGGCACCGCGCAATCCTTTACGGTTGTGGCTGGTACTTCGTCTCCAGTTCCCGAAGGTCCCTACGGCGGCACTCCTGCGGCTATCCCTGGCACGGTGATGGCCGAGAACTACGATACCGGCGGCCAAGGAGTCGGCTATAACGTTACGTCAGTCAATGGAACAGATAACAGTTATCGTTCCGACGGCGTGGATCTGGAAACGGCGACAGCACCCGCAACCGGGAACGATCTAGGTTGGACGGCGACAGGACAGTGGTTCCGCTATACGGTCAACGTGGCCACGGCGGGGAAATATACAGTTACCTTTGAACTTGCTGCTCCCAGCGCGGTGACCGATGCATTCCATCTTTCTAACTCCTCGGGAACCAACCTAAGTGGATCGGTCAACATTCCGGCAACCGGTGGTTGGCAAACGTGGACGACGGTGACGACCACCGTCACGCTTCCGGCGGGCCAGCAAGTCTTGACTCTCGACGAAGACAATGGCGGATGGAACATCGACGATACAACGTTTGCGTTGGCGACGCCGGCTGAAGGTCCGTACGGCGGCACTCCGTCAGCGATTCCCGGCACGGTGAAAGCTGAAAACTACGACACCGGCGGTCAGGGCGTTGCTTACAACGTCACGTCAACCAACGGGACGGATAACGCCTTTCGTTCCGACGGCGTCGATCTGGAAACGGCGACAGCACCCGCAACCGGCAACGATCTAGGCTGGACGGCCAGCGGACAGTGGTTCAAATACACCGTCAGCGTGACCACAGCCGGGTCCTACACGGTCAGCTTCCTGGTAGCCGGAGATGTCGCAGTCACCGACGCTTTCCATCTCTCAAATGCTGCGGGAACGAACCTGACTGGCTCGGTAGCGGTCCCTTCTACCGGCGGTTGGCAAGCATGGACAACTGTTACGGCTACCGTCACGCTTCCGGCAGGTACTCAGACGCTGACTCTGGATGAAGATAACGGCGGCTGGAATATCGACACTGCATCGTTCGCCCTAGCAAACGCGCCGTACGGAGGCACTCCAGCCGCAGTTCCCGGCACGGTGAACGCCGAGAACTACGACACCGGTGGTCAGGGCATTGCTTACAACGTCACGTCAACCAACGGAACTGACAACGCCTATCGTTCCGATGGCGTCGATCTGGAAACAGCGACAGCTCCCGCAACCGGCAACGATCTAGGCTGGACTGCAACCGGACAGTGGTTCAAATACACGGTCAACGTGGCCACGGCGGGCACGTACACGGTCAGTTTCCTGGTTGCCGGAGATGTCTCAGTTACCGACGCATTCCATCTGTCGAACTCTACGGGAACGAACCTTACCGGCTCGGTAGCGGTCCCTTCTACCGGCGGTTGGCAGGCATGGACAACTGTTACGAAAACCGTCACCCTCCCGGCGGGCACGCAGACGCTGACCCTGGATGAAGACAACAGCGGCTGGAACATCGATACTACGACCTTTGCGCTGACCAGCGCGTCCAATAGCAGCACTCCACAAGCCCTTCCCGGCACAGTCAATGCCGAGAGCAACGACACCGGTGGCCGAGGAGTTTCCCACAACGGAACTCGATGAGCAAGTGCTCCGAGGTCGATCGAGTGCCTGAGAGGTTCCTGCATTACCCTGAACTCCGTGCAGGCACCTCTCAGGAGTATTGAGTATGTGTACCGACCAAATCGTGTTTCACTTCCCAGTTCCCGAGTTGCTGGTCTCAGATACTCGTGCAGAATTTCTTATCCCAATTCGTCTGCACTCCATGCTTATTGCCGGCTTGCAAAAATCCAGTCTCCTGGCTGGCGATAGGACGACTATTCTTTCTACTTGATGAGTAAGTCGCGGACTCAGGGAACCGCCCAGCGGGGGCTAAAGAGAGCGGCCTCAAAACCCCCTGGGAATCTATCCAGCGAATAAGGGCGCGTGCAATGTATGCGATTCTGAAAACAAATTCGAAGTGATATCCACTATGTGCCGGGCCGGAGGGATACAAATCAGTTCATCGAGATCACCGGGGCAGTTCCAAATTACCTTCAACCTCAAACTCTGCCGTCAGGCCATTTCTATCACTCGCTGGCTGACTTCCACCAACGGCAATTCGATATCGCCCGGGAGCCACCGCACGAGCACCGTTCGAATCCACACGCGACATACCGCGCGGGTCCAGTACAAATCGAACACGTCGTCTCTCTCCAGATGCTAGATGCAGGCGCTCAAACCCGCGTAATTCCAATATAGATTGCATCTGGCCTTCTTCTGGCAAAAGATACATCTGCACAACTTCGTCTCCACTTACAGGACCGATGTTTTGGACGTCTGCTTCTACCATAAGTTCATCGCCAGCATGAATTTTGGAAGCAGATTGCTCGATTTTCGAATAGGAAAACCGTGTATAGCTGAGCCCGTACCCGAATTCATAGAGCGGCTTGCCTTTGAAATAGCGATATGTGCGCCCCTTCATCGAGTAGTCGCTGAATTGCGGTAGCTGATCGATGGAAGAATAAAATGTGACTGGCAATCGCCCAGCCGGATCATTCTTCCCATCCAAGGTTTCCGCAATCGCTTGCGCACCGCCCTCGCCTGGATACCAAGCTTCGAGAATCGCTTGTGCGTGCTGTTGTGCCCAATTGACAGACAGGGCGCTACCATTTAATAGCACAACTACCAGAGGTTTTCCTGTTGCCGATAGTGACTCCAACAACTGTTGCTGCACCTTCGGCAGTTGCATATCTGTGCGGTCTCCGCCCGAAAAGCCTTCGATCTGCTCCGGCTTTTCTTCCCCTTCCAAATCCGGAGACAAGCCTACAAAAGCTAGGATCACATCCGATTGTCTTGCCAGATTCAAAGCCTCCTGGCGCAGCGAAACGGCTTTGGGAGCCCACTGCAATGCAATTCCGGCGTCATACAAACCGGACCTGTGCCTATACTCCAGCTTCAAACTGTGTAACTTCGTATCGTCAAAATGCAGATTGAAATGCATGTTGTCGGTTCCAACGCCGTTGGATGCTTCAGGCACCCCACGCCCAGCTACCAACACTCCGTCCACATACAGCGAGAAGCTCTCATGGGCGTCGCAGCATGAAGCTACATGTACCGCAAATCCATATTCCCCGGCTTCAGGAACTTCGATCGTTCCAGTCCATCGCGCGGAAAAGTGCTCCACAGGAAGCCCGGCGACCGGACTCGCGGAGTTCCAGTCGAAGTCAACTTGCGGATCAATGCGCGTCGCCGCTGGCGTTCCGTCTAGCTCATTGTCGGCAAAGTATTCGCCTTTGAGTCCCAAGACGGAGGAAGACATATCTGTATGCAAAATGGTTCTCGGGACAGGCAAAGGCTCTCCCTCAACATAAGGTGAGCCCTGCGCATATAACACCTTGGCGCTTCCGAACTCTCGCGCAACGCCATCCACCGGCAGCAGCGGCTCCCTGGGAATTGCGTTGTAGTTTCCTTCAATGGCGGCGAGGCTGGCTGCATTCGGACCCACCACGGCAATCGTACCCACGTTTGATTTCAACGGAAGAGTGTTATACTCGTTTTTCAGCAATACCATCGACTCCTTGGACATTTCGTGAGCGAGTTTGCGATGTGATGCCGATTCAACCTCGGAGTAAGGAATCTTTGCATACTTAACCATTTCTTCCGGATCGAAAAGGCCAAGCTTGAAGCGTGCCGTGAACAAACGCCTGACCGACACATCGATTTCGGACTCTTCAATTCGATGATCCCTCACCGCTGTCGTCAATGCATGATAGGTATCACCACAATTCGTGTCCGTTCCGGCGCGAATTCCGGCAACCGATGCATCTTCGGGATTCGCTGAGCTGTGATGTCCCCTGTAGAAGTCGTCAATTGCTCCGCAGTCCGATGTTACAAAACCCTTGAATCCCCATTCATTGCGCAAAACATTCCGCAGATATTCCTGATTGGCGCATGCGGGCGTGTGATACAGAGCATTGTAGGCACACATCAGGGAGTACGCCTTGCCCTCGGTCACCGTGGCCCGAAACGCAGGCAGGTACGTATCCCACAAATCGTAGGCTGAGGGCTCTGCATCAAAACGATGACGATCCAGTTCCGGTCCGCTGTGAACTGCATAATGTTTGGGTGTGGCAATCACACGAAAATAGTTCGGATCATCTCCCTGCATCCCTTGCACGAAGCTCACGCCGAGCCGACTAGTCAGATAAGGGTCTTCGCCGTATGTTTCTTGTCCTCGGCCCCAGCGAGGATCGCGAAAAATATTGATGTTTGGCGACCAGATCGTTAATCCGTAGTATGCCGAGTGAATATCATGGCGAACAGCTTCATTGTATTTGGCGCGCGCCTCGCTGGAGATAGCCTCGCCTACCTGCTTCATCCGCGGAGCATCCCACGTAGCTGCCATTCCAATTGCTTGGGGAAAAAGCGTTGCATAGCCGGAGCGGGCGACTCCATGCAAACCTTCGCTCCACCAGTTATATGCAGGAACGTTCAAACGGGGAATTGCCGGAGAGTCATTCATCAGTTGCGAAACCTTTTCTTCTAGAGTCATGCGCGACACCAGATCGTCTACACGTCGCTCTAGTGGCAGTGACGAATCCAGATAAGGGAGTGGCTTCGGCTGACCGTCAACGAGATTGGAAGCTGCAACGAAAAAGCAGATTAAGTAGAACGTTGGACGAATTTGCATTGGGTCTTGTCTCTTTCCCGCTCGAATGTGCGTGTGTTGCTCTCTTCAGTTCACAAAGATCGATCAATGGACATGCCCGAAAAACAGTCTCTGGGAACTCGTCCTTACTGCCGGTCGACGAATTGAGGTTTCACGCTGTCGACACTCTCACCGTTACGCAGGTTACATTCATCTTCATGGGACGACGATCACAACATCTTGCGCCCTGTCTTGAGGATTGACTCTCAAATGCGTGATCTTGCCATTTTCGACATGGCCTTCGACAGTGGTTCGGTAGGGCGCATGAAGTTTGAAGTCCGCTGACCAGTCGCGGGGCCACGCGGGCAGCAACTGAATGCGCTTCCCGTCGGTCTGCATGAGCATCGACTGTAGAGTGATCATGCCTGTTCCGCCGTTATCGAGGTCGGGAATCCAATCGCCCCCCGCTTTCCAGAACCACTGAAAACGCTCGTCGCCATAGTCGGTGAACTCATCAATCGCAGCTTTTTTTGCCCACTCAGTTAGTCCCAAGACAGCGGCTTGCGGTCCATCCTGTCCCCAGCACCTATCGAAAGGAAAGAGCCGCGCCGCAAAAGTGTCACGCGCCAGTTCCAAGCCCGGCTTCTCAACGCCATAGAGACGATAAGGGAAGGCCACATATAGCTGTGGGTTTTCGGCGTTGCGGGTGGGCCCATACTGCTCAGCTGGAAGAATTGTGGGCATGCCCGCTGGATCCGACCGTGCCAGCGGTGGCAGTTTGCCGTTTACCGTTCTGCCGGTTGCGATGGGCGGCAGGTCGGTGAGCAAACGCTTCCACGCTTGCCTTTGCTGCGAAGAGATCATCGCACCTGGCAGAGCAAGTAGCCGGGGCAAAACACTATCCAAACCGGCAATGTCGGGCGTTGGATTGACGGCGTCGAGCTGATAGGTCTCGATCGACTGCGTGGGCGAGAATCGGATCTTGCCGTCGGCTCCGCGCAGCCAATGCTGGTCATAATACGCGACAACAGCTTCGGCAAAGGGCACGATGTCCTTGCGTGCAAACTCCGAGTCCTGCGTGATGTCGTACTGGTCCAGCATTTGCGCGACCACTTCGATAGCGCCCTGGGTGTGATAGCGCATCCAGGGGCTGGTGAGCTTATTCGTAGGGTTATTCCAGCCAAAATCATTCAAGTTGGGCAGTCCCCAAAAATACATGGTTTCGATGAACGACGCGCCGGAATGATGAAAGTAAAGCCGAGTCCGATCTTGGGCCATCGGCAGGGCATGCAGATACATATTGAACCAGGGCTTGACCAGGTCGGCATCGCCGGTCGCAATAAGCGGCCAATAAAGCAGCCGGTTATTCTGGTTCCAATAGGAACTTCCCCACTCACGAAAGTCCGGATTATGGTTTTCTTTGGTCGAATCAACATCCGCAGGCAAATTTTGGCCAACCGTAAATAGCCCGCCGTTGAATTTCGCGGGAAACATTCCACGCGAGGACGCGGCCATCATATACCGCTGCATGATGTAGCCTTGAGATATCTTCGCCGCATCCTCGTTTCCCGCGACGTGAATCCAGCTGCGGTTCCAGAACTGTTGCCACCACCCATGGCTCGCAGCGCGCGCGGCATCAATGGGGATAGCGTTTAAGTTATTCGCAAACCGAGAGAGACCGGACTGCCATATCTTTGGCGACGCAGCCGATGGAGTGGTAAACGCAATCAGATCCAGCCTAAGGTCGCGGCTCGGCTTTTGCGACTCCAAGCTTCGGTCGCCTCTGCTGACCAATCCCGGCCCTTGCAGCGCCGCTCCGAAACAACGGTGGAGCAGCGGATCAGGATATTTTGCAGCCAGCGCTTGCAGGTGCTCCTGCTCCAGCACTAACGGGTAAATACTCGAAGGATTGAAGTGGTACCAGGATATCTGGTGCTTCTTGGCCGGAACCACCGCATCCGCGGCAAAGTCCAACGGCACGGAGTGATTGCCGAACTCGAACAGACCGCCCTTGTCCGGCGAATGCTCATCGTAGGGATGGGATCGGGTGCGCCATATCTCGAGACTCGCCGTCAGAGTCGTTTCGCGCGCCAGGCGCGCTTCGACGTGAATCACCGGATGATTCGCGTCTACCCACACCACAACGGAGTTCGCCCCACTCTTGATCTCGATGCTGCCGTCTTCCAGCCGCAGAGTCTGCGTAAAATCCACCACATTCACGAAAGGATTCGGCGCGAGCTGAATGCGCACGCGTCCCAGCTTCACCAACTTGCCCATCTCCGTCCACGCATCCGACTTCGCCACCAGCAGAACAAGATCGCCGCTTTGCTCCGTCCATACGTTGGCAGCGAGATCACCATTGCCGATGGGCATCGAATCATTTTCATTCCGGCCCAGACCGGTCCACGCCACATCATTCCCAGTGACGAAGGGATTCTCGGCAGCATGACTCTCGGCGGTGCAAGGGCTGGCCGCACATAAGGCAAGAATCAAGATACCGGCGGTGATTTTCACTGATGTTTCATCCTTGGGAACCAATAGTCAAACCACAACGGTTCCCTGCACTTCACACTCGTGATGCCTCGTCAAAGTTAACCGCGGAGCGTAACTGAGTTCTCCGTATTGAGTACTTACTGCTCTTGCGTGATCATGACCAGACTCCATGGCGCTACTGGACGCTTGATCTCCAGCACACCGTTACCATCCGCATGAACTATCTCTTTTTGTGTTCCCCATGCGGCTCCACGCAGTGCCTCTGTTTGCTCTCTGGTTGGTGGATCAGGGCGTCCCATCTTTTCCCACGCAAGGATTGCATTACCATGTTCCCTATCCAGCGTTTCCACCGCAAAAGCCGCGGCTGGCGGCAAGTGATCGATGTGGAGGCTCAATTCACGCGCGCTGCCGCTCGCGTCGATATGGTCCGCTTCTGCAAGCGTCTGAGCCACCGGGAGAGATATCTTCACTTCAGATGGATAGTTATAAACGAGCGCTGCAATCCGATGCGTCTCGGTGCTGCTCGTCACGATGCCGCCTTCCGTCTTGGCCAGGGTCCTATTCCCCAGTCCGTTCATCATGCGATACCCATGAAATGCGGCCTTTGGAATCTCCTGATAGTTGATCAGTCCAAAGCCACCATGAAATATTTCGTCTGTCCTGCGGTTCTCCTCAAACACATCCGTGAAGGTCCAGTACGAAAGCGAATCGACAAGGCCCGTCGACTCAAGATTCGTCTTCACAACGAATGCAGCCGCGGCGAGCGAGTCGTGGGCGTGATCGGTTGGAGATGGGCTTGAGTTCCATTCTGTCAGTTGGATCTCCGCTTTCGGATAAGGGCTATGGTCCACGATCTCGCGGAGAGTGCGTAGATCGTCGCGGGTGGAATCGATGCTGCGCCGTAAATGCTGGCTTGACTGAGTGCCGGGTTCATCGATCGCAAAATCCTGTGGGTATGGATGAGTTGACAGAAAGTCAACGGGCAGGTGATTCGTCGCGCAGTAGGAAAGAAACTCGTTGACCCAGACTGGCTTCCAGGGGATGCTTAGTGGATCGAAGCTCTTGTTTTGCGAGCGAGCGGCCGCGAGAGCTGCCTCATCGAGATTGAAGTTACTTGTAGCCGGGCCGCCTACTCTCAATTGCGGATCGACCGCTTTAACAGTCTCCGCGGTAAGTTTGTATAGTTCAAAGTACTGGGCCTGAGTTCCGTTGCGGTAAAAAGATGGAAGATTCGGTTCATTCCACACTTCCGTGCAGGTTGCCGTTCTGGTCGTCGCCGGATTGTAAACCGCGCCATTGATCATCTGCCGTCCCAGGCAATCCAGAATCGGCACATTATTCGAATCCAAAATAGGGCCAAGCAAGAGAGAACTCAGATCGCCATTGCGATAAGCCGTCGTGGGAACCGTGATCAGTCCCTGATTGAGGGTTTGCTCGTTGTGGTACTCCTCGTAAGCGAAGAAGAAGAAGGTCTTGTTGTGGCCGTTGTAGAGGTGAGGAATCACCACCGGCCCACCCAAGGAACCACCAAAATCAAGCTGCCGCTGCACAGGGTTAACCTTCTGGTTGTCCGCGGATGAAGTGTAGTTAAAGGGCTGTCCGGCGTCCAGATCCTCATTCTCAAGATAGTTGAAGGCCGTGCCGTGCAACTTGTTAGTGCCCGATTTCGAGGTGTAGTTGAAGATTCCACCGGCGGACTGACCAAATTCCGCTGAGTAGTTGTTCACCATCAACGATTGTGATTCAAGCGATTCGACCGAAGGCTGATTCTCATCGGAGATAGCGCCTTTAACCGCCGAGGTGTCGTCCAGGCCGTCCATAAATACCCGGTACGTCGTGCCCGGCGAGCCGCTGATGTGAATATCGTTCCAGCCGCCTACGATGGTTCCCGGAGCCAACGCGGCAAAACTCATCGGGTCGCGCACCGATCCGATGCCGGCGACGTTGAACGGTAGCTCATTCATGTCTGTCGTAGAGACTTCGACATTGTTTTGTGGGCTTTCGGTCTGCAGCAAAGGGGCATCCGCGGTTACCGTAATCGACACCGCACCCTGCCCAACAGCTAGTCTGAGGTCGACAGTCGCCGTCTCTCCGACCGAGACGGTGATTCCGTTGCGGACAAGCGTTGAGAAGCCAGGTGCAACTGCCGTAACTGAATAGATGCCTGCAGGCAGGTCCGGTATGGTGTAGTTCCCAGGTCCAGTCGTCTCTGTGGAGTTCTGTGTGCCCATCGCGGCATTCGTAATGGTCACCTTGGCTCCCGTTACTCCGGCGCCGGTCGGATCGGTAACCACTCCCGATATGCTGCCGCGGTCGATTTGCGCGTTTGCAAGTGCGCCGACAAACCAGATCCAGAGACACAATGCGGCGATTGCTCCGGTCATAAACCCGGCGCAATCTCGTTTTCTTTCAAATGCGCGATGAAGCAGCGAGCGTTTTAACGTCATCTTGTTCCTCCCTAAAAAAGTAATAGCCAATTCTTTCGCGACCCGCAGGCGTAGGATTCCACGGTCGGACTACACCCTATGCCGTCAGTTCAAGCGCTGACAACGTTAGGAGGGAGCCCTAACGGTTCCCATATATCAATGAAACTAAATATGTTATCGTAACTGATAGACCCTAACGGTGGATACTCTCGTTAGAGGGACTTAAGGTGCCTAACGCGATAGATGACACCTCTGAAATGAGTCCCTATTGGACGGTGTGAATCGTGTAGTAAGAGTCGCGAGTCCCCGCAAAAACAGATCTGCGCAGATGACGCAAACCCGGAAGGTACTGCCAGTGCCCGGCAATACCTCTTAAATGGATCTGAGTCACCTTTGCATCTACCGCCCTCTTGAATTGTGGCTTCTGGTGCCTGGCGATGAAGCTTTCCGCCAATTCCTGGCGGCCAGATTGAGGACTGGGATTCAGGCCGTTTGCGGTTGCATGATCTGCGAGACTAGCAAGGTTGAACTCTCCGCCTTCAATGCGCCGTCCAAGTTCACCGCTCCATCCCTTGTAGCGATTCTCGCGCAGGCTGGCCAGTTTGCCTTCTTCGATTACACCGGCCGACGCGAGCAACGCGCGCGCAAGCGTGTCGATGCCACTGATATGCGCCAGATAGAGATCCGCTGGATCGACCGATTGACGGCGCAACTTTGCATCGAAGTTGAAGCCACCGGTTCCCAAGCCGCCGTTCTCGATGATCTGAAGCATCGCCGGTACTAACTCCTGGGAGTTGTTAGGAAATTGATCCGTGTCCCATCCGTTGCGCGGATCGCCTCGATTAATATCAACCGAACCGAAGATGCCATAGGCTCGCGCAGCAGCGATCTCATGCTCGAAATCCAGACCTGCCAAGGTCGCGTGATTCACTTCGATATTGACCTTGACCTCTTTTGCCAGGCCAAAGCGCTGTAGAAACGCGAAGACGGCAGCGGTATCACGATCGTACTGGTGCTTGGTCGGTTCAAACGGTTTTGGTTCAATCAGAATTGTGCCCTTGAATCCGATACGATGCTTATGCTCAACCACCAGCGAGAGGAAACGTCCGAGGTGATCGATTTCGCGAGGCAGATCGGTATTGAGCAACGTATCGTAGCCCTCGCGTCCCCCCCACAACACATAGTTTTCACCCTTGAGGCGATGGGTGGTCTCGAGACAATTGCGCACCTGAGCTGCCGCCCACGCGAAGACTTCAGGATCGGGATTGGTGGCCGCTCCGGCCGCATAGCGCGGATGACTGAAGAGATTCGCAGTTCCCCACAGCAGCTTGACGCCGGTCGCCTCCATCTTTTCCGCCATGCGCTCTTCAATTGTGCGCAGATTTTTCGCGTGCTCGGCCAGCGTCCCTGCCGAGGCCATTGCGTCGACATCGTGAAAGGCGAAGTAAGGCGCGTCGATGCGAGTAAAGAAATCGAAAGCGGCTTCAAGTTTTCCATCCGCCATCGCCTGCGTCACCGGCTCACCCAGCCATGGCCGCACAAACGTGCCGCTGCCGAACATATCCGCGCCGCCCGAGTTGAAGGAGTGCCAATAGCAGACTGTCAGCCGCAGCCAATCTTCCATGCGTTTGCCAAGGACCATGCGATCCTTGTCGTAAACGCGATAGGCGAACTCGTTCGCTGTCTCGCTGCCTTCGAAACGAATCTTATTAACTTCAGAGAACAGGGTCATCTTGAGAACTCCTGAAAAGTGTTTTTGAGATCGCAATAGAGCTGCGTGAAGATCTTCCGACGGTTGGCAAAAAGCGTGTACATCTCCTCATCCGGCTCAACGATGGTTTTGACGGCAGGCGAAGAGCAAACACTCTCAGGCGCTTCTCCAGACAGGGCCATGCGGGCCAACCGCGCCGCGCCAAAGGCCGCGCCAATCTCCCCGCCCCGCCGGTAAGTGAGAGGACGATTGAGTGCCGCCGCGAGCAATTGCCCCCAGTATGAAGAACGTGCGCCGCCGCCGATTACGCTGATATCGCCGATCTCACCGCCATCTTCAACGAGCACATCCAGACCGTCGGCAAATGCGAAGGCAACTCCTTCGAGCACTGCTACTGCAAGGTCGGCGCCCGTGGTATCGGATGTCATGCCAAAGAAAACTCCACGGCTGTGCGGATCGTTATGCGGCGTACGCTCGCCAGACAGATAAGGCAGAAAGAACGGCGATCCGCTGTGCAGACCCCTCGCTTCCGCTGCGGCGAGCACTTCCTCGAGATTCGATCTGCCGGTCAACCGCATCACCCAGTCCAGGGCGCTGGCCGCAGTCAACAGCACCGCCATTTGATGCCAGCGGCTTGGAATGCAATGACAGAAGGCGTGCGCCGCCTTGTTGGCATTGGGTCGGAAGCGGTCGGTTGCCACAAATAAAACGCCGGAAGTTCCCAGCGAAAGAAATGCCTCACCAGGCTTGACCACACCCATGCCCACAGCGCTGGCAGCATTGTCGCCCCCACCTCCGGCAACGACGACGCGGGGCACCCGCAAAAGATCTGCGGTCTCCTGCCGCAAAATTCCGGAGGGCGCGGAGCCCTCCACCAGCAGAGGCATATGCGATCGATCGAGTCCCGTTGCTGCAAGCATCTCGTCTGACCAGTCACGCTTCGCAACTTCCATCCACGAAGTCCCCGAAGCGTCCGACATATCACTGACTTTTTCGCCGGTCAACTTTAGCCGGACGAAATCCTTTGGCAGCAGCACGCTGGCTGTGCGCCGAAAGATCTCCGGCTGATTGTGCCGCACCCACAGCAGCTTCGGCGCGGTAAATCCAGGCATCACGATGTTGCCGGTAATCGCACGCGCGCGTGGCTCCAGAGATTCCAATTCAATGCACTCGCGTGCGGAGCGTCCGTCGTTCCAGAGAATCGCTGGCCGCAACGGGCGATCGGAGCTGTCAAGCAGCGTCGCCCCGTGCATTTGTCCACTTAGACCAATTGCTTGCACTGCACGGCGTTGTTTCTCTGGTAGTGCGCCGACTGCGCTTATTGCAGCCTGCCACCACATCTCCGGATCCTGTTCTGAGAAGAGTGGCCGCGGCCTGTCGACCTCTAGCGGCGACGACGCCTGCGCGACAACATTTTCATCTTCGTCGACGAGCACAGTCTTGACGCTCGATGTTCCAATGTCTATTCCCAGAAACACTTATCGATCCCCACTTCAAACCTGACCTCGATTGCGAGAGACTCGCCGGGCTGCAAGATTGCGGCCTCGTGACCGCCGCGGCTGATGGCGCCCACCGCCTCTGCCCGCGGCTCGACACAGAAGAAATCCCGTCCTTTACTGATAACGCGTCCACCAGGTTTTCGCTGCCGCTAAAAGCTCCGCATGAGTGGAATCTCATACGAGTGGAATACTAAATGGTAGCGCTATCATTTTGTCAAGCACAATTTGCCGGAATGAGTGGTAGCAAGCGCTGCGACAATGGTATGGCAGATTGCAAAAGCGACTCCGCCATTCGAGCACATTTTCACAGTCATGCTTTGAGTAGATAGGGCGATGAGGATTCACGCTTGACCAGCAGGAACTTTAGAAAGTGCCTACGCGGCGCAAGTGTTCTGCCGTGACGATTCTGAAGAATCTCCTCCAGCAAAATCTCGACAGACTTCCTCGCCATCGCCGCAATCGGTTGCCGCACGGTGGTGAGGGTGGGCCAGATGGTGGTGGCGAGCGGCGTATCGTCGAAGCCCGCGATAGTGAGATCAGATGGCACATCGAGCCGCAGCCGGTGAGCGACTGCGATCGCCGCAGCCGCCATGTCGTCGTTGCTGGCAAAGATGGCGCTTGGACGCCTGCTTGTCGCAAGCAACTGTTCAGCCGCCTGCAGTCCTGACCGATAGCTGAACGCCCCTTGTTTGACCCAACCCGGATGCAATTTCAACCCTGCTTCGCGGATGGCAGCCGCAAATCCTGCGTAACGCTGAGCGCTTGCTGTCTGGTTGTGCGCGCCGGCGATGAATCCGATTTTCCGGTGACCCAGCGAGAGCAGATAGCGCGTCATCGCCGCTGCTGCTTCAAAATCATTGATGCAAACAGATAGGCCTTCACCGTCCGGCCGCCCGGTTGCCACGGCAATAAAAGGAATCTTCGCCGCGTGCAGTGTTTCGAGCGCGGCCTTGGAGTCGGACAAAGGAGGAGGGAGAATGACTCCATTAACGCCATCATCCACCAGATCTCCGATAGCAGCCCGTTCGCCGCGCGCGCCGCATTTCTGCAGAATAACCTGACACCCCTCGTGCCGGCTCTGCTCTAACACGCCTATAAGCAGCTCATTCAAATAGGCGGTACTCGGATTGCTGTAAACCAAACCAATCTGTATCGTGGAACCTTTGGCCAGATTGCGGGCGGCGACATCCGGCACATAACCAAGTTCCTTGATGGCGGCCTGAACAAGCTGCCGAGTCTGTTCCTTCACATTGGCATTGCCGCTGAGCACGCGGGAAACGGTCATAGGCGAGACGCCAATATGCTTGGCAACCTCGTGCATGGTTACCGCATTGCCGCTTCGCCGTGCGCTCTTCTTCACCCGTGCCCCCTCTTCGCCCGCCTTCGAAGCTCAATCTTCTAGATCAAAAGTTCGTCTCATTTTACGGCATTTGCGCCAAAAGCAACTCTCGCCAACCCTCGCTCAGAAGACGGGAAGCAAAGGAACGCTTGCCTTATGATAGCGCTACCATGTACTCTTGTGGCGATTTGGAAGAATTGCAACTGCCGCAACCGATTGAGCTTTACTCAGTCTTTTTGCCAGACATCAATTCGGCTGCTGACCTGAGTGTGGCTCGAGATCTATTCCCGGCTGCGCAGATCACACTTTATTACCACCCGCACTCTTCAGGAAGGCTATGTTGAAGATCAATCCATACGTCGTTTTGCTGACCCTCATTGCTACATTGGGCGGACTGCTTTTTGGATACGACACGGCCGTAATCAACGGCGCAGTGAGCAGCCTGAAGGCCTATTTCATTGATCCGCGATTTACTGATCTGGCCAACCCCGCCCAGGCCAACGCCGCGAATTCGTTGCTCGGCTTCGTGGTTTCGAGCGCGCTGATCGGATGCATCTTCGGTGGGCTGATTGGCGGCTGGGTGAGCACCCACATTGGCCGCAAGCACGGATTGGTGATTGCCGCCGTGCTCTTCCTACTTTCGGCCCTGGGCGCCGCAGCGCCGGAATTTCCCTTTGCCCCCATCGGCCATGGCGGGCCCAATTACATGGCGTTTTTTGTTATTTACCGCATCCTTGGCGGCATCGGTGTGGGGTTGGCCTCCATGCTGTCACCGATGTATATCGCTGAGATCGCGCCACCCAAGGTCCGGGGAAACCTGGTGGCGTGGAATCAGTTCGCCATCATCTTCGGTATGTTGGTGATCTACTTCGTCAACTACGGAATCTCTAGGACCGGGAGCGGCGATGCCTGGCTCAACTCCATCGGCTGGCGCTACATGTTTCTCTCCGGCACCATTCCCGCCGCACTCTTCCTACTGCTTCTATTTTTCGTGCCTGAGACCCCGCGTTTCCTGATGCTCAAGGGAAATGAACGTGGCGCTCGCGCGGTGCTGTCCAAGTTAGTGACGCCGGAAGAGCGCGAAAGCGAGCTTTCCGAGATCCGCGCCTCGCTCAGCAAGCATCACTCCGGAAAACTGTTTTCTTTTGGCGCGCTTCTGATTTTCATCGGCATCACGGTGTCGATATTCCAGCAATTCGTCGGCATCAACGTCGTGCTCTATTATGCAACGGATATCTTCAAGGGCATGGGCATGTCCACCAATGCCTCGCTGATACAGACAATCATTGTAGGCGCGGTGAATCTGATTTTCACGGTAGTTGCCGTTCTAAGCGTGGATCATTTTGGCCGCAAGCCGCTGCAAATCATCGGAGCCCTGGTCATGGCGGTGAGCATGATTTCCTTGGGCACCGACTTTTGGCTCGGCGGTCAGGGAATGGTAGCGCTTGTATGCATGCTCGTCTATACTGCGGGTTTTGCGATGTCCTGGGGCCCTGTTACATGGGTTCTTCTCAGCGAGATCTTCCCCAACCAGATTCGAGGCAAGGCCATGGCCGTGGCCGTGGCGGCGCAGTGGATCGCCAATTATCTCGTCAGTTGGTCCTTCCCTATTGTGGATAAGAATCCCTATCTCGTGGAGCATTTTAAGCATGGGTTCGCTTATTGGATCTACGGTGTGATGAGCGTTCTCGCCGCCCTGTTCATGTGGAGATTTGTGCCGGAAACCAAGGGCCGTTCCCTGGAGCAGATGCAGAAGTTGTGGCACGCAGACAAGGAATCGCCGCACGCGGAAATACAGGGTTGAACTTGCGATCCTGTTGCCACTCAGTGTGAGATTCGTCCGCTCCAGGCCATGCACGTCGGAAACACTGGCCGCAGTCGAGCAGACCGAGTGCACGATGCCTTCCTTCGAATCGACCCCGATGTGCGCTTTCATGCTGAAGTGGCAAGTCGGCCGGAGGAATTGCCCCTCCAGCCGCTCTCAGAACCGTACGTGACACTCTCGCGTCGTACGGCTCTCGTCATCCAACCTTGCTCCCTATCAATCTCCAGTGATGAAACAACTGCGGTTCGGCATCCTTCATCTTGCGCAACCACTGCACTCCTGCGCGCAGTCGTCCCGATAGGGTCTTGTACTTACGTCTGGCCCATCGTTCGAGCGCACGGTCGATGTGCATG
>JBEKCA010000046.1:0-36031 GCA_050015115.1 Occallatibacter sp.
GTCGATGCTTTAACGAAGAGTGAACAGACGCGGAAGAGCAGTTTCTTTTGAAACTTTTTTAAATCTGCGTTGTCTAATTAAGAAAAGTTGACAGAAGGACACTCAATGCCAGATCAATCTCTCATCCCGCCCTCCCCGAAAGGCCCCAACAAGAGGGGCGCTAGTGCAGTGCGCAGGATTGCCGTCCTGCCGGTCCGCGATACCGTCCTGTTTCCCCATGCCGTGCTACCCCTGACCGTTGGCCGGGAGAGTTCGATTCAACTGATTGAGTCGTTGGGCGAGGAGCGGGCCATTGTGGTCGTCGCCCAACTGGACCCGCGGCTGGACTCGCCTAAGCCGGCCGACATGCACGCCGTGGGGACCCTGGCCACCGTGCACAAGATTGTGCGTATGCCCAATCAGAGCCGCTTCGTCTTTACCGAAGGTGTCGAGCGGGTGCGCCTGGTGCGTTATGCGCAGACCGAGCCCTTCATGGTGGCCGAGGTCGAGACCCTGGAGGACACCGAATCGCCGGACACGCCCGGCGCTGAGGCGCTGGTGCGCAATGTGATTGCGCAGTTTCAGCAGATCGTCGCCGAGTCTCCGACGCTCTCCGACGAGTTGCGGACGATTGCGGCCAATATCGAGGAACCCAGCAGGCTGGTGGATTTTGTGGCCTCGTCGCTGCCCTTCCTGACCACCGACGACAAGCAGCAACTGTTGCAAACGCCCAGCATCGGGACCCGGCTGGAACTGCTCAACAAGCATCTGGCCAAGGAGATCGAGGTGCAGCAGTTGCGCACCAAGATCCAGAGCGAGGTGCAGGATCAGGTGCAGCAGTCGCAACGGGACTACTACCTGCGTGAACAGCTCAAGGCTATCCAAAAAGAGCTGGGCGAGCAGGACGAGGGCCAGCGCGAAACCGACGAATTGCGCCAGAAGATCGACGCCGCCGGGATGCCGGAGGATGTGAAGAAAGAGGCTCTCAAGGAGTTGACGCGCCTTTCACGAATGTCTCCGATGGCCGCCGATTACTCGCTTACCCGCAACTACATCGAGTGGTTGGCTCTGCTGCCGTGGGCCAAAAGCTCGGGCTCCAAGATCGATATCGCCAAGGCCAAGGAGATCCTGGACGAGGACCACTACGAGCTGAAAAAGGTGAAGGATCGCATCCTCGACTACCTGAGCGTTCTCGAGCTTAAGCCGGATATGAAGGGGCCTATTCTGTGTTTTGTCGGGCCTCCCGGAGTAGGCAAGACCAGCCTGGGCAGGTCCATTGCTCGAGCGCTGGGCCGCAAGTTTCAGCGTGTCTCTCTGGGCGGCATGCACGACGAGGCGGAGATTCGCGGCCATCGGCGCACTTACATCGGTGCGCTGCCGGGTCAGATCATTCAGAGCATCCGCAGAGCGGAGACCAACGATCCGGTGATCATGCTGGACGAGATCGACAAGCTGGGCCGCGACTTTCGGGGCGATCCGGCGTCGGCATTGCTGGAGACTCTGGACCCGGAGCAGAACAATACATTTCGCGATAATTACCTGGACGTGCCTTTCGACCTGTCGAAGACACTCTTCATTTGCACGGCCAACATGCTGGACACGGTTCCACCGCCGCTACTGGACCGCATGGAACTGATTTCGCTGCAAGGATACAGCGAAGACGAGAAGATGCACATCGCCTTCCGCTACCTGATTCCAAGGCAGATCAAGGAGAACGGCATCACGCCCGAGCAGATCGAGTTTCCCGAAGATGCGGTGCGCCAGATCGTGCGCCACTACACACGCGAAGCCGGGGTCAGGAAACTGGAGCAGACCATCGGAACCGTTTGCAGGAAAGAGGCGCGGCGCGTAGTCGAGGGCAAGACGGAAAAACTCGTCGTGACCCGGGAGATTCTGAAAGAGTTTCTGGGCCACATCCAGGTGCGTGTGGACACCGAGGTCGCTGAGCGCGTCAAACGCCCCGGCGTGGCTGTTGGGTTGGCTTGGACTCCGGCCGGCGGCGACATTCTCTTCATTGAGGCCAACAAGATGAAGGGCAAAGGAAACTTTGCCATGACCGGGCAGATTGGCGAGGTGATGCAGGAGTCGATGCAGGCCGCACTGACCTGGGTTCGCTCGAACGCGGGGAGCCTTGGCCTAGCCGAGGATTTCACGAAGGAGATCGACCTGCACATTCACGTTCCGGCTGGGGCAATTCCCAAAGACGGTCCCTCTGCCGGTGTGACGATGGCCACGGTGCTGGTTTCGTTGTTGACCGATACGCCAGTGCTGCCGCTCACAGCGATGACCGGGGAGATCACCCTCAGCGGCAATGTGCTGCCGGTGGGCGGCATCAAAGAGAAATTCCTGGCTGCGCGCAGGGCCGGAATCCAAACCATCATTCTGCCCGCCGAGAACCGCCAGGATGTGGAAGAAGACCTGACGCCGGAGCTGATCGAGGGTGTCGCGATCCACTACGCCAGCCGCATCGAAGACGTGCTGGCGGTGGCTCTGCCACTGTTGAAGGCGCGGCCGGATGCGGCGCCTGCAGAAGTGGCGGAGCTTGCCGCGAGCGATTGGGTTGTAAGGTAAGCCGACCCCCGGCCTCTTGGAGTGAGCCCGGCAGAGGAGCAGTCTTCCCTCCCAAGCCGGGCTCTTCCTTTGTTTCAAAGAAGAGCAACTTTCGTGTTTTGGGGCTGCTGAAAGCTCCGTCGTCGCCGATGAAAATCATAGAATCCACCGCGCGGTAACGCGCCAAAAGTAGGGACTATGGCGACCACATCTCTTATCACTCCACTACATCTCTCTGGGAATACCACGGATACCCAGAACACCCAGCTCATGGCGTTCCTCGGAGATGCCATCCAAACGGCATACTCCACGGCGATTGAACAACTGGATCGGCATAGCGCGCAGTCGGTGCTGGAGATGGGCAAGAAGCTTAAGATCGAGGTCGCCGATTGTGTGGTAGAGATTATTCAACGCCACACGGTAAGCGATAAGTATATGGACGAGGAGGTTGGTTCCAACCGCGTCTATCCTCCCACCTATCGTGTTCGGCCCATTGAGGCCCAAGTCACTGAATTGAGGAAGCTGTTTCCTTCGCTGCGCAGTTGCCAGGAGAAGCTCGCGCGCAAGCCGCTGCTGGAAGGCGCGGAGGCGTGGTACGCCATTCCTCGTTGGGAGGCCGTAGCTCCAACGTACAATGAGGCCGTGGAGATGGCGCTGGATGCACTGGGCAAGAAACGCAAGTTCCAGAACCGCATCGCCGGCCGCCTTGGCCCGACCTATCTGCGCCAATCCGAGCGCTCTAAGCTCGCTGGGAAGATTCTGTCGGATCAGCAGCAGGGGCACGACATCATGGTAGTTGCCACACAGGCCGGCATGAGGCATCGCGGCTGTTCTGCCCGCCGCGCTCGCGTCAGGATGGCAGGCAACGAGTTCGGGGCGGGGGTCTTCGCCGTGGCATGCATGCTGCTGACCCATCCCGAGCGGCTCTCAGCCGAAGACACGCTGATGATCGACTGTGGCGGCGATGAGTACTCAATCAGCGGCGACTATACATTCGACCGGGTACCACTGTTTGACTACGACATTGCAGGCATCGAGTTCAGCATCTTTTATGAGGATCGGTCGCGCAATCTTTGGGGCACGCCGTCGGGCTTCCTGTACAAGTTCAGCTAATCCGCGCAGCACACCGACTGAATGCCGTCTGACGCGTCTAACCGGCAGGCGGTATTCTCTTCTTCAATGATTCATGTGCGCGTTCTCTGTTTTGGCGTATTGAAGGACTGGCTGGGCGCTGGCGCGGCAACGGTCGAGTTGCCCGAGGGCGCGACGGTTACCGAGCTAGTCGCGCAACTAAGCGCGCAGCAGCCCGAATCACTTCTGCGCGGCATAGCGGTGAGCGTCAACGCGGAGTTTGCAGCACAGACCCAGACGCTCCATGAGGGCGACGAAGTAGGTCTGTTGCCTCCGGTATCAGGCGGCAGCGAGTCCGCGGAGCAGGTGGTCGCGTTGTGCTCCGAGCCAATCAACCCAGAGAAATGGGTCGAGGCGGCCAAGCGCGGCGCGGACGGCGCGGTTGTGGCCTTTGATGGGATCGTGCGCAACAACACGCGCGGCCGCGAGACACTCTATCTCGACTACGAGGCCTATGAAGAGATGGCCGCGAAGCAGATGAACCTGCTTGCCGCGGAGGCGCGCACACGCTTTGGCGTACGGCATGTGACGATGATTCATCGCCTGGGCCGGCTCAATGTGGGCGAGACCAGCGTCCTGATCGTTGTGGCCTCGGCGCATCGCGCGCAGACCTTCGAGGCCTGCCGCTGGCTCATCGATACGCTCAAAAAAACCGTCCCGATTTGGAAGAGAGAGACCTTTGCCGATGGCGCTGTCTGGGCAGCGGGTGAGCCGTTTCCCGTTGAGATGGCGGTGGATTCGCCGGAGGGTTCGCATGGCTCGTAATTCCGGCCGATTTCCAGCCTTGAAAGGACGTGGCTTCGGCAATGCCCGTAGGTCTGGGAAGGGATGCACGGCTTCATATGCTGCGGAGGAATGCTCTGCTTTAAAAGGGCATGACTTTAGTCGCGCCGCACAGCCAATCAAACCAAGGGCGGCATTGGCCGCTGAGGGATGTCCTTCGCCAATCTTGCGTAAAATTTCTAGTTTTTTCGCAGCCTATTTAGCTGCCGAGGGATTGTTCGCCGCGAAGAGAATCCTCCCTCCGGGGCTCAAGCCCAACCCTCGTTTTGCTGCGCTTGTGGCACGACTGAAGTTGTGCCCTTTCAAAACTAATCGCAAGCCTTACGCTTTCAAAACCTGTCGATTGTTCAGACTGGCAGCCAGTCAACTGCTCACGCTTGCAGGCAATGGGCTGCTGTTTGTTCTTGCGCCTCTATCGCTAACGGCGCAGGAGGTCACTCTCCACGTAGACGTGAAGCTGGTGAATGTCTTTGTGAATGTGACCGACAGGAATGGGGCTGTTGTTGGCGGCTTGACACGCGAAGATTTCGCCGTGACCGAGGATGGGCGTCCGCAGGAGATCGCGGTCTTTGAGCGCCAATCGGAGCTGCCCCTGAATCTGACGCTGGCAATCGACACCAGTGGGAGTGTCCAAAAAGACCTGGCCGAGGAGGCGAATGCTGCGAGACGTTTCGCACATGCTCTGCTGCGCGCTCAGGACCAGATGAGCCTCTTGCAGTTCGCTACGACCGTGCGAGAGTTGACACCCTTCACAAACAAGGTCAGCCAGATCGATCGCGGCCTTGGCCAGCTACACGGCGACTGGGCGACGGCGCTCTACGATGCAGCTTGCATGGGCTCCGAGCGCCTGGGCGGGAAACAGGGGCGCAAGGTGCTGATCCTGGTCACCGACGGAGACGACACCGCGAGCGATGCAACATACGCCACAGCCCTTGAAGCGGCGCTGCGCAACGAAGTGATGATTTACTCGATCATCGACGTGCCAATCGAGGCCAGCGCCGGCCGCGACCTGGGCGGCGAACACGCGCTGATCACTCTGGCCGAGCAGACCGGGGGCAAGAGCTTCTATGTCAATGATGGCGGCCTCGACAAAGCCTTTGCGCGAGTGAGCGACGATCTGCGCACACAGTATCTGCTTGGCTATTATCCCCATAACCAGGTCAAGGGACTCAGCTTCCACCGGGTGCAGGTGACCGTTCCCAGGGCTGCGGCCCAGGACTTCAATGTCCGCCATCGCACGGGCTATTTCGCCGACCCGCCGGAAAAAACAAAATAGCCAATTGGAGCCGTTGTTTGTTCTGCCGCATTCGCCGACTCGTGCATTTGCATCTAAAATGAGAGCATGACTCCAACCGTGTCTGGACGCCGGCGCTCCAAAACGCCTCCACCCGGTGAAACCGGCCAGGAAGCGCTTTACCTTCGCTCACTCAGCGATCGCCAGGTCAACATACAGATCAAGCTGCGCGACGGTGAGACGGTGCGAGGCTGGATCGAGTACTTTGACGACGGCATGTTGCGCCTGACGCGCGAGGGCAAGCCAAATCTCTTCATCTATAAGCATCAGATCCGCACGATCACAGAGGTAAAAGGGCGTGCTCCGCGCACTTCGAAGGCCAGTGGCTCCGATCTCAATGGTTCCGGCAATGGGGCTTCGGCTTGAGCGGTTTGACTGCCACTTCAGAATGGGTCTGGGTTCCCGGAGCGTCGGCGATTGCCCGCGAGGCCGGCACCACGCTGCGCGAGTTTTTCACTCAGGGCGTGGCCACCGAATACAAAGGCGATTCGGATCTGGTGACGATGGCTGACCGCACCTCGGAGAAGCTGATTCGCGAGCGGTTGGCCATGGCCTTTCCAGAGCACGGAATCTACGGCGAAGAGGGAACGCGCGACCGGATGGAGGGGGAGTTCCGCTGGTACGTAGACCCGCTTGATGGAACGACCAACTTCGCGCACGGTTTTCCGCAGTTTTGTGTCTCGCTTGGCCTGGAGCGGCGCGCGGCGGAACTAGCTCCGAGCGAAGACGGGACGCTTTTGGCGGCGGTGATCTACGACCCGATGCGAGACGAGCTCTTCGTTGCAGAGCGCGGACGGGGCGCGATGCTGAACGGCATTTCGCTGCGGGTTTCGCGGACTCCGGAGTTG
Source organism: Occallatibacter sp. (assembly GCA_050015115.1). GTDB lineage: Bacteria > Acidobacteriota > Terriglobia > Terriglobales > Acidobacteriaceae > Telmatobacter. Next base: position 6,586 of record JBEKCA010000046.1, read on the forward strand.
TATGAGGCGCTGGTTGCCACAGGTTTTCCCAGCCGCAAACGTCACGCGAACCCGAATATTCACTTTTATCAGGAGTTCACGTTGCGCTCGCATGGGGTGCGGCGGGCGGGCTCGGCTGCGCTTGATCTGGCCTATGTCGCCGCGGGACGGCTCGATGCCTTCTGGGAGTTCACTCTCAATCCCTGGGACACGGCGGCGGGCATTCTGCTGGTCGAGGAAGCCGGCGGACAGGTCACGGACTTCGCAGGCGCTCATTTCAAGCTGGACAGTCGGGAGATTCTGGCCTCGAATGGGCTAATCCATGCGGAACTACTGGGCTTCTTTGACGATCTGTTTGCCGGGCGGAGTCTTGCGCCGATCCCAACTCCGCAGGAGTACGCCGCCAGACGGGCCACGCAGAGCGGCAGCTAATTCTCCTCAGTCAATCTCTGTCGTTACCGCATCGCAAAGCGCCTTTGCGCAGCCTCGAAGCAGCCTCTGGGGTCCTGTGCTACTATCAGCGTCGAAGGCTTAATTCCCCGGGAGAAATCAGAATGGCATATGTCATTGCAGAACCCTGTATCGGCACCAAGGACACCGCCTGCGTAGACGCCTGTCCTGTCGATTGCATCCACCCCAAGAAGGACGAAGACGGCTTCGGAAACTCCGATCAGTTGTTCATCGACCCGGTCGAGTGCATCGACTGCGGCGCCTGCGTCCCAGCGTGCCCGGTTTCGGCGATCTTCGCTGCCGACGACCTGCCCGAAAAATGGGCCAGCTTCGCGGCCAAGAACGCCGCGCACTTCGGCCGGTAAACGGATTCAGAATTGACGCGTTGGCGCGCATCCCGCTAAAGCTGGATGCGCGTTTGCGTCTGCGTGAAATCCACCGGAAAGATTGACTTCAGATCCAAGCCCCAGTCAGCTCCCAGAGTGCGGCTCTTCGTCCCACAAAAGCAAATATCAAAAGCAGCGAAGCCGCCAGCCATCCCCCTAAACCAATACTGGGAAGATAAAGTCCAATCAGCAGGCCCGAACCAGTCAGCAGCGCTGCCAGCGCACCAAACTCCCACATTCCATACAAGAAAATAAATGGAAGATAGTGACAACCGACGATGATCATCATGGCTGGATAGAACCATGAGTGACGGTGCAAGGCGGCCGCAAGAGCGATCGGAATTGCCGGAGGCATGGTGAATGCAATCTGCATCGCCAGCCCGTTCATCGGATGCCCTTTGGGAAGACCGTGCGGCCGGCCCATCAGGCGAAGGGTCAGCTGAGTCAATGGGAAGATGAAGAGCATCCGCCAAAGACCAGAACTGCAACCCCGGCACGGAAGGAGACATAGGTCAAGGTCGCGGCAGAAGCAAACCAAATGAGGCTGGAAACGAGTTGCCCCGCGAATCCACCGATAAACGCGGTTCGCACATCTTTCTGAGCGTCGGTAATTCGCGTTGAGTCTCGCTGACTAAGGATGGAATGAGGGCACAGGAATTTGCCCTAATTATCCATACGTCACACGAGCACTCAATGTTCCCGGGGCCTAGATGAAAGACAGGAATTGCGGGCGCGCGTCTCCGCGTGCGATGCCTGGACTCTGGGTACAGATTGCGATTGAACTGTTCTTCGCCGTTTCTTAGAGAACGGGCTGGCTGTCTTCTTCGACGATGTGCGTGCGGTCCGACTTTGGATTGCGGAGGTCAGTCTCCCCGGAGATCCTGTTGCGGCAGGAGATCGCGAAGCGTCCTTTCTCAACTTCGACAAATTCGACGTTGTCGCCGGTCTTGAGTCCTAGGTTTTTGCGCACTTGTGGGGGAAGTGTGATGCGGCCGTTGAAGGTGACCATTGCGGTGGGCATTTGGAACCTCTGAGCAGATTTTAACCTTTGGGGACGGTTTCTGCCTAGGCGGAGGCCTGTGGAAAGCTCGGCGGGGGCCCCGGGGATTGGTTTCTGGCAAGGAGGATCTCGAGTCCTGGCTCAGAGTGCGATGATGGAATCGCATGAATGTGCTCACCTCGGAGGCCGTGGTTTTGCGCACATGGCCGGTCCATGAGGCCGACCTGATTGTGAGCCTGTTTACGCGCGACTACGGCCGGCTGAGAGGCGTGGCCAAGGCGGCGCTCAAGAGCCGGAAGCGCTTTGGCGGTGCGCTGGAGCCGATGACCCTTGCCCGCGCCTGGTTTGCCGAGCGGCCCCGGCAGGAACTAGTCCGGCTGGATCAGCTTGAGATCGTCCGCTCGCCGCTCTCGGCTCCGGTCGATCCGGTGCGGATGACCGTGCTCAGCCTCTATGCCGAAGTGCTGGACGAATCGCTGCCCGACCACGATCCGCAGGAGACAATCTTTCGCCTCTTGGTGGGGGTGCTGGAGCAGACGACGGTCGAACAGCCCTGGATGCCGTTGACCTATTTTCAGCTGTGGATGACACGGCTTATGGGCCTTTTGCCCGACATTGCGCACTGCACGGCCTGCGGCGAGGCATTGAGCGCCGAGGAGATTTCCTTCAATGTTTATGGCGATGGACTTTTCTGCGCGGTGCATCGCAACGGAAACGCGAGTGAACTCAGCGCCGACTCGTGGCAACTGGCGCAGCGGATGCTGCGGTCGCCGGTCTCGGCCTTTGTCAGTGATCCCTGGCCTCGCCGGCGCGCTCAGGATCTGCGCCGTTTCACCCTGCAGGCTTTGGAGCGACACTTGGAGCGCAAGCTGCGGTCAGCTGAGGCGCTGGCGCGGCTGGGAAACTGAACCAGCCATAAGGGCTGATAAAATCGAGTGAGTCCCGACGAGAGAGAGTTGCCCGTGTCCTTATCACAGACTTTATCGCAACCGAAGACTATCCCGCTCACCTTTCAAGAACTCCTGTTCCGCTTGCAGAACTTCTGGGCGGAACGCGGCTGCGTCTTGCAGCAGCCCTTCGACGTTGAAGTCGGCGCAGGCACCATGGCCCCAGAGACCTTTCTGCGCGTGCTCGGCCCAAAGCCCTACAAAGTGGGCTATGCTCAGCCCTCGCGGCGTCCGGCCGATGGCCGTTACGGCGAAAACCCGAACCGGCTCTTCCGCCACACGCAATTTCAGCTGATATTGAAACCGCCGCCGGTGAACGTACAGGAGCTGTATCTGAAATCTCTTGAAGCAATCGGCATCGACTTGAGCAAACATGACCTGAAGTTTGAAGAGGATAACTGGGAGGGGCCGACCGTTGGCGCATGGGGCGTCGGCTGGCAGGTGATGATGGATGGGATGGAGATCACCCAGTTCACTTACTTTCAACAGTGCGGCGGCCTCGATCTCGACCCGATCTGTGCCGAGCTGACCTATGGGCTGGAACGCCTCTGCGCATTCATGCAGGATGTGGATTCAGTTTACGACGTGGTCTGGGCACGCGATCCGGAGACCGGCGCTCAAGTCACTTACGGCGATGTGCGGCTGGCAGAGGAGTTGCAGTATTCGGTCTATAACTTCGAAGACGCCGATGTTAGCAAGTTGTGGGAACACTTCAACAGTTACGAAGCCGAAGCGCAGGCTCTGTTGACGCGAGCGAATGCGCTGCTGGCGGATGAGAAGGCGAGCGTCAAGGAGAAGCGGCGTTTTCCGGTCATTCCGACCTATGAGCTGGCGCTCAAGTGCTCGAACCTTTTCAACCTGCTCGATGCGCGCGGCGCGATCAGCGTGACCGAGCGAGTCGGCATGATCGGGCGCATTCGCAATCTGGCCGTGGGTGTGGCCAAGGCGTATGCCTTGCAGTCTGCCTCCTAAAATGCTCTCATCCTGAGTGGAGCGCAGCGAAGTCGAAGGACCTTCGGTTGCATTTACTTTTTCGGTTCGACCCGACCGGGCCTGGACACGAAGCAGAAAGAAACTCAAGTTATGGCAGATTTTTTGTTGGAAATTGGGTTGGACGAGGTTCCGGCCCGGATGATTGCCGGAGCCGAGGCAGAGTTAGGCCGCCGGGTCAATGAGTTATTAACTCGCGAGCGGCTGCTTGCCCCGGAGTTCAAGCTCGCGACTTACTCGACTCCGCGCCGTCTGGCGGTGCTGGTCGAGGGGGTGCTGGCGAGTCAGACCGACACTGAGGAGAAGCTGACCGGCCCGTCGTGGAAGGTTGCCTTCAAAGACGGTGCGCCGACAAAGGCGGCTAAAGCCTTCGCTATCAAGGCTGGCGTTGCGGTTGAGGCTCTGGAGAAGGTCACCAATTCCAAGGGCGAGTACGTCGGAGCGACTGTGAAGCGTCAGGGACGCAAGACAGCGGAGCTGCTCGCGGCGGAGTTGCCCAAGGAAGTGCTGGGTCTCTATTGGGCCAAAAATATGTACTGGCGCGCGGGCAAGCCGGAGCGCTTTGTGCGGCCTGTGCGCTGGGTTGTTGCACTGCTCGATTCAGCGGTTGTCCCCGCGGAGATTGCCGGAATTGCAGCGGGGAATTCGAGTCGCGGTCATCGCGTGCTGCATGGCGAGCACTCCGTGCTTTTGACCACGCCTAAAAGTTACGCCGAAGAACTGCGCAAGGCGTATGTCGTCGTCGATGTGGCCGAGCGCAGGCAATCGATTCGTAAGGCTCTGGATGCGGCGACCCGAACGGTTGCAGGCGCGCGCTGGCGCGAGGATGAACCGCTGATCGAGACGGTGGTTCATCTCACCGAGTGGCCCACTGTGATTCTGGGTAGCTTCGAAACTGAGTATCTTGCGCTTCCGGAAGAAGTCCTGGTTACGGTCATGCGCGACCACCAGAAGTACTTTGCCGTGGAAGGCCCTGACGGCAAACTGCTGCCGCACTTTCTGGCGGTGCTGAATATTCAGGTCGACGAGGAGGGCTACGCCACCATTCGTCACGGCAATCAGAAGGTGCTGCGCGCGCGCTTCAAGGATGCCCGCTTCTTCTGGGAGGTGGATCAGAAGACGCCGCTTGTGGATCGCGTCGAAAGCCTGAACAACGTTACGTTCCAGAAGGAGTTGGGTAGCTACGCCTGGAAGACCCGCAATAATTGGGCTGCAGCGGAAAAACTTGCAACGGCGACCTTATCACGCGGTATCAAAGTAGATGAAGCGGCATTGCGGAAGGCCACCGAAGTCGCCAAGACCGACCTCACAACAGAATTGGTGAAGGAGTTTACGGAACTGCAGGGCATCATCGGTGGACTCTATGCGCGCGCACAGGGCTGTGGAGAGAGCGTGGCGCAGGCCATCTACGACCAGTACACGCCAGCGTCGATTGAGGATCGCATCCCGAATAACGTTGAGGGCCAATTGTTCGGCATTGCCGATCGCATCCAGACCATCGTGTCCATGTTCGGCATTCGCATGGTGCCCACAGGTTCGAAGGATCCCTTCGCGTTGCGGCGTGCAGCGAATGCCATCGTGAAGATTCTGGCCGAAAGCGGGTTGCCGCTGACTTTAACGGATGTGTTGGATTCCTATACCGGGATCGTGTATGCGGATAGAGACAATAAGAGGACAGACATATCAAGAGATATCGATTCTGATGAAACTCTACTATCAGTCCGCGCCTTCCTCGGCGAGCGCCTGAGCTTCTACCTGAAGGATGTGCGCGGCTTTGCCTACGACGTTGTCAACGCCGTGCTGGCTGCGGGAGGCGATGACGTGCGCGACACGATTGCCCGCGCCGAATCTCTGACAGCAGCGCGCCAGTCGGAGGATTTCGCGGCGATCTCCGCGGCATTCAAACGCATCAAGAACATCCTGCGTCAAGCCGAGGAGAAGGGATTTGCACTTTGCTCGCCGAAAGATGTGACGCTCGCACCGGAGGCCCAGCAACTGGCGGATGCAGCCGCTGCGCTGGCTCCTGAAGTTGCGTTGTTGCGGGGCGAGCGGGCTTACGATGAGGCGCTGGCGCGGATCGCCACGCTGCGCCCGGTCGTCGATGCCTTCTTCGACAAGGTGATGGTGCTCGATCCCGATCCGGCTGTGCGCGGGGCGCATCTTGGCCTAATCGATGGGGTGCTGCGGGGCTTCTCTGGCATCGCCGACTTCAGTGAGATCGTGACGGGATAAAGATGTCGCCCCGATTTGCGAAGTCGGGGTGCAGTGCATAGGGCAGAAGAGTAGGAATTGGTACGGAGACGAGAGCCTTGACGCAACGATGGGCGGAGGATTGGAGAAATCTTGGACGGGGAGCGCAGGCTGCACTTCTTTCTCTAGCAATCATAGTTGTGTCGTTGTCGCTGGCGGGCGCAGTAGACAACCTGCTTGATCACAACTACGAAGAGGCAGCGGCGTTTCCCCTTGCGGTCGCCCTTCTTGGCCTTCGTTTCGTTGTCTGGCCCTTTTATCTGGCATCGGCTGTTAGGCGTCGTGGCGGGCGAGTGCGCCTTTGGCTGACCGTGACGATTCTCTTGGGTTTCCTCATCCCTGGAATCGCCTATTTCGCTTGGCGCACCGACCATCCAATTCTGGCCGAATCAGAATAGAGCTCGTGTAGCCAGGCGTGCACTTTAGTGCCCCTTCGTCCGTCTACAATCAATAGAGATGTCTGACACCCTTTATCTGAGCCTTTGGTACCCGAATCTGCGCCTGGCTGCACTGGCCGAGAAGCTGACGGCGGTGTTGAGCGCCTTTGCTACACATGGCGGCGAGGCGCGCGTCTATGCGGCGACCGTGTGGCCGATGAACTGGAGCGAATCGCCGGTCTTTCAACGAGTCTATGGACGGGACGAACGTGGAGCCGAGCCGGGTTTTGCGGTCGAAGAGGCACTTGAAATCCTCCATGACGACTACGCTTATGAGTTTCAGATCGGGTGGAGCTTGTGGGAGTTGGAAAACCCACCGGGAGACGCAGGTCCTTCGACTTCGCTGCGCTTCGCTCAGGATGACAGCGCATTGGGAGGTCTCGATGCGCGATGGGCGCGAGAGCCGCGGCTGGTGCGCGTGACGGGCTTTGGGCCGCTCTTCGATGAGGGAACTTACGAGGCCGACGGGCACATCCGAATCGACTTCGGCTCGGACACTCCATTCCTTGAAGAAGAACTCGAGCTTGACTCGGTAGCTGCAAGGCACGTTGAAGAGAATGTGCGCCAACTGGTCGAGCTGACCACCGCTGTTGAGAAGCGCTCGGGAGCCACGGCCCGCCTGCTTTGGAGCGAACTGGGCGAGAGCCTTGCGCAGCGGCTGGCGGCTCGGCTATCGAAAGGGCCTGGAGGGCCGAACTGACCGTGCGCTTCACCATTGAAAAGATGCGAATGGCGGTGGTGGCGGCAGGAGTTCTGCTGCTGGGCGCACTGGTGGTCTTTTTGGTCATTGGAAGATGGAAAAATCCCTTCAATCTCCACGACGTACCCAGGCGGCTGGGAATTGAGATTCAACAGGAGGCCAACGGAGTCACCTTTTCGCACGCTTTAGGCGCGCATTCTCAGTTCAAGATTCATGCATCGAAGGTCGTCCAATTGAAAAAGGGCACCGCTTTGCTGCACGACGTCAAAATTGAGCTCTATGGCGAGGACGGCAGCCGCGTGGATCGCATCGAAGGCGCCGAATTTGAGTACGATCAGCAAGCGGGCACGGCCAAGGCTGCGGGGCCGGTTGAGATTACGCTGATGCGGCCCGGGGTTGCGCCAGCGATAGCACCCAAGGTCTCCGCCGGGCAGGCTGTGGGGGGCAAGCAAAAAGACGCTCCTTTGGCCTCGGCTGCTCAGGCTGCCGAGCGCGGCGAAATTCACGTGAAGACTAGCGGACTTACCTTTGACCAGCGCAGTGGAGTGGCCACGACGAGCCAGCATGTGGCTTTTTCGATGGCGCAGGGAACGGGCAGTTCGATGGGCGCTACTTACGATTCGGAAAAAGGGTTTCTGGTTCTGGACCGAGATGTGGAGTTGACGGCGCAGCGAGGATCAGAAACGGTCGCGATTCACGCCCAACATGCGGAGTTCGAGCGCGAGACGCAGGTTTGCCAGATGCGCGCCGCGACCGCAGAGTACGAGGGCGGGCAGGCGACGGCCGGCGACGCGAAGATTTACTTTCGCGAGGATGGATCGGCGGTGCGGCTGGATGCGATGAACGGCTTCACAATGACTACCGCCGCTGGAGCCCATGCTGCAGCGCCGACCGGGCAGATGGCTTTTGATGAGCACAACCAGCCTCGCCACGCCAACTTGTCAGGCGGAGTCACGATGGATTCGGTGAGCAAGCCGGGAGACGGGCTGCGGCGACACCTGCACGGAAGCGCGCCCATTGCGATCCTCGAATTCGATGGGCAAGGCAAGCTGCGCCACGCGCACCTGGAACGAAACGTGGCGATCGACAGTGAGGAATTGAGCCAAGCTGAGCGCGTGAGCCGCCATTGGCGCTCGCCGATTGCCGATATCGAATTTCGCGACGCCGGACAGGGGCAGATCGAACCGATTTCAATGCGCGGGACCGATGGCGTGGTTGTGACAGGCGAGAGCCAGCAGGGCGCGGGGGCGGTTTCGCCGTCCCGGCTTTCGGCCGATGTAGTGACTGGCGAATTTGGTCCGGGGTCGCGGTTGACGGGCCTCGTCGGAGTCGGCCATGCGGGTGTGGATGAGACAACAGCCACTGGAACGCGGCAAACGACGAGTGGCGACCGTCTGGAGGCGCATTTCGCAAGCCTTGGGCAGACGGGCGCAAAGAGCGGCAAAGGTGGCGAAGGCCAAATTCAGTCGGCTGTGGTCGAAGGGCATGTGGTTCTGACGCAGCAGTCCGCAGCCAAGCCCGGTGGGCCGCCACCTGTGTTGATGCGGGCCACATCAGGGCGAGCCGTCTATGAGGCTGCCGGCGAGTGGCTGCACCTCACGCTGAGTCCGCGGGTCGAGGACGGAGCATTGCAGCTTACGGCTGACAAGGTGGATGTTTCGCGGGCCTCGGGCGATGCTTTTGCTCACGGCAATGTGAAGGCAAGCTGGACCGACGCGGGAACCGGCAGCAATTCCAAGCAGCAGAGCGCTGCGGCGGGGCAGAGCAGCGTGGCTCTTGGCGGGCAAGGGCCGGCGCATGTCGTCGCCTCTGAGGGCGAGCTGCGCCAGGCCACCGGCGAGGCTACCTTCCGGGGGCAGGCGAGGCTCTGGCAGCAGGGCAATTCGGTTGCCGCGCCGGTGATCGTGCTGGACCGGCAACGGCAGATGCTGGTGGCTCGAACGACAGATGCGGCAGCGCCGGTGCGCGCGGTGCTGGTGACCAGTGGCCCGGCAGCTGGCGCAACGACAGGCAATGATGCGGGCAAGCAGGCGGGGAAATCAGGCCAGCCTTCCGTGATTCGGGTGCGGGGCGGCGATTTGAGGTATTCCGACGTCGAGCGGAAGGCCGTTATGCACAGCGGCGTCCTCGGCTCTGTGACGGCCGAGACCGGTACTGCGACCTCAAATTCGGATGTGGTCGAGGTCACGCTGCTGCCGGCCGGAAAGGCAAGTCAGGGGCAGGCGCAAGTGGACCACATGATTGCGCGCGGCCATGTGGTTCTGACCTCCGAGGGCCGGCGCGGGGTCGGAGAGCGGTTGGTCTATACCAGCGCGACGAATGAGTACGTCTTGACAGGGACGGCGGCGGCTCCGCCGAAGATGACCGATCCGGCGCGGGGAACGGTCTCGGGCGAGGCTTTGATCTTCCGTGGCCGCGATGATAGCGTCAGTGTCGAAGGCGGGGGGGGCAAGACGACGACGCAGACTACTGCGCCTAAGTGAGGAGTAACTCCGAAAGCGGGGAGAATTTGAACGGAGAACGGCATGGAATTTAGCTGTAGGATCAGCGAGGAGGAGTATCTGAATGCCTTCAATCCCAAGTTCAAGGGCAGATTGAAGAGTGTCGTCAAAACTATCCTTTTTTGGATCATCGTCCTCGCCTGCCTGATGGTCTTGATCACTTGGCTTCAGCACTCACCACAACGAGCACCCGCTGTGCGCCCGCCGGCGGTCCACAGCGTCAGCTCCGGGCACAATGCCTGGGATTACATTGAGGGTTTTGGACAGCTTCTACTGGCCGTCGTGACGTTAGTTTTGCTTCCTGTGCTGACCCCGAAGCTCCAGCGGCGCAGATACAGGAAAGATCCTGGCATGCAAGGACAATTTACGGTGAACATCACGCTGGAGTCAATTTCTGTCCAGAATTCGACAGGAACGTTCCATCGATCCGGATGGGAGCCTTATCGCGTCTGGTATGAAACGAAGGGCGTGATGGTGTTGTTTTCTCGCCCCGCAGCGCACTCCATGATTGTTAACTTGGCCGGTCTTTCCGAGTCGCAACGAGACGAACTGCGCGGCATCCTTAGCGAGGCGATTCCGAAGAAGTTGGAGACGCGTGACGCGTCTTGATGCCCATGATGGTAGATTTGATTTTTGGTAGGCTGACAGGTTGACCGACTCGATGGACACACTGATCGCCGAAGGAATCGGCAAGACATACAAGGGGCGGCAGGTCGTTCGCGGAGTCGACCTGAAGATCTCGCGCGGCGAAGTTGTGGGGCTGCTGGGGCCAAACGGCGCCGGCAAGACCACCTGCTTCTACATGATCGTCGGGCTGGTCGAGCCCGACTCGGGGCGCGTGCTGGTGGACGAGACCGAGATCACGCAGACGCCGATGTACCTGCGCGCGCGCAACTTCGGAATCAGCTATCTGCCCCAGGAACCCTCGGTCTTTCGCAAGCTGACTGTAGAGGAGAACATCCTGGCGGTGCTGGAGGCCCAGCCGCTGGGCAGCCGGGAGCGGCGAACGAGGACCGAGCGGCTGATTCATCAGCTCAATCTGGGCCACATCCGGACTACGCGGGGCTACGCGCTCTCGGGCGGCGAACGCCGGCGAGTCGAGATCGCCCGTTCGCTCTGCATCCAGCCGAATTTCATTCTGCTCGACGAGCCCTTCAGCGGCATCGATCCGATCGCCGTGCTGGAACTGCAAAAGATCATCTTCGACCTGAAAGCGGGGGGCATCGGGGTTCTGATTACCGACCACAATGTGCGTGAGACGTTGAGCGTAACCGACCGGGCCTATATCATCGCCGAAGGGAAGATTTTCTTTACGGGAACCCCGCATGAACTGGGCAACAACGTCGATGTGCGCAGGCTCTACCTGGGGGAGGGTTTCTCGTTGAGCTGATGTGATCTTCGGGTGGGGTTGAGAGCCGGGTCCAGGGAGCTCGCCTTCCGTCAACCCCTTGAGTCTCAAAGCGGCGGCCTGATTTCCGGAGCGAGAGTCCCGGAGTGATCGCAGCCCAAACCGGAACGATTGTCCCGATGCCGGGTATTTTGCCCTTTTGCCTTTTTCTCACTCGGTTACACTGACGGTAAGTCCAAACGGGAATTGAGTTCTTATGGCGCTGCTGCAACCCAAATTGAGCCTGAAGGTCGCACAACGTCAGATCCTGACCCCAGGCCTGATGCAGATGGTGAGCGTGCTGGCGCTCAACAAGCTCGAGCTGAAGGAGATGATCGATGCCGAAATGGTCGAAAATCCCGTCCTGGAGGAGATTGACGAGACGGTTCCGATGCTGGATGCGGTTGCGGGCCGGCAGGAGCTGCTGGAGCGCGGAATCACGGAGCGCCCGGAGGTTGGAGCCGAGGAGCCCGCGGCGCCTCCAAAAGACTCATTTAATGAGGTCGATTTCGGATCGTATTTCCAGGAGTACCTGGATCCCGGCTACCGCACACAGCCGGAGTATGAAGAGAGCGACAAGCCCTCGTTTGAAAACTTTCTCTCCCAGCCTACGACTCTCTCCGATCACCTGGCGTGGCAGTTGGCAGGCCTGACCTTCGAACCCGGCGTACGCGAGGCGGTCGAGTTCGTCATCGGCAATCTGGATGGCGATGGTTACCTTTCCGGAAGCGAGGAAGAACTCGCCGCGTCGTTCGGCAAATCCCAGACGCTTCCCGAGCCGGGGGCTGAAGCGGCGCTTGAGTTGCTGCGCCGAGGCCTCAACATGGTTCAGCATCTCGACCCTGCCGGTGTGGGCGCGCGCGACCTGCGCGAGTGTCTCCTGATCCAGATTGCCGCACAGCAGCGTGAGTTTGCACATCTGTTTGCCCAGCCCGCTTCTGAACCAGACGAGGATCCGCACGGCAGCTTTAAGGCCGAGGCTGAGGCGCATATCGAGGAGCGTCGGCGCAGCATGGAGGTTGCGGCTCTGATTGTCGACCGGCATTTGCATTTGCTACAGAAGCGCGACGTGAAAGAGCTCGCTCGGGCGGCCCAGATCACTCCCGAGGAGGCGAATGCTGGGGTTGGATTCATCCGCACCCTCGATCCGCGACCTGGCCGGTTGTATAACCGTGAGCAGGCTCGCCTGATCGAACCCGACGTGGTCTTTATCAAACGGGGCGACACCTGGGTGGTGTCGATGAACGAAGAAGACATGCCCAGCCTACGGCTCAGCCGCCGATACCGTCGGATGCTGGCCACCGAAACCGTCGACAAAGAGGTCAAGGATTACGTTAAGGAACGATTCCGCTCCGCGCTGCAATTGATGCGCAATATCGCGCAGAGGAAGAGCACGATTTTGCGCACCTGCGAGGTGATCGTGCGCCGCCAACAGGACTTCCTAGATCGCGGAGTTGAGGCTCTACGGCCGATGATGATCAAGGAGGTAGCCGAGGAGATCGGCGTTCACCCCTCGACGATCAGCCGCGCCGTGGCCAACAAATATGCACATACTCCGCAGGGGGTCATCGAACTGCGCTTCTTTTTCTCAGAGGGCTCGAATGGACCCGAGGGGGCTGACACGCCTCTGCCCGTGCTCAAGCGCAAGGTTCGCAAGCTGATTGAGGAGGAGGATGCCCGGCATCCGCTCACGGACGACCAACTAGCCGCCATGCTCCAGGCCCAGGGAATCCAGCTGACCCGCCGCACAGTGGCCAAGTACCGCGAGGACATGAATATTCCCTCGACTCATCAGCGCCGCCGCCGCGAAGGGTGATGAAAGCAGGGAACAGAGAGAAGGGATTAGGGAACAGGAAGCGGCTTCCTAGCAGTCAACAAGAATCACCCAAAAAGGAACTGCTCGCACATGCGGTCACGACAGCGTTCGGCTGAGCTGGTGCCAACTATTCCCTAATCCCTTTTCCCTATTCCCAGTTTTCATCAAATGCTATAGAATCCGAAGTTCTCCAGCCGATAATGGTGATGCGAGAAACGGCAGTAAACAAACAGAAAGCGGAGGCTGACCATGGAAGTGGAGTTCACCGCCAGACAAGTGAAGATCTCCAAGGCGCTGAAGACTCAGGCCGAGGAGGGAATGGAACGAATCGCCCGCATTCTGGGTAAAAGTGCGCGTGCGAGCATCGTATTCAGCGCGCTGAAACGCCTGCAGGTTGCCGAGCTCACCATCCAGGCGCGCCTACAGACGATCGCGGCCTCCGGCGAGGCCGACACGCTCGAAACGGCATTACGCAAGGCTCTCGAGCACGCCGAGAACCAGGCGCGCCGTCACCGCGACCGCCGCATAGGGAGCAAGCGGCTTCCAAAGGAGGAGAAGGTGCTCACAGCGCCTCCGGTATCCAGGCCCAAGGCTCGCGCCGCCCAGCCTGAGGATGGCGCGGAAGCACCCGTCCGGTCTCGCAAGAAGGCCCGTGCCGAGATCGCTGTGCATTCGTTTCCCGTCCGCAAGACGGTCGTCGAGCCACACATTGTCACCAATGGCGAGGCCATCGCACTGAGGGCCATGACCATCGAGGAAGCCGTGAAGGATGCCGAGTTTCGCGACCGCGATCTGCTGATCTTCCGCAATTCATCGGGAGACACCTTCGTGCTTCATCGCCGCCGCGACGGCCAGATGGAGCTGGTGGAGCTTCCGTAGAGTCCGAATAACAGAGGTTCATGCGATTCTCATGCTGGTCCGGCGCAACGCAATTGCGCCGGACCATGCGCATGGGCCGCCTTTCGTTGTAGCATGAGCCCATGACGCCTTCAAAGCCTGCACCCCGAAAATCCTCTCCACGCGCGGCCGCCAAGCCTGCCAAGGCAGCGAAGAAGCCGCGGAAGGAGCTGGTGATTGTCACCGGAATCTCCGGCGCGGGTAAGGCCTCGGCCCTCAGGGCCTTTGAGGATCTTGGCTTTCATGCTGTAGATAATCTTCCCTTGGAATTGTTACCAGATTTTGCCGCGCTGGTGGAGAAGTCCAACGAGGTCCAGAAAGCGGTGATCGTGGTCGATGTCCGCGAGGGCCAGACCCTGGATCGTCTGCCGGAGATTCTCAAGCGGGTGAAGATGCTGCTGCATACACGCGTGGTCTTTCTGGATGCGCAGGACGCGGTGCTGGTGCGGCGCTACTCCGAGACGCGGCGGCCGCATCCGCTGGGGCGCCAAGAGACAGTTTCGCGCTCCATCGTCGAAGAGCGGCAACTGTTGGACCCCATCCGCAACGTTGCCGACACCCTGATCGACACGTCGAACTTCAATGTGCATGAGTTGCGCGCCAATATCCAGGCCCGGTTTGGCCAGGAGGAGCAAACCCAGCGCTTGTTGGTCTCCTGCCTGAGCTTCGGCTTCAAAAACGGCGTACCGCTGGACGCGGATATGGTCTTCGATGTGCGTTTCCTGCCCAACCCTCACTTTGTACCGGAGTTTCGCAAACTGACCGGACTCGACCCGAAGGTGGCGGCCTATGTGCGCGGCTTTCCGCAGACAATTGAGTTTCTGGATCGGGTAAAGGAGCTTCTGCTCTACCTGTTGCCGCACTATGTTGAGGAGGGCAAGAGCTATCTGACGGTGGCCTTCGGATGCACGGGCGGCCAGCACCGCAGCGTAATGATGGTCGAGGAGATCGCGGTGGAGCTCAAGAAGGCTGGCTACCAGGTCAAGGCGCTGCACCGGGATTCGCTGCGGTGACCGACAATCTCATTCTGATTACGCTGCTCGTCAAGCTGGGCGTGGTCGCGTCGGTGGCCAGCGTGCTGGCGCGTGTCAGCACTTTCCGCCGGCTCTTCTTTGCCGAGCAGCGCCGCCCGCGACAGACCCTGGCACTGCTGGCGTTCTTCCTGGTGCCTCTGACGCTGGGTGTCTGGGTGCGGATCGCGGTGCCCAACTTCCTGGCTGCCGACATCTCATTCGAAACGGTGATTTTGCTGGGTCTGCTGCTGGGGCCGGAGTGGGCGATGCTGGGCGGCGTGGTGCTCTCCGGGCCGGCGGTCTACCATCACGAGTACCTGACCTTGCCCTTCAACGCCGCGCTCGGCCTTGCGGCGGGGCTGCTGGGCCGCTTTGTCGAGCGGGAAGAGATCTGGTCGTTCACGCCCTTCATCGACCTGAGCCTCTATCGCTGGATACGCCGCAATCTGCGCAAGCCGCGCATCGACCGCCAGTTCCTCATGCTTTTTCTCATCGTCGCGGCCGAGGCCTGCCGCGACTGGATTGACTATTCCTATCCGCATCGGCTCTTTGCCTTGCTGGCAGATCACTGGTGGCTACAGGCGCTGGTGGGGCTCTCCGCGCCCATCGTGGTCGGCATAGCGCTCAAGGTGTGGAATGCGCTGCGCATCGAACTGAAACTCGAAGAACAGAAGCGGCTGCTGCTTGAGGCCCGTCTCGACGCCTTGCAGCGCCAGATCAATCCTCATTTCCTCTTCAACACCTTGAACTCGATTGCGTCCCTGGTGCGGCTGCGGCCAGAACTGGCCCGCGAGATGACCGTGAAGCTGGCCAACATTCTCCGCGCCCTGCTCAAGGATCATGATACCTACGTGCCTCTCAGCGAGGAACTGAGATTTACCGACGACTACCTGGACATCGAGGTGGTGCGCTTCGGCGCTGAGAAACTGCGCGTCGAAAAACAGATTGATCCCCGGACTCTGGCTGTTCTCGTTCCGAGCATTCTGCTGCAACCGCTGATCGAAAACAGCATCAAGCACGGCCTGGAGCCGCGCATCCGGGGCGGTACCGTAACCCTGCGCAGCCAGCTCAATGGAGATCGCGTGCTGATCGAGGTTGCCGACGACGGCGTCGGCATGGGCAACCGTCCGGTCTCAGCGTTGAGCCGCAACGGCGCAGGGATCGGCATGAAAAACGTGCAGGAGCGGCTGGAGGTGCTCTTTGGAAATCAGGCGCGATTCAGCGTGGTGAGCAATCCGGGGCGGGGCACACTGGTTTCAATCGAGATTCCGGCTAATCTGCCGGGAATATGAGTATCTTGCAGAATTCATTTTTGGGTAAGATTCGAAGTGTCAGGGCACGACTTCAGTCGTGCCGCAAATGGCTAAAACCGACTCCGGCTTTAGCCGCTGCAAAATTGCAAATAGCTGCAAAAAACACCACGGGGGCTAAAGCCCAATTTCCTTTTGTTGCTCTTTCGGTACGACTGAAGTCGTGCCCTGACACGCGTTTTTCAATCTCCTTTGAATCTTGCAAGAGCCCAATGTCCTAAATTGGCGTACGCATCACTGCTTCGGCGACGTCACCTTGGCCCTCGCGCGGGCGACCAGCCACTGTTTGTATTCATCCTGAACTGAGACTCCTGGCTTGCGCGGCGGACGATTTGGCTGGGCGAGGTAGCGGAGCCACTCCTCGTAGTCATCGACCGTGGCTGTGGCGGCGACTGCATCGGCTACGGCGGCAGCTTTCTGCGCAGCTTTCTCTTTGGAGATCGGGACCGGTTTGTTCTTTGAATTGCTCTTCTTGCCGCTAAAGAGCCACTGTGCTTCAAAGGGAGCCAGGGCGGGAACGAAAAGGCGAATCAAGCCGAAGAACGGGATTAGGCCTCTTCCAAGAGCGAAGCAGACTACGAGCGAAACGCAAGCCAGATGGGTAATGATCGTCGAGCCGACGGGCAGCGAGAAGCCTGTCTCGTGTTCGGAGATGATCACGTGATATCCCAAATATAAGTGATAGGTGATGAGCAGGTAGGCAAAGATGGACCACCAGCCACCCGGCAGAAAATGTGCGGTTCCGAGACCGATCAATGCGCAGACTAGATAGACGGCTCCATTCTTACCGAGCGCCATGGGATTCATCTCCTTTGGCCAACGTGATTGCTTAAGGGATGATACTTCTGTTGCTGCGTTGACTGTCAAGCGGGTATGCGGAGCTCGAAGGCCTGCGGATCAACGCCTCGAATGAGCTGCGTATCGGTTTTTGGCGCGTTCGAGGAGCCATTGCTTGTACTCCTCCTCAACGGTCATTCCTGGCCTGCGGGGCGGGCGATTGGGCATGGCCAGATAGCGAAGCCACTCCTGATAATCATCGATCGAGGCGGCAGCGGCGACAGCGGCAGCGGTGCGGGCCGCCATTTCTGCCGATGCTTCGACTTTTTTCTTCTTCATCCCGCTGCGGAGAACCCACCTTACCTCAAAGTAGGCCAATGCGGGAACCAAAAAACGAATCCAATTGAAGAGCGGAATGTAGTTCCTGGCCATTCCTGTGCAGACGATGAGGACGAGAAAAACCAAATGAATCAGGATTGTCGAAGCGAAAGGCAAGGTGTGGCCCAACTCGTGCTCTTTGGTCATCACCAGCCATCCGAAAAATAGATGGCAGGTGATCAGCATATATGCGAAGGTGAACCAGCCGCCCTCGGGAAGAAAGGAGGCAATGATGTATCCGAGCAAGACGCAGAATACAAATGCAACCGCATTTCTGCCGCCTTGCACGAGGTCCATGACAATCCTCCGTTTCCCGGATTGATCAATGTTTGCAACGATGATAGTCTTTGCGCCGCGTGACCTGTCAAGCAAAGTTCGGGACTCCATCGTGACTCGCCGCACGCCCCATTCATCTGCCGACTCGTCTTGCGCAGCCCTTCGCGGTATCCTCAATTCATGGTGCGATTCACGGTGCTGGCGTCGGGTTCCAAGGGCAACAGCACGGTTGTCTCCGGCGGGCGCACACGCATTCTGGTCGATTGCGGGCTGAGCTGCAAGGAGCTTTTCCGGCGCATGAGACTGGTTGAAGAGGAACCGGAGACGCTGGACGCCATACTGATCACCCACGAGCACTCGGATCACGTCAACGGCGTCGCGGTGACGGCGCGCAAGCTGGGGATTCCGGTCTACTTCACCGAGGGAACGCATCGCGCTTGGATGCGCTGGCTGACGCCGCGCCGCCAGATGACTTACGCGCAGTGGCTGGAGCAGTGCCGCAAGCAGGCTGCGGAGCGCCAGGCCGAGACCGAGCAGGCGACAGCGATTGGGGAGGGTGAGCAGGACGAATCCGATCCCCTGGAGTTCGCGGAGACAGCGGAAGAAGCAGTCGAGCCTCTATCGCCTTCCAAAGCAAAGGCCCCGGCGTGGCTTCCGGCGGTCGAGTACTTCCGGGCCGGCGAGCCCTTCCAAATTGGCGACATCGCTGTGAGCCCCTTTACCATTCCCCACGACGCCGCAGACCCGGTGGGCTTTGTGTTCAACGCCGAGGGAGTACGGATGGCGTCTGCCACCGACCTGGGCTATATCTCGCCCAACGTCCGGGCACAGTTGCAGGGCGTGGACCTGCTGCTGCTCGAATCGAACCACGATCTGGAGATGCTGCGCGACGGACCTTACCCCTGGGCGGTCAAGCAGCGGGTGCTTTCGCGGGTAGGGCACCTGTCGAACGAGGCAGCGGCGGGGTTTCTCGAAGATGGTTACGATGGCCAAGCCGCTTACGTGATTCTAGGGCATCTATCTGAAAGCAATAATCTTCCTGAACTCGCTCGGGTCACCGCTGAGCGCGCTCTGAGTGGCCGGGCGAGCTTGCTTTCAAATCGTCTCCTGCTCGCAATGCAGCATGAGCCGCTTTCTGCTATTTACTTTTGAGGGTAGTAAGTTACAATAGTAAGACACGGGTATCACTCTGTACCAGGTGGATTGGCGAGGAACGCGCCGGAGCAACTTGACCACGGCGAAGCGGCATCGAAAAGAGCATTCGCTTTTAGAATGGCAGACGGGCCGCTGGAGATTGAAGTTATTCCGTTGCCACGTGAGCCGCACAGAAACATGGCGGTTGAACACATCCTTCGCAAAGTGAGTCTTTAAGTCTATGGCAAGAACCCGATGCACAGACCGAGTTATTGGCGGCATTCTGGCAAGTTGGCGTTATGACATCTCCAATATTTCTCCGGAGATGCGCAAAGACTACGAACAGCATTTCGCCGAATGTCCCCACTGTAGCTCGCGGCAGAACTTCCACCGCGGCCTGGATGTCTCTCTGGCAGTTTTGACTTCGCTGGCGATCTTCTTCTTTCTTTTTGCGCTGGCCGTGCTCAAGCATATCAAGCCGTTGGAGCATGTCGCGTTCAACGTCTTCGGCCTGGATATCGCCGACACCTACCATATGCTGGTTTCGGCAGGTATTGCAGGGCTCGTCTTTTCGGTGGTTGCCTTGCTGCTGGTGCTCACGACCACTCCGGCGCCATCGTATCTGGGCGGTATTGCTGCCGAGCAGGCCAGGTTGATTGAAGAGCGGCTCCCGGCGGCGATCAAGGCGTTTCGTTCGCGCTAGGCTCAAATGGCGCTTAAGTTTCAGGGCCTCCCAATGCGGGAGGCCCCTCTAGTATCTGGGATCAAGGCTATGGTTCGCGCACGATGAAGGTCCTCACCAGATGACAACCGGCACGAAAGCAAGCAGGCGGTTGTTGCCGGGACTCAAGGTCGGAGAGGGGTTTACACGCCACCCATTCGACGAGGAGTTCGGTGTCCGCACCAGCGGGCTGGTGGCGGGGCGGCACCTGAAGAGCGGACATCCGCACGACCGCCATGCGACGGCCTACTATGGTGTGGCGCCATCGGTCTTTCAAGTGTTGCTGCGCCGTTGGCAAAAGAGCCGGCCGGCCGTACCAATCGAGCAATTCACTTTCATCGACATTGGCGCTGGAATGGGGCGTGCGGTGCTTCTGGCGTCGCAGTTGCCCTTCCATCAGGTTGCGGGAGTGGAACTGAATCCAACGCTGGTAAAGATTGCCAGAAGTAACCTCGCTGCATGGCGATCCGCAGGGCGGGCTGTGGCTCCGATGAGGATGATCTGCGGTGACGCAGTCGAGACCCCGCTTCCGGTTGGACCCTGTCTGGCATTTCTCTTCAATCCATTCGCGGCGACGGTGATGCGGCAGTTGTTGAAGGCAGTTCGCGCGAGCATCAAGGAGCAGGCGCGGCCGTTCGATCTTATTTATGTGAACAACGAGCAGGAGCATGTGCTGGAGAGCGAGTTGATGCGGCGGCCAGAGGCTTCCCGGCTCTTTCTGGGGCAAGTCCCGCGCACGCGGGCGGATGCGATTGCGGATCACAGAATTCTGGCCAACCAGCCGGAGGGCGAGTATGCCTCATCAAACTTCGAGGATTGCTCGATCTGGCGCTGGAGAGAATAGAGCTTGGATATCGAAAAAGGAACGATCACCTGATTGAACAGTTGACGAATCCGGTTCAACCGGGAATGCTTATAGGACAAAAGCCTGGATGCATCATCCGCGTTGCAGTCTTGCTGTGGAATAAATGCGATGAACCGCTACTGGCAGCCGATCTCTGGAAGCAGATGCGGAAAGAATGTGAGTTGGCTGGAGGAAGAGTTTGAAAGAACCTCACCTAATTCTTGGAATTGGCGAGTTGCTGTGGGACATGCTGCCGGAAGGGATGCGGCTGGGTGGCGCACCGGCCAACTTTGCGGTGATGGCTGGGCAACTTGGCAATCACGCTGCGATTCTGAGCCGCATCGGGCGAGACGAGTTGGGCCGCAAGGCGATCGAGCGCCTCGATCCGCTGCCGGCCGACACAAGTTTTATTGAGGTCGACACAACTCATGAGACAGGCCGCGTGACGGTTGCATTCAGCGAAGGCCAGCCGAGTTACACGATTCACCGACCGGCCGCATGGGATTCTCTGGAGTTGACCGATCGATGGGTGCAACTGGCCGAGAGGGCCGACGCCATCTGCTTCGGCTCGCTGGCTCAGCGTTCGGCCCAATCGCGCCAGACCATCCAGACGCTGATTGCTGAGGCCTCGGCCTCGTGCGTGCGGATCTTCGACGTCAACCTGCGCGCGCCGTTCTACTCCGGTGAGGTGATTCAGGAGTCGTTGGAGCTAGCCACGGTGGTCAAGATGAACGACGGAGAGGCGCCAAAAATTCTGGAGATGCTTGGCATGCCTGCTGCTCCAACTCTTCGGGCTGAGTCTGAATCTGCGTCCGCAGTTCGACACTTCACCGTCGAAAGACGGAGCCTGATCCGGCTGGGCGCCGATTGGTTGCTTGAGGAATTTCCCACGCTCCAGATGGTGGCTGTGACACGCGGCGCGCGCGGCAGCCTGCTGGTGACGCGCGACGAGTGGCACGTGCACCCTGGATTTCCCGTCCGGGTGGCCGACACCATCGGTGCGGGGGATGCGTTCACGGCGGCAATGGCGCACTACCTGCTGCGTGGCGCCGATCTGCCCACCCTCAGCGAGGCCGGTAACCGGTGGGGCGCTTGGATGGCATCGCAGTCCGGCGCAATGCCCCGGTTGCACGATTCGGTGCGCGAAGGCATCGCCGCCGCAATCGAAGGATGATTGGATCGCGAAGAGCTGATCTTTAATATCCTGATGTCTGAGAATCCGGCTGCACCATGGAATTTTCTCCAACGGCGCGGCCGGGTTTGTGAAGCGATCAGCGGCTCACGCTTTCCCTGCTATCGGCCTCTTGGTGCGAAACCAAAGGTAACCGTGACCGCAAAGCTGCGCCCAGCCATGAGGCCGGGAGTGTCGCCGCCATTGATGGCTGTGGTGGCATTGAAAGGATCGGAGCAAGTTGCGGTCGCTGTTGTGCTTGCTCCGCAGTTGCCCGGAATCGTGGGCGCAGATGGTGTTCCCGCCAGGGACAGGCTCTGAGCGTTGTGTGAGTCGAGCAGGTTGGTCGCGTCCAGCCGAATCTTGGTTCCGTCGAAAATTGAGCGATTGCGTATTGTGTAATTCGCGTAAGTGTTGACCGTGCTGAATGGCGCGATGATTGCCTGGTTGTGGTACGCTCCGGCGTCGACCCGCTGCTCGCCGACTCGTTGATTGAAGATGCCAAGATCGAGGCCGTGGTCCTGGTAGGTAAGGCCCTGCTGCTCGGTGTCGCTGGGGGTTTGCGCCACCCATAGGCCGGAGGGAGCCGTTACCAAAACCGCGGGCGCGGTCAGCGATGGAGTCGTGTTGGCGTTCAGCGATCCCGAATAGTAGGCATTGGATGCGGTGCCATTCAGATAAAGGCCCAGGCCTCGCGCGAGGACGAAGTTGCTTTCAAACTCCAGACCCTGGGTGATGGAGCTGGGTTGTAGAAAGTAGACCGAGTCGCCTAAGTCAGTATCTCCAGCAGTCGTGTCGACCACGGATGAATAGCTGTTTTGAAAGCGAATGTGGTAAGCATCGGCGTCCAAGGTAAATTTTTGTCCCTTATATACGCTGCCAACCTGGTAAGTGGTGGACTTCTGCTGCTTGGGCGGAGTGGTGAGCTGCGGGTTGGGAATTGCGGCAGTGGGGGTTTGATAGTAGTCGTAGACTGCGCTCGGAGGAATGATGCTGCCGGTCGATCCCTGTGCGTAGATTGACCAGTTAGGCTGAATGCGATAGTTGAAATCGAGCGACGGAAGCCATGCGGTGAAGCTTCCGTGGTTGGTGACCGTAGCAGCGCAAGCCGCGGTGGCGTTGGGGTAGCACGAGAGTTCGCCAACGGTTGAACCGTCGTCGGCGTGGTGAAGCACGCTCATGGTGTAGGCGGCGAACTTGGTTCCGGCGGTGACGTTGAACTTCGGTGTCGCGTGCCACTCAAATTCAGCGTACGGCTCATAGGAGTCAGTCCAGAAGGACTCGTTGAATTTCGGCAACGGCTGGTCGGTCCAGTTGTTCAAAGGATCGCTCGGATACTGATGACGGTTGGTATCCGCATAGTCGTACCAAAGTCCGGTGCGAAAGATGCCGAAGTTTGAAGTCTGGGTGACGACCAGCGTCTCACCGTACTTGCGATAGCTGTTGTATTTGTCGATGCCGCAGGGCAAAGCGGTGATGCCCTTCTTGGTGACTCCGGTATTGCAGGGGTTGATCGCCACGCCATCGTAGTAGGGCGCCGGCGTACCGCCCGACTTGGCTGCCGCCATGATCGACCCCGGAACGGTGGTCGCATTCACCGGGCTGGCATCGGTCAAGGGCACGGCGTTGTCGTATCTTTCGGCGTTGTCGTAGTTGTAGGTATAGGGTTTGAACTCCAAGTACCAGCCTTTGCCGAGATCGGTCTTGAGACCGATATACTCGAAGTCCGTTGGCACGTGGTAGGTATTGTATTGATAGTTGAACCAGTTGGCGGGATCGGCGGTGTTGGGCGCCGTGAGCAGGAATTTGATGCCCGCGCCTGTATTTGGCTGAAGGAAAGAAGTTGCGGTGGTGCTGCCGCTGACAAAAAGGCTATAGGAACAGCTATAAGCGCCAGCAGCGGATGCGCCGTAAAGCATGCAGCGCGTCGAGGAGATGTTGGGTGTATTCGCGTCGACAACGATCACGCCGCTGAAACCGGTAAGCACTGTCTTGGGCGAGAATTGATACTGGTAGAGGATCGAGCCTGCGTTTCGCATCTGAAAGTTGCCGCTCTGATAGCCGTCGGAGGTCATGCGATGCACGTCGACGAAGAGATTCGACTTTTTGGGGCCGCCGAATAATCCGAAGCTGCCTGAGTTGAAGGCGCCGTCGTAGAGCTTGGTGTTCCAGGTGCCGTAGGAGACGGTGCCGCGTGCGTCCAGTTCACTGGAAAGTGGCTTCGAGAGCAGATGAATGGATCCTCCGAAGGGAGTCGGCCCAATGGTCGAAGCCGAACCGGGGCTGCGGTCGAAGTCGACTCCGCCGATCCACTGGGAGGGGAAAAACGCCCAGGAATGATGGGTGGGCGTGTTGGTGTCGTAAAACGGAAGGCCGTCAAAATCGATGTTATAGTCGCCGTCGGGGAAGCCTCGGAAGTAGGTCTTGCTTTGGCCCAACCCTATGCCGTCGGTGCTGGTGGTAAATGTGCCGGGAACGATTCGGACAATCTCTCCAAAATCGGCAATAGGCGAAGTGAAGTTCTCAATGTAGGTATTTGAAACCAGGGACTGCGCCGAGCGTTCCTCGATGAATCCGCCGCTTGGAGCGGTCTGCGCGGCGAGGGAATCGATGCCGGCGTTGACGGTGATCTCTTGTTGTACCGAACTGATTTTGAGCGAGAGGGTTACAAACTGAGTCTGCCCGGCATTGAGCACAATGTCCGATCTGGACAGGTTTGCAAAACCATCCGAGTATGCCTCGACCGTGTACGTTCCGGCAGGCAATTCGTCAATCACGTAGTACCCATTGGGGTCGCTGTGCGTGGTCTTTTCGGCTCCGGTAGCGTTGTTTTTTGCAGTGACGAGGGCTTTGACCAGACCCTTTCCCTGCGCGTCGGTGATCGTTCCTTCAAGCTTTGCGCCTGCGGACTGCGCGTACACCACAGCGCCGAGGAAGAGTGCTAGAGCCGATAAAGACAGTGCGATGATACACTTACGCAAACCTAGGGCAGGTTGTGACAAGAGAGCCTCCAAAAGGTGGATTAGATTTTTTGTCTGGTTGAAGAGGAAGGCTGGACGTGCACTTCTCCCCACTGGGTCTAAAGCTAACGATGGAATATGAACGCTGAGTTTCGGACATGTTGACTCCAGATGAATAAGCGGCGGAAACACTTGATTCTGGGCCATGAATCTGAGATTTGGTGGCAACAAAGCGAGTGCTTGCATTCTGCTGCGCTCCGGAGGCGCGCGGACTCGAGCCCGGGCGGTGTAGGCTGCTCGATATGGCGGTGAATTCAGGCTGGTATGCGAGTGCGTTGCGGCGGGAACTGGGCCTACGGTCGCGACGATGGGCACGAGGCCGCGCGCATGTCGAGAGTTACGGCAGTCCACCAGTCATCGTCTTCTTGCCTCAGCAGCGTAAGGACGAGGGCTTATCTGCGGACGGCTGTGCGGCGAGTGCCCGGCACTGCAATTTTTTCGATCCGGCATACGCTGCAATCGCCACGCGGTCAGAGTGGATGCGGCGTTTTGACAAGATCCACCCCAGAGAGAAGTCGCTTCCGAAGCCGGAGCTTGGTTCGGGACCAACCCGGCGCTGGCGTGAACTTGACTCGTCGATGAGCTCCGACGCGCTGCTGATGAATGTCTTTTGCACGCCGGGGGTGGCGGAGGCACCAGCGCTGCGGCGCGCGCTGGGCTCGGAAGGCGATGAGCCGCCGGTCTTTGGGTGGAAGGCGCGGGTGCCGCTGAAGAACGGGCGCCTTGATCGCACGGAGGTGGACATGCGGCTGGGTTCGCTGCTGGTCGAGGCCAAGCTGACTGAGGGAGATTTTCAGACTAAGTCCGCGGCGGTGGTCGAGGGATATCGGGATTTTGACGAGGTCTTCGATCGCGAGAGGCTGCCACGCGTGCAATTGGCGACGAAACGGCGCAGGGAAGCGATAGAGTTCCCCGAAGACTACTCGCAGGAGCTTGAAGAGGTCCCATCGGATGCGGACGATCGCTCCAGGGCCGCCGAGGCTGAACTTTCAGCCTTGCTCCTCGAGACGCCGCCTTACCGTGCAGCCGCGGCCTCCAGCGCCGAAGAGGCCAGTTACGCAAGCTATCAACTGATTCGTAACGCGCTCGCGGCCTACGCTCTGGGATGCAGTTTTTGCGTGGTACATGATGAGCGCCGGCCGGATCTGCGGGAGGCGTGGTTTGAGGTGATGGCCGCGGTGAAGTCCGCCGAGCTGCGCGTGCGGCTGAAAGTGCTCACATGGCAGGAACTGGCCGCGATGCTGCCGGAGGATTTGCAGGAGTTTCTCGACCTGAAGTACGGAATCGTGGCGCCGGGTAGGGTGGCCTCGGCGGCAGGAGAGTCCGATGAGGCTGAGTGACCGGTTGGGGGACATGGATTTCCACTTCTAGCGCGATGAGGCTGCGTCATAGTATGGGGCACCCAGAGTTTCGGCTAGCGCGCAAACGATTTGGGGCTCAAGTACCAGTTCACAGAATGGGATGAATGCGGCGAAAATGGAACTGGTGGTGCTTGCTGGCCGCATCTTTTGGCCAAAGCACCCATCAAACTGGTAGCTTGAATCAGAAGGATGTTGATTTTAAGAGATGGCCTCAAACCCCTATTTTTCTCTTACAGTTCTGTTTGTGGCCGCGCTGGGCTTCGGCCTCGCACCGCTTGGGCTGGCTTGGCTCTGGGCGAGGCTGTTTTCGCCGGCGAAACCAAACGCCGTCAAGAACTCGATCTACGAGTGCGGGCTTGAGTCGAGAGGTGATGCATGGATGCAATTCCACTCGGCCTATTATCTCTACGCAATCATTTTTCTGATTTTTGATGTTGAGGCGGTCTTTCTGCTGCCCTTCGCGGTGGCTTTCACCGGGTTGAGCGGGGCGGCCTGCGGGGCCATGCTGGTGTTTGTGCTGCTGCTGATCGAAGGGCTGGCGTGGGCCTGGGCCAAAGGCGTGCTGACGTGGGCGTGACGCCAGCTGACAGCGAACAGTGGGCAGTTGCCGAAGCCTGGAAGCTGACACGCAAGATTTTGGAAATAGCGCCCGAGAATAGAGACTGATTGCAAAGAGGACACCGATGGCAGTGCGAAGAAGCAACTGATCACTGTCCACTAATCACTGTCCACTGGAGTGAGCGGAGCGAACGATGGATGAAGGGCTGAAGATCGAGCTGGGCAAGCAGGGGGTCTTCGTGACGACCATCGAGGAGCTGTATAACTGGGGCCGACGCAACTCCATCTGGCCGATGCAGTTTGGGCTTGCCTGCTGCGCCATCGAGATGATCGCCACAACCATGGCGCGCTTTGACCTGGCCCGTTTCGGTGCCGAGGTCTTCAGGCCCTCGCCACGCCAGGCCGATCTGATGATTGTTTCCGGCACCGTGACAAAGAAGATGGCTCCGCAGGTCGTGCGACTTTACAACCAGATGGCCGAACCGAAGTACGTCATCGCCATGGGGGCCTGCGCCATCTCCGGGGGGCCGTTCAAACAGGGGTACAACGTGCTCAAAGGGATCGACCGCTATATTCCCGTGGACGTGCATATTCCTGGATGCCCGCCGCGGCCCGAGGCGCTGATCCAGGCTTTTATGACGCTACAGAAGAAGATCGACGGCCAGCCGCTGACCGGAGAAGACCGCCCGCGCCACCTCAATGCCGGTGCTCAAGGCGAGTTTCCCGTGCCTGTGCAAGGAGAGCATGATCTTGAGCCTGCGCATAATCCCGGCGTCTGGACCGTTCCGGTGGTGATTCGGTGATGAAGACAGTGGAGGAGATCAAATCGGCGATCGAGGCGGCTGTACCGGGAGCAGGGGTAGAGGTCGTCATGAACCCGAGCGTCTCGGGCCAGCACTCGCTGCGGCTTGCTACGGATTGCGCCGTCGAGGTAGCCAGATTTTTGCGCGACGATGCGGAACTGGCTCTCGATTATCTTTCAAATGTCACAGGTATCGATTGGCCCGACAAAGAGATAACAGAAAAGGTTAAAGTCACACGTCAGGTTATCAAGACTATAGAAGGTGTGGAAATGCCGGTCGATGAGACTGTTGAGGAGACGCGGAAGCGCCTGGAGCCCGGATCTCTGGAGGCTGTCTATCACCTCTATTCTGTGGCCAAGAAGCATGGACCTGTGATTCTTAGAATGCGAACCATCGACCGGAGCGAACACGTTGAGCTGCCCTCGCTGACGCCTATCTGGCGCTCGGCGGAGTTTCAGGAGCGGGAGGTCTTTGATCTTTATGGAATTGTCTTCACCGGCCACCCTGACCTGCGGCGGCTATTGATGTGGGATGGCTTCAAAGACCACCCGATGCGGAAGGACTACCGCGAGCCAGACGACTTCGAGTACGAGCCAACGGCCCATGACGAGGTGCTCAAGAGGGCTCAGGAGCACCAGGCGGCAGCAGGGTCGGGAAATAGGGAGGCTGCACGATGAAAACCGTATATCTGCTTTCTGCTGCGGCCGTTATATCTTTCTTCAGTGCTTCTGCGGGTGGTCTGCTAACGTATAAATTTCTTTGCCATAAAACAATCGAAAAATTGCGAGTGCAACATCTCGAAATCGAGGATTCCAAAGGCCGGGTTCTCGCAGGACTCGGAGACGAGGAAGATGGCAGCGCCCGCCTTCGCTTCCTGTCGCCACACCAGGAGCCGCTTCTTTTGATTGGAACTCAAGTTGAAGATTTCGGTTCGAAAGCGGGAGCTAGGCAATTGCCCTTCATTCAGCTAAACGCTCAGGATGGAGGACGGGCAGTTACGATGTCCACGACCGAAGGCGACAATGGAATTATTGCTTTCGATAGCCAGAATCGGGTGAGCACGCTGTTGCTCGGTTATTACGACATCGGGGGCGATGTTCGGCCCTTGAAAGCGGATCAGTTCGCGTGGGGTTTGCGTGTCATTCGTGAGCATGGTGAAACCGGAGTCGGAATAGTAGAAAAGCAAGGGTTCCCTGCTGTCTATATCTCGCCTGCTCCGCGACAAGATGTCATCCGGAGGCAGAAATGACATTGCAGTCGGATGCGGCATTCGCGCTTGCTTCGAGGCCTGACGGCTGGAACCGCCCGGCGTTGATTCAGCCCTCGGGCGATGGCGAGCTGCTGGAAGTGGCTATGGGGCCACACCATCCATCGACCCACGGCGTCTTCCGCATGGACGTGGCTCTGGATGGCGAGCGGGTCATCCGCCTAAAGCCGGTCTTCGGCTACCTGCATCGCAACCACGAGAAGATCGCCGAATCTGCCAGCTACCTGGCCTCAATGCCCTATACCGACCGGCTGGACTACATCTGCCCGATCACCAACAACTGGGCCTATGCGCTGGCGGTCGAGAAGCTGACCGGACAGGAGGTTCCCGAGCGCGCCGAGTATTTGCGCGTGATCCTCGGCGAACTAACGAGGTTCCAGAATCACGCGTCATCGATTGGCTTTCTGATCCAAGAAATGGGCGCGAGCGGCACGCCGCTGATGTACGCCTTTCGGGAACGAGAGAAGATTCTCGACCTCTTCGAGAGTCTCACCGGCGCGCGCATGATGGTCAACTACATGCGTTTCGGCGGTTGCCGCGTGGATGCTTCGCCGCAGTGGCTCGATGCGACGCGCAAGGTTGTTGCCGGGCTACCGGAGTTTGCCGACGAGTTTGACCGGTTGCTCAGCTCGAACGAGATCTTGATGGCGCGCACTCAGGGCGTGGGCGTGCTCAAGGCCGATCTGGCCGTCAACGCCGGGGTCACTGGACCGATGTTGCGCGCGTCGGGTGTCAATTACGACATTCGCAAGGTGGACGGCTACGGCATCTACAATCGTTTTAACTTCCGCGTGCCTCTGGGAGATCATGGAGACGTCTATGACCGCTTCATGATTCGGCTGCTGGAGATGCGCGAGTCGATTTCGATCTTGAAACAAGCGCTGAAAGACATTCCCGGCGGCCCGATTATGGACCCCAAGGCCAAGCTGCGCGGCTTCCGTCCCAAGCCGGGCGAGGCCTACGGACGGATCGAGGCGCCCAAAGGCGAGTTGGGCTTCTATTTGATCTCGGACGGCGGGCCCAATCCTTATCGCTACCGGATTCGTCCGCCGAGCCTGATCAACCTGACGGTG
>JBEKCA010000047.1:0-35760 GCA_050015115.1 Occallatibacter sp.
GGCCCTTCGTGTAATCCACCCGCACATCCTGCCAAAAGTTCGCCAGTTGCAGCGCCGTGCACGTCGCATCGGAGTAGCGGACGTTCTCATCGCCGTGCTCTCCACAAATGTGCAGCACCAGCCGCCCGACCGGATTGGCCGAGTAGCGGCAATAAGCCAGCACGTCTTCAATCGTCGCAAAACGCGTAACAGTCTGGTCCTGCCGGAATGCGACCAGCAAATCCGCAAAGGGCTCTTTGGGAATCGAGCACTCTTTAATCGTCTCGGCCAGCGCAACAAAAACCGGGTGGCGCGTGCGGCCCTCGTAGCAGGCATTGAGTTCCTGGCCCCACAACTCCAGCAGCGCCAGCGCCTGCTCCGGGTCGAGCACCTCATCGCCCAGATCGTCTGATACGCGGCAATAGGCATAGACCGCGTGAAAATGCGGCCGCAGTTCCTTGGGCAGGAACCACGTGGCCACATGGAAATTCTCATAGTGAGACTCGGCCAGCCGCTTGCACCACGCTCGCGCCTCCTCAAGCGACGGCGCAGTCGTGGGAATCCGATAGCTCTCAGGCAATGCCGACCAGCCGCGCTCGAGCAGCAATTCGCGCCGCTCCCCCCTCTCTTCCGGGGTCGAGCCAGTCGCGGTAATCTCTTCGCCGATGGGGTCTTCCTCTGCCAATCCGTGCCTTCCCTCTGGGTTGATGCCCCGCCGATATTATTGCACTAATGCATAGGCTTTGCGCTTGTAATGAAAGCTCATTGGCACGGCCGCGGAACTCCGGTCCAAGCCCAACCGCTGTCTCCGCCGCTCCCATCCCTCCGCCCCTATGAGAAAATAGAACTGCAACGCATCTCCCGGGTCGCCTGTGCGCCCCAAAACCTCGCATCAAGCTTTTTACTCAACGGCCGTATGGCTGAGTCTCCGCCGCGGACCGCAATTAGGATCCAGACAAGAATGATCAGCGTCAGCAACGTCTCCATGCGCTACGGTTCGAAGGTGCTCTTCGAAGACGTCAGCGTCGCCTTCATCCCCGGCCGCCGCTACGGCCTCACCGGCCCCAACGGCTCCGGCAAGTCGACGTTTATGAAGGTCCTCACCGGCGAGCTCGAGGCCCAGAAGGGAACCGTCGTCCGCCCCCGCAAGCTCGGCGTCCTCCGCCAGGATCAGTTCGCCTTCGACGCCTTCCGCGTCATCGACACCGTCATCATGGGCAACAAGCCCCTCTGGGCGGCTCTCGCCGAGCGTGACCGCATTTACGAGAAGCCCGAGCTATCCGACGCCGACGGAATGCGCCTCGGCGAACTCGAAGGCACCATCGGCGACGAAGATGGCTACACGGCTGAATCCGACGCCGCGGTCCTGCTTGACGGCCTCGACATCGCCGAACCCCTCCACGAGCGCCTCATGGGTGAACTCCAGGGTGGCCAAAAGGTGCGCGTCCTTCTCGCCCAGGCTCTCTTCGGCAAACCCCAGGCCCTGCTCCTCGACGAGCCCACCAACTACCTCGATCTCGAATCCATTCACTGGCTCCAGGACTTCCTCCAGAACTACGACGGCACCCTCATCGCCATCTCCCACGATCGCCACTTTCTCAACTCGGTCACCACGCACACGGCCGACATCGATTACGAGACGATCATTACCTACACCGGCGGCTACGACGAGATGGTCATGGCCAAGACCCAGATCCGTTCCACCCTCGAAGCCCAAAACGCCCAGCGCGAAAAGAAGATCTCCCAGCTCAACGACTTCATCGCCCGCTTCGCCGCCGGAACCCGCTCCTCTCAAGTCACCAGCCGCCGCAAAGAGGTCGAACGCCTCCAGACCAACGACCTCGCCCGCTCCAACATCGCCCGGCCTTATATCAAATTCGATCAGGTGCGTCCCAGCGGCAAGCACGTTCTCGAATTCAAGCACCTCACCAAGAGCTATGGCGACCAGAAGGTCATCGACGGCTTCACGGCCAACGTCCTTCGCGGCGAGAGAATCTGTCTCATGGGACGCAACGGGGCGGGGAAGACCACCGTCCTCAAAAGCCTGCTCAATAGCTATCCCGGTCTTGCCGACAAGGACTTCGAATTAGACAACGGCACCGTCTTCTGGGGCCACGAAGCCCAGATCGGCTACTTCCCCCAGGACGTAGGCTCGACCATCGAACCGGGCCTGCCCATCGCCGAATGGCTCCATCGCTGGAAGCCCGACGCCCACGTAGAAGACATCCGCGGCATTCTAGGCCAGATGTTATTCAGCGGAGAAGAAGGCGACAAGCAGACCAAGGCACTTAGCGGCGGCGAACAAGCCCGCCTGGCTTTCTGCAAGCTAATCCTAACCAAGCCCAACATATTAATCTTCGACGAGCCGACGAACCACCTGGACCTGGAAGCCATCAACGCCCTCAACATAGCTCTCCAGCGCTACGAAGGAACAGTCCTCTTAGTAACTCACGACCACGACTTAATTGACGAAGTGGCCACAAGGCTATGGGTCTTCAAAGAGGATGGCATAGAAGACTTCCAAGGCCCCTACGCCGAGTGGAAAGGCAAGCACAACTAACTGAACGCCGAGATCCTCACCTCGTTTATTTGGTCTGGGCACCGCCCAGGCTTTGCACGTCTTACGCGCGAGAATCAAGGCGCGGTGGTGTCCGAGTTGCGGTCGTCATCGATCTGCTCTTGATTCTTCGATTTCTCAAAACAGATTTTGAAAAAGTCTAAACCTGGAGCCGCCCGGTCATTCCTGGCGGTGAGAACGATCTTCTCCCACTTCAAGTCTCTGATCTCTCCGGGGATGCTCTTCACATATTCTTCAACGTGCCTCACCTGGGAAAAGAGCTTCATGTAGCGCACAGCGTACCCAGCAAAAAGAAATAAAAAGGTTGTTGCTCCGGTGATACCAATGGAAGCGGTACAAACGAGGATGACCGGGGAGCCGACATTTGAGGCATGTGAGTGAAACAACGAGATATATGAGAGCCCAATCAAAGGCCCGCACAAAAGGCAAACCAAAAGAGTGAGAACCATCAAGGTCATAAAGATAGAAGTAATGACTAACCGTCCGATTAACATGTCGGTGTGAAGCGCGTAATATAGCACGCCATTGTATTCGTCCTCTATTCGGCTGCGCTTTTTTGCGTGGGAAGCTTTTCCCCGCTCGTCCACCCACGTTTGGATATAGGGAGCAACGTACGCGCCCCCTACAGCGACCGGAACCGACACAACGAAAGAAACCGTAGCAATCCACAGGTCATTACTCATCGAACCCCCAAATAGCCTTCTGAACCAAGAACGGTATTCGTCTCTCGAGCAAGGCTCACAAAAAACATCCTCTGAATGTTCCACACAATCTAGCACGAAAGCAGATATGGCGCAAAAGCGTCTTCGTCGAGTCTCCAGCCGAATTCCATATAGTATTCACGTTCTTTGGAAAAAGGGCGGACAGGAGGCCCATGTGGAGATTTTGAGAAATGGGAGACCACGAACCTCCGACCGCCAATTTTCCCGGCATGCAGAACACGAAAATCGCCCAGAGCTGGTGATTTATCCCCGGCGATCGCAGGTAGCGCCGGTCTCCAGACCGGCTGTCACGCGGGCGTCCTCGCCCGCGCTCCAAACCCACTTCCACCCCTTCAACCCTGCTCGTTCCGGATTCTTCACCACATACCGGACGGCGCGCCCCAACTCGTCCCCATCGCGAATCAGCCGGTCATAGTACTCCCGCTGCCAGAACGCGCCGCTGCGACCGAGGATTTCGTTTGCCTTCCTGGCCGTGAAGGACTTCCAGCCTTGCAGCACCTTACTCAGTTCCTGCCCCGGCAGCAACCGGCAAACCACATGCACGTGATTGGGCATCACACACCAGGCCACGAGCCGGTACCGCTTTCCCTGCCAGAAACGGAGAGCGTCGGCCACCAATTCGCCAATGCGTGGATCGCGCAGGAAACATGCACCCGAGCCGCGATCAAAATACTCTTCCAGTCTTGCAATGCTGAATTCGGCAACCAGCACCTCCTGGGACGGCGACAGATGAGCGCCCACGCGCTTTGCCGCGATCAGAATGCGGTTGCGCTCCGCCATCTTGTTGAGGACCGGCAGCGGCAGCGAATCCGCCAAATGAAAGGTCAGGAAATAGAGGCCTGCGTCCTTCTCCCAATGGGGCAGGCGTCCGCGCTGCCTGATGCGCGCTTCGCCGAAGCGAGGTTCTGGCGCCCCCTGAACGACGTCAGCGGTTGCAGGCTGTGGACCAGCGGTTGGCTTGGCCATAACTGCGAATTCTACGCCTGACGGAAGGGTGCGGGCGAGACGCCCGCACGACAGCCGGTCTCCCACCCCTGCGAGCAAAGATCGCTCGCAGGGGACCCCGGTCTGGAGTCCGGCGCTACCGGGTGCGGAGGCGGCGGATGTGATTATTGCGCGCAGGCGCACTCCGCCGCGAAGTAGGTGGTTGCAGATCATTAACTCTCTTCGTCGCACAATGATCCTCAGGGGTTCTCCCTCGCATCGTCTCCTAACTCCTTATCCTGGACGATTTTGCAGGGAACTTCTTTGTCGTCAGGATTTTACGGCGCATCCCCGTCTGTAAATTCAAGAAAACAAGGAATTTGCGTACAAAATACGGGTGGGGGTAGGGTGGGAGACCGTTGCCTTCATCTGCCGATTCCTCCGGCTGGAAAAACACGAAAAATAGCCCAGGGCCGGAGATTTATCCTCAGCCGCCGTTTATGACGCCTGTCCGGAAACCGGCGCTATTGTGCTCATGGATTCTCTCGAAAAGATAAAAAGAGGTTACTTCCGAGCGCAACTCTGAGCTATTTGTGATATGGCTCACACTTTGAGGTCGGAATTTATCGAGAAATCTCGAGTACTCTTGCACTTTTGTTCGTACCTGTGTTACAAAAGTTTGCGCTATCAATTCACGAAAGAGGTGCTTTCATGGCCGAAAGTTATTTGGACTTTGCAACGCGGGAGACACAGCGGTTGGACGGAGAGATTGAAGGACTGCAAGAGATGATCCGTCTCCACAACCAAACTAAGGATGCCTGGGATACGATCATGCGCAATGCCGCAGGTGAATCGCAGGCTGCTTGTCTGAAACTTGCCAACTCTGAGACTCTGCGGCTGAACGGCGAGATTGAGGCGGTGCACCAAGAGATTCTCCGCCATGCCGACACCAGGGAGGCTTGGGAGACGATTCTGCGCAAATCGGGAAGCGAAACGCGCGTCCACCAAGGCGTTACGTATGTGAAGGGTGAGGATGGCCAATGGCATCAGCAGCGGCTGGACATGGAGGTCGAAGGACTGCAGAGAAGAATTCATGTCTACGACGAAACCAAGGATGCGTGGAATAAGATCGTGCGCAACGCTGAAGGCGATTCGAAGGCCGATTGTCTGGATGTCGCCAATGCAGAGACTGCACGGCTGAACAAAGAAATTGAGGCCGTGCAGGAAGAGATTCGCCGCTGCCTTGAGACCAGGAACGCCTGGGATACGATCATGCGCAACTCAGTCAGCGAGTCGCGCATCTACCAGGGCGCAATGTATATGAGGGGTTGGGACGGCCAATGGCACCTGCAACAGACCGAGGGTCCCGTATTGGATGCCGAGGGCTATCCGCGCGAGGCAGGCGATCCCGTCTCAAAGGTTAACTCTGTGCTGCAGGGACTGTTGGATGCGTGTGAGAAGACCTTCCGCGGCCCGCAGAAACACGCGGATCTCCAAACGAACGGTGCGGCGCAATTCCAAAGCCTGGGACTTAGATAGGCGGATGGCCGCCCTCAATTCCGCCATATACATACTGATGCCCCACCCATTCGCGCATTTGGCGAATGGGTGGGACACCACGAACATCCGAAAAGTTGTTTATCCGAGAAACGCTATCGCCAGGTGGTTGACCGCGAAGGCCGCGATCCAGGCCAGCGCTAGCATATAGAGAAACTGCACTGCGGGCCACTTCCAGCTATTCGTCTCGCGCTTGACGACGGCCATCGTCGAAGTGCATTGCATGGCGAAGGCAAAGAAAATCATCAGCGCCAGCGCGCCTCCCAGCGTTACATCATGATGCAGCGCCGATTGCAGGCTCAGCGCCTGCGTGCCAGGATCAGCGCCATAAAGCGTGCCCATCGTCGAGACCATCACCTCGCGTGCCAGTACGCTTGACAGTAATCCGATGCCGATCTTCCAGTTGAAGCCCAGCGGCGCAATCGCCGGCTCAATGAAGTGGCCCAGCCGTCCAATCAGGCTGTTGGCCAGATCCGGCGCAGAGACTTGGCCGCCCGCCGCGTGAATCACCGGCAAGTGCGCCAGCACCCAAAGCGCTAGCGTGACGCAGAGAATGATGGTGCCCGCCTGACGCAAAAAAATGCGCGCGCGATCCACCAGCCGTAGCGCCAGCGAACGCAGCGTCGGCATGCGATATTGCGGCAGTTCCAGGATGAAAGGCGCGTCGTTGGCTCTCAGGATTGAGCTGTTCAGCAACCGCGCGGTCGTCATCGCCGCCACAAAGCCCGCGAGATAGAGTCCCAGCATGACCAGCGTCCGCAGCCCAATCACGCCGTGCAGATAAAAGGCGTTCGGAATGAAGGCCGCGATCAGCAGCATATAAACCGGCAACCGCGCCGAGCAGGTCATGAACGGCGTGACGAGAATCGTCGCCAGCCGGTCGCGCTTGTTCTCGATGGTGCGCGTCGCCATGATCGCAGGAACAGCGCACGCGTAGGCCGAGAGCAGGGGAATGAAGGCTTTGCCGTTCAGACCGATCGTCCGCATCACGCGGTCGGCGATCAGCGCGGCGCGCGACAGATAGCCCGAGTCCTCGAGGATGCCGATAAACAGGAAGAGCAGCAGGATCTGCGGCAGAAAGACCAGCACCGACGAGATGCCTTTCCATGCGCCATCGAGCAGCAGCGATTGAATCCAGCCAGAAGGGAGCAATGGCCGCACCAACTCACC
This sequence comes from Occallatibacter sp., assembly GCA_050015115.1. GTDB lineage: Bacteria > Acidobacteriota > Terriglobia > Terriglobales > Acidobacteriaceae > Telmatobacter. The sequence goes on from JBEKCA010000047.1 coordinate 6,931, forward strand.
AATGCGAGCCAGAATCTCTCCAAAGCCGTCCGACAGCGGCTGTCCGATTGAGAAGACCACCTCAAAGACGCCCACCACGACGACCACAAACAGCAGCGGCCCCCAGAAGCGATGCAGCAGCACGTTGTCGATCTTGCGCGTACCCTCGACCGAGAGCGGCGCGCGGTATCCGGTCTTCCGGCTCACCTGCGCAGCCCAGCTATGTGCGCTCGCGGCATTGCCCATGACAGGCAGCGTCAGCGGCTTGGCGGCCGCGCGGTCTGTCTGCTGGTGGAGAAAGCGCGGAACGGTGTCCAGACCGGTCCCTTTCACGGCGCTGACCTGAGCGACTGGCGCACCCAATTCGCGGGCAAGCTTGAGTGGATCTATCGCGCCCCCGCGGGCTTCCATCAGGTCGGTCATATTGAGCAGCACAAGTGTTGGCAAACCCAGCGCCAGCACCGGCGCGGCCAGCATCAGTTGCCGAGTCAGATGCAGGGAATCCATCACAAGCAATACAGCGTCGGGTTTAGGCGTACCCACCATCTGACCCCGCAGCACATCGATAGACACCCGGGCATCTTCGCTGAATGGATCGAGCGAATAGATTCCCGGCAGATCGATCAGCGTCAGATCGGGACGGCCGACTCCGGCCATCAAGCCCATGCGCTGCTCGACCGTGACGCCGGGAAAGTTGGCTACTTTTTGCCGCAACCCGGTCAGCCGGTTGAAAAGGGTGGACTTTCCGGAGTTGGGCGGTCCGATCAGGACAACGGTCTTCAGCGTTCCCGGTAGTGCCGGTTCGGCAGGCGGTTTAAACTCCGGGGTCGTACAGCAGGCACTCATTGGGCGGCCTCGAGCAGTTCAGAGGGGAGAACGTCCTCAGCTTCGGTGTCCCGCACGCGGATGGCTGCCGCCGTTTCGCGCCGCAGGGCGATCTCCATCCCGTCCACGCTGTAAACTGTGGGGTCGCCGGCCGGAGCGCGGCGCAAAGCGGTTACCAGCGCATCGGGAACAAAGCCCATATGCATCAAGTGGTTCTGCACGGATTCAGGCAGATCGAGCGCGATCAGAACCGCGCTCTGGCCCACATTCAATTCGCTCAGTACGCTCAACGGCAGACTCCAAAATGACCGCCCAATTCCCCCACTGCTTAAAACTACGACAATATTGGTCGGAGTTCAGTATACGACGATAGAGGCCCGAGCTGCAAATCCTGGATTTCACGACTTTTTTGAGCGCGCACCGGTCGTCCGGCCTCTTAAGGAGAGCAGGCGGCACCTTCCAATGCCCCCGCTCTCAACCCCTCTTCTGGCCCCCTCTGGCTCTGTTTATCGGATCGATGTTTAGTTTTTATCAGTAGAAAACCGCGTGCGATGTGACTTGAATCACACTGCCCGCACCGCCGGGCGGATTGCGCTCTGAAATGGGTTCGCTCAAAACTCAGCCGGGGTTAGTGGTGATTCCTTCCGGGAGTAGAATTCACATTGAGAATCCGCAAAAAAGGGAGAGAACGATGCAATACCGGGAATTTGGAAGGCTCGATTGGAGAGTTTCGGCTCTTGGTTTTGGTTGCATGCGGTTTCCCACGGCGGATGGGGAACGCCTCAGTCCTAATATCGCAGAAGCCGAGGCCGTCCGCATGGTGCGTCACGCCATCGACTGCGGCGTGAATTATCTCGATACGGCCTACCCGTATCACGGTGGCCAGAGCGAGATCGTGGTTGGCAGGGCGCTCATGGACGGTTACCGGGAGAAGGTCAAGCTCGCTACCAAGCTGCCAGTGTGGATGGTTGAGAGCGAGGCGGACTTTGACCGGCTGCTCAACGAGCAGTTGGCCAAGTTGCAGACAGACCACATCGATTTCTACTTGCTTCATGCGCTGAGTCACACCCGCTGGCACGACGTTGTCCTCAAGCAAAAGTTGCTGGATCGGGCCGAGGCGGCGCTTGCCGACGGGCGGATCCGGCATCTTGGTTTTTCTTTCCATGACGAGTATGAGGGCTTCGTAGAGATCGTCGATGGCACGGATCTATGGAGCTTCTGCCAGATCCAGTACAACTACATGGATACTGAGACTCAAGCTGGAACGCGCGGGCTCAAGCTGGCCGCCGACAAAGGTTTGGCAGTGGTGGTGATGGAGCCGTTGATGGGCGGCAGGCTGGCCGATCCGCCTCGCGACATTTTGGAGTCAATGAAGAAATTCCCGATTCAGCGCACTCCGGTCGAGTGGGCGCTTGAGTGGCTTTGGGATCAGCCTGAGGTGTCGATGGTGCTGAGCGGCATGAGTACGATGGCCCAAGTGGAGGAGAATCTGCGCCTCGCCGACCAGTCGCGCATTGGAGCCTTTACTGCGGGCGACCACGCGCAGATCGCGGATTTCAAAGAGAAGTACAGCGCGCGCGTTGCGATTCCGTGCAGCAAATGCAGCTACTGCATGCCGTGTCCCAACGGCGTTTACATTCCGGCTAACTTTGAGTTTTATAACTACGCTCATCTTTACGACGATGTCTCGGGCGCGCGCTTCAAGTACCAGGTCTTTTTGAACGAGGCGCAGCGTTCCAGCAGCTGCATTGCCTGCGGGAGCTGCGAAGAGCTTTGCCCGCAGAAGATAGCGATCAGCGATCAGATGGCCAAGGTTACCGCGCTGCTGGCCTGAGCTCGTTCGTTAACACCGCGCGTGGCACGAATCAGTGGATCGTGCTATTCTTGATTTTCCCGAGGAAAGCCGAATTCCGATTTAGGAGTGAACGTGGGCGTTCTTAGCAGAATCGGTGTTGCTCTCGATTCCGATCTTCTCCAGCGGTTCGACGATCATATTGCCGCACTCGGATACACGAATCGGTCGGAGGCTTTTCGCGACCTGATCCGGGATCGCCTGGTTGCGGAGCGAACGGCCAGTCCCAATGCAACCGTTGTCGGCACCGTCACTCTAATCTACGACCACCACGCCCATGGCGTAACCGAGAAACTTACCGAACTCCAGCATGCGCATCACAATCTGGTGGTTTCGACGAGTCACGCTCATCTCGATCACGATTCGTGTCTGGAGGTCCTCATTGTCCATGGGAAATCCGGACAAGTCGAAGAATTCGCTGGGCGCATGATCGGCCTGAAGGGTGTGCAGCACGGACGGCTCGTCATGACGGTGGCGCGACCTGCATCGGCAGATCCTCACGACAGGAACGGGAAGCCTCACACTCACAAGCATTGATGCCTGCTCATTCTTGATTCCGGAAAGGAACGTGTCGTGGACGTCGGTAGCACGAAATATAGCTTCGTAATATTTATCGCTTTGTTGTGTATTCTTGCAGCAACCTTATCCGGCGCGACGCAACTTTCAGCGCAAGGGTGGGGCAGCGATAAGGCTTATCCGCCTCAGCTAACGGGAACGGTCGTTGACATGTCTGGAGCGGTGATTGCCGGGGCAGACGTGCATATTCTGACCGCGAATGGTACTGTCGTAAGAACGGCGCATTCGGACACAAACGGCTCCTTCGTTTTTTCTCGACTGGCGGCTGGCAATTATCGGCTCGTCATTATCGATCGCGGTTTTGAAACCAAGGAAATCCTGGTCACAATCGGGGCAACTGGCGTGCTGACCCCGCTGCGCATCCCAATGGTAGTGGGCGCAGTGAGCACTACCGTCAATGTGCAGGGCCGTGAGGATGACCTGATCGGAGTTGCCGAATCCGGCTCCCAGGGAACGGTGGGCGCAACGGAAATTCAGGATCGCCCGATCCTGCGTTCGGGCGAGGTCTTGGAGACGATTCCCGGTCTCATCATCACGCAACACGCCGGCGGCGGCAAGGCCAACCAGTATTTTCTGCGCGGCTTCAATCTCGATCACGGCACGGATATTGCTATCTTCCTCGACGGTATGCCGCTGAACCTGCCCTCCCATGCGCACGGCGAGGGCTATTCGGACATGAACACCGTCATCCCGGAATTTGTGAAGCGGGTGAACTTCGAGAAAGGACCGTATTACGCTAACGTCGGCAATTTCAGCTCGGCTGCAAATGCTCATGTGGAATTCTTCCAGACGTTGCCTGAGAACTTCTTCAAGGTGGAGGGCGGCACGCATACCTATGGGCGGGCTGTTTTCGGCGCATCGCAGAAGCTCGGTGCGGGCAATCTGCTTTACGGCGCGGAAGAGTATTACTACGACGGTCCGTGGGTGCATCCGGATGGTTTCAACAAAGTCAACGGCTTGCTTACCTATAGCCAGGGCGACGAGGCCAATGGCGCCAGCTTCACAGCGCACGCTTATCACGGAAAGTGGAACTCAAGCGATCAAATCCCTGTTGCCGCCCAATCCCTGGTTGGTTTCTTCGGCACACTGAACCCGACCGACGGCGGGCTCTCGCAGCGTTATAGCTTGCAGGGTGAGTGGCATCGCCAAGGTGAGAATTCCGAGTCGAAGATCATGGCCGCCGTATGGTATTACGATCTCGACCTGTTTTCCGATTTCACTTACTACCTGGTGGACTACAACAAAGAGGACCAGTTCAATCAGCAGGATCGGCGCTGGGTGGGTTACGTGGATGCGCATCACACGGTTTTCAGCACATGGTTTGGCCGTAAAATGTCCAACACTTTCGGCGTACAGTACCGCAGCGATTGGATCAACAACGGACTTTACAGGACGCAAAATCGCATGCGTGCGACCAAGACCGATTATTCGGCCACAGGCGCCAGCTTCTTCCCCGCAGGCAGTACCGCTGGCCCCAACTGCATTGATCTGGCTCCGAATACTCCGCTAACTCTTACCGTAATCTTGCCGACTGGCACCATCAACGGCACCGCCGCGGGATCCGCCGCTGGCGCCACCGCCTCTTTTTCTGTTCCCACTGGCACCACTTTCGACACCTCCACCTGCCCCACTTTGCCCGCGACCACATCCCGCGATAACTTTACGGACATGATCGGCAGTGCTTTCGCGGAAAATAGAATTCGGTGGGCTAACAAATTCCGCTCGGTCGCGGCCCTGCGCGGAGACGAGGAAAAATTTATCGTCAGCAGCCTGGCTTACCCGAACTCTACTGCTTTGTCCGACGGCACAACCGCCATTCCGAACACGCTCAATTCCGGCTCGGCCGCCAAGTTCCTGCCCAGCCCCAAAGCGAGTTTGATTTTTGGACCGTGGGCCGATACAGAGTTCTATTTACAAGGTGGATTCGGTTTCCATAGCAATGACGGGCGCGGCTCAACGCAAATGGTGGAACCGATTTCGCCGGACTATCCTTATCCCGGTCAGATCCAGCCGAAAATCTCTCCGCTGGTCGAACAAAAAGGCGGGGAAATCGGCGTGCGCAATGTGGCCCTTCCTCATCTGCAAAGCACCTTCGAGCTATGGTATCTGCACAGCAATTCAGAACTGACGCAGGATGGCGACACCGGCGGCACGATTCCTTCAGAACAGTCGAGCAACCGCTATGGCATCGAATGGGCGAACTACTACACGCCGACGGAACATTTGGCTTTTGACGCCGATATTGCGGACTCCCGCGCCCAATTCACCTTTGTCGATCCATTCGACGCGTCGTATCAGGTCGTTAATGCTCCCTTGTACGTGTGCACTGCGACTCTGAATGCCAACGGCACCTGCCCTACAGGAACCGTCAACTCACCCTACGGTTCCGCGGATGGCAACACATACTGGCAACAGGGCGGCCCGGGGGGCAGGCTTGTGCCGGAAGCGGTGAAGGTAGTGATTTCGTCGGGCGCAACGCTGCACGGGTTGAAAGGCTTCACCTCGACCTTGCGACTGCGCTACTTTGGCCCGCGCTATTTGACATCTGACGGACTTTATCAGTCAACTCAAACGGTGTTGCTCAATGGCGAACTCGGTTATCAATTTTTCAGGAAATGGCACGTTACGGCCGAATTTCTGAATATGCTTAACCGCAAAGATGCCGACATTGATTACGCCTATGTCTACCAGATAACTCCAGCAGCCGCGCCGGCATTCGGGCGTGTGAATCACCCTACCGAACCGTTTCTGGCGCGATTCTCGTTAGGAAGAAGCTTTTAACCATGTAATGAGCTGCATGCACACGAGTTATCTTGTGCGATGCCGCCGAACGGCAGTCGCCCTCAACTGGCGCAAAAAGTGTTTCGGGCGAGGGTGGGCGGATTCGGAAGCGCATTGAGGTTCGATCTCCTTTTGAATTGCGCCGCGTACGGCACGTAAAAATCGATTCGCAATGCGGTAGCCTCTTGCCGCCCTGTGTCCCACATCACAGCGACTCGCGGCCCCAGATATGAGACTCAGAGTAGCGGTTGAGTTTCCGCCTGCCGCGTCATGGAGCACAAGCGAATGAGTGAACAGAAGATGGTGATTTTGGATGGGAACGAGGCTGCCGCCTCGGTTGCCTATCGACTCTCCGAAGTGGTTGCGATCTACCCAATTACCCCCTCGTCGCCGATGGCCGAGTGGGCCGATCAGTGGCGCTCGGAAGGGAAGAAGAATATTTGGGGCGCATTGCCCATCGTGGAAGAGCTTCAGAGCGAAGGCGGCGCGGCCGGTGCGTTGCATGGCGCGTTGCAGGCGGGGGCCTTCGGGACCACCTTCACAGCCTCGCAGGGCCTGCTGCTGATGATTCCCAACATGTTCAAGATTGCCGGTGAACTGACCCCGGCGACGATGCACGTAACGGCCCGCACGCTGGCCACTCATGCGCTGTCAATCTTTGGCGACCACTCGGACGTGATGGCCTGCGCCATGACGGGCTGGGCGATGCTGGCGTCGAATTCGGTGCAGGAAGTGACCGACATGGCCCTGGTGGCGCAGATCGCCACTCTGGAATCGCGCATCCCATTCATTCACTTCTTTGACGGCTTCCGCACGTCGCATGAAGTGGGCAAGATTATCCCCATCAGCGACGAGACGATTCGCGCGCTGGTGGACGACAAGTTCATCATCCAGGCCCGGCACAATGCCTTGAGCCCGGATCGCCCGATCATTCGCGGAACGGCGCAGAATCCCGATGTCTTCTTCCAGGCGCGCGAGGCTTGCACGCCGTATCATGCCGCTGTCCCGGGCATCGTGCAGAACGTCATGGATCGCGTTGCCAAGCAGACCGGCCGCGCTTATCACCTATTCGATTATTACGGCGCACCCGATGCCGAGCGCGTGATCATTCTGATGGGCTCCGGAGCCGAGGCTGCCGAAGAGGCCGTGGACGCGATGGCCAAGCAGGGCGAAAAGGTCGGCATGGTCAAGGTTCGCCTGTATCGGCCGTTCGATTCGAAGGCCTTCCTGGCCTCGCTGCCCTCGACGGTGAAGTCAATCGCGGTGCTCGATCGCTGCAAGGAGCCGGGCGCGACGGGCGAGCCGCTCTATATGGACGTCGTGACCGTGCTGGCCGAAAACGAAGCCACGCTGCCCTTTGCCGCCAAGCCAAAGGTGGTTGGCGGACGCTATGGACTGTCTTCTAAGGAGTTCACACCGGCGATGGTCAAGGGCATCTTCGATGAGTTGACCAAGGCCGCTCCGAAGAACCACTTCACGATTGGCATCGACGACGACGTTTCGTATAGCAGTCTGACCTATGATGCTTCCTTCTCCACCGAAGACGCGAAGACTGTGCGGGCGTTGTTCTACGGACTGGGTTCCGACGGCACGGTGGGCGCGAACAAGAATTCGATCAAGATTATCGGCAGCGAAACGGATAATTACGCGCAGGGCTACTTCGTTTACGACTCGAAGAAGTCGGGCTCGATGACGACTTCGCACTTGCGGTTTGGACCTACGCCGATTCGTTCGACCTATCTGATCACTCGCGCAAGCTTTGTGGCCTGCCACAATTTCAGCTTCCTCGAAAAGATGAATGTGCTGGAGGCGGCGATGCCGGGCGCGGTCTTCCTGCTCAATTCGCCGTATTCGGCGGAAGAGGTTTGGGATAAGCTGCCCAAGAGCACTCAGGAAGAGATGCTCAAGAAAAAGATCCAGTTTTATGTGATCGATGGTTATACGGTGGCGCGCGAGGCCGGTATGGGCACGCGCATCAATACCATCATGCAGACCTGCTTCTTTGCCATCAGCGGCGTGCTGCCGCGGGACGAGGCGATTGCGCAGATCAAGAAGGCCATCTACAAGACCTATGGCAAGCGCGGTGAGTCCGTGGTGCAAAAGAACTATGCCGCCGTCGATGCGGCGCTCGCGCACATGCATAAAGTTGAGCTGCCCGCTGCCGCCTCATCCAGCTTCGATCTGATTCCGTCGATCTCGGGCAAGGCTCCGGAGTTTGTGCGCAACGTGCTGGGTGAGATTGCGGCTGGCCATGGCGATCTGCTTCCGGTCAGCGCGATTCCGGCCGGCGGCGCATTCCCCACGGCAACAGCCCAGTGGGAAAAGCGGAATATTGCGCAGTTCATTCCCGCTTGGGACAAGGACCTGTGCATTCAGTGCGGCAAGTGCGTCATGGTTTGCCCGCACGCCGTTATTCGCGCCAAAGTTTACAGCGCTGAACTTGGCGACAAAGCTCCGGCGACCTTCCAGTTTGCCAAGCCTAAGTGGAAGGGCATGGAGCAGGATCGCTACACGCTGCAAGTTGCTCCGGAAGATTGCACAGGCTGCGCGGTTTGCGTGGATGTGTGCCCGGTGAAGAGCAAGAGCGACGCCAGCAAGAAGGCGATCAATATGACCGCGCAGGAGCCCTTGCGCGAGGCCGAGCGCGACAATTGGGACTTCTTCCTCACCCTGCCCGAGGTCGACCGCTCGAAGCTTTCGCATGGCCAAGTGAAGGATCTGCAACTGCTGCAGCCGCTCTTTGAGTTCTCGGGCGCGTGCGCAGGTTGCGGCGAAACGGCGTATGTCAAGCTGCTTACGCAGCTCTTCGGCGACCGGCTCTACATCGCGAACGCAACAGGCTGCTCGTCGATTTACGGCGGTAACCTGCCCACTACACCTTATAGCAGCAATGCTCAGGGGCGCGGGCCGACGTGGGCCAATTCGCTCTTTGAAGACAACGCCGAGTTTGGCTTTGGCATGAGAATCGCTCTCGATCAGCAGAAAGAGTTTGCCGAGTTGCTGGTGACCCGGCTGTCGGGCGAGATTGGTGTTGAGCTGGTGGCGGATCTCTTGAGTGCCTCGCAGAAGACCGAGCAGGAGATGGACCAACAGCGCGAACGCGTCAAGACCCTGCGCGAGAAGCTGGCCAACAATCAAAGCTCCGACGCGAAGAACCTGCTTGCTGTTGCCGAATCGCTGGTCCGCAAGAGCGTCTGGATTCTGGGCGGCGACGGGTGGGCGTACGACATCGGCTTTGGCGGGCTCGATCACGTGCTCGGTTCCGGCAAGAACATCAACGTGCTGGTGCTAGACACCGAGGTCTACTCGAACACCGGCGGCCAGATGTCCAAGTCGACTCCGCGCGGCGCCGTGGCCAAGTTTGCTGCCAGCGGCAAGAAGAACAGCAAGAAGGATTTGGCGATGGAGGCGGTCAGCTACGGCTCTGTTTATGTGGCCAAGGTGGCACTGGGCGGCAACGACAGCCATGTGGCCAAAGCCTTCCGCGAGGCCGAGGAGCACGACGGGCCATCGCTGATCATCGCGTATTCGAGCTGCATCGCGCACGGCTACGATCTGGTTCATGGTCTGGAACAGCAAAAGCTGGCCGTGCAGTCGGGGTATTGGCCGCTGATGCGGTACAATCCAAGTCTGCGGGAAGAGGGCAAGAACCCCTTCCAGCTTGACTCCAAGGCTCCCGCGATCCGGCTTAAGGAATACACTTACCGCGAAGCGCGATACACTATGCTAGCGCGCAGCAATCCGGAGCTGGCAGCGGAGTTGCTGGTGGAAGCACAGGATGACGTGGAGCGCCAGTGGCGGGTTTACTCGGCGCGGGCTGCAATGCCCGGCCGTGGCGAGACGCCGAACATCGCTCCCGCTGAGAAGCCGGAAGAGAAGACTGAAAAGAAGCTCGTGGCCGAGAGTGCCGGAGGTGGTCAATGATCGATTTTTCAACACAGTATCTTGGACTGAAGCTGAACGGACCGATTGTGGTCTCCTCGACGCCGATCTCCGAGTCGATCGACAACGTCCGCCGCATGGAAGATTCCGGAGCCTCGGCGATTGTGCTTCACTCGCTCTTTGAGGAGCAGTTGGCTCTGGAATCGAAGACGCTCGACGACGATCTATCGCGCGGCACGGACTCATTTGCCGAGTCGCTCGGCTACCTGCCAGACCTGAAGGACTACCGCATGACCCAGGACAGCTATCTGGAGCATGTGAAGCGCTGCAAAGAGGCGGTCAAGATTCCTATCCTGGCCAGCCTCAACGGAGCCACCACCGGTGGCTGGGTACGCTTTGCCAAGGATATGGAGCAGGCCGGCGCCGACGCCATCGAGTTGAATACTTATGCGCTGGCGACGGAGAAGAGCCAAACCTCCGCGCAGCTGGAAGGGCAACTGATCGAACTGGTGACTGCGGTGACCAGCGCGGTCAAGGTGCCTGTTTCGGTGAAGCTGTCGCGGTCGTTTACGAGCATTCCTAATATGGCTGCTCAACTGGAGGCGGTCGGCGCGAAGGGCATCGTTCTTTTCAACCGGTTCTATCAGCCGGACTTCGACATTGAAACGCTCGAAGTTCGCCCGACGCTGCACTTCTCGACGCCGGCCGAGCTGCTGCCCCGTTTGCACTGGGCTGCGATCCTCTATGGCCAACTTAATCTCGACATCGCCATCTCCGGCGGCGTTCACTCGGCCGAAGACGTGTTGAAGGGCATCATGGCCGGAGCGGGCGTGACGATGATGGCCTCGGCGCTGCACATCCACGGCATCGAACACATCAAGCGGGTTCTGGCCGACATTCACTATTGGCTCGAGAAGCGCGAGTACACTTCGCTGTGGGAGACGAGGGGATGCTTGAGCCGCCGGTCTGTTCCGGATACCTCTCCGTTCGATCGCGGCAACTACATCAAGACGCTGAGTTCGTATAGCCTGCGCCAGACAGTGGGCGCGTTCTAGGGGAAACTTTTAACTCATCGAAACTCCAACGGCGGCTGCGGAAGATTGCAGCCGCCGTTGGCATTGTGGGTGAGATTGGATCGATCGCGGTCCTGACAAAAAACGGACCCGCTCAAGGATGCGCCGGCCCTTGGCCCGTCTCGACAGTCGCAGTCGGAGCCAGCCTGAGCCCCAAGGTCGTGATCAGCTCCTCAGGGAGTTCCTCAAAGTATAGGACGGCGGATCGGGCGCGGTGACGACTGGTCGTCCAAAGCCCGGTGAGAATCGCGCCAAGAGCGGTGAACATATATGTGCACTTGATTGGATGATTGAGCGCAGACATCTCGAATTGAGCGCATGTATCCGCGAGAGCAATCAAAACAATCAGGGACCCCCAGAAAACGAATTGAAAGTTTGATTTGCCGGGCAGGTATGAGCAGGTGAACGGGATTTTGTAAAAGCCGAACAGAGCGAGTTCGGCAAAGATGCAACCGAGAAGACCGAGCACGGCCAGATGAGTTGCCACCTGGTGCAACGGTCTGAAGCCTAGCGATAAGGTGGCCGAGACGAGCCAGACCGGAACGGCTGCGAAGAACACCAGGAATCCTCTTGTTCCAGCGACATATTTCTCAGATGGGAGCAATTGCGTGGTACGCCATATCCAATTGGCCGTGAGCGAAATGGGCAGGGAGATTGTTTTGCGGAGGCCAAAGACCGCGATGCTCATCATAATGAACGACCAGACAAGAAAGCCAACGGGTAGAGGAGAAGGCGTCGCAGCCGACAATTCGCCCCGAAGCCAGCAAAGCGCGATGGCTAAAACCACTGCGAGATAGAAAGCATAGACAACGCGATGCTGGCGGCTGCGCGTTAGTGATCGCATGCTGAAAAGCACGATCGCGGTTTGCAGGCGCTTGCTGAGACGCGGCACCCAATGCGAACCTCCTGCCCCAGGCACAAGGTCCGGTTCTTCGACTGTCTTTCTCATGGTCCGCACATAGCAGAGAAGCATGGAAATCACCGCTCCGCCAACGGTGAGATTGAGACCGGCCCAGGCGCGCCAAGCCAGCCACGCAAGTTCCGAAGGCAATGTCCCATTCAATTGATTGAAGAGTGCAAAGAACCAGACGGATGGGGACCAGGCTAGTATCCACTGATTCTCAGGGGCTGCCATCGCTGCCGGTGTGTCAAGCGACGGCTGGAGAAAATAGACGGCAAGAAAAAGTCCAAAGGCCACGAGTTGCAGGATTGCGGAGAGACGCAGGGAGAGACGGCGTGGCAGTAGCGCCAGAAATCCCTGCACGGTGAGCATTGAACTATAGAGGAAGAGGCTGGAGGCGATCAAAGTGAACCAATAAGCGGGGCAGAATCGCACAAGCCCGGGAAACCCTGCCAGAACCAAGGGCCAGACGAATCCCGACGCGAAGTTTAACGCCAGAATCGCGAGACCCAGCAGTGCGCCCGATGCCGCTATTTTTGCAAAGAGCAGAGTGTGCGGAGGCACCGGCAACGGAGAGAGAACCATTACGTCTCGCCGGTCGGGAAATGTCGCGTCCCAACTGACCACAGAGACGAGACCGATCACCAGCATCATGGTCGTGATTGAGAATTGCTCTGTATGCCAGGCTAAGACCAGACGCGCCTCGGGAGTCATTGGAGCCCACGTGGCGCCAAACGCGGCAAGGCACTGAAGCAGGCTCCACATGATGAGTACGCCGGCAAATTGACCGATAAATTTGGGTACGTCGGCCTGCACCGACAGAGCTTCGAGATCGACAACGCGAAGAAGGAACTGCCGATAGAGTACGCGAAATTGGAGCGGCAGGCGTTCGATTAACTTATGCATGGATGAGGTCCGCAATCTGCCGCGCCGTTGAGTCCGTGTCCTGCTCTACGGCTAGCTGCGAAAAAATTCCTTCAAGCGTCGGCTGTTCCATCAACGTTCGCAGGTGCTCGATGGTGTCGTCGGCGACGAGCTTGCCGCGATGGAGGATCACAACCCGCGAACAGACGCGTTCGACAGTGTCGAGCTCGTGCGAGCTGAAGAGAACCACCTTGCCGCGCGTTGCCAGTTCTTGAATGAGACTGCGCAACACCAGCGCAGTGCCAACATCGAGTCCTGAGAATGGCTCGTCGAGCAGAATGAGCTGCGGGTTATGCATAAGAGCTGCCGCGATGAGGACCTTCTGCCGCATTCCCTTTGAGTAGCCTGAAATGGAGGCGTGCCGGTCATCGTGGAGTGAGAGCAAGCGCAGCAGTCCATCAATGCACTCGGAAGACTGCTGCTGTGGCAGGCCGCGAAGTTGGGAAACCATCGTCAGGTATTCTGCCCCGGAGAGATGGTTGTAGAGGTAGGGCTCCTCCGGCACGTAACCCATGCGCCGCTTGTACGCGATAAGGTCATCCTGAATGGGACGGCCTTCGAAGAGAATCTGGCCGTCCGTCATTTCGATCAGGCCGGTAATCATCTTCATGGTGGTGGATTTGCCGGAGCCATTTGGTCCCAGGTAGCCGGTGACTCCGCCTGGTCGAGCCGAAAAGCTGATGTCATCTACCGCTGCAATGCCGGAGAAGTGTTTTGAGACGTGGCGTAGTTCAAGCACAGACAGTCCCTTTCGGTCACGGAAAAGCAAACGCTGGCGAGTCAGACGTGGTTCGAGTGAGGCAGGTGTGGCTACTTGGTTAGACACCGGGGGAGAGGGGATGGTTCCCGAGGTGCTCGACTATCGCTTCTTCAATCAGGCGGCAGGCTTCGGGAAGAGCCGCAGTCACTTCGGTGCTGAACCCCTCGCCCAGTCCGGTTGAGCCCGCGCCGATCGTCAGTTGCTGTGCGTTGTGGGGCAGGGAACCGTAGAACTCGCGGGCGAGAGCCAGCAAGTGGGCGGCGTCGAGGTGATGGGTTCCCTTTCCATGTCCATCGTTGGCAGGCTCGACCGGGGTCAGGTCGATCGCTCCGGGTGGAGAGGCGAGGGAACAATCGATAAAAAGCACCGACTGCGCATGCGCAACATCTTCGGCGAGTTCGGGAGTCCACTGATGATCGACGATGATGCGCACGCCTGCCTGACCTACAAAGCGCTGCTCGGCCCACTCGGCAAGCCAAAGCCCAACCCCGTCATCCCCGCGCAGCGCGTTTCCGCAGGCAAGTACCAGGCACCGGGCCTTGAGAAGATTCATCATGCGTTTCCTTACCCACTTTACGGCACTCATGGGCCGGTGTGGGAGTCCTGGCTTTGAAATAGGCGGTTCTAGCCGCGCCACAAAGGCACCCAAACCAGCGTAGTGGTATCGGCCGAGGAACGTGGTACACTGTATCTGCGCTCAGTGATTTGGCCGTGAGCGGCAGCACGCCCCATCAAGGCAAGTCTGCCCAGCACAGATTTTTCCCCAAGCCCCTACAGCGTGACCATTTGAGTCTCCCACCCGGTGACTCTGCTTTGAGCCTTGCATAGGTTTCAAGAGTGAAACGCCTTTGTATCCTTGAATGAGATCAGGCGCATTAACCGGGAGCAGGAGGAGCGTGGTGCCGTTCGGCATTGTGCCGTCTGGCGATGATGTAGCGTGTGGCAGCTCCGGGCTCGTTTGAATGCGGGCCAGTCTTAGCTCGACTCTTCGGTTCTCCCTTACGCAAATTTGAAATGCAGGCTTGTGCCCATCGGTGGCGCGCGCCTCCATGTCCGACTCCGATTGCAGGCCGCAGGCAATGCCCGCGTCTCCGGAGCCCACAGGAAATGACTGAATTTTGACGACACTGTTTTCCGAGTTTTCTCTTTCGCCCGCCTTGCTGGCGCGGCTTGACGCCAACAAGTTTGTAACTCCCACGCCGGTGCAGGCCGGTTGCATTCCTCCGGCTCTCGAAGGCCGCGATGTGCTGGCCACAGCGCAGACCGGAACCGGCAAGACGCTGGGCTACCTCATCCCGATTGTGGAGATGATGCAGAAGGCCGAAGGCAGAGGCGCAGTGGCTCTGATCTGCCTGCCCACGCGCGAACTGGCCATGCAGGTTGAGCAGGCCTTTCTTTCCATTCGCACCAGCTCTTCGCAGACCGTGGCCCTGGTGGTCGGCGGACTCGCAGAGCGCTCGCAACTCGATGCGATTCGCCGCGGCGCGCGGTTGATCGTGGCCACGCCCGGACGCCTTGAGGACTTTCTCAAGCGCAAACTGGTCCGGCTCGACGGAGTGAAGATCCTGGTGCTCGACGAAGTGGACCGTATGCTCGATATGGGCTTCCAGCCTGCAATCGCGCGTATTGCCACCACTTTGCCGGCAGTGCGGCAGACGCTGTGTTATTCGGCTACGCTCGAAGGCGCGGTGAAGGAAGTCGCGCGCAAGTACCTCAACAACCCGGCCCGCGTCGAGATCGGCTCAGTGCTCAAGCCCGCTGAAAACGTCGAGCTGCGCACCTTTGAGGTCGAGCCCGACAAGAAGCAGGAGTTACTCGAACACCTGCTGGGCGCGGAGTCGGGCAGCTTTCTCGTCTTTGTGCGCACCAAGCATGGCGCAGACCGCGTGGCGCGCAGGCTGGTTCGCAGTGGGCACTCGGCGACGCAGATTCACGGCGATCGTTCGCAGGCCCAGCGCAATGCCGCATTGCGCAGCTTCTCAGAGGGACGTCACCGCGTGCTGGTTGCCACCGACGTAGCCGCGCGTGGAATCGACGTAGCCAACGTGGCGCATGTCATCAACTTCGATATGCCGAAAATGGCCGAGGACTTTGTCCACCGCGTAGGCCGCACCGGCCGCGCCTCGGCGCACGGTGTGGCATCGACCTTTGCCGGGCCCGCGGAGCGGGGCGACCTGAAGAAGATCGAGCGTACCTTATCGATTCAGATGAAGCGGTTCCGGGTGAGATCGGCTAGCGAAGTGAAAGCCGCGTAACGACATCGGTCTGCCTCTAACCTCTAGCTAAGCAAGAGCGGGTGTCTCACGATCGGCGCAGCATGATTGCGCAGAGAGTGGGGCATCCGTTCTTTGCGTCGGCCGTCCAGATACGCGTGAACGAATGCACAGGTGTGGTCTCGAGCGGAGGTCGCCGCTTCCGATTCGACGCCAAACGACGAAGTAAATTATCGAGGCATTTCTTGTAATGAAATCGGTCCGGGTCCAGACGCCAGTTCATTGAGCAGCGCAATGAACTTTGATTCCCGCACCCATCCGCAACCGAATGGCGGATCATCCTTCTCTCTTGAAAAGGCCCGGGTCCCTTTGGGTAGGACGATGTAGTCCGTACATACTCTCACGCCGTCATCGCAGGATTGCGAGATGTCTGTCCCGTCAAAGACGCACTCATAGGCGATTGGCATTGAACTATAGCCCTGATTGAAGACTTCAAAATAATTGACGGTTCCAAAGGCAGAACTTTTTGCGTCTTTTGGCGTGGCAGGCTTTTTCGCCCTGCGCAGGAAAACAACAGACTTTTCGCCGAGTCTCTCTCCAATGTACGGGCCGAAATAGAGCGTTTGCCCCTCAGTTGTTCCCTTGAGCCCGGTTACGACGATTGCCTTGTAGATTGCGGAGTTGTAGCTCTCGGTGTCGCCGGAGACGACACGCACAACGGCGACAGCATCTGCCATCCTGAACAATTGAGCGAGCGGAATGATCCCGGGTTCGGAAGTCGAGTAGGTGACGGTATTCGGCTCAGACTTAACCGTAATTTGCTGCCCGTCAGCAGTGGTGAGCAGAAGGACACTGAAGATTAATAAGCCGAGATGGAATAGAGAGCTTTTCATTGCCAACATTTTACGCTCAAATGCAGCGCGGTCCTTCGCCCTCTCAGCCCCTCTTCATCTCAAACGCCATCGGAAATAATTCGCGGAACGACATCGCGCGCGGGCTGTCTTCGGTGGGGAAGATCACCGGCGCATCGGGCAGGATGAACTCCGAGAGCACCTGGCGGCATGCGCCGCAGGGCGGACTGGGGGCGTTGTTCAGGTTGGCGACGGCAACGGCCTCGATTCGAATCTCGGGTCCGAATTGGGAGACGGCGCGAACCAAAGCGGAGCGCTCGGCGCAGATGGTCAATCCGTAGCTCACATTTTCAACATTCGTCCCGGTAACGATCTCGCCATTAGTGAGCCTCAGTGCCGCGCCGACACGAAAGCCCGAGTAGGGGGCGTAGGCGTTTTCTGCGGCCTGTCGTGCCAGTTCGAACAGGTTTAGGAGAGCTGGATCGGTTGTGAGCTGATCGTTCATTGGGCCATGCCTCTTTTCCTTCGTAAGTTATCGCTAATGCATTTTCGCACTTGATGTGCCTCGCGGTGATAGGCCGTTGTGCCTAGGACCCCAAATGCTAAAGACCGGCCCCCGCCGGGTTTGCGGTTCATCGTATCCCATCCTTTTCGCGATAGAGCGGGAAAAGGATGGGGCACCCGGTTGATCTCGGTTCTCTGAGTCCCAATCTATGTTTACTAATCTCTGGTCCCTGTTTTCTTGTCCTTTGCCGGGTTCCTCAAGTTACCCCGCATTTCTCCGATGAACGACTTGAGTGCTTGCTGTGCCGGGGAGTCATCCTGGCCTGCCGGATGAGTGGACGCAATGGCGATGGATGAATTGACGAGGGAGTTCCTGATCGAGAGCCAGGAAGGGCTGGACCGCATGGAGCGGTGCCTGACCGACCTGGAAGAGCGGCCGCAGGACGCGGGCCTCATCGGAGAGATCTTCCGTTCGGTGCACACCATTAAAGGGACTACGGGGTTTCTCGGCTTCAAGCGCCTTGAGACACTGGCCCACGCGGGAGAAAACCTGCTCGGCCTGCTGCGCGAGAACAAGCTGACCGCCAACGGGCCGATTATCACCGGTCTGTTGCATCTGCTCGACGGGTTGCGCGCTATTCTCAAGGCGATCGAGGCCGACAACACCGAGGGCGAAGGCGACGACTCGGCGCTGATCGGTCAACTCGTTGAGCTTCAGCTTCCGGCGCAGGTGGAAGCGAAACGGCCGGTCACTGCCAAGGTTCGCGCTGTATCCGGCGCGGCCCGTTCGCAGGCACGAACTGCCGTCTCCGATCCGGCTCCTTCGGGTCCCGAGCCGGTGACTACAACCCCGGCTTCAACTCTGCCATCGACTCAATCGCCGGAGTCAGCGCCGGCCGCACAACCGGCTGCGAAGGCTGCCGCCGAGACTGACAGTGATCCGACCCGGCCGCGCGTTCCCACTACCGCGGCTGAGAGCACGCTGCGCGTCGATGTGACCCTGCTCAATCGGATGATGAATCTGGTGGGCGAACTGGTGCTGACTCGCAATCAGGTCCTGCAGGCGACTTCCTCCGATCCCAACATGACATTGCTCTCGCGCCGCCTGGACATGGTTACGGCCGATCTGCGCGAGAGCGTGATGAAGGCCCGGATGCAGCCGGTATCAAACATCTTCTCCAAGATGCCGAGGATCGTGCGCGACCTTTCGCAGTCGCTTGGTAGGAAGGTCCGTTTGCAGGTCGAGGGCCAGGATACCGAGCTGGACAAGAGTCTGCTCGAAGCGATCAAGGATCCGCTCACCCACGCGGTGAGAAATTCGCTCGATCACGGCATCGAGCCGCCCGATGTGCGCGTGGCCACGGGCAAGGACCCTGAGGGGACCCTCAAGCTGCGAGCCGCGCAAGAGGGCAGTCACGTCATCATCGAGGTGTCGGACGACGGGGCCGGCATCGCCGTCGAAAAAGTGCGCCAAAAGGCGATCGAGCGCGGGCTGATCACTCCGGAGCGCGCCGCGCATTTGGCCGAGCGCGAGCTGTTGCAACTGATCTTCCTGCCCGGCTTCTCGACCGCGGCGTCAGTGACCAACGTCAGCGGACGCGGGGTGGGCATGGATGTGGTGAGGACCAACGTCGAGAAGATCGGCGGCAAGGTCGAGATCGACTCCCGCACCGGGAAGGGAACTACGCTGCGTTTGCGGATTCCACTGACCCTGGCCATCATTCCGGCGTTGATTGTACGCAGCCTTAACCAAAGCTTTGCCCTGCCCCAAGGCGCGCTCTCTGAGCTGGTGCATATTCCGCCATCCCAGGCCGCCGCGGCGATCGAGTGGATCGAAAATGCGCCGCTCTACCGGCTTCGCGGTCATCTGCTGCCGCTGATCTTTCTCGACCGCCTGTTGATGCCCGGAGTCGAACATAAGATCGCCACTGAGCGGGATAACTTCATCGCAGTTCTCGACGCCGATGGACGGCGCTTCGGTCTAGTGGTCGACGGGCTGGCTGATCCCGAGGAGATCGTGGTCAAGCCGCTCTCCGCGGTTCTCAAAGACATTGGCCTTTTCTCCGGCGCAACGGTGCTGGGCAATGCCGATCTGGCGCTGATTCTCGACCCTGGATCGATCGCCATGAAGGTTGGCGTCAGCCTGCGCGAGGACGAAACTGCGCAGTCTGCGGAAGGCGAGGTCGAGGATGCCAAGAGCCTCGAATACCTACTGGTGGAGGCTGGAGGACGGCGGGCCGCAGTGCCACTGGGCGACGTGCTGCGCATCGAGCAGGTTCCGCTTTCGCGGATCGAATACATCGGCTACAGGCCGGTGCTGAACTTCGAGGGGCAACTGCTGCCGGTCGAAGATACCGGCGGAGTGCTGACGGCGGCAGAAAGCAATCCCGATGCCGGGAACAGGTCGGAACAGCAAATCATTGTAGTCGTCTGCCGCGAGGGCAACCGGCATGTGGGCATTGCCGTTTCGCATGTGCTCGATGTGGCCGCCGGCGGAGATCTCTTTGAAGCAGGAACGACGCAGCGAACCGCAGGCGTAACGCTGCTCAAGAATCACGTGACGGGCGTGGTCGATTTGGGCAGTGTGGCTCCCCTGCCCGCCGGGGAAGATACCCCTGCCGAATTGAGCCAGACAGCGGAGGCGATGGCATGAGCACGGCAACGGTTGCATTGCATCGCAAAGAGAAGACGGCGGCGCACATCGTGGAGATGTGTTCGGTCCGCGTGGGCCCGACGCTGTTCGGCGTGCCGATCACGCACATCCTTGAGATTGTGGGATCGGCGCGGCCCCAGCCGGTTCCGCTGGCGCCCGTGTTTGTCGGCGGGCTTTTTCACTATCGCGGCGACGTGCTGACCACGGTGAGCATGCGCCAGTTGCTGGGGCTTCCGCCGAAAGAGGGGAAGCAGGACATTCTCGTGTTGGAGAGTTCCGGCGGATGCTTCGGATTGCTGGTGGACTCCGTCGGCGAGGTGCTGACCGTTTCTTCAGCCGACCACGAACCCAACCCATCGACTCTCGACGAGCGGCGGAGAGCATTATTTGCCGGCGCTTACAAGCTGAAGGACAGCCTGCTGGTCATGCTGGACCCTGAACAACTTGACCCCATGCGGCTGAGTGCGAGCCGAGCCGCGTAGCTTTATCCGGCTCTAGCCGATCTCTCTTGGAGGTGACAATGCGTGCATTGATTGTCGACGATTCCCGATTCGTTAGAGGCTATCTGCGCGGTCTTCTCGAAGAGAAGGGAATCGATTGCGCTGAGGCTGCCGACGGCCAGTCAGGCATGGACCAGTTGAACTCGGGCGATCCCTTTGACCTGGCGCTTGTGGATTGGAATATGCCGGTGATGAACGGGTTGGAGATGCTTAAGCAGTTGCGCGCGGAGGGATTTGACTCGGTGAAGGTGATGATGGTGACCACTGAAGCCGAAAACGACTTTATACTCCGCGCACTCGATGCTGGAGCCGACGAATATCTGATGAAGCCCTTCGACGACGAGGCCCTGACTGAAAAACTGGCCATGCTCGGTCTTGTGGAGGCCTAAACCATGGCCGCAGCCCGCCGTGTTCGAATTCTGATCGTGGATGACTCAGCGGTGATGCGGAGCCTGCTGCGCTCGGTCGTGTCGACCGATGCCAGCCTGGAGGTGGCCGGTACCGCGGCTGACGGAGCAACGGCCTTGAGCGCCATCGAGTCCGTCCGACCCGACTTGATTTTGCTGGATGTGGAGATGCCGGTGATGGACGGATTGGTCACACTGAGAAAGCTACGCGCGCGAGGTCACAAAATGCCGGTAGTGATGTGCAGTTCGCTGACCCAGCGCGGAGCCAAAGTCACGATCGAAGCCCTTGCCTGCGGAGCCTCCGATTACGTGGCCAAGCCCGCCGGCCAATCGGGCCGCGAGGCGGCCATTCGAACCCTCTCCCAGGACCTGATCCCCAAGATCCAGGCTTTGACGAGCCAGGTCCAGGCTGTTATCCCCGGCGCAGCGCGTGTGCCCCTGATCGCGCCGATGGCGCCAATGCCCAAGGCACAGCAGATCTCATCGGTTCCAGTGGTATTGGCGATCGGCTCATCCACCGGGGGGCCTGCTGCGCTCGATATTCTTCTTCCCGCGCTGCCCGCCGAGTTCCCATTGCCGGTCCTGATTGTGCAGCACATGCCGGAACTGTTTACCAAGCTCTTTGCCGACCGCCTCAACGGCCGGTGCAGGCTGCGGGTACATGAGGCCATCGAGGGCGAGCCGGTGCGGCCCGGCACAATTTACATCGCCAAGGGCAACTGGCATCTGGAGGTCGTAGTGGGAGCGCGCATCGGAATCTCCCCGACCCTGCATCTGAGCCAGGGCGCACAGGAGAACCATTGCCGCCCTGCCGTCGATGTGCTCTTTCGCTCGGTGGCAGCGGCCTATGGCGCAGGCGCGCTGGCAACGGTGCTGACCGGCATGGGCTCCGATGGAATGCTGGGCAGCCGGGCGATCCGCGAGCACGGCGGTAGCGTGCTTGCGCAGGATCAGGCGACAAGCACGGTGTGGGGCATGCCCGGGGCCGTCACCAATGCGGAATTGGCGCACAAGGTGCTGCCCCTCAACGCCATTGCGCCTGAAATACTCCGGCTGGCCAGCCGAACTCACTCGGAAGCCCGCGAGCTTCGGGAGGCGGTGGTCTAGTGATTGAAACCTCGTCCAGCGTCGACTACGGCTATCTTCGCCAACTCGTCTTCGGTCTCTCGCAAAACGTGCTCGACCCGTCGCGCGATTACCTCTTTGACACTCGATTGACCAAAGTGCTGCGCAACCAGGGGATGGCGCGGCTGGAAGACCTCGTCCATCATCTCAAGGCGAAAAAGAATCCGCTGCTCGAACGGTCGATCGCCGAAGCGATGACCATCAATGAGACCAGCTTCTTCCGCGATGGTCGGCCCTTCGAGCTATTGCGCACAGGGCTGTTGCCCGCGCTCATCGAGTCCCGCCGCATGGTGCGTGGCCTGCGCTTTTGGAGCGCGGCCTGCTCCACAGGACAGGAGGCCTACAGCCTGAGCATGCTCCTGCACGAACACTTCCCCCTGCTTGCCGGCTGGAACGTCCGTATTGAGGGCACCGATATTTCAGCGGAGGTGGTCGAGCGCGCCAGCGCCGGCCGCTATCACCGCATTGAGATCAACCGCGGCCTGCCGGCGCGCTTCGTCGTACAATACTTCGAGCACGTGGGCGAGGATTGGACGGTCAAGCCCGAGATTCGCAAGTTGTGTAACTTTCGCCAGGCTAACTTGTGCTCGCCATCGCTGCCCTTCAACCGTGCCGAAGACCGTTTCGACGTGATCTTCCTGCGCAACGTAATGCTTTACTTTTCGCAGGAGACTCGCAAGGCGCTTCTAGCCGGCATTCACAGACTGCTGGCCCCGGATGGCATTCTCTTTCTCGGATCGAGTGAGCAGCCCGCCGATCCCTCAATCTGGACTCCGGTGCTGGCCGGCGGCACCTGTCACTTTCGCCCAAGACAACCAAGTTAGAAGACCGGGAAGTTACGGCCGCTTCAACTGTACGTCAGAAGACCCTAGGCCAAAATGCGAGTCGTGGCGTGATCTGTTTGGCTTCTGAGTGTTCCAGGGAGGAGCC
This sequence comes from Occallatibacter sp., assembly GCA_050015115.1. Classification (GTDB taxonomy): domain Bacteria; phylum Acidobacteriota; class Terriglobia; order Terriglobales; family Acidobacteriaceae; genus Telmatobacter. The sequence goes on from JBEKCA010000047.1 coordinate 29,667, forward strand.
ATTTCGCATGGTGATACGCTCTCTCCCAGTCTTTAGGCCACCATTACGCCTATGCTGTTCAGATTGAAAACATTACGTTGCTTTTCTTCGAGTCGAAACTTGACGGAGGCGTCGGAATGAATCTGAATGCAATTCTAAGGACGGCCTTATTCGCGTTATTCGTTGCCATGGCACCGGCCTTGGAGTCATTGGGACAGTCATCCACCGGAGCGGACCAGCCACAGGCCGAATCCGGCACGTCGACTGATTTGTTTGTGATGCCGGGTTCGGACTTCGACCGGCCCGGACTCGTGCCCAGAGCCAATCTCAACATCGGCATCGGCCACACTTTTGGATTTCTCAAGACAGACCCGATCGGCGACGAGTTGACCTTTGCTTATACCTATGAAAACGCCGGTACGCACGGTTTCTTCCATACAAACTTTGGATCGCACACCGAGGCGCTGGGAGTAATGAAAAACTTCGGGTTGCCCAAGACCAAAGTTCTCACCGGCTACACGTGGATTCAGGCCGGCCTGACCAGCTTTACCGGTTACGCTCACGTCGAGAACCGCTTCTACGACGGCGAGTCACTGGGTCTGGCCATCCACCTCAACGATCACAATGGCATCTGGATTCAGGAGAGCTACAACAAGATCCCCACCGTGCCGTGGTACACGACTACCGGCATCGGATACACGTGGAGTCATTGATCTCGTCAGTCGCAGCGCCGGACGGCCAGCACCGTCATATCGTCGAAACGCGAACTGCCGTTGGTAAACGCCCGCACGTCATCGAGGCAGGCGGCAATGAACTCGGCAGGTTGCCGACCAGCCTGCTGGCGCGCGAATGTGACGACGCGATCTACGCCATACTCATCGTTTTCGTTGCTGGCTTCCGAAAGACCGTCTGTGTAAAGGAAGAGCGTATCGCCGGTTTCCAGTTGCACGTGCGTCGAGGAAAACTCCGTATCGAGGAACATCCCCAGCGGCAAGCCGGTAGATTCAATGCGAAGCACGCCGCCGCGCCCGACGACGATTGCGGGGCAGTGGCCGGCATTGTGAATTTCCACCTCGCCGGTCGACCGGGCCAGTCCACACACCAGCGTGGCATATTGGCCGGCCAGTACACTTTCGCAGAAAAAGCGGTTGACAAGTGTGACAATCTGACCGAGCGGCAGGGACATCTGGCTCAAGCTGCGGAACAAAGCATGAAGTTGTGCCATCAGCATCGAGGCGGCCACACCCTTGCCCGAGACATCGCCCAGCAGGAAAAGAAGGCTCCCATCGGACGGGATCAAATCGCAGTAGTCTCCGCTGACGGCGCCAACCGGCGCAAAATGGTAGCTTGTCTCCCAACCGCTGACGCGAAGGCCCATTTGCGGCAGCAGATTGCGCTGTATCTGGGAAGCCAGGTCGAGGTCCCGCTGGAGCGCAGCGCGTTCCGGTGGGCTCAAGTGGTCTAGGCAATAGCATACCAATGGATCCGCGAGCAAGCGATCCTGCTCCACCGTATCGTGGCACTTCAGACATAGGCCATAGGTGCCTTCAGCCATGCGGTCCAATGCCAAATCCACTTCGCGCAACAGGCTGGCCAAGCCAGAGTTTGGGGGCGCGGAGGCTACGGCAATCTCCAGCCTTCGTTTACGCTCTTCCAGTTGCGCCTGCAAGAAACCAACTTCAAGCGTGGGCATGGGGATCTCCCTCCGTCTAAGTCTCGCTCATTGGATTCGGCCGGTTCTGGTTTCGATGCGCGATGCAGATTCTCTTCAGCGCATTCTTGGATTGACCCACCGGTAGACTACGTCGGTCAGCAGGTTCACCAGGACATACGTGAGCCCAATCGACAGCAGGCACCCCTGGACCAGGGCATAGTCGCGATTGGAGATCGCACTGACTGTCAGCCGTCCCAGTCCCGGCCAACTGAAAATCGTCTCGGTCACAATCGCTCCGGCTAACAGTGCGCCAAACTGCAGGCCTACGACAGTAATGATCGGGACCAAAGCGTTCGGCAGCGCATGTCGGCAGACGACGGCCCGCTCACTGAGCCCCTTGGCCCTCGCCGTTCGAATGTAATCCTGGCCCAGCTCTTCAAGCATCGCTGTGCGGACCATGCGGGTGAGAATCGCCGCCAGAGAAGCGCCCATGGCGATCGACGGCAACACCAAGTAGCGCCAGTCGATCGAGTTGCTGCCGCCCGCATTGGCCCCGGAGACAGGAAGCCAGCCGAATTGAATCGAGAAGACAAGAATCAGCACCGGCCCCAGCGCCAGCCCCGGAACCGAAAGCCCGAAGAGGCTGACCACAGAGAGCAACTGATCGAGCCATCGACCGCGCCGCACAGCGGCCAGCATCCCGGCGGGCAGTGCCAGCATCAGCCCCAAACCCAGGGCCGTCAGTGTGAGAGCAAGCGTGTAGGGATAGCGAGCCGCGATCAAATGAGCGACAGTGTCATGCAGCCGAATCGAGCTGCCCAGGTCGCCACGCAAAACGCCCGCCCAATAGCGCAAATATTGCTGTGACAACGGCAGGTCGAGGAAGTACTGATGACGCAGGCTTGCCGTATCCGCCTGCGAAGCTCCCTCGCCGAGCATCATTTGAACAGGGTCGCCCGGCACCAGGTGAATCAGCAGAAAGACCAGCGACACCACCAGCCAGACGACCGGAAGAGTAAGCGCAAGCCGTGTAAGGATCTGCTTCATGGGCTTAAATCAGCTTACAGCGGACGGCCGGCGGTGAATAGTTGGGAGGCCGTGCTGTCAGGAAGGCAGACGGAAGCGCTCGGAGTGCCGGTTGAGTTCCGAGGCCAGCTGGGAGAGCGATTGGCAGGCTTCCACGGTCTGTTCGGTAGCTTGCCTGGTGTGCCCCGCAAACTCGGCCATGCTGTCGATGCCGGTGTGAATATCGCGGATGGCGGAGGACTGTTGTTGAGTTGACGTGGCGATCATAGCGGCCTGCTCTCCCGATTCGTGCGCCAGCCCGCGAATCGTCTCCAGCACTGTGGCGGTCATTTCGGTCTTATCGACCCCGCTTTCCACCTCCAGGGTGCTGGAGTGCATGGCGACAATAGTGGCCTCTGTCTCTTTTTGGATGGCGCCGACCATCTGTCGAACCTCGCTGGTTGCTGCGGTCGTTCTCTCGGCCAGCCGCCGCACCTCCCCGGCCACCACGGCAAAGCCGCGACCATGCTCTCCGGCGCGTGCGGCCTCGATTGCGGCATTCAGGGCCAGCAGATTCGTCTGCCCGGCAATCTCATCGATTGCGGTGACGATGCGGCCGATTTGGGCGCTGTGCTGGCCGAGAGAATTGATGCGCTCCTCCACCTGGCCTGCAGCCTGGGCGATGCTACGCACGGCCCTGACCGCCTCACCCACCACGCTCGCGCCTCGATTGGCGGATGTCTCAGCGTTCTGTGCAATATCGAGCGTCATTCCTGAAGACCGTGAGACTTCCTGAATGGCGGCATCCATTTCAGCGATGGAAGCGGCCGCCTGCTGAGCCTGCTGAGAGTTGTTGCGCGCGTGGGTGGCAGACTCACGGCTGTTGGCCTCCATCTCCAACGATGCCGCGGCAATCAGACTTGCGCCTTGGTGGATCGATTGCACCGCATCGCGGAAGCTGGCGACGGATCTCTCAATCGCATTGAGCATCCGCCGAAATTCGTCGGGACCGTCGACGACGATCGTCTCGCTGAGGTCGCAGGCGGCCAATGCTTCCATGTGGCCGAGAATGCGGTCGATGCCGCGTGTCATCTCTTGGAAGACACTCCGGCCAAGAAATAAGAGAATCAGCAAAAGACCCAGCAGCAGGCCGCCCATCTGCAGGCTGCGCGTCTTTACCAGCTTCTTCGCGGAGAGATCGTTTGCTGTATCCCAGTCGTCGGTGAGACGTGTGATTTCATCCACCGCCGCGGCATCGCGGCGATAGGCAGCCTCCAGCGGACCCGTGCGCGCGGCATCTGCGGCTGCGTGGTCTCCGGCTTCGATGGCGGGAAAGAAGGCTTGCTCGGCTGCCAGATACCATGCCTCGCTGGCCGAGTGCGATTCTCCGGCCACCAGGTCGTGCAGCGGACCTTCAGGCAAATCCCGGACATAGTGCTCGTGGCCCTGCTCATAGTCTTTGCGAGCGGCCCGAATCTGCGCAATGAAAGTTTCACGCTCGGATGGCGTAGCTGCATCTTCGGCCTCCACAGCCAGCGAATAGACCTTCTGCAGCGATTGCGGTGGATTCTCGAAATCGGCTGCCACTGAATTCGATAGCCGCTTCTGGGCGAAGAAATCCGAACCCACTTGAATCTGGCTCACGGTAAAAAACGCAACCGCGGCAAAGATCGCCAACCCGGCTATGCCCGAGCCGATCAGCAGTTGGAGGTTTCGCCTGATGGACCATTGAGTCATTGTGTCGCCCGCCCCGGCGGGGTTGAGAGCCGTACCGGCAGAGCCCTCCCTGCCGTCCGTTCCTCTGGATCTACAGAGGGTATCGGCGGAGTTCGGTATCTCCATTAGCGTTGAAAACCGCGCCCAGCCGGCGTGTTGCTGCAACGACGATTAGCAGGGACTTAGTTCTCTGCGTCTGCATTATTGGCGGCTGGCGATAACCCCTGCTTCACTGCCTCGACGCGAATTCTGGCAATGCGCCGGCCATCCATTTCGACGACCGTCAGCCGGCGTCCTTCGAAGACCACAGACTCGCCGGCCTCCGGGATGTGCCCCAGCCGCATCAGCACAAATCCTGCCAGGGTCTCCACGCCGCCATCGCGCGGCAGGTCCCACTGCATCTGGGTTTCAAGGTCGCGCAGGTTCACGCCGCCATCCATCAGCAACGCGCCGGTTGCGGTGGTCAGCACAGGCAGGGCGGGGTCGTCGAACTCATCCTCCAACTCGCCAGTCAGTTGTTCAATGGCGTCCTCGGCGGTGACGAGTCCGACAGTCGAACCGTATTCGTCGACCACAATCGCCATCTGCCGCCGCCGCTGCTGAAATTCAATAATCAGATCAAGGACGGTTTTGGTCTCGGGCACCACCAGCACATCGCGCATCACCTGCGAGAGCTTCAGCTCCGCAACAGGAGCACTGCGGCGAAAGAACATCAGCCGCGCCAGGTCCTTTGAGTAGACGACCCCGACAATGTGCTCCGGCCCGCGGCTCTCGTCATAAACCGGCACGCGCGAGCGCAACTGCTCGATGACCTGTGCGCTGGCCGCCTCCACCGTCATCTTCGAGGGCAGCGAAAAGATTTTTTGCCGTGGCGTCATGATCTCACGAATCGGCACATCGTCCAGTTCCAACGCCCTATGGATGAGCGTTTCCTGAAAGCGCGGCAGTACGCCCATGCGCCGTGCGGCTGTTGCGATAAGCTTCAGTTCCTCAGGCGAGTGGACCTGGGCTCGCTCAGACATCGGAATATCGAATCCGCGCAGGATCAGCGCAGCCGAGCTCTTGAGCAGCCGCACGGCCGGTCGCGCAACAGCCATAAACAGCAGCATCGGCGGAGCCACAGCCACCGCAAGCGCCTCGGCCCGCCGCAGCGCAAGCGACTTGGGCACCAGTTCGCCCACGACCACGTGGAAGTAGGTGATGAAAGCAAAGCCCAGTGCTACAGCGCTGATGGCTGCCACGTGGCCATAGATGTGTGCCGTGGCAGGAGCGACCGGCAGAGCGTCGAGCCAGCCAATAAAGATGCTTGCTGCCAGCGGTTCGCCGATCCAACCCAGAGCCAGCGAGCAGAGCGTGACGCCGAGCTGCACTGCGGGCAGGAAATCGTCCAGATCCTGCTGCAGTCGTCGCACGGCGCGGGCCCCGGGAACCCCCGTAGCCAGCATCTGCTCGATGCGGGAGTCGCGAATCGAGACCAGTGCGAACTCGGCTGCCACAAAAAATCCGTTGGCCAGAATGAGCAGGGCCACGGCGACAAACTCAAGCAACGAAAGACCGTGCATCTCGTTTGTGAGAATAGCACTCGACAGGGGTCAGGGATCGTGGATCGGGGATCGAGGGCAGGGCCGACGCATATAAATGAACCGCATTTGCTATATGCAAACCGCAATCGAGCTGTAACAAGGGGAAATGGACAGCCCCTTGAAGTATTTTGCCGAATTGACAGACCCTCGGGTGGAG
>JBEKCA010000048.1:0-35609 GCA_050015115.1 Occallatibacter sp.
CACCAACCTTGGAAATCGATCAAACCGATTTCCACATTCCCACCGTCACGACGACTACGACGAGATGAATTGATCTCTCAAAACCAAAACCTAAGGGCTACGCATTCTGAGGGCAAGGTCAACCGGTTAGCGATGATGAACTCAATTTGCAGGAAACGAATGAATCGCAGATGGCGACACTGCGCTGACGATATCTCGCCACGGCGGCTTCAGTTCGTCACAAGCGCTCGAAATCGCAGCCCATTGCGGCCTGTTTGAGACAGAGCCAGGACGCTCAAAGGGAGATTCGTCTTCGTCGCCGGAGCCTCCTCCGGGCTGCCCGCGTCCTTTGGCGGACCGAAATTCTGAATTGGCGCCGGTTACACACCCGGAATGGGAAAAACTGATTCAGTTTGAGCCCCAATCCCCTGTCAGTTCTTGGTCGATGTGCAAAACCGTCCACATTGCTATAAGCCCAGTTCAGAAAGCAAATTTGCTGCAGCAACCCGTTGGGGGTGACGGTTCCTGCCTAAATCCGATGTGGAGCTGCGCGGACTTTTGCGATGATGGATCAGGCGAAGACGGACGGGGAGTGTTGCCACCATCCCCGGTCCCCAAAGGCGAGGGACCGGGGGCACCCACATTTTATGGATGGAAAAGGTCATTGGGACCGGGGCCACCCGCCCATCTGCCATCCCTATCCTGCGCGCTGTCTGCGCGTCACCACCTAAGGCAAGAGCCGGATGCGGGAAATCCGCCTGTCCGGATCTGTGCGGGGGGCGGGCCGTGAGGCCCGTCCCTACCGCGACGTAGCACCAACCCGATGCGAAGCAGCGCGGGATTTTGCCGGCCTCGACGAGGACGCACACCGAAGCCCTAACAGCAAGCAAGCCGCCCGCTCATCGCGATAAAACTGCGATGAACGGGGCACAGTCCCGGTTACTGGGATGACCGGGCCACCTGCCTTTCGGCGGTACCATTCGCTGGAACTGGATCAACCGCCAGTATTTTGAGAAAAAGCACCCTTGAATTGAATTGATTCAGATGTCCGTAGCGCGAGTTGACCCCGCGCATGAGGTCAGCGACTTTCGGTGGAGTATCAGGGGGCACATCCACTTTCTTGGGGCCATCGAACTCCAGAACTACAGTGAGTTTTACTCGACCTGCTGAATCCAGCAATTTCTCCATCTTGTCCATTAGCTCGGGCGAGGTAGAGTGCCGTAAGTCATCGGAGTAGTCTACCCAAGAGGTTTGTTCAGCAAGCGGGCACAAAGGGCTGTAGAATCTCCAGTTTTCCTGCCCCCTGTTGAAGATTCCCTCAGTTTGCACGACGCCATGGTCATAGTCCTTTTGATGTGATGCGACTTCGCAGTAGGCTACGATCTTGGGGGCGGGCTGCACTTTAGGAGCCTGTTGCGCAGCAATCCCATCCACGATGAACAGCAGAATCGCCGTGCGGCAAAATCCATTCACAAATCGTCGTAGGGATCTCATTTCGGCTGCACCAATGTCCCTCCAGGATTTTGGGGAGTCACGCTATAATTGCCCCCCTGATCTTCCGGCAGTGCAAGATATTGATTGATCATGCGATCGACCTGTGCCGGGCTGTCGGTCGGATTGATCGGAAATCGAAAATCATTGCCCAGTTGCTGAGTCTTACCTGAAAGCTGCATTATGGTCGCCTCCGTATGGAAGGCTCCATTCTCTGCGTCGTAAATCGTCAGATTAAGCTTCCCATTGAAACTGCCGTCAGGTTTGAATGACGCCCCCAACGCCTGTTCCTGTTCAACATGTGTGCCCTCATGACCAACGGTATTGTCTAGGTTTCCGCTGGTAGATATCGTTGACGTGATCTGAGACGTTACCGACTTCCCGTTGAAGCTGACGGAAAGGTCTGTCCTCGAATCCTTGTTATCCGTGAACTGCACACCTACATGATTGTCTTTGGTCGGGTCTCCGTATGCAGCAGCAGCGGCAGCAACGCCCTTATCCTTGGAACCCAAATCCCTCTGTCGAGCGGCCTCAAAGTTTTTGTCATTCTGAGATTGGCATTTGTTGCCGTCGTCCGCGCAGGTGTATTTTCCCGTTGGGTCTGTATAGCGCAAAGGATTGTTTAACGTGTAGGCGTACCAATTCCACGTCTGAGGACTGGCCGGTTTGATGGCGCGCACCCCGGCTGGATCAGGCGACATAAACCTACCCATCGTAGATGCGTAGTACCTAGCCCCGAAGTAGTCGTTGCCTGATTCGGTATCGCGTTCTTTGCCGGAGATAAATGCAAACGTGGCAGGCACCGTCGTAAACGCATTCCTGGCATCGTGGCCGCAGGCCGAAGTTTTTGAATTGAGGTGCCAGGCAGATGCAAGAGCAGTAAATGGACGGATTAGCGACGTTCCCATGAGTCGCCGTCGTTGCACTGTGTCTTCGTCGTAGTTACAGATTGTAGACGTAGTCCAAGTCACACACATGGATCGTAACGATATGTTTACGACGGCGAATGACTCTTCAAAGCGCAGACATCCTTCCGCGTTTCCGTCAAACAACGATAATTGCGTTTGAAGCAGAGTCATCTGAAAAGAATCTCTTTGATTGCCAGAATTCTACTACATGGGCAGCGAGAACAAGGATGAACTCCGTGCCCTGTCTGGTTGGTCGCCGACTCTTCCCTATGCCAAGCCTCGCCCGAAAAGCGACCGGCTCAGCAACACGCGGACTCCGCGCGGGCTTCCCGTTCCATTCCTCCGGGACTGCCGTCTCCTGAAGTTGCCGATTCGCCATCCAATGGAAGGAGGTGAAAAATCAAAATGACTCGTCCAACATTTCTCTTTGTCGCTCTCGCAGCGGTTTTCGACATGGGCGCTATCGACCACGTTCCGACAAACTGAACGGTGAAGGCTGCTCGCATCTCAAGGCTCAAGGTCCTGGTCTGTTTAAGATAGAGCCATGACTCTCAAGGGAAAACTCGTCTTCGTTACCGGAGCCTCCTCGGGCATCGGCGCGGCAACCGCTCTGGCCTTCGCCGCCGAGGGAGCACGCCTGCTGCTCGCCGCCCGCCGCGCAGACAAGCTCGCTGAAATTGCTTCGGCAGCGCTCGAGCGCGGAGCAGGCACGGTGCACTCGATCAGCCTGGACGTGCGCGACCGCGAGGCCGTTCAGCAGGCCGTCGAATCGCTGCCGGCCGAGTGGAAGGCCATCGACATCCTGATCAACAACGCCGGCCTTAGCCGCGGGCTTGAGAAGCTTTACGAGGGTAGCATCGACGACTGGGAAGAGATGATCGACACCAACGTCAAAGGCCTGCTCTACGTGACCCGCGCCGTCGTGCCGGGAATGGTGGAGCGGGGCCGCGGGCACGTCGTCAACCTGGGCTCAACCGCGGGCGAGATGACCTACCCTGGCGGAGCCGTCTACTGCGCCACCAAAGCCGCCGAGCGCTCGATCAATGACGGGCTCAGGCAGGATGTACTGGGCACGCCGATCCGCGTGACGACGGTAGACCCCGGCATGGTCGAGACGGAGTTCAGTATCGTCCGCTTCCACGGCGACCGGGATCGTGCCGCCAATTTTTATACGGGCATTCAACCGCTCACGCCGGAGGATGTGGCTGACGCGATTCTGTGGGCCGTGAGCCGGCCCGCGAATGTGAATATCGCGCGCATCCTGCTGACTCCCGTCCAGCAAGCCAATTCCCTGCTCAACTTCCGCAAGGCGCAGTGAGGGTGCTGCCGCGGCCAATAAAAAAGCCCGCTTTTTGCGGGCCAGTCCAGCTTAGTTCATCGCCTCAAGCTGCCCTTCGATCTGTGCCAGGGCGGCCTCTAAAGCGGCTCGGCGTGCCGGGTGCGAGGTCCTTTGCGAGAGGATGTTCTCTCTCTGCAAATTGAGCGCCTGCCTCTTGCGCGCTCTCTCGGTGCGCGCCTGTTCGGCCCTGCGCTTGGCCTCCTCGCTTACAAAACCATGGCCGGGGGCGACCTCCGGTTGCTGTAAGACAGTTGCCATTCTTTCCTCCAATTAAGTCTCTCTCACGTTTGAATTTCCCAAAGTGTGAGACCTGTATTCATTCTACGAGCGTTTTGTGTTGTTGTGTCCCGCAAGATGATAAGCGGCGCTCCCAATTCACGGGGTCTGCTATCTTTCATCCTTCCAGCAGAGCGACTTGCGACCGGGCGGCGAAGCTCCCGGAATCTGGATTCGTGCCTCGATCCTGTTTCAGTTCGCCGCTTCCGTGCGGTACCCTGAAATACGAAGACGCTTCCCTTCCCCTGCGCCCAGGTGAACCCTTTTGATCGTTGAAGTTGAAAACCTGACCAAAATCTACGCATCGAAGCTCCGCGTCGTAGCCGTCGACGGAATCGACCTGGAACTCAAACAGGGAGAAATCTTCGGCCTGCTCGGTCCCAACGGAGCCGGCAAGACCACCACCATCTCGATCGCCACCACTCGCACGCTGCCCACCAGCGGCACTGTGCGCATCGCGGGCATCGACGTGGTCCGGCATCCGGCTCACGCGCGGCGGCACATCGGCGTCGTCCCGCAATTCAACACACTCGACCGCTCGCTGACCGTCTATGAGAACCTCTACTTCCATTGCCGCTACTTCGGCTTCAGCCACAACGAGGCCAAGGCGCGCGCGCTTGAGCTTCTGACGCAGTTCATGCTCTCTGAGCGCAGAGACGTTTATCCGCCGCAGCTTTCGGGCGGGCTGGCGCAGAGGGTGCAGATCGCGCGGGCTATTGCCCACCGGCCGACGGTCTTGTTTTTGGATGAGCCTAGCGCAGGCCTTGACCCGCAGAGCCGCATGGCAATGTGGGAGGCCGTGCAGGGGCTGCACAATGAGGGCATCACAGTACTGCTGACCACGCACTACATGGAAGAGGCCGACTCACTCAGCGACCGGCTGGCGATCATCGACCATGGCCGTGTGCTGGCCCTCGGCTCGCCGCAGAAGCTCAAAGACACCTTCGGCGCGCACACTGTTTTCGACTTGAAGCTCAGATCGCACGACGCACTGGAGCCGATCGTCGCCACTCTCAAACAGCGGGAAGATGTCACCAGCGCCGAAATCACGCCCGAAGGGCTGCGAGTGATTGCCGCCGGCTCCGATGGTCTGTTGCCGGAGTTGGTGCAAGCCACAACCGGCCACGGCCTGCGCGACTTGCAGATCGCCGAGCCCAGCCTGGAGACGGTCTTCATTCAACTCACCGGGAGGGATCTGCGTGAATAGCTCAGAAGCAGAGAACAGGGATCAGGGATCAGGGAATAGCGCTGCGGGAGGACTCACTGCGAAACTCGACGGCTTAAAAAAGTTTCTCAAGGCTGTTCCGGAGCTGTTTCTCCACGATCTGGAAGTGCTGACACACGATCTGCGACAGGCTAAATCCGGCGATCTCCAGGGTGGCATTCCGGCCTTCACAACTCTCGAGTCTCAGATTTTCTTGAAAGCGTTTGGCGGGCTATTTCTGCGCGATCTGCGCGTGCTTACGCGCGAATTCGTACCTTTCCTGCTGCGCGTGGGCATGCAACCGCTGCTCTTTCTTTTTGTCTTCACCTTCATCCTGCCGCGCATGGGCAGCGGCAATCCGATAGCGATGGGCGGCTCCCAATCCGGCGCACCGGTTGACTTCGGGACGATCCTGCTGCCGGGACTGATGGCTGTGGCCATCATGTTCTCCGGCATCGCCGCCGTGGCGCTGCCTTTGTCGAGCGAGTTCGGGATCACGCGCGAAATCGACGACCGCGTGATGTGCCCGCTGCCACTGTGGGCCGTGGCTTTGGAAAAGGTTTGCTTCAGCGCCATGCAGAGCATCGTCGCCGCGCTCCTGGTCATTCCGATGGCGTACTACGTTCCCGCCAAGCCAGTCGTGGCGCACGTCGCGAGCTGGTTCTTGTTCGCGCTAGTGCTCGTGCTGGCAAGCCTGCTGGCCGGATCGCTTGGCCTGATCATCGGGTCTACCGTAAATCCCAGGCAGATTGGCCTAGTCTTCTCGATCATCGTCGTACCCATCACTTTCCTCGGATGCGTCTACTATCCCTGGGCCTGGCTCGGCAAGATTCCCTGGGTGCAATACGGCGTGCTCTTCAATCCCATCGTCTACATGAGCGAAGGTCTGCGTGCCGCGGTCACACCGGGCATGGAGCACATGCCATGGTGGGCAATCCTGCTGGCGCTGGTCTTCTTCACCGCCGCGCTGGGCCGCTGGGGGCTCAAGGGCTTTATGGGACGAGTGCTGTCGTAGATGCCAAAGTCAAGCTGCCACCGGCCGGTTTGACTATATCTTTACAAGCAGGCACCGAGCGGCCAGCCTATACTGAAGCAGTGACGTCCCTCCGTCCCAATCTGTGGAAACTGTCGCTGATTCTGGCTCCGACGTTGCTGCTGGCGGCTGGCTGCGGCAGCGGGTTCGTCAGTGCGAATTCCGCGGGCTCGGAGATCCAGGTCACACCCAATTCCACCTCCATCGACACCAACTGTGCAGGTTGCAATGCGACCAACGGGCGGGGCGCGCCAGTCCACCAATTTGTGGCCACGCTGCCCAGTGGCGTTGCGGCTGAGGTCACGTGGTCGGTCTCGGGCGGAGACGCGACGAGCGGGCCGGGCAGCATCAATGCCGATGGTCAATACACGCCTCCCAGCTTCCTGACCGCTGACCGCGCCGAAGTAGTGATAACCGCTTCGCTCAACGCGAACCCGAGCGTCCGGGCCAGCTCAGTGCTGACGGTGACGCCCGGATTCCTGCAGCCGCTCACTCCCGAGAACGCGGCTCTGGGCGCAAACGGAAGCCTTACGGTCACCGGCCTTCTGGCCGAGGCAGGCGGCTCGACGGTCATCAACTTCAAGCTGGCAAGCTCGCCCTCCGGGGACAGTGGCGGCCAGGGCTCGCTGGGCGCAGAGAGTTGCCAGCGGGGGGGCCAGAGCTTCACCAGTTGCACGGTAAACTATTCAGCACCAGCCTCGGTACAGGCCACGGGCCCGACTTATGTGGTGGCTACGGTCGGTGGGGCCTCTTCGAACTCTTCGAGGGCTTCTTCTGTGGTCCTGGTCAACTCCGCCGGAGTCACCAGCAACCCGGCCACGCATCAGGCCCAGCTTCCGATATCGGTCGCGCTGGGCAGCTCGGGCGGCAACAACGCCGACTACGACACCCGCGGCGAACAGATCGCCGACTGTTGCAGCGGCACGCTCGGTGCACTCGTCGAGGACGCGACGAAACGCCAATTTCTGCTCAGCAACAATCACGTGCTCGCCCGAAGCGACCATGCGAGCGTAGGCGACGCCATCGTCCAGCCGGGACTGATCGACAACAACTGCTCGCCGTTGGGAGACAACAACGGCACGGCCCAGGTGGCTCCGGTAGCGCAATTGACCGGGTGGCTGCCGCTGGCCTCAAGATCCACCAATGCGGATGCGGCGATCGCGCAGATCACTTCACGGTCGGTCGACACTTCCGGCAAGATTCTGGAATTGGGCGTCAAGCAGTCGGACGGCACGCTGGCCGCCGCGCCTCCTGGAATCACCTCGACAGGCGGCAGGGGCGAGGCGGGAAGCCTCGATCTAAAGGTAGCCAAGAGCGGGCGAACCACCGGTTTGACATGCGGAGGCATCTCGGCCCTCGATCTCGACGTTAGGGTCGACTACTTCAATGACTGCGCGGAGACCCGGCCCTACTTGACCAAGACTTTCACCCATCAGCTCGGCCTCAGCGGCAATCAGTTCAGCGACGCGGGCGACTCGGGTGCGCTGGTGGTGGATGCCTCGAACGCCGAGCCGGTGGGCCTCTACTTTGCCGGCGGAACGGATCTCTCCGGCGTGAGCGAGGGCGTCGCCAACCCGGCCCCCGAAGTTCTCAATGAGCTCAGCGCGCAGCTCGGCGGCGGAGGCTATACGTTCGTCGGGGGAGCCGACCATTCGGTGAGTTGCCTGAGCTACGGCGACAACACCGTTGCCCATGCGCAAAACCTCCCGTTGAGCGATGTGGAGTATTCACGCGCGCAGCAGGGGCTGGCGCAGGCTCGCATGCTGATCAATGCCACCACCGGCATTCTGGGCGTAGCCATCGGCAAAAGCAACGACCGTCCAGGTGAGGCCGCGGTCATCCTGTACACGGACGAGCGGATGACAGTGAATGTGCCATCCACGGTCGACGGCGTGCGCACGCTGGCGATTCCCGCAACGCAGAAGGCCGTGGCCTGGGGCTCGGCTCCGCAAACGCCTGTTGATGCGGCCGCGATCTCTCTGCCGAACTCTGCGCTTGCGCAAGCCATTGGCATCAAGAATCAAATGGCCGTCAGCATGATGCGGCAGAATTCCGCCTTCTTCGGAGTGGGCGTCGGTCAGAGCCTGGACAACCCGCGCGAAGCGGCGCTGGTCATTTACGTGGACCGCAATCGCCTTCCCGCCCAATTGCCGGCGACCGTGGACGGTTTGCGCACGCGCTATGTGGTGATGGACCGGCTGCACGTGACCCGCTCGTATGCGGCTCCATTGCAGTCGAGGATTCACTGCATGGCTCATACGCCGACCGGCCAGCCAGCCGCCCGCTCATCGCGATAAAACTGCGATGAACGGGGCACGGCTTCTCGTGGTTATTGAAATTTCATCCTGCTTGATGAGCGGGCCACCTGCCAGGGTCCTATTTGGCGGAAAGCGCCAAAGCAATCTGCTTCCCGTGGAAGCGGCCATTCTCGATGAAAATCTCGCTGGGACGGCCTCCGGCCACAATTACGCCGGCGAGATAGATGCCGGGGACATTGCTCTCCAGAGTTTCGGGGTTGTAGGCTGGCATCCGGTCCTCGCCCTTCAGGCGCACGCCCAAAGCCTCAAGAAACTCGAAGTCCGGGTGGTAGCCCGTCATCGCAAAGACAAAATCGTTCTTGATCTTCACGCGCCCCTGAGGCGTATCGATGTCCACGGTATCCTGGTCGATTTCGAGCACGTCGGAATTGAAATAGGCCTTGATCTCGTGGGCTTTGATGCGATTTTCGATGTCCGGCTTGATCCAGTACTTCACGTTTGGCGTGATCGCGGGACCGCGGTAAACCAGAGTGACTCGCGCGCCGCTGCGATAGAGTTCGAGCGCCGAAATTGCCGCAGAGTTCTTGCCGCCGATCACCAGCACATCGGTGCCGTAGTAAGGGTGAGGATCGAAATAGTAGTGATGAACCTTGCTCAGGCTCTCGCCTGGAATCTGCATGTAGTTGGGCCGGTCATAATAACCGGTCGCAATGGCCAGCTTGCGCGCCCGCAACATGCCGCCGCGGCCGAAGCGGTCCATCGTGCGAACCATGAAACCGCCGTCCGCTCCCTCGACCCGCTCGACGCGATGGTACTGCCGGATCTCCAGCTTATAAAAGGCCGCCACGTGCCGGTAATACTGGAGCGCCTCGTTGCGGTTGGGCTTGGGATTGGGGCTGGGAAAGGGAACGTCGCCAATCTCCAGCAGCTCCGGCGTGGTGAAGAAGGTCATATGCGAGGGGTAGTGGAAGAGCGAGTTGCAGACGCAGCCCTTCTCCACGATCACCGGGCGCAAACCAGCCCTCTTGGCCTCAATGGCGCAGGCCAGGCCCGTCGGCCCTGCGCCAACCACCAAAAGATCATAGATTTCGTTCGGCGTTGCTGGAGCTTGATTTTCGAGGTCGGTCATGAATCTAGATTAGGGCATTCGGGCGAGGATTGCATGAAAGGCCTACTGCAAGTTCTGCAAAGGCAGCGGCCACCGGTCCAATCTCAACTTCGGCGACTGCTTCACCTACGCGCTGGCCCGGGAAAAGCGCGAGCCCGTTCTCTGGAAGGGCGGTGACTTCATTCATACCGATCTGCGCCCGGCCTGAACCGCACCCAACCTGCCAGCTCACCCGCCTTCAAAAGAGATCTGAGAATCGATCGCCAACAATGCGACACCGTCGGTCCTTTACAATCAAATAAGTATGATTCGTTTCTCCACTGCCGGGGAGTCACATGGCGAGGCGCTGATCGCGCTGGTCACCGGTCTACCGGCCGGCGTTCCTGTCGACCTTGAGTTTGTAAACCGCGAACTGTGGCGGCGGCAGCAGGGTTATGGGCGCGGCGGGCGCATGAAGATCGAGACCGACGAGGCCCACGTGCTCTCAGGCGTGCGCCACGGCAAAACCATTGGCACGCCGATCGCCATCGAACTGGTCAATCGCGACTGGAAGAACTGGGAAGAGAAGCTGCCGGTTGCCGTTGGCGATCCAGCGCTGCACCAGGCGGTGGCTTCGCCTCGTCCCGGCCACGCCGACTTGGCCGGCGCTCTCAAGTACAACTTCCCCGACGCCCGTTACGTGCTGGAACGCGCCTCAGCTCGCGAAACTACCGCCCGGGTCGCCGCCGGAGCCCTGGCCAAGCTGCTGCTTCAGACACTTGGCATTGAAGTAGCCAGCCACGTCATTCGCGTAGGCCGCGTCGAACTCAACCGCCCCGCCACATGGGAGGAGGTCGCCGCCCTTGCGGAGAAAGACGACGTCGTGCTCGGTTGCGTTGATGAACCGACCGAGGCCCGCATGAAGGAAGAGGTTGAGGAAGCGGCCCGCACCGGCGACACCGTGGGGGGCGTCTTCGAGGTGGTTGTGCATGGCGCGCCCGCAGGCCTCGGAACATATGCGAATTGGGACGAGCGGCTCGACGGGCAGCTTGCCGGCGCGGTGATGAGCATCCAGGCCGTGAAGGCCGTCGAAATCGGCCGCGGCGTAATGGCTGCCGGTGCCTTCGGCTCCACAGTGCACGACCCTATCTTTTACGCAACCGAGCCCAACACCAACCCCACACGCTTTATGCGGCCGCAGAACTATGCGGGCGGCACCGAAGGCGGCATCTCAAACGGCGAGGAGATTGTTGTGCGCGGCTACTTGAAGCCCATCTCCACCCTGCGCAAGCCGCTTCCGTCGGTGCGCTTTGACACGCGCGAAGCCACAAGCGCAAGCTACGAGCGGTCGGATATATGCGTCGTGCCGGCAGCCGGCGTTGTCGGAGAGGCCATGGTGGCGCTGACCATCGCTCGACTCGCCCAGGAGAAGTTCGGCGGCGACTCGGCCCTTGAGATGCAACGGAACTTCGCCGGATACATCGAACAGATACGGAGCTATTAGCAGCCAGATGATTCTGAATATCGTTAAATATCCCGATCCGGTGCTCTCGCGGCCCGGCGAGCCCGTCACCGAATTCAATGACGAATTGCGCAAGCTGATCGACGACATGTTTGAGACTACCTACGCCTCGCAGGGCATCGGGCTGGCCGCGCCGCAGGTTAGTGTTTCCAAACGCTTGGCAGTGATCGACCTGAGCATGGGTAAAGAACCCAAAGACAAGCTGGTGCTGATCAATCCCGAGATCATCGTGAGCGAGGGCAAGCAATACGAGGAGGAAGGCTGCCTGAGCTTTCCCGAGATTCGCGAGAAGGTTTCGCGCGCATTCAAGGTACGCGTCCGCGCCCAGGATCAGAACGGCAAGTGGTTCGAGATGGACGGAACCGAATTGCTGGCCCGCTGCTTCCAGCATGAGATCGACCACGTCGACGGGATGTTGTTCATCTTCCGCATGAGCGGGCTCAAACGCGAACTGTCTCTGCGCAAAATCCGCAAAATGCAGCGCGACGGCGAGTGGTAAAGCCCGTGAAGCTGGTCTTCTGCGGGACTCCGCGCTTTGCCGTACCGGCGCTCGAAGCGCTGATCGCAGCCGGGCATGAGATCGCCCTGGTGGTCACGCAGCCCGACCGGCCGGTTGGCCGCTCGAAGGAACTGACCGCACCTGCTGTCAAAATTGCTGCACTCGCCGCAAATCTCGACGTCACGCAACCGGAGAAGATCCGCAACAACGAGGAGTTTCACTCACGGCTTGAGACCATTGCCCCCGACGCAATCATTGTGGTCGCATACGGTCGACTGATTCCGCCCTGGATGCTTGCGCTGCCGCGTCTGGGCTGCATCAACCTTCATGCGTCGCTGCTGCCACGCTACCGTGGGGCCGCGCCGATCCAGTGGGCCGTGGCCATGGGCGAGGTCTTCACTGGAAACACCACAATGTTGCTCGAAGAGGATCTCGACACCGGGCCGATCCTGCTGCAACAGGCGCTGGCGATCGGGGGCGAGCAAACGGCGGCTGGGCTTTTCGATGTGCTGGCGGAGGGCGGCGCGCCTCTGGTCGTCAAAACGCTGGCAGGACTCGAAGACGGGAGCATCGAGCCGAAGCCGCAGAATCATGCCGGAGCAACCCTCGCCCCGATACTCACACGCGAAGACGGGCGCATGAACTTCGTCGCGCGCACGGCGACGGAGCTGAAAAATCGCTGGCGCGGATTTCAGCCCTGGCCCGGCGCATTCGCCACGCTCGATGGGAAAAAGCTGATCGTCCATCGGCTGGTTGTCGCGGATGCGTCAAGTTTTGCCGCGTCGGCTGATGCCGGTCCGGGCCAGATCCATATCGAGGGCGAACGTCTCTTTGCAGCCTGCGCGGGAAACACATGGCTGGAGTTGCTCGAAGTTCAACTTGAGGGCAAAAAGCGCCTTACTGCAGCCGAATTTCTGCGCGGCAACACACTGGTTCATGGCGCGCGGCTTGGGGCTCCGGCCGAATGACCGCTCAAAAGAAGATTGGCGCGCCTAAAAAAGCGCCGAAGGATCGGACAGGCGAGATCTCTCCTGCGCGCAAGGCGGCCTTCCATATTCTCCTCGCCGTCGAACGCGGCCACTCCCACTCTGACGACCTACTCCGCGGCAAGGCGGTAAGCTCGCTCTCCGAATCCGACCGCAATCTGACCACGGCGTTGGTGCTGGGGGTTCTGCGCTGGCAGATTCTGCTCGATCACCAAGTGCAACCGCTGCTGGCGCGCCCGAACGCAAAGCTTGATTCCGAAATCCTGATCGCGCTGCGCCTCGGCGCATTTCAGATTCTGCGAATGGACCGCATCCCTGCTCGCGCCGCCATCAACGAGAGCGTGGAGCTTGCAAAGCAGGCCGGTCATCGCTTCGCCTCCGCCATGGTCAACGCGGTCCTGCGCAAGCTGGCAAAGCCCCCGCAGGGTGCGACCGAAGATCCAGTTTTGAAAGGGCACGACTTTAGTCGTGCCGAAGATGCCCCAAAAACGAAGCGGGCTTTAGCCGATGAGGGAAGTCTCTCGGCTGACCTCGAAGCTCACCCCGTCTGGATGGTCGAACGTTGGACCAAGTTCTTTGGCCTCGAAGCGGCAGAAGCCATTTGCCGCCATGGCCAAAGCGAGCCTGCATTGACGGTAAGGATCATCGGACCAGACGCGTATGAACCACCTCCGGTCGAGGATCGTGGTTTCCCACCCATTCAACAGAAAGAAGCGGAATGGATGGGGCACCCGAGTGTTCGGGATGAACTCGCCAAGTCGGGAATCGTTCTCGAGCCAGGTGAGTTGCTCGTTGGAGCCAGCACGGTCCTCTCCGGCGACATAACAGCGACGGAAGCCTTCCGCGAAGGCCGCGTGCGCTTTCAGGACGAGGGATCGCAACTCGTTGCCGAATTGGCCAGCGGGAATCGCAGGCAAAAGGTAAACAGCATTCTCGACGCCTGCGCCGCCCCGGGCGGCAAAACGCTCATCCTCGCCGAACGCAATCCGCAGGCCCGCATCGTGGCTTGCGAATCGAGCGCGCCGAGAATGGAACAACTGCGCAAGCGGCTGGCCCACCTCGGCGAACGAAGCGAATGCCGCCTGGCCGATGCAACCACGCTTTCAGATAACGCGGCCTACGACCTTGTGCTCGCCGACGTGCCCTGTAGCGGCACCGGCACGCTGGGCCGCAACCCTGAGATTCGCCATCGTCTGCGCCCCGATGACCTTGCCCGCCAAGCTGAGCGCCAGCGTGCGATTCTCAGTGCGGCGTTGCGCGCCGTGCGCCCTGGCGGCAGCGTAGTCTACTCCACCTGTTCGCTGGAGCCGGAAGAAAACGAGCAAGTCGTCGCAGCCGTGTTGGCCATAGCACCCAACTCCCGCCAGCTCTCCCTCGAAGCCCGCATCGGCGAACTACTCGCCGACGGCATTCTCACTGCATCGGGCGCAGAGGGGCTACTCAGAAGCCTCACGCCCGAAGGCGCGCTCCGCCTTCTCCCCGGCGGATTTCACACCGACGGCTTCTTCATCGCCCTGGTCGAGAGAACTAACTGAAGCGTTATCGAGCCCCGGAAATCAGGCGATAAGCCGAATGGTTGGAGCATTTTATCGGCAGCGTGAATGGTACGTGGCCCATCCATTCGCGCATTTGGCGAATGGGCGGAGACCACGAAGCTCGCGTTTGGGCAGCGGTGAAATTGATCTAACTATCCACTTCGCCAGTCAGCCGCAGCTGGGAGTAATCGCGTCCCAGCTCGACGCAGAGAGCCTCTACCACCAGTTCATGATCGTCGCACTGTGGCAGGCCGGAGACGGTCACGCAGCCTACGATGCCCGCCCACGCCACGGTCAGCGGAAACGATCCGCCATTCGTGGCGTAATCGGCCAACGGCAGCCCGAGTTTCTCCTGGAGCGTCTCATCCTTCGCCTCCAGGCTCAGGCCCACTCGGTACGAACTGCGATGGAAGCGCTTCACTACATTGATCTTGCGCCGAACCCAATCCGGATTGTCGGGCGTGGTGCCGTCGAGCGCCGCATAAAAGAGCGGCTGCCCGAAGCGCCGCACATCGATCACCACCGCCAGGCCGCGCTCCAGGGCCATCTCTCGCAGGCGAACTCCCAGACGCCATGCCACTTCCGCGTCGAGCTTCGGCAATACAAGTTCGCGCTCCTGCAATGCAATCCGTTCCAGATCTTCGCTCAATCCCATAGTGCCACCGTCCTTTTCGGCTCCAAGCAATCAAACCCGCTCGCCGCACGCAAAGTCTCTCAGCTCTACGTCGCCTCCGTCTGTTTTAGCAGAACGCCCTCTCCGCGAGAGTGCCCGGGGAAGTAGAGACTGTCAAGCCGGCCACGGTCTCGGCGGGAAAGGCCGAGGCCTGATCTGGGGCAATCTTATGGACACGAAAAGGGGAATTCGCGCCGCCCCTCCGGGGCGGAGACCTCGACTCGGCTGCATTTCCAGGGCTGCGCTTCGCTTGCCCTGGGCTATTTTCGACACCTCCCTCCGGGAGGGGATGCGGTTGCTGATCTTACAGGGCCATTTAGAAAACCATCTTCACCAACAAACTGGTTCATGCGATTGTGCTGAGGTCTGATCAATCGCAAGGATTTGTCTTCTGGAATGTGCTATACGTATTTTGTGTTTCGTTTTGCCGTCTAGTTCCAGGAGGCGGCTTTGTTCTGAAGAGCGAGCTCTACCTGGAAAGCTACCGCCGGTTTTAATTCCCCTTTGAGCGCAAGGCTCCCGGAATTCGTCCTGATTCACCCCCTGGAGTGATGCTCTTGGGGTTCAAATGTTTCTGCTAGAGGTTCGACCGTGAGAAACGTCTTCGCTGTTTTCGCTCTCTGCTTCGTCGGCGCATTTGCCGCAGTTCCGGCATCGGCCGACTCTGTACTGTACGACAATACCGCCCCTGGAACTGCAAACACCAACGCATATGCCATTAACAATGGGTCTGACGTAACGGACTCGTTCACCCTGTCATCGCCTTCGATCATAACCAGTGTGACTTTTGATGTCTGGCTTAGACCGGGCGATTCGCTCTCGAACGTGGATTGGTCGATTGGGCCGGATGCATTCAGTGGATCGGGTACCACTGCCTCGACCTCATCCTCCGAACAGATCACCAGTGCTGTCGCCGCAGGTGCCGGGTTTGACGTTTTTCAGGAGTCCCTCACCCTCGACGATCTGAACCTGACCCCAGGCACATACTGGCTCACGCTTCAGAGCGCAACGACGTCGGATAACGATAATGCCTATTGGGATGTCTCTGAAGGTTCGTCGGCGGCCGCCTCAAACCCTGGCGATGCCTCAATCCCATCGGAGACCTTTCAGATCGATGGCATTGTCACTCCGGAGCCGTCCAGCATTCTGCTGCTGGGCAGCGGGCTCGCTCTGGTGGCCGTGCTGGTGAAACGCAAGATCCGGCTATAGCTTTTTGAGGTTCGGCCGAAAGCGGTGCGGCGTCGCAAATGGTTGCGACGGCCTCAAGGTCGGTTGTACTGTGGTCTTAACACCGGCGGGCGAGGTCTGGCGGCGAGGACGCCGCCCGTACAGCCGGTCTAGAGACCGGCGCTCCATCGCTTTTCCCAATTTGCGGATAAGTTCTTAGTTGTCAGAGCGGTGCGGATGCCCGAGAGAGATCAGCTCAAGCTTCACGGTAGTGATACCGGGCTTGATAATATTCAGAGCTTTGGCGGCTGCGTAAGAGAGATCGATCACATGGCCCTCCGGCAACTCGCCGCGGTCGTTGATCCTGACAATCACGGCCCGGTGAGTCTTGAGACTGACAACCCGCACAACTGAACCAAAGGGCAAGGTCTTGTGAGCGGCCGTCATTTCGTTCATATCGAATCGCTCTCCGCTAGCGGTGTGATGGCCATTGAGCACCGAACCATACCAGGTGGCGATACCGCGCAGCGCGTCGGCGGGGAGTAGCGCCTCGGCAGCGGCATTAGGGCGCGCAGGCAAGAAGCTGCCCTCCGGCGCTGTCGGGGGACGGGTGGCGGCTGGACGGGCAAGCTGCACATTGGCGCGCACCGTCGGCAGGAAGAACGTGAGCAGTGCCGCAGCGACTGCCGCGTATCCGGCGCCCAAACCGAGCCAGAGCGTCAGAGGGTGCTTCACGTTCATGCTACGGATTTTCAGTCGTTCAACCATCTGCCAATTTTACTAGACGGGAAGCTGTTAAAGCCAGCATTTTATTTGACTTCTGTCGCATTACGTTCGCCCATCCGACCCTTCAGGCTTCAATGAAAAGTTGCGCAAACCTATCAAGTTTCTGCGGCCACTGCGGCAGAGTGGGATAGGCGTTTCGACTTAAGTTCTTCTTTTGTAGTTTCTTAACAGAATATGGGTCTTGACGAAGTTGATTCTTCTCAAGAAATCCATAGAGAAACTTGAGACTCTTCACCGCGCCAGGGTAGAGGATAGGAACCATAGACCAGAGCCAAGTTGTGCCTGTCGTTAACTCACCGAACTGAGCCGGAAAGCCATCCATGTCCGTCAGCTCCCCCCCTTTCTTCGTCTTCTTGATTGCCGTATGCCTGCTTTTGTGGCTAACTGCGCGGTGGCGGAAGCTCCAGATCGTAGTTTTGGCTGTCGCCAATCTGTTTTTTCTGGCGCGGTTCAGTCCTCTCTATCTGGCGCTGCCCCTGGCCGGCTCGATCGACTTTGTTGTGGGCCTGGGCCTCGCCCGGTTTCAAAGCACCGCAGCTAGAAAGTTGCTGTTAGGCGCTTCACTTGCAGTAAATCTCGGCCTGCTGGTCAGCCTGAAACTGCTGCCCCTGGTGACGGGGAGCCTCTGGCAGTGGCTGCTGCCGCTGAGCCTGTCATTCTATTGTTTTCAATCGCTGACTTACACAGTCGACTTGTATCTCGGTGAGGGCGAGCCCACGCAGAGCCTCATTGGCTATTTGGCTGCGGCGTTGTTTTTTCCTTCGATCACCGCAGGGCCGATCCCCAGAATGCATCGCGTTCTGGGCCAGCTTGGCCAACCGTTCCAGCTCACCAACGAAGATGGCGGGCGCGCGCTGCTGCTGATCGGCACGGGCCTGGTCAAGAAGCTGCTGATTGCCGACTTTCTGGCCAACAACCTTGTGGCGCGGGTCTTCGACACCCCGGCGCTTTACTCGAGCGCAGAAATTCTTATCGCTGTCTACGCCTACGCATTGCAACTCTTCTTCGACTTTTCGGGTTATACCGACATTGCCCGCGGCGCGGCGCTGCTGATGGGCATCGAGCTGCCAGAAAACTTCAAGCAGCCGTATCTATCTGTGAATGTCGCTGAATTCTGGCGTCGCTGGCACATCACGTTTTCCGAATGGCTGCGTGACTACCTCTTCGATTTCTTTCCCAAGCGCAGAAAGCATCAGATTCTCTCCTATAGCTACGCTTTCCTTTTGACCATGATGCTGGGCGGGCTCTGGCATGGCATCTCCTGGAACTTCCTCATCTGGGGCGCATTGCATGGAGTGGCGCTCGGTTTTGTATTCGCCTGGAAGCGCCGTCGCATAGTTCCCTCCCCGGCCTGGTGGACCAAGTTGCTGGGAGGAATCCTGACTTTTAACTTCGTCTGCTTTACGTGGATCTTCTTCCGCTCTGGAACGCTCGAAGGCGCCAGGGCAATTTTGCGCGGACTGGCCGGCCTGACGTGGGGAACAGAAAATATCACGCCAATTTTTGCTGCAGTGCTGCTCGCCGCAGCTCTGATTCACTGTCTGCCGCCCAAGTGGTTTGAGGGCAGCGTGGGCCTGGCCGCTCGCGTGCCGTTCTGGGCGCAAGGTCTGGCCATGGCCGCTCTCATTCTGTTGATTCAAACGCTGGCGGGCCGGGGATCCGCTTCATTTGTCTATGGCAATTTCTAGCTTATCTCCGGTCACGCTGCCGCCTCCGCCCAAACTCAACAGCGGGGGTGGATTCCCATGGAAGCCTACTCTGGCCATAGCCGTGATGGCGGCCGGATTGACCGCCTGGCATCTTTGGGTGGATCACGCTGGAGGACTTGCTCCCGAAATCTTCAAGGAAGCATTCCAATTGCGCTGGCCGCATCCTCCCGCGCCCCCGGTGCCGCAAAGATCCATAGCAAAGACCGGCGCAGCCGCGCTCCAGCCGGCTCCCAACTTTGTCGACGACGGCGACGAGCTGGACCCTTTCTTCGCCTCTCTTTGGAAACTGGAACAGGGCGAGCCGGGCCTGGTAACCGTGCTGCACTATGGCGACTCGCCGACCACCGCCGACATGATCACGGGCGACATTCGCCTACAATTGCAAAAGAAGTTTGGCGACGCCGGGCGCGGCTACACGCTCATCTCCAAACCTTGGCCGTGGTACGGACATCGTGGTGTTGAGATGAGCGGCCACGGCTGGAAGTGGCGCTTTGGCATCGGATCAATGCGCGAGGGAGTTTACGGACTGGGCGGTGTGGCATTTAGCGGCGAGCCGGGAGCGTGGAGCAAGTTCCGCTTCACCGAAGGGGACCAGTCAGCGCTCGAGGTGGAATATTTGGCCAGACCGGGCGGCGGATCGTTTGTGGTGGAGGCGGACGGCAGCCAACTCGGTCAGCAATCGACGGAAGCGCCCGAAGAGGCTGCAACGCGGTGGCGCCTTGCGCTGCCCGCTGGAACAAAAGAAGTCGCCATCAGGCCGGTCATCGGCGATGTGACGCTCTTCGGTGTCGACTTCCGGCGCGGACTCGGTGGCCTGCTCTATGACAGCCTGGGGTTAAACGGCGCAACGACCACCGTGCTCGGCCGAACTCAGCCGACAGAGATCTGGAAGCAGGAACTGGCCCTGGCCAAGCCCAACTTGATTGTTGTCAACTACGGATCGAACGAAAGCAGCTTCGGGAATTTTGTTCACAAGCAATATGCCGCCGAATTGAAACTGGCCATCTCCCGCATACGCGCTTTGTCTCCGGGAACGTCTATTCTGATCATGAGCCCCATGGATCGCGGCGAACGCCGCGGATTGGACGATATTGAGACCATGAGCACCATTCCGGAGATCGTCCAGATTCAGCGCCAGGTCGCCGCAGAGACGCACTGCGCGTTCTTTGACACCTATGCCGCGATGGGCGGCAACGGCACCGTGGCGCGTTGGTACGCGGCCAGCCCCCGGCTGATTACGGCCGACCTGTTGCACCCTACGCCACAGGGTGCGACGATTGTGGCAGGGTTGTTCCTGGAGCAGTTGGCGTCGCGCTATAACCGCTGGAAGGTGAGGCACGGAATCGCGCTGCCGGCGCCGGTTGCGAAAGTTGCGGCTCCCGCGAAGCCGACTCAGCCAGCCAGAACCGCGAACAAGCATCACGCGAGAAAAGCCGCCGCAAAGTGAGGGAGCCGTTTTTGCTAATCAGGAAACAAATCGCTTTGCTGGCCGTGCTGTTGTTGGCTTCCGGCGCGCTCCTGATGGCGACGCCGACCAAAAAGAAGCACCACTCCTCAGCGCCAACCGCGCAAAGCCAATCGGCCAAGGGAAAGAGCAGCCGCAACCGTTCACGCAGCCACGTGAGTTTTCCTCGACAGCGCGTCAACCCCGCGCGTCAGGCGGCGCTGGTCGAACAGATCGGCGCGAGGCTCAAGGAACCTTCGGAGCAGGCCCTCACCGATACTCACGCACTGGACGGTTTTTATGCGCAACTGGCCGCTCACGACAAAGACATTGCCGACGGCACAAAACCGACTGGCACCGTGCGCATCATGCAGTGGGGCGATTCGCACACCGCCGCAGACATGTTTACCGGCGAGACAAGGCGGCTCATCCAGGAGCGATTTGGCGACGGCGGCATCGGCTATTCGTATGCCGGGCATCCCTTTGCCGGCTATCGAATTATTGGCTCGCATCGTTCGCAATCGAACGGATGGACGACACAGGGCAACAAGTTCCTTCAACTCGGCGACGGCGAGTTGGGCATGGGCGGCCTGAGCATCTCGACCACTCGGCCAGACGAATGGGTTACACTCGACGCGCCCTGCACAGCGCTGGCCGTCGAATATCTGGCGCAGCCTCAGGGCGGCATGTTGCAGTTTACCGACAACGACGAACTGCCCCTCGAGATCGACACGGCCGCCGACCAGCTGGGGCCCGGAACATTCAAATACGCGTGCCCGCCCGGCGATCACCATTTTGTGCTGACCACCGAAAACAGGGCTCCGGTGACTTTGCTCGGCATGGTTGCCACGCAGCCCGGCGCGACCTGGGAATCGATCGGCATCAACGGCGCCGAGGCGCCGCTCATTCTGAAGTGGGACCAGAAGCTCTTTGCGCCCTACCTCAAAGACAACGCGCCATCGCTGGTGGTGCTGGCCTACGGCACCAATGAGGCCGCCAACCACAATTGGGACGAAGACAGCTACGGCCAGGCTTTCGCGAATATCATCGACGCCATTCACAGTTATGTGCCGGATTCGTCGATCCTTGTGATTGGCCCATCGGACCGCTCCACTGTGCAGCATCGGGCGTGGCGCACGTTTGATGGCACCGGCAAAATCGTCGCCGCGCAAAAGGCCGTGTGCAAGACTCACAATTGCGCCTATTGGGACCTGGACCAGCGCATGGGTGGCTTCGGTTCGATGCAGCAGTGGGTCTATGCGGGCTGGGCGCAGGGCGATCATACGCACTTTACAGGCGACGGCTACCGCGCCCTTGCCGACGCGTTGATCGCCGATCTGATGACCGGGTACGATGCTTACAAACAGGGAAATCTCAAGGACACCGAACGAACACTGAAAGAGGCTACGAGTGGATCAACAGGCGCGAATCCTTAATGTTCTTCATAAGACTTCAAACAAAGAAATGAACCCTGGTCCCGATGAGTCGCTGTTTGTCTCCGGCGCTCTGGACTCGTTTGCGTTGACGGATTTTGTGGCCGGTCTGGAAGAGGAGTTCGGAGTCACAATTCCGGATTCAGATCTTTCGGCCCGCAAGTTCGACACCATCACAAAAGTCACTGCCTACTTGAACACAAAGGCCTGAGCGATGGCTTATCTTCGTGTCTTCGGAGCCGCGCTGCCCGAGCGCCGCGTGAGCAACGCTGAGATTGCGCCGCAACTCGGCGTGACGCCCGCATGGATCGTGGAAGCGACGGGAATCGAAGAGCGCCGCTACGCCGCAAGCGAGCAGACGGTTGCGAGTCTGGGACTCGCTGCCGCGCAGGACTGTCTCGATAAGGCCGGCGCGCAGGCGAGCGAACTCGGCATGATTCTGGTAGCTTCGGGATCGAGCGAGCGCTTTTGCCCCGGTCCCGCAAGCCAGATTGCTTCGAGTCTTGGATTGGATAAAACACCCGCGCTCGATATTCCCGTCGCATCGTGCGGATCGCTGATCGGGCTTGCGCTTGCCGCGCAGTTCGCTGCAACCATGGGCCGTGTGCTGGTAGTAGGCGCAGAGGTCATGTCTCGCCGCGTCCAACTGACTCCGGAGTTTAAAGACACCGCAATCCTCTTTGGCGACGGCGCCGGAGCCTGCCTCGTTGACAATGATGCGGGGTTTGCGCGGATCGCCGACAGTTGCTGGTTCACTGACGGCGCGAGCGCGGAGATTCTGCGCGTGGAAGACGATCTGTTGCAGATGGACGGGAGAAGCGTGATTCTGCAGGTCTCTCGCAAGCTGCCGCGCGCCATCGGCGATCTGCTCGCGCGCAATTCGCTGGCTGCTGAATCGGTCGGCTCATTTCTGCTTCATCAGGCAAACCTGAATCTCATCACTCGGGTCGCCTCAGCGATCAAGGCTCCGCGCGAACGCTTCTTTACTAATATTCAAAGCTACGGCAACACCTCATCGGCTTCATTGCTGATCGCGGCCAGCGAGTGGCGCGATGCGAACGATGGGCCACTGACCGCGCCGGTTGTCTTCGCAGCTTTCGGAACGGGCCTGAACTGGGGCGCGCTGTTGGCGGTCAGTTAGACCGAAGCCTTCACGGTTGGATGTGCAGCGGAGCCGCCTTTGCCGATGGCATTTGCACATTGAGGATTTTTGCCACCGTCGGCGCGATCTGCCGCATGTCGATCACTCCAAGATCGCGATGATGCGCGATTCCCGCGCCTGCCATGAAAAACGAAGCACGCATCTCCGGAAACTCCGGCGAGAATCCATGGCCGCCCTTTTCGTCCGGAGTCGCATTGACCAGACTACCGCTTGTGGCTGCGCCGGTCGTATAACCCAATTTTAAAACCACCAGAAAAGCCGCATCCGGAAAGCCTCTGCGCGCTTTGATCGCGTCCCGATCGAGAACCGCCTCGATGCCGTTGGTCTCATCCGCTGCCAGTTTCTTGAGAAGCTCGCGCACCTTCTCTTCAGTTTCGTGATCGTTCGCATCGTGAAGCATGATGGCCGCCATGCCGCCCGCAAGCCACGGTTGCGCCTTCCACGATGCGATCGTGAATGACTTGGTTTTGGGATTCACCGCAGGCTGGATCAGGCCTGCTTCGAGAAACGGGATAAAGAGATTGACCGAGTGAGTGAGATTGACGAATCCATGATCGGAGACCACGACCACCACCGTCGAGGTATCGTTGGCCAACGCCGCATCGGCCAGCCGCTTGACCATTCCATCGATTGCTTCAAGATCTCCGTTGGCCTCTGCGCTGAAGGGTCCGTACTCGTGTTCGACGCTGTCGAGAGAACTCAGGTGGATGGTCATGAACGCGGGTTTGCGCTGGCGAAGAATCTCAATCGAGTAGCGCGTCTTGACCTCATCACCATCGATGCTGGTATCGTTCCCCATCATGTAAGGGCCCAGTGAGGGTTGCAATTGCTTGAGCAATGTATCGGGGCGTGAAAGCGCGACTATCAACTCGCGGTCGGAGGGATTCGGGGCGCTCGAAGGGCTCGCGTTGCGCCAGAACTCCGGAATCAGCCAATCCACATCCGTAGCACCCACGCTCACTGGCCAACCAACACTGGCCGTGCGCAGGCCCGCGTTGTGCGCGATCTGCCACAGCGTCGGAACGCGAATCTGCGGCGCGTACCAGTACCAGGCACCGGAGAAGTTCCGCCCCGGATCGAACTCCAGATTGTTGTGGATGCCGTGCTCGGCGGGCGATACGCCAGTCAACAATGTCGTGTGACTTGGATAAGTCACGGTGGGCCAAACCCCTACCACGCCCTCCGAATAAACCCCATCGCGAACCAGCGAGTGGAGATATGGAATGTGCATTCCTCTCGCATCGGCCTCAGTCACATACTCCGGCTTCAGTCCGTCGATGGAGATCATCAGCACCGGAGATGCCGCGGCGAATCGTACCGGCGCAATGAGAAGAAGAAGCGTAAAAAACTGCATAAATAAACGGTGCGATTGACGGCTCATACTGGATTCTCCTCGACGGCAGTTACGCGCTGCATCGTAATTCAAGATAATAGGCGGTCTGCCGCTCACGTGTTGTGTCTTTGGAATGAGTTTATCGAGTCAGGCAGACCGGATTATTAAGGTCTGAAGAACGGAATGCGATTCACGCGCCATTGACCGTCAATTCACAGAGATTTCAAAGAAACCCGATACCCTCGCAGCCATGACGAACTTAAAAACTTTCTCCAGAACTGTCTTGGTAGGCCTCTTGATCTTGATTTGTGGCATTGGAGCAAGGGCGCAATATGAGGACGGCAGCCTGATCGGCTCTGTCCACGATGCCTCCGGTGCGGCGGTGGCCAACGCCTCCGTCACCGTCACCAATGTAAACTCCGGCGTTGAAATCAAAGTCGACGCAAACGGCTCCGGCGATTACGAAGTTCCGTCGCTACGCGCCGGCGTCTATACCATCGAGGCCACCGCGCCGGGCTTTGCGCCCGCCGAGGCGAAAAACATCACCGTCTCAGTGGCCGGCCGCCAGCACATCGATCTTACCCTCAAGGTAGGACAGGCTGACGCAACCACCGTTGAAGTCAGCGACGTGGCCTTACAGATCGAGACTGAAACCAGCGAGCGCGGCCAAACGGTTTCGGAGTATCAGACCGAGTCACTTCCCCTGGTCAGCCGCAACTACTCCGATCTGTTGGCTCTGGTCAACGGTTCGCGCCAGGCACCCACGGCAGCCACCACCACCGCCGTCACCAGCCTGGTGCGCGCCGGAGCTTACAATGTCAATGGCCTGCGCAGCATGTTCAACAACTATCTGCTAGACGGCATGGACAACAACGCTTACGGCGAGAGCAACCAGGGTTTCGACAATCAGATCATCCAGCCGTCGCCCGACTCCATCACTATGTTTCAGGTGGTGACCAACAATGAGAGCGCCGAATACGGCCGCTCCGCTGGCGCTACCATTAACGTCGCCTCCAGGAGCGGCGGAAACCAATTTCACACCACGCTCTATGAATTCATCCGCAACACCGATCTGAACGCCTTCGGCTACTACCATGCGGTCAGCGGCACCCACGTCTTTCCCAAGCCGGGTTTCAATCGCAATCAATTCGGCGCGAACTTTGGCGGACCGATCTTGAAGAACAAGCTCTTCTATTTCCTCGATTACGAGGGCTTCCGCCAGACCCTCACCCCAACGACCGTTTTCACAGTTCCAACGCAGAACGAAATCGGCATTGGCACCTCCACGGGCACGCCCGTACTCGTGACCGATGTGCAAAATCCGGTCACCGGCCAATACTTCAAAGCCGGCACGCCGATTCCCGCTTCGGCAATCAATCCTACCTCTTTGCAGATTCTCAAGTTTTTTGGCAACCTGCCCTCGCAGTGCCTGACCCCGGTCGGCAGCAACCTCATATCAACATCGGGCGGCACGCTTGGCCTGGCGACAAACGATTGCGCCGTCAACGCGCCATTCACCGACGACTCCGACAAGGGCGACCTCCGCATTGATTTCCAGCAGAACGAAAAGAACTCCTGGTTCCTGAAGATCAGCGATCGCAAGGAGACCGGCATCAACTATCCCACCGAACCCGAGCCCCTGGATTCGCAGGCCAACGGCAACGGCCGCATCAAGATTCTCGATCAGCAGGTTGCGCTCGGCTACACCCGCCTGATGGGTGCCAACAAGGTGCTCGACGCCCGCCTCGCTCTCTCGGGCACACAGGCTGGAAAATACTCGCTCGCCATCGGCAACACCGCCATCAATCCTGCCATTCCCGGCCTGCCTACGGTTGCAGCCGATCCCACAGTGGCCGGCGGCCTTCCCACCATTACCTTTGGCAGCGGATTCTCAAGCGTCGGACGCCAGAACACCAACCCGCAATGGCAGAACCCGTCGCTGCTCGACCCCAAAGTCAACTTCTCCTGGGTCAAAGGCAAGCACTCACTCAAGTTCGGCTATGAGTACGAGCACATCTGGATGGAGGTGCAGGACTCGAACCCGCTCTACGGCGCCTTTGCCTACTCCGGAGCCTTCAGCGGATGCTCGGCTGGAACGGCTTGCAGCTCGATTTCAGGCAACGACGAACTCTACTGGGCCGACTTCCTCTTCGGCACCACCTCCCAATATCAGTTGGCCACCTTCTTCAAAGCGCACCTGCTACAGACCATGGACAGCGTCTACGCCCAGGACGACTGGAAGGCGAACAACAAGCTCACTCTCAATCTTGGTGTCCGCTGGGAATACGGCTCACCTTACTCTGAGGCCAACAACGATCTCTCCAACTTCGACCCGACCACGCTCACCATGCTGACGCTCACCCCGGGCGCGACAGCCGGTCCGTTTATCACGCCCTACAGCGGCGGCGGAGTCTATGGCAAGACCCTCGTCAACCCCTCCCTCGGCGACTATGCTCCGCGCATCGGCTTCGCTTATGCCCTGACGCCCACCATCGCTATCCGCGGCGGATTCGGCACCAGCTTTGTCCATTACACCCGCGCCGGCTCGGGCGACATTCTACCGATCAATGCGCCCAACGCGCTGTTCATTACAGTGAACCAGTCCAGTCCCAGCCCCGCATCGCATTGCACCGCCGCAACAGGAGCCGCGACATCCTGCTTCGCAACCATGGATCAGGGCTTCCCGCAGGGCCTTGCGACGGCTACCAACTTCAACCCAGGCACAGACAACGTGACCTACATTCCCAAGGACACGAAGGACGCCTACGCCGAAAGCTACTTCCTCAGCGTGCAAAAGTCGCTGGCCAAGAACACGCTCCTCGACATCGCCTATGTCGGTAATCACGGCGTCAAGCTGCAAGGCTTTGTCAACGCCAACCAGCAGAACCCCGCGGCCGGCATTACCACCGTTCCGGGCGCAACGGGCTTCGCCCGCCCTTACCCCACTTGGGGCACTCAGGTTTCAGCTACCAGCTTCCTCAACGGCGACATCACCGAGGCTCTCAACGGCTTCTACTCACATTACAACGCGCTGCAGGTCCGCTACGAACAGCGGTTTGTTGAGGGTTTGACCCTGCTCAACTCCTTCACCTGGGAGCACTCGCTCGATAACGCCAGCGAAGCGCTTTCCGGCATCACGCCCTCCGCGCAAAACGCCTACAACCTTCGCGCGGATTACGGCCAGTCAGACAACAACCTTCCCATCGCCAACATCACAAGCCTTGTCTATGAGGTCCCGGTCGGGCACGGGCGTCAGTTCTTCTCGACAGCCAACCCCGTCGCGGACGCCATCCTTGGAGGTTGGCAGATCAGCGCCATTAACACCGCTCAAGCCGGCTCGCCCTTCACTTTGGACTACGGGCCAAACTCCCACAACCAGGTTTCGCCGCAGATTCTGCCTTCCAGCGCCACCTATCGCGGAGCCATCCTCTACCGGCCCGACCTTATCCCCGGCAACCCGGTCACCGATTGCAACTCCGGCCACTCTTGCCTGAACCACCAGGCGACAAGCGGCGCCATCAACTACACCAACTGGAACGCCTTTGCCCTGCCCGAGACCTATACAACCGGCAGTTCCCTCACCGCCGGCGGCGTCATCTCCAGCCCGTTCGGCAACGCGCCCCGCAATATCGGCCGCACGCCCAAGTACTACGAAACCGATCTGGACCTCAACAAGCACTTTAACACTCCAATGGACCGCTTCAAGATCGAGTTCCGCGCCGAGGCCTACAACGTCTTCAACCACACCAACCTCTACCTGCCTGGCGGAACCTCCGGCGCGGCCTTGACGGGCACGCTGAACGGCGCCCCGAATGGCACGACGTCGAATGTCACTGGTGGCGGCACCATCACCGGCACACTCGAGCCGCGCATCATTCAGTTCGGATTGAAGGTCCTCTACTAGGAGTTGTCTCGTCTCGCACTGCTATAGCCGGCCCGCGCGCATACCGCGCGGGCCGGCTTTGGTTTGAGGATCTCTTTGTGCGGTTTTCAGTCCGTCTGAAGTGGCTGCGGACAAACTCATCCGGAGTAATATGAAGCGTCAGGGCACGACTTCAGTTGTGCCGCAGAGGCCGCAAATCAGCTCGGGCTTTAGCCCCGGAGGTAGTTTTTTGCTGGGCCGCGGTTTATCAGCCTTGGAGCCTATCCGTAAATCGGTACCGCCGGTTTCCAACTCAGCGGTACTGTGGTCTCAACACCGGCGGGCGAGGTCTGGCGGCGAGGACGTCGCCAGTACAGCCGGTCTGGAGACCGGCGCTCCATAGCTTTTCCCAATTTACGGATATGTTCTTAGTCGAGCCCGAGCTAATTCACCGTAAGCACGAAACTGGTATTATGTGCCACGGCAGTGACGCCGTTGCTGAACTGGCCGGTGACGGTCACCGTGTAGGTTCCAGGCGGGGTCGCCGGATTGGGGACTGGACCGTGGTGTTCGTACTGGTAGCGCGGATTGCAACCCGTAGTGCCCAGCAGAGTAACCAGCGCTACAAGCGCTGACAGCGAGAACCGGCTGACCCACCGGCGCCTTCGCGCTCCCCAGGCCAAACCGCCCAGGCTCAGCGCGCCCGGCAACAAAAATGCCCATGCTATAGGAGTTGACTTTGTGACTGGCCGGGCTGCCGGCGAGATAGACGCGCCAGAAACCGCGCTGGTCGTCAGCACCATCGTGCTGGTCGGCGGGCAAGCGGAGGCCGCGGAGCCGCTCGGGCACGAGGTGGGCGTGGTCGCCAAAATCTCCAGGTTTTCGGGAGTGAACGTGCAGGATGCCTGATCGGGAAGGCCAGAGCAGGAGAGCGTGACAAACATCGGCGCCGTCAAAGAACCGTTGTTCACCGGTGTAATCGTCGCGACCACTGATGCCGGATTTCCAGCGGTAACCGACAGCGTGGACGGTGCTACCGAGACTTGAAAATCGGGGGCGGCTGTGACTGTCGCCTGCACACTCGCCGGCTCTGAGACCGAAGCCCTGTGGAAAGTGTCGCCTGCAAATGACGCACGCAGCACATGGTCGCCGCCCGGCAATTCGAGCACGAACTTTGCCTGTCCCTGGGCGTCGAGCGCTGCCCCGGCCAACTGTTTGTCGCGGTCGAAAACCGAGACCGGGCCTGCGATCGGAAGTCCGTCTTCGCCGGTGACGGCAACCGCAACTGTGACCTGCGTCTGTCCGTTCTGATCGCGCGTCTCCGCCGTCAGAGTCGTCTGCGTATTCAGCGTTTGCGCCTGCGCCGCGACTGCGGTCAACGCGAGCATCGCCAGCGCGAGCCCCAGTCCCCGAACCAACTCAAGCCGCAGACCGCGGCAAAGGATACCTCTCACGTGCACCTGCTTCAAATGTCAGAATCGTCTGCCGCCGGTCTTCCGCGGCCCAAACCTATTGTATCTGGCGGGGGCGCGCCGAGGCCATTCCCGGCCCCATCGCGCACCCATGTTTGGACGTAATTGGAGCGGGTTAGTGTTCCCGGAGGTCCGGGATTCTACAATAAGGCACCATGATCGCTCACTTGCGCGGAAAGCTCATCTACAAGCAGCCCGGCCAGGCCATCGTCGAGGCGGCCGGCGTGGGATACGACGTCACCATCTCCATTCCGACCTTTACGGCGCTGCCCTCGGTGGGCGCTGAGGCCTCGTTGCACATCCACACCCAGGTCAGCGAAGACCAGATCGCCCTATTCGGCTTTCTCGAACGCGAGGAGAAGCGCCTTTTTGAGCGGCTGATCACCGTCAGCGGCGTCGGCCCGAAGCTGGCCGTGAAGATGTTGAGCGGCTTGTCGCCCGAGCGAACGGTTCAGGCCATTCGCGGCCAGGATCACGCGCAACTGACCCGCATTCCCGGCGTAGGCAAAAAGCTGGCCGAGCGGCTGGTTGTCGAACTCAAAGACAAGCTCGACGACTTTGCAGTTGCGCCTACTCAAACTCCGATCCGCGGAGCAGCAGTCGACGACGTACTCTCGGCGCTGGTTAATCTGGGCTACCAACGGCCCGCCGCCGAGAAGGCCATCGAACAGGCCGTTGCCAAAGACGCCGCTCTCGCCGCCGATTTCGACGGGCTCTTCCGCGGGGCTCTCAAGGTGATTCGGTAAGTGTCTTCTTTCCTTGCGATTCGGAACCGCAGCTCAACGGCGCCTGTCCATCCTTACCGTCCGATCACCAGCACGACAAAGCTGCCTGGAATGACCGGAGGCCGCGCATGAGGCATGGCGGCCGTCGGCTCGGGACGGGGGCCAAAATCGGCGGTGACCAGATAAATGCGATCGGCCTGCGAATCGTACGCCATGGTCCGCGCGCCAGACTGGGTGGGCAGGCTCTCGACGCTTGGATAGCCCGGAGCACCGGCGTCAATGACCGATAGGACTCCCTCGCCGCATGAGGCGAAGGCCAACTTGTGCATCGCGTCCCAACCTGCGGCGTCGGGGCCAACGCCGATCAAGGAAACCCCAATCGATTGGCCGGTCTTCGCATCGGTCACGGCCATCTTCTTGCCGCCGCAGACCGAGAAGAGCCGCCCACCGGCAACGTCGATAGCGAGCCCGGAAGGCCCATCGCAGCCCGCGAGCTTCCACTCTCCGGTCAGCTTTTTCGCCTTGCCATCAATGCGAATCAACTCGCTCTTGTCTTCGATGTTGTCGTAGATCATTCCCTTGCCATCGACGGCGGCGAATTCCGGCTTGCCGGGAAGCGGGATTGTCGCGACAACCTTCCGCGTCGCCACGTCGATCACGCTTGCGTCCTGGCTGCGGCCGTTGAAGGCCCAGACGGTCTGCGTGACCGGTTCGAAGACGATTGCATCGGGATTCTGCCCGGCTGGAATCGTCGCCACGGTGGCCAGTGTCGCGCGGTCAAAGACGACCACAGCATTGCCCTTGCCGTCGGAGATGTAGCCGAGTTTGCCGGTATCGTCGAGCGCGACTCCGTGCGTGCCTTGCAGGCCGGTAATTGCGCCAACGGGCTTGCCCGTCAGCGAATCGACAACCTCCACGCGGACCCCGTGAGTGATATAAAGCCGGTGCGCCGGAGGATCGGCGAGCAGATAGTCCCAGCCGCCCTCTCCGCCCAGCTTCCAGCGATCGACGATGTGATAAGGCTTCTGCGCGGTGAGAAGCGCCGGTGAGGCAAGCAGTCCGCCCAACAAAGCGGTTGCGACAAAGACTGAATTCAATATGCGAAGGTTGCGCCGATCAGACATTGAAATCTCCAGAGGGTTCTCGAACCCGGCAAGGATAACATCTCCCGCTTATAGAGGAGTGAATCGGGGCAGTTCCGCAACCCGCCATTGTCGCCCAAGCCCCCTGCGCTGCTACACTTCCTCTTCAGGGAAGCTGACCCAACACCGTCTGCGACCCTTGGAGGCCATCCGTGCCCGACTCTCAGCCCCCCGCCTTTCAGTCCTTCGTCTCGCCTGGCGAAAAGCCACTTGAATTAACCGTCCGCGCCATTTTCTTAGGAGGTATGTTCGGCGTCGTATTTGGAGGCGTCACGGTCTATGTAGGCCTCCGCGCGGGCCTTACAGTTGCGGCTTCTATCCCCATCGCAGTGTTGTCCATCAGCATTTTGAGGTGGTTCACAGCTCTTTGCAGGGGCAGAGTCGTCCAGGCGATCCCAATGCCCCGGTGGCTAAGACAGGCGATCAGCACAAAACCGTCCATCCTCGAGAACAACATCGTGCAGACCACGGGCAATGCCGGCCAGTCGATCGCTTCGGGAGTCATCTTCACCCTGCCGGCGCTGGTCTTTCTCGGCTTCGATCTCGAATACTCGCGCATCTTCATGCTGGCCCTGATCGGCGGCTGGCTCGGCGTACTGTTCATGATTCCGCTACGCCGGCAGCTCATCGTCCAGGAACACGGCAACCTCAAATACCCTGAAGGCACAGCCTGCGCCGACGTGCTGATCGCCGGAGAAAAGGGAGGCTCCTTCGCCAGCCGCGTCTTCTTCGGCCTTGGCATTGGCGGCATCTACACGTTCTTCCAAAATGAAAACCTCTTCAAGGCGTGGCCCGGCACACCCGAGTTCCAGCCCGACTTTGGCCCGCAGCACGTCCTCAAAGGTTCATCCATCAAGGCCGACGCCACGCCGGAGTATCTCGGCGTGGGTTACATCATCGGCCCGCGCATCGCCGGAGTCATCTTTGCAGGAGGCGTCTTCTCCTGGCTCGTTCTCATGCCACTGATCTACTTCTTTGGCAAGGCGATGCCCGGCCCCGTCTATCCCGGCACTATTCCTATCGCCGCAATGGGCCCCAGTCAGTTATGGTCCACTTACATTCGCCCCATGGGTGCGGGCGCGGTCGCAGCCTCGGGACTTATCACCTTGCTGCGCACCCTGCCGACCATTGTCAGTGCGCTCGCCGCGGGATTCAAAAACCTGCGCGCCACCAAAGAGGGCAGCGCAAAGCCCATACGCACCGAGGACGACCTATCCATGCGCACAGTCGTCTTTGGCTCGCTGGCGATCGTTGTATTGACCTTCATCTTCCTCACCTTCAAGCCGGTGCCCGGCGCGCAGGTCGGCATCCTGCCCAACATCGCCGCCGCGCTGCTCGTCGTCATCTTCGGATTCCTGTTTGTCACGGTCAGCTCGCGCATCGTAGGACTCATTGGCAGCTCGGCCAATCCGATGTCGGGAATGGCCATCGCGACCCTGATGGCCACATGCGCCGTCTTCCTCTTTGAGGGCTGGACGGCCCCAGCCTACGGCGCACTCGCCATCACCATTGGCGGCATCGTCGCCATTGCCGCAGCCAACGCCGGCGATACTTCGCAGGATCTCAAGACCGGCTACCTCGTCGGCTCCACGCCGCGGCTACAGCAGATTGCGCTGATGATCGGCGTCGTCGTCTCCACCGTCGCCATCGGCCTCACATTAAATCTGATGAACTCTGGCCTGCAGGAATTCCACTCCGCTGCGCAACCCTGGGATATCAACGCATCTCATCCCGGCGTCGCCGTACAATCCGACGCTCAGCGTTTGCCTGAAACAATTCGGGTTCTTGGCGCAGACAAGTCCGCCACCACCCACCACAAATCCGAATACACAATCCTCAATGCTCTCGGGTCGCCAGAATTGGCAGACGGAAAATACCTCTACTCGCCTGCGAGTCATCAAATAGAAGTCCAGTGGATACAAGGCATCGGCTCGGAGAAGGCAGCCGCGCCGCAAGCACGACTCATGGCCACCGTCATCAACGGAATACTAAGCCGGAAGTTACCCTGGGGACTGGTCCTGCTCGGCGTCTTTCTGGTCATCGCGGTCGAGTTACTCGGCGTCCGCTCGCTCAGCTTCGCCGTCGGAGCTTATCTATCGATTGGAACGACGTTAGCCATCTTCTGCGGCGGCATGGTGCGCTGGTTCGTGGATGCGGCGGTCAAAAAGACAGGCGGCGAATCCACCGACAGCGAGATCTCCCCTGGCTCCCTCTTCGCCTCGGGACTTATCGCGGCAGGCGGCATCGTTGGCCTCATCGGCGTAGCTCTCAAAGGTTACGAATCCACCTTCAAGGACGGCCGCGACCTGCTCAACTTCCCGCACACCTTTCTCGATAACAACTATGTCTCGGTGTTATGCTTCGCCGCGCTGGCCTTCTCGCTCTATTACTTCGCCCGCAAGCCGCTGAAGAAGTAGCCAGTCAATCTCCGCTCATTTCTAATATTTGGGACCTGGGATTCCGCAAAGTGTAGAGTGCGCAAGCGCCCCATCACTGGTAACCCTGAATGATCTGATATGGGTCCTCCACCACGCCCTCATCAATACGCTTGAAGGAGGCCTTTACCAATTTGAGGAGTTCGACTTCCTCGACAGTCAAATCGCCTGTCAAGTATTTAGAGATTCTTTCCCGCAGCTCATTCAATTTGATGAGTTCTCCAAGACTCGAAAGTATGAAATACCGCTTCCTCCCGCCGGTGCCGTTGCTCGTGGAAACGATCGACTGAAGAAAATGCACAACATTCGCCCGCGTCTGAAGATAAGCCAAGAGCCAAGCCGCCGCTGCGTCTGGGTCCCAAGAAACCCAATATCGAAGGAAGCAAAGGTCCAACTGCGGTGTGAAGGAGGGGCTCTGCTTTGTTACACGCTTGATTGCTGCCAGGCAAGCTCCTTTTAGCTCCTCGCGCGCTTCCTCTGATTCAAGAAATGGCTCGATCTGACCCTTGGGTTCAGCGAACCTTATAAACGAACCTGCTACATTGACCGCAATTCCGATGCCATCAGTCGCAGTCAACGCAGCCTTGAGGGTGTCAACCCGCGCCCTCTCGCCCATTCGGTGAAGATACCAAAAGGTAAATCCAACAACCCGATCCTTTGGCGGCGTCTCGAACAAGTCGTACTCCCGTTCCTCAAACTCAAGTTCAAAAAGGGCCGCGAGAAATGTCGGTGCGTGATCTAACGGAAGCGTTTCCGACAAGGAGTGAAGCCTCTGGAACATCGTTTCCAACAAGCCTCGCCTTGTCAGACCTTCAAA
Source organism: Occallatibacter sp. (assembly GCA_050015115.1). GTDB lineage: Bacteria > Acidobacteriota > Terriglobia > Terriglobales > Acidobacteriaceae > Telmatobacter. The sequence continues at coordinate 34,278 of JBEKCA010000048.1, forward strand.
GATCCCTTGTAGTGATTCCTTATTGGACATTTGCCCTATAAGCTCATCAATATCGGCTTGAGAAACATCGCCCTCCGGAGTCGCCAACTGAAAATATCTATCAAAAGCCTTGTATGAACAGACGCGTAGCTCTTTAAACCAACGATTTTCCTGTTCGTCACTTGCAGAAAAATGACCTCGCAGGAGACCGGATGGGGGAAACAACTCCGCGATCAATTTTGACACGTAAGCCTTTCGCTCATCTGAGGCTAAGATAACCAGATCATCTATACGTCTTTTGTCCTCATCCCGCTTTTTGTCCCGGTAGCCGCGCGATTCGAGGGTCAACACCTCCTTGTCTTGCGGAAGCCTGCGATACACGTTTGGCTCGAAGACCCGAAGAACCTCAAGCCCAATCAGGTCGACCGGATTAACCTCAAATGTGTCCCCATTCCGAAAAACCTCAATGTGGAATGCCAAGGAACCGAGAAATCGGTTTACGTCACGAAGGTTCCGAAATAAAGGAAATATCGCAGGAAATACAGACCCCCAATGATTCTTGTCGAATCTCGCGGACAGACTTTCACCCGTAAGAATCCTATTAAGCCCTTCAAATAGAATACTTTGAAGCTGTTTCCGATTCAATGTAGGAACATCGAAGCTGACTTGGACAATCTTTTCGAGAAAGGCACCGGCGTTGCCTGGAGAAACATCCTCAAGAGCCTTCACCACGGTGTCTTTTTGTGCCAACAAAAGATAGATTATATTCGGAAAATCCGCGTTGGCCTTAACTAGCTGGAGAACGAGACGAATTTCTTCCTTTGAAAGCCTATCGATATCGTCGAGGATAACCAATAGAGGTACAGTCAGGCTGCCAAGATCATCGGAGATGCTTGCCTTTAGTTCAGACAGCGAGAGTGTCTCCAGAGTTGCCTCCGACTCAATCCCTTCGGCACCTGCCTTTACGACTGCAGCGCTTGTATCGCGAGCATCGTTGATGCCGCCTCAGAAAGGATACTGGTCATTTTTGGTTGGGCCGGATTTGTTGCAGCCTTCCAGGCACGAGCCACCGTAGCCGCAACCGACAGAACGCTTGAATAGAGCTTCCATCGCGCTATGCGCTTTTTTCTCGCGCTGTCATCCGCTCCTCCGGCCTTGCCCAACGCCCCGCCAATCTCCCGGAAGAAGACCTCGAACAGAATGTCCTGCCCGGAGACCTGCCATGGGCAGAATGACCTTGCCCCCGCAAAACGTATCCCTTGACGAACTGCTTAAATAGCAGAAAGGGACACTGAATGAGGAACGGGAAACGAGGCCGATACACCCTGGAATTCAAGCAGGAAGCAGTGCGGT
>JBEKCA010000049.1:0-35220 GCA_050015115.1 Occallatibacter sp.
ATCCAAGCCATCAAGCTCTACCAGAAGATCATGGAGATCGACCCCAGATTCGCGCCCGCCTGGATCAATTTGGGAACCATCCACTTCCATCTGCGCGAGTTCGACTGGGCTGAGAAGCTCTATCGCCATGCGACGGAGATCGACCCGGCCTACGTCCTCGCGTTCTTTGACCTGGGCAACGTGCTCGACGAGTTGCAGCGGCTGGATGAATCGATTGCTGCCTATCGCCGAGCCGTCGCGCTGGCTCCCCGCTATGCCGACGCCCACTACAATCTGGCTCTGGCCCATGAGCGCAGAGGCGAGACGCGATTGGCGTTACGCCATTGGCAAGCCTACCTTCAGCTGGATAAGGGTGGCCCCTGGGCGGAGCACGCTCGCGGCCAGATTCGCAAACTGCTCGATCGGGAGAAGCTATCCATTGCCTGGCGCGCCAACCGTTTTATAGCGCCGCGCAAAGGCACGGTCCGTCTCAAGCTGGTCAGCTCTTAAGCCGGAAGACCCCGGCCTTCCGCCGCATTCTCGTCAAGATCGACAAAATGCAATGGCCCTTCCCGAGAGAAGGGCCATTGCGCGTGCCTGCCAGACAACCTAGTTCACTGTGACGGTAAAGGTGGTCGAGGGTACGGGTGTGACCGCAGGGTTCCCGTTCCCGGTTACGGTAAAGGTGTAAGTGCCCGCAGGCGTGGGCGCGTTGCTGACGGTAACCGTGTTTGCTCCACTGCCGGGGTTGTAGTTGCTGTCTCCGCCGTAGTTTGCTGTGAGAGTTACCATCCCGATGGAAGTAAACGAGTTGGCGGGAACGTTGAAGGTCGTCTTTCCGGACGAGAGCGTTTGCGACGCGGAGCTATAGCCGCCTCCGCTGAAACTCACCCCTCCGGTCGGCGTACCGGCAGAGCCCGTCACGGAGATCGCGACAGACAGCGGCTGGTTGACCATGATGCTTGTCGGAGTCGGGGTTATAAAGACAGCTGGTGTCGCCAGCGTCGGGGGTGTCGAAGCGCCTCCGCCTCCGCCGCAACCGACGCCCGTGAGAGTGACTGCAGCCAGCAGCAAAAGCGCACTGAGCGATTTTCTCCACTTCCGGGAGCCGACCGGCGCCAGGAAGAGGAGCAGAGCCGCAAGAGCGGTTCCACCTGCGGACTTAAACCAGCCCGAGCCGCTGCGATGCGCAACGAGAGGAGCTGTTCCGCTGGCCGGCGGAGCCAGTTGCGCGGTCGTCGTCCCGGTCGTATTTACCGAGTAAGTAACCGTTCCGCTCGGCACGCCGTTGGTCATCGTCACTGTACCGCTTCCGGTAAGAGAGCAACTGATTCCCGCTGTCGAGGCTGTCACCCCCGTCGGGAATCCGGTCACAGTGCAAGTCGATGGGAAGGTCACTGTGCCCGCATAGCTGCTGGTCGAGGCAACCGAGACAGTGCTTGTGGCTGACGATCCTGGAGCTATGGCAGCAGCCGGGGACGTGGCTGAGAGCGTGAAACCCGACTGCGTCCCCGACCCCGTCACTGTCACGCTTCCGGTTCCACTTGACGGAGCGTAGTTCGCATCCCCGGTGTAGTAATTGGCCGTCAGCGTATCGATTCCCACACTCAGGCTGCCGGCAGGGATCGTGAACGTGGTTGTTCCGCCGGAAAGCGTCCCAGGTCCCGATGTGTAGCCGGGGCCGGAGAGCGTCACTGCTCCGGTCGGGGTCGTTCCACCAGTGGGATTGCTCACCACGGTTACCAGCACGCTCACGCTCTGGCTCGTCGAGACAGTGCTTGGCGTCGGAGCCACCGTCACGGTAGTCTGTCCCGTACCGATCTCCGATACCCAGGCATTCACCACGTTGGCCACGTTCAACGATCCAAGCCCCGTGGCCTGGTCGTAGCCTTGGACTGCGCTGTAGCCGGTCAGGATGCCAATGTAATCTGCACTCCCCAGCGTGGATTGCGTCGCCGTGCAGTTGGGCGAGATAGCTGTGGTGATTGCCGCGTAGTCGCAGGGCACAGCGTTTGTACCCTGATCGATATCGTTGAAATAGCATCCGCTCGATGTGGTGACCGTCTCCGCGCTGCAATTCGAGTAGTTTTGTTTAGAGGCGAGCGAATAGAGCCCTGGGTTTGCAAACCCCTGCGCCGCGCCTTCCTTCTGGTTGATCAGCGCCATCACTCCGGCCATCGCGGGCGTTGCCACCGACGTTCCTCCCACCTCCTGGTAAAACGGCTCCGAGTAGGTGGAATAAGCGCATGGAGCATTGCCTGTGTTCACGGCGGAGGCGCACATCAGGTAAGCGCTGCTCGATAAATAGCCGTCTGATGCGAAGAAGCTGACGTCGGGAAGATCGCGAACTCCGTCGGCTGGAATGCCGCCAACTCCGCCCTGCCAACTCGGCTTGATCCAGCCGTTGTTGCTGAGAGGAAGAGACGCCTGCGCTGCCCCTGTGTCAGGGTTGGTGGTGGCGCCAGTGCTCGTAGCTCCGGCAGTGCATCCCGTCATTTCGCCGGTGGTTTGGTTAGTCACCGCGCTGCCCACCACGCATCCGCTGGCCCCGCCGCTTCCACCCGTGGTCTCTAAAAGACCCTCGCCGTAGGGGTACAGCGATCCCAGGCCTTCGACTCCGTCGTAGTAGCCGGTGTAGTCGAAATCCGCGACGAAGTTGCAGGCCTGTTCGGTGCTCGTCACAGCCGAAGTTGGGTAGCCGTAAATCACATTGGCCATATCCGCCGCCCACGTCGTTGTCAGCGGATTGGCGCAGGACTCATTCCAGGGAGTCTCCTTCACATAACCCCCTTGTGGGCCGGAACCGTTGACGCTGGCCCCAGTCGCGCTGTTTGACGAGTTCCAATAAGGCGAGGCCGAACACTCAGTATTGAAAAATGTGTCCGGAGTGCACCAGTTGAAGTCCGTTCCACCCACCGCAGTGTTGTACGGTGTGGAGGCGAGTCCGCTCACAGTGAGTCCGGATTCCGCAAAGTTGTAGCCGTCGTCGCATGAGGCTGAGCCCGAGTCGCCAGCAGCGACAAAGACTGAGATTCCTTCCGCCGCTGCCGTCTGCCACAGGTCGTAGTACTCAACGTTGCCGGCGGTGCCGTTGCCCAGTTCGCATTCGCCATAACTCACGTTCATGATGCGTGCCGTGAGTTTGTCGACAATATAGCTCTCCGAATCGAAGAGACCGTCGACGGTTGAACCTGGTGGGGAATACGAGGCGACAAGCACGATCTGCGCGTTCTTGGCCACCGAACCCGACCACTCCACGTCGAGAGAGTTCTCAACCAGGTCGTCGATGGTGCAGGGCGGCGGGATGTTTTCAGTGCCTGGGTCTGTGCAAACCGTTAGCGGCTGACTATTGCCGGAGATGCGTATAGGAGTGTTGGCCGTGTTGGTCGTTGGAAGGCCGAAAGTGTTGCGAAAGACGAGGATGTCGTTGTTTGGCGACCCGCTCCCCGAGTCGATGCAAGCTGGGACGTTTTGGCCAACGCAGATGTCGCTGGTTCCGGCAATCGCGATCGTCTGTCCCGTCCCATCGATCGGCGTACCCGCATTCCATAGCGGCAGAATATTGTAGATGGTGGCAAAGTCGTAGGGAGCCACGTCTTCTTCCACGTAGGCATTTGCGCCACTCTGGCTGATGCCGTATTGCGGCTTCGCTGTCGCCGTCCTGGTGGCGCTGCTGAACGGAGAACCTACCGCTGCTCCACCCAATGCCGGCCGCCCTGCCGAAGCTCCCGATGCCGAGCCCAAAACCGCAGTACTCGGAACCCGCGTCCATCTTCCCGTCGTCGCATCGCGCCGGACCTGACTGCCCAAGTGGTGCGCGGGCCGCGGAAAGAAGTTGTGCAGCGCCTTGACGCCCACCACGACCGGAGCCACGGCGGCGGGAATCTTCGGATCGGTCATGTTGCCGATGTGCGCCGCACCATTCACTTCCAGATTGTGAATCTCGGTGTGAAATGCGCTCTCGACCTGCGATGCCTTGCCGCTGAACCGGATCGACATGTGGTCGTTCGGTATCTGATCCACTGAGAGACCGTGGCTCGAAAGCCACGCGGAGATGGCCGCGATATCGTTTTCAGACGGGCCGAACTGCTGGCCTACCTGCTGCGGCGTGAGCCACTGATGAAAGTTGGGCGAGGAAGAGTCGTACTGGCTGGCGACAAACTTCTCAAAAGCCGCCTGCTGTTGCGGGCTCCGGTTCAGCACCAGAATCAGGTCGCTCATGGGTAGATCCGGGCTGACCGGGCCGCGATCGTTCTTCGCATTGGCCGCCGGGTGCGTGTTGCCCTTGAGCGTCACCAGGTTGTTTTCGTCGATCCGGTCGACAATCCTGATCGTGGGCGCAACCTCCTGGGCACGTGCTGCCCAGCCTGTGAATAGGGTCATCAAACACAGCACTGTGCAAGTCAATGCGCAAGGGGGGAGAGAACTCTTTAAACGCATAGTGGTTTTTTCCTTCGCCTTCCTTCGGAAGTTGAACCCCCGAAAACACCAAAAGTTGTGGTTGCAATCGAAAATATTCCGGGAAGAATTACCGGCCGATCTTCCAAGACCGGCCTGAGTTCCAAGCTCATCATAATAGGCAGCTTCACATTAGGACGGGGAAAAATCCCGTTCATGTCAAAACGAGACAGTGATCAGCCTGTATAGACGAGACCGTCCCGGAAAAGTTGAGAGACACGCGAAAAGAATCCTTGTGCTCCGGCCAATCCTGTGCAATCGTGCCTGCCCGAGAGGGACAGCGGCAAGGGTAACCTCCAAAATCAAAACATTGCTAGTTGGCGGAGTCTTTCTGGCGAGTGGCCTTTACAGCGGACAAGATACCGACGCCGATCATCACGATCACGCCCACGGCAATCCAGTGCGCTGGCAGATGCACCAAGTGCGCGGCGTAAGCCAGCCCGCCGATCATGATAGCGAATCCTGTTGCGTAGAGACCGAACGACATATCTTCTCCTGACTGTGGCTCAGTGGTGCAGCTTGCTCTCAGTGTTGCGGACGGCTTTGCAGACGATAGACGCGCTCAACTCATATCAGCTTCGCTCGTTTGCGGGTTCGAGCGGCGCTCGGAGGGGGATCGAGGAGTCTCGGCCTGGTCGCATTCTCTTCCGGCAGATCGTCATGCAGGACCATGTTGAGCAACGACGTGTGGACACGTATGCGTCCGTTATATTCGATGTAACCGAGCTTTCTGAATCGATTCATGAAGAAGCTGACGCGGGACCGCGTGGTACCGATCATCTCCGCGAGAGTCTCCTGGGTCACAGCCGGGATCAGGGTCTCCGGGTCGCCCGGCCCTCCATAATCCGCCATCAGCAAGAGCGTTCGGGCAAGGCGTCTTTCGCTCGAGTTGAAGAGCTGATCGACCAGGTCAGCCTGGGTTCTAATTCCTCGCGTCAGGATGAACTGCATGAAAAAGTCGGAGAACGCAGGTTCTTCATGCAGCACGCGGAGCATCTGGGCTCTTTCGATCCTGAGCGCAACGCAGACCGATACGGCCATCGCCGAAGCCGTTCGAAGCGCCCCCGCCCGGGCCATCGACTCCTCGCCAAAGAAGTCTCCAGAGGCAAGCATCGTCACTGTAGCCTCTTTGCCCCGTTTGGAGAGGACAGTCAGCTTTGCCCGGCCCGTCTGAAGATAAAAGATAGAGTCGGCTGGGCCGCCCTGGGAATAGAAGAACTTTTTTGCGGATTGACGGTGGATGCTTCGTCCTGGCCCTTCGTTCGCCAGAAAACACGCTGGATCAAAGGGCTTGTTGATGAGTTCGGTCATCGAAACGACCTTCCGCTGCAAAGCGCAGATTCGCACGCTTCAGCTTCTCACCCGCAGTCGAAGCGAGTCTGAGCGGTATAGACCAGTTGTAGTTTCGAAGAAGAGGAGGAATCCAAGCGGAGTGGGAGCGTTGCAATATTTGCGATGATTGCATCGATTCCGGGCCTCGCGAAGCGGCAGCAGTCCCTAAAGCTTCTGCGTTCGCTGCACGGCGCGGACGCCGCTGACGCGGCGCAGGCCGAGGACCATGCGGTTGAGGTGGTGGACGTCTTCGGCTTCGGCGACCAGTTCAACAACGGCTTCGCCGTTCTCATCTTTGCGGATATCGACGCCGCTGATATTGGAGTTGTCGTCAGAGAGCACTGCGATCAATTCCTTCAACATTCCCGCCCGGTCGTCGCAGGAGACGGTGATCTTGACCGGGTAGCGCTGCGGCTGGCCGGCCGCGGCGTGACTCTTGCGTGACCACTCGACGGCGATGCGGCGGTCGCTCTCGTAAAGCAGGTTCTGCACATTCGGGCAACCGCGCGCATGAACGGCGACGCCCTTGCCCCGCGTGACATATCCGACGATTTCCTCGCCGCGGATCGGGTTGCAACATCGCGCCCGGTAGACGAGCATATCGTTTTGCCCCTCCACCTGCAGCGAATCGGAGCCGGTCAGATGCAGCTTGCGCACCGCATCCGACATTGCCGACTCGGCGGTGGAGGGCTTGATCTCCGGAGCAGCGTCGGCCTCCGGCTGCGTCGTGCTGCCGGGCGCCAGCTTGCCGAGCACCTGGCGAGCGGATTGCTTGCCCAGCCCTAGCGCGGCCAGCAGGTCAGCTGCCGTGGCCAGGCTATATTCTTTGGCGATGCGGCTCAGATCCTGGTCGCCAATTTGCGTGAGTGGCACCTTGAATTTGCGGGCCTCGCGCTCCAGCAGCTTGCGGCCGATCTCGACCGCCCGGCGGCGATGGTCTTCGTTGAGCCAGTGCTTGATCTTGTTGCGGGCGCGCGGGCTCTTGACGAAGCTGAGCCAGTCCCGGCTCGGCTTGTGATCCTTCTGAGTAACGATCTCGACAATGTCGCCCGTGCGCAGCTTGGTCCGCAGCGGAGCCATGCGACCGTTAACCTTGGCTCCCACGCAGGTATGGCCGACCTCGGTGTGAATCGTATAGGCAAAATCGACCGGCGTGCCATCGGCGGGGATGACAACCACTTTTCCTTTCGGCGTGAAGGTGTAGGTCTCGTCCGGATAGAGGTCCATCTTCAGGCTGGAGAGGAACTCGTTGGGGTCGGTCATCTCCTTTTGCCACTCGACGAGCTGGCGGATCCAGTTGAGCCTCTCCTCGTCGCGGGCCGTAACCGCGACACCGCCGGCTTTGTACTTCCAGTGGGCGGCAATGCCCTCTTCGGCGATTCGGTGCATCTCCTCGGTGCGGATCTGCACTTCGAATTGATGCCCGCTGGCCCCCATCACCGTCGTGTGCAGGGATTGGTAGCGGTTGGCGCGGGGCATGGCGATAAAGTCTTTGATGCGCCCCGGCACCGGCCGCCAGAGCGTGTGAATCAATCCGAAAACCGCATAGCAGGCGGCCACATCCTGCGTAATGACGCGAATCGCCAGTAGATCGTAGACCTGATCGAAGGAGACCTTCGATCGCTCGAGTTTTTGATAGATCGAATAAATGCGTTTGATGCGCCACTCGACCCGAGCCTGGATGTTGTTCTCGCGCAGTTGTTCGGTGAGCGTATCTTCCACGCCGCGCAGAAACTGTTCGCCCTCGATGCGCCGGGATTCAACCGCGGCCGTCACCTGTTCGTAGCTGACCGGGTCGGTATAGCGGAATGCTAGATCTTCAAGCTCGCCGCGCACCTTGCCCATGCCCAGCCGGTGTGCCAGTGGCGCGTAGATGTCCAGGGTCTCCCGCGCGATGGCCTCCTGACGCTCGGGTCTGAGGTGCTCAAGGGTCCGCATATTATGAAGGCGATCGGCCAGCTTGATCAACACGACGCGCACATCCGAAACCATGGCCAGCAGCATCTTGCGCACGTTTTCGGCTTGGCGGTCTTCGCGATTGGCAAACTGGATTTTGTCGATATTGGTGACGCCCTCGACAATGTGGGCCACCTGGTCGCCAAACTTGGCCTGGATCTCCTCGTTGGTAGCGGGTGTGTCTTCAACCGAGTCGTGCAGCAGGCCGGCGGCGATGGCCGTCGAGTCCATCTTCATCTCGGCCAGCACTTCTGCTACTTCGAGGGGGTGCACAATATAAGGCTCGCCGGAGGCCCGCATCTGCCCCTCGTGGTGCTGGACGCAGAACTCCCAAGCCTTGCGAATTAATGCGATGTCTTCGGTGGGACGGTTGGCATGGACCTGCTTGAGAAGGGCCTCAATTCGCCGGTCGATGACCTGCTGGTCGGCCTCGGACACAGCTGGCAGAGTCTTCTTCGCGGGTACGGGAAGTGCGCCCGCATCCTCTGCCGGTGTGGACTGGTGGACAGTCGCCATGCTTCATTATAGGCCGGTTGCGTGTGATGCGCATCAAAGAGCCCGCGAAAACGGCCCTTTGCGATGGCCGCATGCACTTCGACCCCTGTGAGCTGGGGACGATAGGATTGGGGAGTACACGACCCACACCAGGGAGCCCATGACCAAGCCGCGCACTGCCCGAACTGTTGCCAACAAGGAAATTCAAAAGCCTGCACTGCCAGCCGCCCGGGCGTCTCTGATTTCCGGCGCGCGCATTAGCCGACGCGCCGCGGACCGGCTCCGCGTAGGCCATTTGTGGGTCTATGCCTCCGACATTGAATCTCTCGACTTGCCCACCGGCGAGCGACCGGCGCTGCTGCCCGTGGCCGATAGCCGCGGTTTGCTGCTGGGGACGGCACTCTACAGCCCCACCTCGCAGATTGCGCTGCGGATTGTTTCGCGTGAAGCCGTCGACCATGCCGCCTGGCTCCAGTTGCTCCAGGCCCGCCTCCGCTCGGCCATAGCCCGGCGCAGGCCTCTCCTTGACGAAGCGAACGACTCCTGCCGCCTGTGCTTCAGCGAGGCCGACGAGTTGCCCGGTCTGGTCGTGGACAAATACGGCGAACTGGTGATTCTGCAACTGCTGTCTAAGGGTCTGGAATCCGCCGCGGTGCGCGAGAGCTGCGTCCGTGTCCTCCGCGAAGAGTTGGCCCCGGCAGCCATCTTCGAACGGCCCGACCCGCGCATGCGCGAGTTGGAAGGATTGGCTGCGCCCGACCTCACGCCACTCTGGGCAACCGATCCCGCCAATCTAATCGCGAGCACTCGGTTCAAGCTCAACGGCCTTCAGTTTCACTACGACGCCAACTCCGGACAGAAGACGGGCGCGTTCCTCGACCAGCGATCCAACTACGCCGCGGCGGCGGAGTGGGCGCGGAGACTCGGTGCAACCGGCCGTGCGCTTGACGTCTGCACCTACCAGGGAGGCTTTGCCCTGCATTTGGCGCGGGTCTCGAAGAGCGTGACGGGCATCGACTCGTCGCATTCATCGCTTGAAATCGCCGAGCGTAATCTTGAGGCAAATCGGTCGCAACTGGGCGCGCAAGTGGACTGGGTCGAGGGTGACGCCTTCCAGATCCTCCGCGACTGGTCTGAAGCGGGCGAGAAGTTTGACGCCATCGTCCTCGATCCGCCTGCCTTCGCCAAGAGCCAGCGAGCCGTCGAGGGCGCCCTGCGCGGCTATAAGGAAATGAACTTGAGAGCGCTCAAAATGCTGCGCCCCGGCGGTCTGCTCGTCACCTGCTCCTGTTCGCATCATGTGGGCTGGGCCGATCTTGAAGCCAGCGTTGCCTCGGCCGCAGCCGATGCCCACCGCAGAGTGCGCCTGCTAGAGCGGCGCGGGGCAGCGCTTGACCATCCCGTCATTCTCAACCTTCCTGAGACCGAGTACCTCAAATGCCTGGTGCTTGAAGTAGAGTAAGCGGAGTTTTTGCAAAACCCAATTAAGATTGCAAAACGTGTCAGGGCACGACCTCAGTCGTGCCCTGACACCTCAAATCTCGCCATGGATTTATTTCGCAAGATGCTCGGCGAGCAAGGCTTCAGGCGCGGGCAACACGCTGGCTGCTGTGCCAAGGAGTCAGCAGACGCCCCAGCCATTCACTGGCTCTCCGAATCATGGAGACACGAGGTGCCTCTGGGCAGAACGGCATGGGGCGGGGCGACTCAGTATCGGCCAGCTTTGTCTGGGCCTTGGCCACACGAAGCTCGGCCAGCGTGTCTTTGACCATTGCCCTCAGCGATTCAGCCTCGAAGGTGCATGAGCGCAGATAAGCCGAGACGGTGAGCCCGGCATCGGCGGCGCGCCTGTGCAGTTGCGCGCACTCTGCCTTGCTGAGGCGAATGGTAATGCTTGCGGACTTGAGATTGCGTTCAAATGGCGTGCTCGCAGTCCTCATCACCTCCGGCTCCGTAGCCGCGGTGCGGTCGACTGCCCGTTGTGCCGCCACCGTAGGAGCAGCGGCAGGCGGATCATCAACTTTGACAGGCCCCTGATCGGCACAATAAGTGGGCTGCTGGATTGCGGTGCGATAGCGCGCGTGGGCCTTCAATGCGCGCTCGTAGCTGAGTGTCGCGATGTCGTCTTCCAGCCCGTCATCGTTCGATGCGGCAGAGAATCTCGACCCCAAGTGCAAAGACTCGTCGTCTTGAGTTCCAGGCCTTTGCTCGGGCATGGTAAGCGCGGCAAGCAGACCCGCAAAACTGGAGGTGGCAGGGGTGGTGGCGGATGCGGTCGCTTGCTGCATGGAGTTGAGTCTAGCGTCCGGCCAGAGTTCCCACGTGAGGATTATCTCCATGCAAACCACTGGGCGATCCCAGAAGCGAACGAGTTGCCGCCGAGTCCTGAAATGGAACAAACAGAGAATCGATGCAAGCGCAAGGGCAGCGCAGCAAGAACCGGCAACACTCAGCGTTCAAGCCGTCTCAGACGCCTCCAGATCTGGCAACACCCGGCCCGGCAGCCGCAACAGATGGGTGACAGCCTCGGCCGACATGGGGCGTGCGAAGAGGTAGCCCTGGCCATACCGACACCCCATCCCGCGAAGCAGATGGAACTGTTCTGCGGTTTCAATTCCCTCGGCCACCACATCCATTCCCATTGCCCTTGCCAATTCGATGATGGTGCGAACGATCTGCAGCGGCTGATCGCCCTCGGTCATGCGGGTAACGAAGGAGCGGTCGATTTTGAGCACATCGAAGGGAAACGAATGCAGGTTGCTCAGCGAGCTGTAGCCGGTGCCAAAGTCGTCCATCAGCAATGAAACGCCGAGTCTGCGCAAGCTTCCAAGCACCTCCAGGGCTGTGTGGACACTGGGAATCAGGCTGGATTCAGTCATCTCCAGTCCAAGCTGACGGCTAGAGATCCCCGATTGAATCAGGAGGGCTTCAACGTGGTCGGCCAGCCCTTCGCGGGTGAATTGGCGCGCCGATAGGTTGACGCCGATGCGCAGTGAGGTGTGGCGCGCGTCTTCATGACACCACCTCTGAATCTGGCCGCATGCCTCGGCGAGTCCCCAGTCGCCGATGGGCAGAATCATGCCGTTCTCTTCGGCTTGCGGGATGAACTCCATCGGAGGGATTAATCCCCGCTGGGGGTGAACCCAGCGGATCAGCGCCTCCAGACCGACAATCTGGCGCGTCGCGAGTTCAACCTCGGGCTGGTAGTAAAGCACAAATTGACGCTGATCGAGCGCCTGGCGTAGATCGGCATTACTCGGCCAGCTTCCCTCGAGGCTTTCGGGAACGCAAGTTCGTCGCAGTCCAGGTCCGTTCCTGCTGAAGCTCTTGCGCAGTTTGCGTAGCTCCAACTGACTTGAAACCAGGTCGGCCAGGCTCTCAAGCGTGCGGATTGCCTCCGGCGATATCATCGGGCGGGGCTCATTGTAGAGAATCGTTAGTGCTCCAAGGATTTTTCCGCCCGTCGAGCGCACTGGAGCGCTGGCAAAGCCCGACGCGGCCAGTTGTTTGAGACGCGGTACAAGTGCCTCGTGTTGCGGATGCAGGGCAATATCGGGTACAATCACCGGTCCATTTTCTTTGAGGACCAGATCAAAGATGGAGTGCTTGCGTGGAAGCTCGCGAGGCACCTGACGCCACGTGGACTTCATCCAGACGCGGCTCTCGTCGGTAAAAGAGAGCCCGGCCGAATCAGCCTGAAAATATTCTGCTGCCAGCCGGGTAATGGCATCATAAGCCGGCTCGGGCGGCGTATCCAGAATCTCGGTTGAAATCAGCGCAGCCAGCCGCTCCTTCTCATGCTGCCTGTCAATTTCGCCCATCTCCAGGTCGCCAGTATCGACTCTGTCAATCTCCACTTCGATTGGTGGCATCTTGACTCCTGCCTTCGTGGCACTCCGGCAGCCGTTTCTGAATCAGCGGTCGTGACCACACGTGCTTCGGGCTGCGGAAAGAGAAAACCACGGCCATTCCCGTCGGCCCATTGCGAAACTTGCTCGGCCGGAAACACGGGGGATACCCGCGAGAACTTTAGGGCCAGGTCTCTTCTCAGTCTTTATCGGAGACGATGACTCAAGGCATGAGGTTACGGGAGGACAAGTTAAGTGAGTACCTAGCTCGCGAAAGCTGCGTCATTTCCGGGACAGGGGCTGACCTGTTTCAGTCCAAAGGAAGCTGAGCTGGTCGGCATCGTCCTCGATTTGCTGCTCAACGCCGACCCCCGCCGAGTGGCCCACGGCAAGGCTGTAATGCAGCAGAATCGGCCGTCCACTCGATGAAGCCGCCTGCAACAGCGCCGTCATCTTGCGTGCATGAAGAGGATCCACGCGGGTGTCGTTGTCTCCGGTGAAAAACATCACCGCGGGATAGGCCGTGCCAGCCTTGACATTGTGGTATGGCGAGTAACTGAGCAGATAAGAGAACTGTTTCTCATTCTCCGACGAGCCGTATTCCGTCTTCCAGTAAGACCCCACCAGGAATTTCTGGTAGCGCAGCATATCCAGCAGAGGATAGCCGCATAAGACCGCCGAAAACAGCTCCGGCCGCTGAGTAATCGAAGCGCCCATCAAGAGCCCGCCATTCGATCTGCCGGTGATGGCCAGGTGCGCGGACGATGTGTATTTATTGGAGATCAGATACTCGGCGGCCGCAAACCAGTCGTCGAATACGATCTGCTTACCAGAGAACATTCCCTGCCCATGCCAGTTTTCGCCGTATTCGCCGCCGCCGCGCAGGTTGGGAACTGCAAACCAGCCGCCCTGCTCCAGCCACCACGCAAAGGCGGGATTCCAGTTGGGAGTCTCGCTGATGTTGAAGCCGCCGTACCCGGTCATCAGCAAGCGCTGGCTTCCGTCCTGCTTCAGTCCCTTCTTTCCGGCGATGAACATCGGAACCCGCGTCCCGTCCGTCGACTTAAAAAAGACCTGCCTCAGTTCATACTGGGCCGTATCGAACGGAATCTTCGGCTCGGCGAAGACCTCGCGCTTGCCGGAAACCGTATCCAGCCGGTAGAGCGTGGGCGGCTGAATGAAAGATTGGAAGCTGAAGAAGCCGTAGCGCTCGCTAGGCCGGCCTTTCAAAATTGAGGCGGCCCCGATTCCGTCATAGTCGATCTTGCCGGCAGGCCGGCCATCAAGCGTGTAGACCGTCGTCTCCGATTGCACGTCTTTGAGTCGCTCGACGTAGAGCTTCTCGCCGACGATCGAAAACTCCTCGATCACGTCCGACCCCTCGGGAACAATCGTCTTCCATGCTTCGGGCATAATGCCCGGATCGGCCCTGAGAATCTGTCCCTTCGGCGCATGATAGTCGGTTTTGACGTACCACGCGCCCCTGGCCCAGATCGCCGCAAAGCGCGATTCCAGCCCCCAGACCAGGATCTGGAAGAACGCCCCCGGCTTGGTCAGATCGCGAAAGACAATATCCACGCGCTGCGCGGGTACTCCACGGTCGATCTCGACCACAAGATAGCGGCCGTCGTCGGTCACACTGGCGTCGAACAGATCGTTCGGGCCCAGTTCCTCGCCGTGAAACTCGCGTCCGAAGATCAGCTTGTCATCCGACTTTCGCGTACCCATCCGATGCTGGAAGAGGAGCGTTCCCGGCTTGTCGTGGCGCACGTAATAGAAACTGGCTCCGTCTGGAGAGAACGTCACGTTGCCGTAGCGGGCGCTCGGCAGCTCATCCTCCAACGTCTTTTTGGCTTTCAGGTTCAGCAGGTGGATACTCGTCTCATCGGCTCCGCCTTCGCGCAGCCGGTAAGCCACCAGATTTCCATCGCGCGAGACATCGGCCAGGCTCACCGATGTATTCGAATCGCGGCTCAGCGCGGCGGGATCGACCACACTCTCGTCCTTGCCCGTCCAGCCGCGCCGGATATAGATCGAGGCCTGATCTTCGCCCGCTAGCCGCTTGGTGAAGAAGTAGCTCCCGGCGCACTCGATCGGCAGCGACCACTGCGAGACATGTTCCAGTGCGTCGAGATCGTCCAGCAGTTGGGTCCGGATGCGGGCCTGCTTCAGGTAGCGCCCAGTGTAGGCGTTCTCGGCGTCGATGAACTTCCGCGTCTCCGTACTCTTCGCGTCTTCGAGCCAGCGGTAGTTGTCGACGATCTTGGTTCCGAAGTAGTCGTCGGTAACGGGATTCGTCTCCACGGCGGGCGGCGGCGGCAGTGTGATGCCTTCGCGGCCATGAATCGACTGCGCAAGCCCGCTCATCCCGACGACAGCTCCCAGTGCCACGCACAAACCAAAGCTACGACCCATGCAATGCCTCATCCCGACAGAATACTCGGCGGGCCGGCGGTTGTGGCTCCCTGCCGCAGGTTGCGGATTCAATACCTGCTCAACTCTGAACCGACTTCTGGAACAGTCCCGAGAAGGCGGAACGAACCCGATAGGCCACCAGGAGCCAGAGCAGAGTAACGAACAGAGCCATCGGAATTGTTTTTGGCTGCATGAGGATGTGAAAGAGGAGGATATTGACGAGCACGGGCCCGAGCAGAACCAGGCCCAGCGGGACATAACGATTCACAAGCAGGAGAATCGCCGAAATGACCATGATTGCGCCCACCACGTAAAAGTAATGTGCCGCAAACAAGGTGGCCGAGAATTGGCCCGCCAGACCCGACGGCATCGGCCCCATCGGAAAGAAATTCAGAAACATATTGGAGCCGAAGACAAAAAACATCAGGCCCAACAGGTTGCGTGCAATGGCCGCAACAATTTTCATGCGATCCTCCTTGATTCAATGTGGGTGTAATGAGGTGAAAACAGGAATGAGTCCGTCGGCAGCGGGCTTTCGCCTCATCGGGGCAGGCTCAACATCGAAGACGCTCTCCGGCCGCACACAATGGATGGTTTTGCGCCGTATGTGGATTCATTGAATCCTTCGTGCCATCCTCGCGATACTGCGGGAGATCTCAGACAAGCCGCAGTACGAATGCCAATTGGGATTTCGCGATACACTAACGACTGGCAGGAGGACCGGGCGGTCGCTGCCGGAGGCTCTGGCGCAAGCCAGTGTCCGCCGGGGGAGGAAAGTCCGAACTCCGCAGGGTAGTGTGCCGGATAACGTCCGGGACGCGGGCTTCAAGGCTCGTGGACGGCCAGTGCCACAGAAAACAAACCGCCTCGGCTACCCCTCTTCCTCACCGTCGAGGGCCACCCTGGAACCGCAATACCCGAGTTAACCCGGCTTGCCGGGCTCGCTCGCCGTTGCGACAACTCCAGCGCCGGGGTAAGGGTGAAAAGGTGCGGCAAGAGCGCACCGCTCCGGCGGTAACGCCGGGGGCAGGGTAAACCCCACACGGAGCAAGACCAAATAGGGAGGGAGACGCGCGGCCGGAGCAGGCAGCGCGTCCGGTGCCGGCCCGGCGCCGTAGGGCTGCTCTGAAAGATCCGTGGATGCCACGCCTCGCAAGGGGCTGCCGTCCGCAGGACGCCGAAACCTCCGGGTAGGTCGCTGATGAGTGTCCGCGGCAACGCGGCGCCTAGAGGAATGACCGCACACGACAGAATTCGGCTTACAGGTCCTCGTGCCGAATTGAAATGCCAGAAAACGACAGCCCCGGCCGGGAGAGCTTCCCGGCCGGGGCTGACCAATTTCAGGCTGCTCAAGGCGTCTGCAAAGCTCCCTCAGCGCTCGGCGGCGGGATGGTGAAGGTAGCTGAAGGGAATGCCGAACTGAAACCACAAGGCATTGCCGCGCGGCTTGTTCTCGACTAGAAAATCATGATCCCATTTGAAGACCAGAGCTCCATGCTTGCTCCACGGCAGCGTCACCTGCGGCCCGATATCCAGCGCGCGGCCTTTGAAGCCAACGTCTGGCGTTCCGTCCACATTAATGAGGCTCACAGCCTTGCCGCCCTGCGAATCGTTGGTGACCTGCTTATAGAAGTAGCCGGTAACGCCGACGCTGGCCTTGTGATGCGGAATCTCCTGCTGGGCGTCAAATTGCCAAAAGAACTCGTTGCCGCTGTGATAGTGGGTCGAGTGGTCGGCGTCGTTGATCACGTAGTCGAATCGCGACATGATGTCCTGTGCGCCCTTATGCGGAGTGAGAGTAAACGCGGCTGCTGGAGTGAAGGCCATATTGTGCTCCCCGATGTTCAGGGGTGCACCCGCCTGGTAGCCCGTTCCGAGCGATTGAAACTGAAGCTCGTAGTACCAGTGCACAATTCCCTTGTGATTGAATATGGTCACGGGAACAAGATTGATGTTAGTGATGTCGTCTTTGGTGAACTTTGCGTAGCCTGAATAATCTGGCGCAGAGACGCTAACCTGCTCATAGACGTTCGGAATGGCGAAGTAGCTTCCGAGCTCTCCTCCCAGAACCTTCAGGCCCCAGTTATGGGAGAGCTTTCCTGCGACAGCTCCGACGCGCAGCTTGAAGAGCGAGGTTGTGCTTTTGTGACCTGTTCCGTCGTCCAGTTCGTTGGCCTCGTAAAAGCAGGTGTACTCGTAGAGCATGGTCTCGCCCGCGTGGGGCACGCCAGCCGCCGTTGCATACGACTCGGCGCCGACCGGCCAGACGCTCCCGCCATTTTCCGTTGCCCCGGCGACTCCCGCCGCCGCGATGAGAGCCACCAGTAAGATCAATGGCCTCATATTCTTAGCTAGACAGTGCTTTCCGATTGCTCGAATCCGTTCCATAGAACGCCCTTTCGTAAGTGCGGAAGCGGCGCTCTCCAGGATCCAATTGCGCGCGAATTCCCCGCAAAAACAGTAACACAGTCGCGGCGGAATTGTAGGTGATGGATGCCTCCGGCCGAATTGAAGATCGATCTTGGCGGCTCTTTGGCCGGGACGGCGGTTCAGGTAGCAAGTGTTCTAGGATGTGAATATATGTTGCGAGTAAAGCTGTTGGAGGCGGGGGCGCGCGCTCCCGTAGTGGCCCACCCCGGCGAGGATCTTGGCTATGACCTGTTTGCGCTGGAAGGGGCCGAGTTGGGGCCGCGCGCAACGGTGAAAGTGCGGACAGGCATCGCCGTCGAGGCGCGACACCCTGTGACCGACGAGCCGCTCGGCCTGCTGGTGCGAGACCGCTCGTCGATGGCCGCACGCGGGATTGCGACTACGGCCGGAGTGATCGACGCCGGCTATCGAGGGGAAATCGTGGTGCTGATGACCAACCTTGGCGAGGCCGCCATCGAGTTGAAGGCCGGGGAAAAGATTGCGCAGATGATTCCGGTACCGGTGCTGACTGGGGGAGTTGAAACCGTGGAGAAGCTGGAAGATTCCGCGCGTATGGGAAGGGGCTTCGGCAGTTCGGGAATGTAGGTTTGCTTGTATTTCTATTAGATATATATCTATAAGCAATAATAGATGAAATACGCTTGTGAGAGCCAGCATCCGGCGCGGTGAGAGTGCGCCAGATTTCGCAACTCAGACTTTCATGGGCGTAAATGACTGTCTTTGTGTATTCCACCCGCGTAATTGCGCCTGCGTCCAGGCGCGATGTCCCAACAGTGCTCACAGGTCTGGCTTTACGTGCGCCGCAGCCCTGCTCTGTGTCGCGGAAACCTCTGCCGAGCTCATCGGCATCACCGGCAAATTGAGTGTCTGCACAGTCTCCGGGTCGTCGCGCAGCTTCAGGTAGAGAACGCCGCTGGTTGGATGGGGAACGCTCAACTGCGTCCCTGGGAACTCGGGCGGCACATCGACGGAGTTTTCAAACTCCGGGGTGGCGGCGATCGATGCAGCCAGAAAGAGATTTGCTCCACTCAAAGTGCATGGCTTGGCAACAGAATGCGGACAGTGCAGTTCCTTGAAGCCGGGCAGCCGCACCAAGGTTCCCAGCGGCAGCCACTCGCCTGCGACCGAGTCAGCTGACACCGCACGTACCCTTAGCGGACCAAAGGCCGAAGATCCAAAACGGGCAAGCGGTTCTACAGAGCCCATGGCGGTTTTCGCATCCTCGAGCATCAGGCTGCCGTCGGCGAGCCCGAGAACTGTGCGGAAGCTGCCATCGGCCGCGGCCACCTCCACCTTTTCATCGCGGGGAAAGTCCACCGGCTCTTTCGACCGGAGAAAGAAGACTAGACGCCGGTCGACGGGCAGATCGTCGGAGCTCCCCAGATGTACGGGCGAGGGCGCGGCGGCGGCTTCGTCCTGGGCGGCTTTGCTGAGCAGAGTCACCTGCGGCCGGCGCGGTTCGACGGTAACGGGGACGCGCAACAGGCGCCCGTCCTGCAACTGCACACTGGCTGAGGAGTGCGTGCCGATCTCCAGGCTGGCTGTCGAGTTGGTGGTGCTCAGTACCAATTGGTCAGAGTCCTGAACGCGACTCAAGGTGGATGGGGTCCAAGTGATCTCTCCCAGATTGACTTTGGCTACCTCATCCAGGCGGTTGCCCTTCAACAACGCTTCCGCGTCGCCCACGTTCAGCGCAAGGCGATCCAGCGCTGCCGCTTCCGCATACGCCTTCAGAATCAACTCGTCCGGCTTTTCCAGGCCGAATTGGTAGATATCCAGCTTCACCATTCCCGGCGGCGCCTCCTTCAGTGGCACAGTCATCTCGACCAGCTCCGGCTTGGGAGATTTCCATTCCAGCTTGACGGGGGTGCTTGATGCAGCTTGCGCTTCGATCCGATCGACACAAAGCGAGTTTTCGCCTTCTACGTGCAGCGTGTCGTCACGGCCCACGACCAGGGCAGATTGATCGGCTGCCGTCACGGTCCATTTCCCGGCGAGGGCCGCGCGCAGACGGTACCGGGGCCCCACCCAATCGTCAAAGCCCCACTCTCCCCGCACCTCGCCTATCAACTCTCCTGCCGGCAGCGCGGGAGGTGGCTGCGCCAGCACGAGCCCACCCTGCGAAGGATCGGCATTGAGCGGCAGGTCGACCGCGTTCTTCGAGGTCTTCTTGTCCTCGTGGGCCGGGGTAATGCGCAAGGTGAGGGCGTGAGCCAGTTCGGTAGCGAAAACCAGTGGCGCCCCCTCGGCCGGCAGCACCAACCCGGGTTGCTGGGCACAAAAGCTCTCCGCCGGGTTCACCGGGTGCAGTGGTGGAGGCTTGGCCGGGCCGACAGGCGGTAGCGCCACGACTACTACCGACTTGGGATCGCGAAACGAAGGCGCCACGTTCAAGCGCAGATTCAATGTGTCTTTGGACGGCAGGGCCAGCGCGGGAATGTATTGGAAGTGCGCCGTGCGCAGTGAAGCCAGGATCTTGGCTGTGTCCACGATGGCCCCAACATAGGCGCTGTAGACGCCCGCTCCTCCCATCTGCGAGTAGCTGAGCTGGTTCATCAACTCGCCGGTCGTGCCGTTGGCCAGTTGCTCCACCCGCGATTGCACGTTGGCGTCGTCAAGCAGCATTCCCTCCGTATGCTGGACCAGGCAGGGAGCCTGCTGATCGCTGGGCTTGTCGAAGCACTGCTGGTCGAGCCGGACGCCGAGGCTGCGGGCTGCTCTCTGGGCTCGATCTTTAAGCTGGGCGGGATCAGTCTGCGAGGTGACCTTCACCTCGGCCAGGTACGCATCCAGGCGCATCCGGTCCCAACTGGCCGCCTGCAAGTCCTGAACTGCCCGGACAAAGACCCCGGGACGGCCTCGCACGGCTGCGCGCAGGGTGCTGAAGCCCCCGCTGGTTTCCGGGGCAAGAAAAATCAGCGCTTGCTGGGCCTCGTCAGGCACCGTGACGAAGACACCCTCTTCGCGCGCGACACGTGTCCAGGTATCGACGCTTGTAAACCACTCTGGCGGCGGCGGATTCGTCGCTCCGCGCAGGAAAGCGACGATGAGGACATAGCGGGCGGACTGGCTCTCGGGCAGATCGGGGTGAATCCAAAGCCGGTCACCCGGCAGCAGGTTTGGCGTTTCGCCGATCGGCAACGTTACCGCTCCCCGCTTTACCCGCACATCGACCTTCGGCCCGGTGAGGTCAAAGGCCGGGTCGGCACAAAAGCCGGTTGAAACCAGGCAGCAAAACAGGAGCAGATGAAGACAGTACCGCATGTCTCCTATTGTAAGGAGCGGCGCGGGTGGTGGACAGAGTCTTGCCGGCAGTTCACGCAGGCCGACCCGGTCGGACCTCCCGCGGGATAGCAGCGCATTGGTTTAAGCTGAAAGCACCGCAATCTCCGGTCAGACAAGTTCACGATGGGCCTTTTCTTAAGCGTTCTCTATCTCGTTACGCACTACCTTACGCCTCAGAGCATCTTCGGGCCGCTTGCAGAGGCTCGAGTGGAGCTGATCGTGGCTGTGCTGGTCCTTCTGATCTCTCTGCTTCCACTTACGAAATCATTCACTCTAAAGACTCCTCAGTCACTGGCTCTGATCGGGTTAGCGTTTGCAGTGTTCGTGTCTGTGTTCATCGAGACGCACTGGCCGGGCGGCGCGGTGCAATCGTTTCTGCTGTTTATTCCCAATGCCTTCGCATACTTTGTGATCTGTCTCCACTGCAACTCGAGAAAGAAGTTGCAGGTCGTTGTTCTCATGCTGCTGTTTGTCTGCCTGTTTGTGATTGTTCAAGGGTCCATTGCACTTCATCATGGTGTCCCGGTGGCACCCCGTCACAACCCTGCGATGGAACTCGATGCTCTTCCGACGGAGGCCACGACCATCCCTTATCTTCTAGCAATGAGAGACGACAGCGGGGAGATGATCTTTCGTCTGAAAGGGCTGGGAGAGATCAACGACCCGAATGACTTTGGCCAGCTGATCGTCTGCGTGGTTCCGCTGGTTTTTATTTTTTGGCGGTCCAAAAAGGCATTCTGGAATCTCCTGTTTGTTGTAGCACCGGTGTGTCTGCTGCTGTATGGGATGTTTTTGACGCACTCACGGGGCGCACTGTTGGCGTTGATCGCGGTGGCCGTCGTCGCAGCTCGCCGCCGCGTTGGGACGCTGCCTGCGCTGTTCGTTGCGGGTGCGGTGTTTGCGGCCGCAATGGCCTTGCACTTCACTGGCGGAAGAGGCATCTCTGCGGAATCGGGCTTGGACCGTACGGCACTCTGGGGTGAGGGCCTGCAAATCCTGAAGTCTCATCCGTTCTTTGGCGTGGGCATCTCCGCGATGCCGAATTACACGGATTCACATCTTACGGCGCATAACTCGGTGGTGGTCTGCGCGGCGGAGCTGGGCCTCTTTGGCCTGTACTTCTGGAGCTTGTTCCTGCTTCCCACCCTGAGAGATGCCTTGGCGGCCGCTTCACCTGAGAAGTTAAGCGAGGCAGAACAGCGTGCGCCCGAGGCTAATCCCTTTTCACCGATGACAAGCGAGATTGCCGTAGTTGACAAGGCTGAGATCAACCGTCTTGGACAACTGATGGTTTTGTCGCTGACCGGCTTTTTGGTTGCAGGGTGGTTTTTGTCACGCGCGTTCATCATGACGCTTTTTCTGTTGGGCGGCATGGTTGAGGTGGTTTATCAGATGGCCTTGGAACGAGGAATGATCGCTCCCCGCATGAGGCTGGGGCGCGTCATTCCATATGCTGGCGGCCTTGCTGCCGCCCTCGTGCTCATGATGTATCTCATGCTTCGAGTATTGAATTTGGCACGCTGATTCAGGAGCGTGAAGATTAGGGATCAGTCTTTGAAGTTTTAGACAATTCTGTATCGCGCTGCCGGAGGCACAAGCAACCTGAATGAGAATTGCGCACGTGGTCGACAGCATGGAGGTAGGCGGGGCCGAGATACTTGTCTCGCAGATGTGCCGCCTGCAGCGTGAACAGGGCCACGATCCCAGTGTCTACGCAGTCCTGTCTCTTGGCCCGCTCGGGGAGCAGATGCAGGCTGAGGGCTTTTTGGTGCGGGCGAATGTGGGCCGGCATCTGGCCGACTCCATGCGGGCTTTCTACCGCATCTTCAAGGATTCGCATCCCGACGTGGTCCATCTTCATAATCCGACGCCTACAGTCTATGCGGGCGTAGCTGCTAGATTTGCAGGGGTGCCCAGCATCGTTTCGACCCGGCATAGCCTCGTCGCTCCACCACGCAGGCTGGTTACGGAGTTGAAGTATATGGTTGCAGCCATCTGTTGCGACTGGATTGCCGGCATCTGCGATGCAACTGTCAACAATATCAAGAGCATTCACAGTGTAGCCGAGCGCAAAATTGTGCGTGTTTACAATGGCGCGGTTCAGCTTGACAGGGCGCCAAAGAAGCAGTGGCCGCAGAAGACCGGCTTTACGCTGGTATACGTGGGCAGGCTCGCACCGGTAAAGAACCATCCGCTGTTACTGAATGCCTTTCGCGCAGCGCTCATGTCTTTGCCGGAGTTACGGCTTTGGATGGTGGGCGACGGCATTGAACGCGAGAGGCTGGAGAAGCTGGCTGATGAGTTGGGCATCTCCGCACAGGTGACTTTCTGGGGACAGCAACTCGACGTTGCGCCATTCTTCTCCGCAGCGGACGCGTTTATTATGTCGTCGAAGTCGGAGGGACTGCCCATGTCTTTGCTACAGGCATTCTCGCTCGGTTTGCCCGCGATCGTAACCGACGTAGGCGGAATGGGCGAGGTGGTGCGGCTAGCCCGGGCAGGTTTCACGGTGCCGGTGACGGATACTGCCGGGATGGCGGCTGCAATTCTTAGGTTGGCTCGAAACGATGCGGAACGAGAGCAATTCTCGACCAACGCGAAGGAAGCCTTTCACTCGCGCTTCACTCTGAAGACAATGGTCGATGGCTACATGGACCTTTATCGCAATACCCGGCGGGCATCTCGCGCCTGACGACCAATTCAATGAATGAGCGGTGCGCGCTCGGGCGCAAGCAGGCCGTGCTTCGCCTGCACTGCCAGGAATGCGGCTTGAGTGGCGGCCACCTCAGCGCGGCATGCGGTCAATTGCGCCGAGAGGTGGGCAAACTGCGATTCCAAATGCAGGCGCAATTCCTCGATGGCATTCTCCAGCCTGTCATTAGCTGCGATCTGCTCAGCCTGGCTTAGCTGCACGTTCTTCAGGTTGGGCAGGATGACGCCGGTCAAGAGCTGTGTGAGTGGAGCAAAGAGTTCGTCCATGTGAGAATTCTAACCACAAACCGGCAAAAACGCTTGATTACGAGCAACGAACACTTGGTAATGGGCGACGGTTACTCCGCCGAGCGCATCGGCATTCATCTGGGGGCCACCGGTGGGTCGAGGCTTCGCAATTGATACAGGTAATACGCCCCGCTGACATGAATCAGGTTGGCACTCAAGTCGCCGCGCTCTTGTGTAGTCAGGTAGTAATCTGCGCCATCTAACTGATGCACGGCCTCAAGCTGAGCCAGGCTTAGCTTTGGGTAATTGTTGAGTAGCTCTGCCTTTACCATAGTGCCGCGGGTCTGAAACGCTCCCCCGTTAACCGCCGTCATACGCCGATACCATTCCACAAGACCTGCGTTGTGAGGCGGACGCTTGTAACTCACCACCTGGGCGCGTTCAGCATCTAACCAAAAGGTAAACTCCCATGGAGGCGCGAGGATGATTGCCGACTTCGGTGTATGATCTCGAATCCAACCTGTCATCTCCTGCCAGGAAGTCTCGGGGGCATTGATGTACTGTCGCCAGGCTGCGACGCAAACCGGCAAATCCTTTTTGAAGACATAGCCAGGGCCGGCCGCGAATGCGGCAAGAACCCAGCACGCCCCGATGAAGAATAAGACCT
Organism: Occallatibacter sp.; assembly: GCA_050015115.1. GTDB lineage: Bacteria > Acidobacteriota > Terriglobia > Terriglobales > Acidobacteriaceae > Telmatobacter. Next base: position 23,806 of record JBEKCA010000049.1, read on the forward strand.
GACTACGCCATTCAGATGCTGGGCGAGCTTTCGGGTCAAGTTCTCTAAGCTGCTTTCCCAGACTGACCATTTTACGCGCCACAAAACACGTCAGCGCGAGCATGAAAAAAAGCAGAATGAGTACGTCTGGAACGCGAAATGGAAAGCTCTTTAGAAACCAAGACTGGTTCAGCTCCCACGCCGATAGTCCTGCCAGGAACTCCAAAAGTAACAGGACGAGGAAAGCAGAGAGCAGCTTCGCCTGCGGCCTGGTGGCAATCTTGAAGAAAAGCCAAGCCGCAACGACAGTCAGGACTAAAGCCACCGCAAACTCGTGCCAGCCCCCGAAATAGGAGGGGTCGAGGTGAAATGGATCGGAAAATGTGACCGCCAGCCGGTCGGAGGCATGGCGATCTGCCGGCGTGCCCGGCCCGGCATAGCGGACAGCAATGAGCACAACGGGCATGCTTGCACCAGCGACCAGCAGAGCGAATTGTGCCACACGCCTCCAGCCATAGTCGCGATGGCAAATCAGCAGGGCGCATCCCAGAGCCAGGCTTCCCCAGGCGCCGACAAGCACATGGCAGCACACGGCCAGGCCACAACAGAGACCCGCTCGCCAAAGCCTTTTGCGCAAGGCTGCATCCAAGGCGAGCATGAGCATTGCGTAGGCCAGGCATTTTGCCTCCGCCCCCGAGAGCAGCCACTCCTGGGCGCCTAGGGTTTGGCGATGACATGCCCAGACGACGAGGCCGCAAGAGAGCGCATACCACTCGATGCTCAGCGCACGAAAGAGCCGGACAATAGCCACCAGCAGAATTCCCCAACAGAGAAGGCGGGCGGCCAGTGCGACCAGAATGGCCTTCCGCAGACAGAGCCAGAATGGAGCGATGAGCAGAGCAAATATGAGATCAAAAACATTGTCGCCGAGGCCTCGAGCCACAGCCCAGTCGTTGCTCAGGAATGATGGGTCGATTACCTGGCGCGGGCTGATCAGTTTCCCGGCCTCATTACCGAGCAAGGTTGGATGAAAGTACTTGATGAGGAGGATCAAGAACACGGGCAGAATCGTGATTCCATAAAGACCCACGCTCTTCATCATCCCGAAGTCCCGGAAAGGATGGATGGAACGAAACACTTTTGTGATCGCTCTGCAATTGCTATGAAGATTCGGGGTGCTTTGCATGATGATTATTGTACTTCGCGGTAGTTAGCGCCCTGAGCTATGGAAACTGGTGAAGAATCCGGCACATCAATCGAAGGGTCTTCGCGTTCCGCAGCCGGGTTGGAGTTGTGAGCCTCGAAAGCCCCAGCATTTCATGCAACAGATGCCGCTAAAGATGAAGACGGAAGCCTCCGGTTGCCTTTAGACTGTTGGCATGACAAAGCGGATTGGGGTACATCTCGGCACGAGCGGCGGGGCATCGAACGCCGTCGAAATGGCACAGCAGATTGGCGCCAACACCTTTCAGATCTTCTCGTCGAGCCCTCGCATGTGGCGTGCGCCCAAGGTTGACCCAAAACAGGCCGCCCGAATGAAAGATCTGCGCGCCAAACTCGATGTGGGGCCGTTGGTCGTCCACACCAGTTACCTGGTCAATGTCTGTAGCCAGCTAGACGAAGTGCGCGAGAAGAGCGTTGTAGCATTTCGCGGCGAGATTGAGCGGGCGCTGGCGCTGGGCGCCGAGTATCTTGTGTTGCATCCTGGCTCGTGGAAGGGGTTGACGCGCGACGAAGGCCTCAAGTTGGCGGCGGACTCGATCACCCGAGCCATCGACGGCCTTCCGTGGCAGGCGACTCCATTCCAAATCCTCATTGAAAACACGGCTGGAGCGGAGTTCTCCTTGGGAGGCAGCTTCGAGCAGGTAGCTGAACTGGTCGAGCGGCTCAAGGCCTGCGCTCCGGTGGGCGTTTGCCTCGACACTTGCCACACGCATGTCGCCGGCTACGACCTGGTCAGCGCCGACGGGTACGCCGAGACAATGAAGCAGGTTGCCTCGACGGTGGGATTTGACGCGGTGCGCGTCTGGCACTGCAACGACGCCAAGGCAGCGCGTGGCTCCAAGTTGGATCGGCATGAGCAGATCGGGAAGGGCACCATCGGCATCGAGCTTTTCCGGCGCCTGCTGAACGACGAACACTTCGCCCATTGCGCCTTCATCGCCGAGACCCCGGTGGACGCGCCCGGCGACGAAGAGCGGAACGTCAAAGCGCTGAAGAGTCTGGTTCAGTCCTCGTAAACCTCGCGCCGGTGGCCGATCTGGAGAACCAATACCACCACGCGATCCTCTTCGATGCGGCAGATCAGGCGATAGTCTTCGATACGATATCGCCACAGGCCCGCCAAGTTGCGGCGTAGCGGCTTGCCAAATCGCCTTGGGTCTTGCGTGCCGGTTATACGTTCTCTCAGGTAGCGCAGGATGGTCTGCTGAATTTTGGTGTCGAGTCTCCGCAACTCGCGCCGGGCGCGGTCGTCGAATTCGACTGTCCAGGACTTCACGTTCTCCGGATCACTTTTCGCGGTCAAGCCCCTTCTCCAGGTCCGTCAGAGTCCAACGCTTGGCAGGGTGTTCAAGACGGTAAAGCGCGATGTAAGTGTCCTCGATCTCCTCCAGATGAGCTTGGAGAGCCTCGCGGACGTAGAAGCTCTTGGGCCGCCCGGTCAAGGCGGCCAGTTTTTCCAGGCGAACCTCCATTTTTTTGGGGATGCGGACTGCCAGCATGGGTGCCTCCCAAGCGTCGTATTGCTTGTATGACAAGTATAACACAACAATTTCCAGTTTCACTGCACTTTCAACGAACAACAAATTCATCCTGTCCAGCTTGCCTTATCGGCTGTGCGACGTCAGACTGTTTGTGTTATCAAGGTGACGTAAGAGGTTGGTTATGCGCGTGAGCATCGGTGGGGTGTTGTCTCTGGCTGCGCTTGCTGGCTTGGCGCTGCCGGCTTTGAGTCAAACGAGCGGAGTCCAAACTGCAGGTAGTGCGGTTGCGCCACGCAAACCTCAGCCTGAGCACTACACCGCAGAGCTCAAAACTATGACTGTGAAGATGCTGGCAGATGGAACGACCATCAACATGGAATCAATTGAGGCGATTGCGAACGACTCTCAAGGCCGTTCGATGTCATCCACTGCCGACCTGTGGAACCTCAAGGATGGAAAACCCACCACCTTTTACTTCGTCACAGATCCGGTGGCGGGAACTCAAACCACTTGGACCTCTCCCGGCACAAAAGCGACCGTAACTACGAACCGTGCGCAACGTACAGGACATTCAGACTGTACCGTTTTCTTTTCTACGCCAGAGGGCAACTCTATGAACGCGCCGCCGGGCAGTGAAACCCCGGAAACTGCCAAAAAGATTGTGGGCAAGGTCTCCTCAGTTGTGGAGAGATCATCCAGTGTCTCTGATCCTCTGAGCGACCTCCTGAGAGTCGTTCAGGATAACTCGACCGCGGAGGACTTGGGCACCGCGACAATCCAAGGGGTCGAGGCGCACGGGAAGCGGTTCACCTGGACTATCCCCGCTGGCGCAACGGGCAACGATAAGCCAATGGTGCATACCCAAGAGGACTGGTTTACGACGGGAGATAATCCCAGAGAACTTAACGTCCGCCACGTAAACGAAGATCCTGAGTCAGGTAAGTCAACTACAGAATTGGAAAGCCTGAGCCTTGAGGATCCAGATTTGTCTGTTTTTCAGCCGCCAGAGGGCTACGAGATCGTGACCGAGGAGGTGCACTCTGCCCCGTGCCCGAAAGAACTGAAGCAGCCCCCACAATAGAGTCTTCCATTTACACTAAAAGGGTTATGGCGGAAGAAAACGAACAGCGTTACGACCCGGCGGTGATCGAACCTAAATGGCAGCAGCGGTGGGCGGCGGACCCCACTTTGTATGCGGCCGAGCCTGCCTCTTGCGGCAAACCCAAGTATTACGTGCTCGAGATGCTGCCCTATCCGAGCGGCCAGTTGCACATGGGCCACGTGCGCAACTATTCCATTGGAGACGCGCTGGCCCGCCACATGTGGATGCGCGGTTACAACGTGCTGCATCCGATGGGTTGGGACGCCTTTGGGCTGCCAGCCGAGAACGCAGCGCTCAAGCACCATACCCCTCCGCGCGAGTGGACACTGTCAAACATCGCCGGAATGAAGCGCCAGTTTGAGCGCCTGGGCATGGGATTCGACTGGGCGACCGAAGTCACCACCTGTCTGCCGGAGTACTACCGCTGGAACCAGTGGTTCTTCCTGCGCATGTACGAAAAGGGCTTGGCCTATCGAAAAAAATCGAAGGTCAACTGGTGCCCGGAGTGCGCAACCGTGCTGGCCAACGAGCAGGTGGTCGATGGCTGCTGCTGGCGACACGAAACCACCAAAGTGGATCAGCGCGATCTGGTGCAATGGTTCCTGCGCATCACCGCCTATGCGCAGGAGTTGCTCGACGGGCTCGATAAGCTCGAGGGCTGGCCGGAAAAAGTTCGCACGATGCAGCGCAACTGGATCGGGCGCAGCGAAGGAACTGATGTCGACTTTTTCCTGGCGGCCGAGGGTGAATCCGCTTCGCAAAACGCGGATCCTTCGGCTCCGCTACGCTTCGCTCGAGATGACAAAGCTGTGAGGATTCGTGTCTTCACGACGCGGGTTGACACGATCTTTGGCGCGACCAGCGTGCAGCTTGCGCCCCAGCACGCGCTGGTGGCGGAATTCACGGCTAAAGATCCCGCGCTGAAAGCGCAGGTAGACGAGTTGCTCGATCAGCAGAAGAAGGCGCGCGAGGCAGGCGATCTGGGCGCGATCGAGAAACACGGCATTCCGACCGGTCGATTCGCCATCAACCCCTACAACGGGGAGCGGGTACCGATCTGGGTGGCCAACTACATTCTGGCCGACTACGGCACCGGCGCAATCATGAGCGTCCCGGCGCATGACGAGCGGGACTTCGAGTTTGCGACCAAGTACAACCTGCCGATCGTGCAGGTGATCAAGCCCTCCGCGGAGGGCGCCGATGAGATGCTTCCCTTCTGTTCCGAGGATGCCGTTCTCATGAACTCGGGCGAACTTGACGGGCTGAGTTGCGAGGAGGCCCAGAAAAGGCTTCAAGAGGCTGCCGCACGCGGCGCATTCGGCGAGGCGACGGTCACCTTCCGGCTGAAGGACTGGGGCGTGAGCCGCCAGCGCTACTGGGGCACACCGATTCCGATGATCCACTGCGAAAAAGACGGATTGGTGCAGGTGCCGGACGAACAATTGCCGGTGGTGCTGCCAGATCAGATTGAAATCACGCAGCAGGGCGGATCGCCGCTAAGCCGCGTGCCAGAGTTCGTCAACGTCACCTGCCCCAAATGCGGCGGGCCGGCCAAACGTGAAACCGACACGATGGACACGTTTGTCGACTCGAGCTGGTACTTCTACCGTTACACGGACGCGAAGAACGCGAAGGCTCCCTTTGACTCTGCAATCGCGAAGTACTGGTTTCCTATCGATCAGTACATCGGCGGCGTGGAACACGCCATTCTGCACCTGATCTACTCGCGCTTCTGGACCAAGGTGATGCGCGATCTGGGGTTGATTGTGAACGATGAACCGGCGCGAAGGCTTTTCACGCAGGGCATGGTTCTCAAAGACGGCGTCAAGATGTCCAAAAATAAGGGAAACGTAGTCTCGCCGGACGAGATGGTGAGCCGCTATGGTGCCGACGCTGCGCGGATGTACGCCCTTTTTGCCGCTCCGCCAGACCGCGATTTGGACTGGCAGGAGGACGGCGTCGCCGGTGTGAGCCGTTTTCTGGGCCGCGTCTGGAGGCTGGCAACAAAGTACGCGCCGGTTGCACGTGAAGCTCGCGGCAAGCAGGCCGAGCCGCCGACGGGCATTTCACTGAAGCTGCTGCGCAAGCTGCACCAGACCATTGCGAAGATCACGCTTGACTTTGAGGGCCGCTGGCACTTCAACACTTGCGTGGCGGCGATCATGGAGCTGGTAAACGAGATCCAGGCAGCCGATGCGCAGTTGGCGGCGGACGAAATGCCTGCGCCCGACCTGCTGGAACTGCTAAGGACGCTGATACTGCTGTTGGCGCCCTTTGCTCCGCATCTTGCCGCGGAGTTGTGGGAGGAACTGGGCGAAGAGCGAGCCATTCTTCGCGCGCCCTGGCCGAAAAGCGATCCCGAACTGGCCAGGGAAGACGAACTCGAAGTCCCGGTGCAGATTAACGGCAAGCTTGTTGAGGTGGTGCGCCTGGCCGCCGATGCGGATGCAAAGACGATTGAAGCCGCAGCTTTGGCCGGCGAAAAGGTGCGGTCTCGGACAGCGGGCAAGACGGTGATCAAAGTGATCGTGGTGCCGCGCAAACTGGTTAACCTGGTGGTGAAGTGAAGGCCTCCGCGCCGTTGCGCGGTACCCAGTCGCTCGTCGGCCAGATGGGCTGGGTCTTCGACCGGCCCCTGCTGACTGCGCTCGAAGTCGGTTGGCGCTGGATTTTTGGCGTGCCGTTTCTGGTTGCGTGCTGGCTCCAAACGGTGGCAATCCTTACGGACATCAGCAAGCAGGATCTGCCTGGCCCAAATTTGACGGCGATCGATACTCAGAACCCTTGGGTGGCTGCCGTTCAGATTTCCCAAATTTGGGCAATTTGCGGGCCATACTTTTTCACCGTCCTGCGCTGGATGCTGCCCGCCTACGCACTAGCCTGGGTCCTTTTCTCTGGGGTAGGACGCGGGCTAGTTCTGAAACGTATGGAGCCGTCGCTGCGCTTTCGCCCCTTTGGGATGATTGGCTTGCAGGCGGCATGGCTGGCTCTTTTTGCGGTGACCGTCTGGGGTTGGTATCGCTCGATTGCCTGGGTCGCAGCTACACACATCACCCCGGTCGGCGAACCGGACCTGGTGGGCTACTCGATGTGGGTGATCTTCCTTTCGCTGGGGTTCTATACGGCATGGGCGCTGGTGAGCTGGCCTCTCGCCGTTGCACCCTTGCTGATGATGCTGGAGGAGCGTTCCGCGCTCTCCTCCATTGGAGAAAGTCTCAGATTAGGCAGAGGCTTCACAGGCAAACTGGTCGAGATCAACCTGGTGATGGGCATCGTGAAACTCACGTTGATCGTGGTGGCTATGGTTCTATCGGCGGCTCCATTGCCTTTCAGCGATCAGCTTGGCGCGGATGCTCTGCACGTTGTGTGGGGCATCGCAACGGTCTTCTATCTCGTGGCCAGCGATTATTTCCAGGTAGTCCGGCTGAAAGGCTTTTTGGAGTTCTGGCGGATGTTTCGCGGCGAGCAGACCAGCAAGCCATAAGAGTCCTTAGACCGTGATGTTCGCGAAGTAATTTGCGACCTCCTGCCAGTTGTTGACTCGCACGAAGCCGGTTGCGGTGAGGTTGTGCGGAGCAGTGTAGAGCAGGCCCTGGCCTTCAAAGCGCAGCAGATTCTTGGGCAGGTCGTCGATGAGATAGTCGGCGCGGAGAATGCTCTTGTTGCCGCAGAAGACGTAGTGCGTAGGCGGGATGAAGGGAAAGTGGCGTTGCAGCCAGCGGTATTTTGGCCCGAGTGAGTTGGGCACCGTCATAGCCTGCGTCGCGATGAAGATTTCAAAGCTGCCCGAGAGCCGCTCAAGCACCTCTTGCGCGCCGGGCATCAGGGCCAGATCCTCAAAGAAGTCTTCGGCGTCGAGGAAGTCTCGAAGCTGTTGCCGGCGATCGAGCGGGGTGACCTCCCAGAGGCCCTTGCCGGCCAGGTCGTTCGGGGTCACGTCTTCATCGAAGGTCTGGTTGTAGCGGCGGATGTGTTCGGCGAGGGTATCAGCCATGACCTCATCCATGTCGACACAGATCCGTGGCACGGTTGACTCCTTGTCTGGAAAGGTTGGGGCTGGGAAGGCCCAAGACAAGGGTAGCAGGGGGCGGGGTTCGCGGTATCCCACATTCGGCGCGATCCAACTTTGCCAGCCTGGGACCGGGCTGAAGATGTGGAGATTCGTAGCGTCCCACCCTAGCCACAAAAACAAGTGCGTGGCGAGGGTGGGGCACCCGAGTTGGGTCTCCGCCCTCGGCCTAACCTTCCCGGACGGGTTTGGGAGCCTTGCGTTTGGACTTGGGCTTGGGTTTGGCGTCATCCAATGATGGCGGGGGAGCCATCGACGGGTCCCAATAGAGGTACCGTGAGCAACTGTCGCATGTCAGCAACTCGCCCTCGCGGAGTTGGTTCCAGGTCTGCGGGCGCACGCCCATGCGGCAGCCAATACACTGCTGATTTTCAACGCGGGCGAGGCCTGTTCCACGGGAGCCGCAGAGCCGGTCGAAACGGGTGAGCACGTCCGAGTCGATGAGTGGACGGATGGCATCGCGCTGAACGGTGAGCGCAGCCTGCTCGCGGTCGAATTCTGTCTGGCGAATAGCGATGCGGGTGCGTGTCAGGTCGCGGGCGGCAGCGAGCGACTCGACCTGGTCGCGGGCGGCGGCGAGGGCTGTCTCCAGGGATTCAGTGCGTTCGAGGCTCGCAAAGTCTTCGCTTTCAAGGCGTTCGACCTCGGCCTTGGCAAAGTGAAGCTCATTGTCGACGGCGGTGGCCTGCTCGGAGGTGGTCAGGGAGTCCTGCTGGCTGCGGTAACGGGCTACCTTCTTGCGAAGCGCATCGATCTCGCGATCGAGGCGCGCGCGGAGGGATTCTTCGCGGCCGAGTGCGGCAGAGGCCTCGGCGGCTTGGCTCTCGGCGGCGGCGAGCGCAGCCTCAGCCTGGACGATTTCAGCCGGCAGAGCGCGCGTTGCCGCAGTAACGCGGGTACGCTCTAACTCCACCGCTTGCAGTTTTACGAGGTTTTCAATTAGCTCTTGCATCTGTGTTATGAAGTCTACGGCATCGAGCATGTGTTAATAAAATGCGGGCCGGAAGGGCCAAGGCAGCTTTGCGGCTTTTCAGCGTCTCAGAATCGAGCCGCAGGGCATCCAATGATTGGCTGATTGGCGATTACAAGTGATTTGGCCTGCGAAAATAGAAACCAGCCAGGAGGCTCAGGTGGCGGAGGTCCGACGAAAGCTCTTGCGCAGACGTTGGGTGAAGTGGGTCGCCGGTGGCCTGCTGTTGCTCCTGGCCGGGGCGGCTGTCGTCGTGGAGATTGGCCTGCGCCGAGCCGAGCCCTTTCTGCGGGCGCGCATTGTGGAGGAACTCGAAGATCATTTTCATGCGCGCGTCGAGTTGGACAGCTTTCATGTCTCCCTTGTGAAAGGGCTTTGGGCCGAAGGCAAGGGCTTGCGCATTTGGCCACCCGCCGATGTCGCAGGCGTGGGTGTACCGCCGGGTCGGGGAGAGCCGCTGATCCGGCTCGAACAGTTTCGCTTTCATGCCCCCCTTCACTATTCGCCGGGCGAGCCAATTCGAATCTCGGTGGTTGAATTGAAGGGCCTGCGGGTCGATTTGCCGCCCAGGTCGCACTTTGAAAACGCGGCAGCCGTTCCAACTTCCGGAGGCGTCAACAAGCAAAGGGGCGCGATGGCGGGACTAGTGAAGTTTGAGGTGGACAAGATCGAGTGCGCCGGCGTCGAGTTGATGATGGAGACGAGCAAACCGGGCAAGCTGCCACTTGAATTTGAAATCGCGTATTTCAAGCTGACCGGGATCACATCGGATAGCCAGATGGGGTTTGATGCTGAACTGACCAACCCGAGACCGAAGGGAACGATTTTTTCTAACGGTCGAATTGGCCCATGGCAGACGGACGATCCTGGCCAGACTCCTATCCAGGGGAGTTACCGATTTGAAAATGCGGATCTGGCTGACTTCAAGGGGATTGCCGGGACTCTCTCGTCGACCGGGCGCTATCACGGCACGTTGCGCGACATTACGGCGGACGGGCAGACTGAGACGCCGGATTTCCGGCTGACGCACTTTGGAAATACGATGGCCTTGACCACAAGCTTTCATGCGCAGGTGGACGGGACCAACGGAGATACGTGGCTGGAGCCGGTCGATGCGACCCTGGGCCACTCGCACTTTACGGCGACGGGCGCGGTTGTGCGTGTGGTAGCTCCGGGTGCGGATGGAGTATTGCATGGCGTGGGCCATGACATCGATTTGAAGGTCAACGTCGACAAGGGACGGATTGAGGATTTTCTGCGGCTGGCCAGCCATTCAGACAAGGTGCTGCTAACGGGCGATGTGACGGTGAGGGCGAATCTGCAAATTCCGCCGGGGCCGGGGCCGGTGCATCAGCGGCTGAGAATGGACGGCTCATTTGCGCTCGACAATGCCCTGTTTACCAGCGCGAAGGTTCAAGAGCGGGTCGCGCAGTTGAGCCTACGGGGACAGGGAGATCCGGACGCGCTGAAGACTAGAGATCCGGCGAGCATTCTGTCGCAGATGCAGGGCAGATTCCAGTTGGCAGGCGGGTTGATCACGCTGCCGGCGCTCGATTATACGGTTCCGGGAGCGAAGGTCGAACTGAAAGGCACTTATGCGCTCGAAGGCGGCGGACTGGATTTTGCCGGAAACGCGAAGATGGACGCTCCGATTTCAAAGATGATCGGCGGGTGGAAGGGATTGCTGCTCACTCCGGCAGACCCATTCTTCAAGAAAAACGGCGTGGGGACCGAGGTCCGTATTCATATCACGGGAACGCGAGAGGCGCCGGAGTTCGGAGTCGAATTTGAAAAGATGAAGCTCGGGGATAAATCGAGGGAGAAAGAATAACGTGGGCTTCGTGATATTCGCATCTGCGCACCCCGCGTAATCGGGAGGTCTTGCTGAACGCGTATAATTCTCCGTTGCCTCTCAATGAGGCGACGGAGGGAACGAATGGACGGGTTGATACTGGTTTTATTGGGAGTGGTGGTTCTTTTTGCGCTGATTGTGGTTGCGAGCAGCGCCTTCACCGTGCGCACGGCTGAGGTGGCTATCATCACGCGATTCGGCGAGTTTAAACGGGTTGCACAGCCCGGATTGAACTTGAAAATTCCATTTATTGAAACTGTGGCAGGTGTCGTGAGTCTGCGGGTCAGCCAAATTTCGCTGACGATGGAGACCAAAACCAAGGACAATGTCTTTGTGACGATTCCGATCTCGGTGCAGAACCGCGTGCGCCCGGAGAAAGTCTACGACGCTTTTTATAAGTTGTCCGACCCGACTGCTCAAATCAAGAGTTACGTGGAACAGGTGATTCTGGGCCACGTGCCCGGCATGACGCTGGACGAGGTCTTTGCCTCGCAATCGTCGATTGCCGCAGCGGTGAAGCAGGAACTCGATGCGGATATGTCGACCTTCGGCTTTGAGATCGTGAATGTGCTGGTGACCGACATCGTTCCCGACGCCAAGGTGAAGTCGGCGATGAACGACATCAACGCCGCGCAGCGCGAACAGGTTGCCGCCAATGCCCGTGGCGAGGCGGAGAAGATCCTGGTGGTCAAAAAGGCCGAGGCCGAAGCGGAGAGCAAAGCTCTGCAAGGCCAGGGC
>JBEKCA010000050.1:0-35044 GCA_050015115.1 Occallatibacter sp.
CGGTGCGGTAGCCGACGTCAACGGCGACGGCGCCAACGATTTGATTGTGGCCGAAGGCGGGCTCGTTGCGGTCTTGCCCGGTACGAAATCCACCAGCTTTGGAGCGCCGTCGGTTCAGGTCGCCTCATCGGACACCGAGGGTTTCGCGAGTGGTGCGTTCTTCGTCACAGGAAACACTTCCAGCGGTCACGATGTAGTCAATGTGAGCACCCAGGGCGTGACTCCGCTGGAGCCGCTCTTCGAGACCGGCCTCAGCGCTCCGCTTCAAATTGGTCCAGCCAGCCTAGCGGCGGCCACTGCCAGCACCACCTACATCCAAACCTTCACAGCCACCGGCGGCAGCGGCGGATACACCTTTGCCGAAAGCGGCACTCTGCCCACGGGAATCACATTCAGCGGTGCAACACTCTCGGGCACTCCAACCAAGTCAGGAAGCTTCCCCATCGCGATCATGGCCACCGATTCCTCGGGCGCCAAAACGACAGCAAACTATACGCTCGTCGTCAATTGTCCAGCGTTGACGATGACGCCTGCCTCAGGCGTCCTGACCCCGGCCAGCATTGGCATTGCCTATGAGCAGCCATTCACGGTGCAAGGAAATACAACAGGGGCATTTGGCTGGAGCATCACTGGCAACTTACCGACCGGCCTTAGCTTCAACGGCGGCAGCGAAACCGCAACGACCGTGGTGGGCACAACCCAGGCGCTCGCGGCTCTCTACACCTTCGGCTTGACCGTCACCGACAGCGCCGGCTGCTCTGTCTCAAATAATTATGAGCTTAATGTCGATAACCCGCTCACTGTGGTCTTGTCTCCGTCCCCTTTACCCGCGGCAACCACCGGACAAGCCTACTCTGCACAATTCACAGCAAGCGGAGGAACCGCGCCATACACCTATTTGGGGCTGAATACTGCCCCCGGCCTCGCCGTTAACACACAGACCGGCGCACTTGCAGGTACGCCTACGCAAAGCGGCTCCTACAAAATGACTGTCGTGGCAACAGATTCACAGGGTGTGCAGGGGCTTGTCAACGCGACCCTCAGCGTGCAAGCAAGCAACATTCAAATCAGTCCGGCGACCTTGCCGGCCGCGGCAATCAACACATCGTATTCTGAGACATTCACGGCAGCCAACGGCAGCGGCGGATACACCTTCAGTGAAAGCGGCGCTCTGCCCGCCGGCATCATCTTCAGCGGCGCAACGCTTTCAGGCACCCCGGCCAAGACCGGCAGTTTTCCGATCACGATCACAGCCACCGATTCCTCGGGGAACACGGGGAGTGCGAACTACACCTTCGTCGTCAATTGCCCGTCGCTCACCATTACGCCGGAACCTGAAACGCTGCCGCCCGCAACCATCGGTCTCATATACGATGTGGGCTTCACGGTGACTGGAACAACTGGAGCATTTACCTGGTCGACAACGGGCAGCATCCCGGCCGGGCTCACATTCACCGGTGGCAGCTCAACAGGTGCAACGCTGGCTGGCAAAGCACAATTGCCTACCGGCCTCAGTTCATTTGCTCTCTCTGTCACGGATAGCGCCCATTGCTCCGTTGAGAATAACTACCTTCTCGGAGTCTATAACCCGCTGACTGTTGGGCCGACGACACTGCCTGCGGCTACGGTGGGCCAGGCTTACTCATCGTACTTCACCGCCAGCGGAGGAACCGGGCCATACACCTACTTCACTTTAAGCACGCCGCCCGGCCTCACCCTGAATGCTCAGACCGGCGCTCTTGCCGGCACGCCCACGCAAAGCGGCAACTACAGCATCTCCGTCGTAGCGACGGATTCGATTGGAGTCGAGGGCGTCGTCGTATTGCCGCTGACTGTTCAGGCTTCATCGGTATCGATCTCTGACGAGGAAATGATTACCGTCACGGACGGACCGCAAGCGCAACTCATCGACGTCTCTGATGCGGAGTCGATCCTGGTCACAGACACAGTGACGGTGACGCCTCTAACCGCGACGAGCGTCGTATTGACCGGTCCTGCGAGTGCTGCTTTCGGACAAAGCGTGACCTTCACGGCAACGGTCTCGCTCAGCGGCAGCGGCACACCCACTGGAAACGTGGCTTTCTCAGACGGTGCCTCGGTGCTGGCCACGGTCCCCATTACCAGTTCCGGCGTGGCGACCTATTCCACCAGCACTCTCTCGGCGGGCGCGCACAGCATCTCCGCCGACTACGGGGGTGACAGCAACTTCTCCGCATCGCGGTCCGCCATGCTCTCCCTGATCGTTCAAGCGCCCACCACGACGACACTCGCCATTTCACCCTCGCCTGCTGCTGCCGGCCAGCCGGTCACCTTTACCGCAACGGTCGCATCGGCGGCCGCGGGCACTCCAAGCGGCAGTGTCGCATTCCAATGCCTGAACTACGCTTCAGGACAGTCAATCGTCTCCCCGGCAGTTTCCCTCAACGATGGCACAGCTGCCTGGACCACCACCAGTCTGCCCGCGTTCGACTACACCAACTGCTTCACGGCGATTTACAGCGGAGATCAGAACTTTCTCTCATCTGCTTCGCCAGACAAAAGCTTGACGATAGCCGACTTTCAGATGAGCTTCTCGATTCCATCGAGTTTGACCTTGTTCCCCGGACAAAGCTCCACCTTCACAATGACGGTTAAGCCGTACGGCGGAGCCTACAACAGCACAGTTGCCTTCTCCGCATCCGGCGCCCCGCCAGGAGCTACCGTGACCTTCAATCCGGTCGCTGTAACACCTGGAAGCAGCCCGGTGACCGTGAATGTCACGATCACGGCGCCAACGCTTTCCGCTCAGGGCCGGCCCGCCGCACGCCCGTTGAAAGGCGCTCCGCTGTTGCTCGCCTTGTTGCTTCCGTTGCTGGGGCTGCAAAAGGTGAGGCGTAAACTCCGCCGCACCGGCTCGCTCTTGCTGCTTGCGCTGTTCTCATTGGTTGGAATCGGCGGATTGATTGCCTGCGGCAAATCCGGCTTCTTCAATCAATCTCCCAAGACATATTCGATCGTGCTTACGGGCACAAGCGGCACGACGCAGCACTCTACCACCATTAATCTGACTGTGGAGTAGGAGAAACCGCGAGACGGCTGGCTACCACTTTGATCGCGTTCAAAGATTCTTCGACGCCGCCGACGGGTGACTTGAACTTGAACGGAAATTCGGTGGCGTCCCTGGCGACCACTCCTTGAATCCCCCAAATAACTCAGCCACGATCATGTCTATCGCGCGTCGGCGGTTCAATTTCATCCAAGGCCGATAGAACGGATATCAACGCCAAGAGCAAGACGACGGACTGGCGCTGAGGAATTGCTTCTTGCGGCTCCCCCAAGATCATTCATGATTTGAGATAGGATTGTAGCGCGGCTGCCAAATCCGGCTCGACGGACTTCGCTAGGTTTCTTCAGCGTGCAATAGCGTGCAAGGGTCGACGGCAACCGTGGCATTCATGGCATCTATGGCAACCTAGTTTCTGTAACTTACTGACGGCAAAGGGGGTTCAAAAGTCCGATCCCCGCCCGCCGCCCCAATTTAAAATCAATAGCTTACCTGACTTACCCCTCGCCAGCGTGCAATCAATAGGCTGAGAGTCGTTGTCGTGGAACTGTTCGATCCCTCGGTAGAAGGACGCGAAGGATTTCATCTCTCTCTCGGTCTACACTGACCTGCAAATCTCAGACCTTTGGAAGAGATGACTACCTCAATGCGGATAGGGTGAGCGCTTCGCCGGGGATTCGTTGCGGCTCGCAATCGATATTATTGTCGATGAAGATTTTTAGAATCAGTATGTTGTGGCCACATTAATGGCGGAATCCTTCCATATTTTTGCCCGAATCCTTTTGGGATCTAGCAGACGCAGAATCGCCTGCGGCCGCTGTCTTCGCGTTGGACAGCATTAGGAATTCTTGGCGAGCTTCGCCTCCGCCGCTCATGGTGCTTCCATCGGTCTGAAATCTCTCTGGGCGCGGAGGATACACGTTTCAAAAGAGGAAACCCGAGGGGACCTTACCGGTGGTATAGTGCGTCATAGCCGAATAGGTAGAATGGAAGCGTTATTCAGGTCGGAGACTTGGTGTGTTGACGCAGGTGGACGCAAACAAATTTCAAGCTGAAAAGGACGAGTTGAACTGGCTGCTGACCTCTGGTGCACTCGGGCGATCCAGCAATCTCGCCCGGATGCTCACTTTTGTCTGCGAGAAACACTTCCAGAATCAGGATGATCAGGTCACCGAATACATGCTCGCCACCGAAGCACTCGGGAGGCGCGAGAGTTTCGACCCGCAGACCGACACCATCGTTAGGGTGACCGCCCATTCCCTTCGCAAGCGCCTGCAGGAGATCTACCAGGCTGAAGGAGTTGATCGGCCGGTTCATGTACTCATCCCACTTGGCCGTTATGTGCCGTCCTTCGTCCCCTCGACGGAGAACCACGCTTTGGACCTGCGGGAAGCACCGCAGCTGGCCTCTTCATGGTCGCAACTGGCTCTTCGTCGCGCCCATTCTACAGCCGTCAAGCTGCTGCCGAAGCAACTCTCACATTGGCTTGTGCTCTCAGGGGTCGTTGCCGCGGTCTCCCTGTTGTGCGTCGCCTTTCTTTTCTCGCATCGAAACACAGCGAAAGCTGTCGTGGTTTCGTCTCCGGATCTGCCGGCGGCCCTGCCACCGCCGAATAACACAATCCGTGCTCTACTGGGCACCGGTCGCAAAACGTATGTAGATCACTCCGGGTATACCTGGACACCGGGCAAGTACTGCTCTGGCGCAGAAAGCGTCACCGTGCCCCCACAGAAGATCATCGGAACCGATGATCCATACATCTATTGGGGCGGAATTCGTGGAATTGCCTACTGCACGTTCCCCGTCAAACCGGGCCAGTACGAGGTTCACTTTTACTTTGCGGAAACGTCGGATCTTCAACCCGTCACCAGGCCCGCTCTACTCTCGATTAATACTGGGGCCGACATTCACTTCGATGTGGTCGACAGTGCAGGTGGAGATGGCATTGCGACGTCTTTCGTTCAAACAGGGATTCACCCAGAGAACGACGGAAATATCCATCTGGAATACACCAGCGCAACAGCCTTGCTGAACGCGGTCGAGATTTTGCCTGCAGACTCTGAAAAACTGCTGCCGGTTCGAATCGCTGCAGGACCCAATTCAATCACAGACTCTGCCAATCAACTATGGCTCTCCGACCGGTATTTCATTGGAGGCCGTAGAGGTCAAGTCCCCAATTCGACAAACACCCCCAACCGCGGGATCTATAGTTACGATCGAATTGGCACCTTTCGCTACAATATTCCGGTCGCTTCGCCAGGGAGCTACCGGGTCAGATTGTTCTTCTATGAGCCATGGTTCGGCCAGCACAACCTGGTGAACGGTGGTCCTGGAAGTCGGATATTCGATGTATCTTGCAACGGGAACATGATTCTGAAGAACTTCGACATCATGGCGGAGGGCGGAACGAGCCCAGTGGTAAAGACCTTCGACAATATTCAAGCAACTGCGGAAGGCAGGATCGAACTTTCGTTCATGAAAGTGGTCAACTACCCCGAGGTCAACGCGATCGAGATCGTTGCCGAGCCTTCGCACTGACGGAGTTTATACCAGCTCTTCGTGAGCTGAATATCCGATTCGACCCTACATTAATCCCAGATTAACGGTGGCCTCTATTGCTTCGAAGATTCGCCATCTCTCTAGCAACATTACATTTATCAAAACGTTAACAGCGTTAACAGCTCTTAATGTGCTGTTTTTAGCCCGTTACACCGCCCATATTTTCAGCAGCTTCGGAGCGGCAAATTGTTTTAACATCGACCCCCAATTTTTCACTTCTGATTTACATGACAAGCTCAAAAAGAAGTTGCTATGTTTCCAGTCGTCGATCTGAAACCCAGAAACTCAGCGCTCAGAACCTCCGTGAATTGAGCGAGACAAGGGAACGCCTTTCAAGGCGGGATCGGAAAACCATTCACAAGCAGAAACACTCTGGAGGCATTAAACCGGATATGCGTACACACGATTTAGCAGGGCGCTCGTGGTTATCTGCGAGTGCGCGAATCCTCGCGGTGCTCGTCTGTGTTCTCACAGGCAGCATCGTCGCATTTGGACAGCAGACCACCGGGTCAATCGCCGGTACGGTAAAGGATCAACAGGGCTCGGCGGTCAACACGGCCACCGTGAAGGCAATCAACGTAGATACAGGGTTCAGCCGCTCGGCGCCGGTCAACGGATACGGCGAGTTCCGCATCGATTATCTTCCCGTCGGCAAGTACACCGTACAGGCGGAAGCTGCCACTTTTGAGCGCTATGTGCAACAGAACCTCACCCTCGACGTTGATCAGACACTTTCGCTCGACATCAAACTGGTAGTGGGTGCACAGGATACAACCGTCACGGTCTCTGAGGCTCCTCCACAGGTCAACACGACCGACGCGGTCTTGGGCAGGACCATTGAGCCGGATGAGATCATCGGCCTGCCACTGGTCAACCGCAACGCCTATGCTGAGCTTTCGCTCACTCCAGGCGTGATGGCCAATAGCATGAGCCCCACCACGAACCCCAGCGGCACCCCCAACATGACGGTTGGACTGCCATCCGCGGATGTCCAGGTCAACGGCGGGCTCGACTCCGGCAACGGAACCGTCGCCTTTTATCTCGATGGCGGCAACAACATCACGGGCATGCGCAACTACGGCAACCCGATTCCCAACCCCGACGCGTTGGACGAGTTCCGCGTCGAGACCAACGCTTTCGAGGCGCAATACGGCGAATTCTCCGGCGCTGTGGTCACGGTGATCACCAAGTCGGGAACCAACAAGTTCCATGGTTCATTGTTCGAATTCAACCGCAATACCGATTTCAACGCCTTTGCCTGGACTCCTGCCAAAGACCCCCATACCGGATTGCCGATGAAGACACCCTACCACCGGAACAACTTTGGCGGAACGGTAGGCGGTCCTATCAAGCACGACAAAGCCTTCTTCTTCTTCAGCTATGCCGGTCTGCGCCAGGTCTCCGGTGCGCCAGTAACTGGCGGCATCGTGCCTACGGCCGCCGAGCGCGCGGGCGACTTTACCGCGGACATGCCTGCGGTTGCGGGTGCCAATGCGATTAGCCCACTGTACGTTCCGGGTACCGCAAAAACGACTAAGACGCTGGTGTATGGAACAAACTCTGGCCCTGGCTGTCAGCCTTCCACCATAACCGCTGCGGACGCCGGATATTGCATCCCAACTGCTCTTCTTGACCCAACCGCTGCAAATTTCTTGAATGTAACCAACACGATCGGCGTTTCCGTTCCGCTGCCCACCAGCACCACTCCGCTGAAAGGCGGCGGGGGGCAAGTGATTCAAAACTACACCACTCCGACAATCGACAACGAATACCTCGGAAAGTATGACGAGAACTTCGGCAGCTCGGACCACGTTTCAGGAACTTACTTCTTCACCAGGACCACCTCCACACCCGCCGGCAACGGTGGCACCCAAAATATCAATTGGACCGGCGATCGGTCCGCTGCGAACCAAACGAATCTCAATCTCGCCGACGTTCACACCTTCGGCGCTACAATCGCCAATCAAACATGGCTGACGTACACGCAGGCCCTGGGCGGACGCGTTCTCATCCCTGTGACCGGCCCAGCCAACCAAACCCTTGCCAGCTTCGGTTCGAACTTCCTCATTCAGGGACCGCCCGGACTGCCCTATCTGAATGTCAGCGGTTATTTTGGCACTGGTAACCCGAATGCCGGCCCGGTCACGGGTTCCGACAACTATGAGGTACGCGACGTGCTCACCTGGACCAAGGGCAAACACAACCTTTCCCTGGGCGGTGAGTTCGCTCTGGACAAGACCATGTTCCTTGCCAACCTGAACAACTACGGCACCCTAACCTTCTCGACTTCCGCGCCCACGAGCACAGGGAATGCGGATGCAGACTTTATCACCGGCCAAACCCAGGCATTTGAGCAGGACTCGCCTTATGTCACGCACCTGAGCACATGGCACACAGCGGTGTTCGCGCAAGACAACTACCGCATCACTCCCCGCTTTACGGCCAACCTGGGACTCCGCTGGGACATCGATACGCCTCCCGTTGATGCCCATAACCGGACGGCGTCGTTTATTCCCGGTGTGCAATCCACTGTCTCTCCGTCCGCGCCACTCGGCTTGCAATACGTAGGCGACCCTGGCATCGGCCGCGGCATCGTCAGCACGCCGTGGGCCCACATTTCACCTCGTGTGGGTTTCGCATGGGATCCGTTTGGGGACGGCAAGACCTCGGTTCGCGCTGCAGCCGGTATCTTCTACTCTTCTTACAGCGGCAATGAGTGGAACCAGCCCGGCAACGCCACTCCTTTCGCCATCCGCCAGAGCTTTGGCGCCACTCCATCCCTCACAAATCTCTATGGGAGCACCGCTCAGAACTATGGTTTTCCGCAGGCCATCCCTGGTGGAGGCATCTTCCCGTATACCTGGTCGCCCAGCCATCCGGTATTCTACCCGCAGGCCGCCCCAGAAGGAATCTCTCCGAAGATGAAGGATTCTTCTGTTTACCAGTTCAATCTGAGCGTGCAGCGCCAATTGCCTTATAAGTTGAGCATGACGGCAGCTTATGTAGGCACCCTTGGCCGCAACCTGAACACCTTCGTCGACGGCAACTACGCGCCATATTCGACTTTGGGAACGGGCGCTCTCTCCACCTCCGGGACCAACCTGGACACACGTCGTCAGTATGATGCCGGCATCGCAGGCGCGCCTGGCTCCCTCGGCGGAATGACCTTCCTGATCGATGGCCTGACCTCGCACTATAACGGGCTTCAAGTCTCGGCGACCAAGATGATGTCGCGCGGCTTCTCGGTCAGCGGTTTCTATGTCTGGAGCCGTTCGCTGGAAAGCGCAAACGCGCTGGAGAATGGGACGATGAGCGCGCAGGATTTCGGCGTGTTTGGCCAGGCTTTCACCTCATCCAACAACAGCCTTGGCGCCCTCGGCGGCGGCCTGCAAGAAGAACGCGGCCCCATGGATCAGAACCACAACAACAATGCAGCCATCTCTGGCATGTGGACCATCGACTACTTCCACGGGAACCGGATTATCAAGGAATTGGTCAACGGCTGGCAGATCTCGCCGGTCGTCTATCTGCAGACTGGCGCGCCGTTTTCGGTGTCCACGGGATCCGACAAGAGCTTTGACAGTGCCAACGGTAACCGCCCCAATGTGGTTCCTGGCGTTGGTACCAAACTCGATTCGACCCGCTGCCGTGTATGTGCCACCAATAGCGTACTGTCGGAATGGTTCAACACTGCGGCTTTCACGCCCAACGGGCCCGGCCTAGGCATCGGCCCCGGCGGCGCTGACGGCACTGCGGGACGCGACTCCCTGAACGGACCGGGCCTCAAGGATATGGACGCAGGCCTGTTCCGCAGCGTTAACTTCGAGGGTGGAACGGCATTCCAGTTCCGCGCCGAAGTGACCAATGTCATGAACTGGGTGAGTCTAAGCAACCCGACAGGAACCCTCTCGTCGGGCAACTACGGCAAGATCACCGGTGCGGCGGGCACCCAACGCGTCATTCAGTTAGGCGGCCGGCTTACCTTCTAATCAGTCATCGCATTAGTCATTTGCGCCCGCTCCTCGCGGAGCGGGCGCATTTTTCTCATGCCAACTCAATGGTTTTTCATTCCGGTCCGGGTGAGCAATAGCAGCCTCCTCGGCAGAGATTGATACCCTAATCCCGTGGGAGGGGAGATGAAACAGATTCACGATGCGTGCACGCCCGTAAATGCCACTGAGGTGTCTTCACCTAAGACCGGAATGCAACCCGAGCTTTCAGCCGATCACCAGCAACTGTCCAGGAGAGCATTTTGTTCCATCACCGCTGCGCTTGGGATTGCGGCCCTCGGCGGACAGCATAGCCTGCTGGCCCAGTCGTCTGTCCTTCAGATATCGCTGGCCATCGACCCGGCGACCACTCTAGCCAAAGTGCCCACGGATTTCATGGGGCTGAGCTACGAGAGTGGACAGCTTGCCTATCCGGATTTCTTTTCGCCGCAAAACGCGGCCCTGATCGAGATGTTCCGCAGGCTGAGCCCATCAGGCGTTCTGCGCCTCGGCGGCAATCTCAGCGAATTCACTGCTTGGTCGGAAACCGAGCCGGCAACTCCGCCAGAGGCCGGCGGTTTGGTCGGACCCGATCCGGGTCATCGCGAGCCACGCACATTTACCATCACACCGCAATCGATCCGCAACCTGCAAGGCTTTCTAAGCGCAACCGGCTGGCGCTGTATCTATGGTCTGAATCTTGGCGGAGGCACAGTGGAGCAGGCTCTTGCCGAAGGTGGATTTGTAGCCAAAACTCTGGGCCGGCAACTGATCTGTGTGCAATTCGGCAACGAGCCCGATCTCTTCAGGCATCACGATCAGGGAAATCAGCTCTGGACATGCGACGAATATCTTGCCAAGTGGAAGACGTTTCGTGCCGCATTCCATGAAAAGCTGCCGCAGGTTGCAGTGGCTGGGCCGGACACGGCGTACAACCAGGTGTGGGTCAAGCAATTCACAGAAGAAGTTCCGAAGGATGTCGTACTGGTCAGCAGCCACTATTATCCTCTCGGCCCGCCCACCGATCCGACGATGACAATCGACATGCTGCTTCATCCGGGTGCGCGCTTTGAAAGCTCTTGCAGGCAAGCAATCGAATCCGCCAAGGCGGTCGGCCTTCCATTCCGCATGGCAGAAGGAAACTCCTGTTATAACGCCGGAAAGCCCGGCGTCAGCGACACGTTCGCATCCGCACTTTGGGCAGCCGACTACTGCCTCCAAATGGCGTCACTGGGCTGCGTGGGAGTGAATCTGCATGGGGGCGCGAATGGATTCTATTCGCCCATTGTCGGCTCCATCAAAACGGGCTTCACGACCCGGCCGGAGTATTACGGACTGATGCTGGCACAACAGTTTGCGGGATGTTCCCTGCATGGGACTCAGCTGGACGCGCAAGGGGCGAATGTCACAGCTTATGCAGCCGCCGCGGACGGGTCGACAGTCTTGGTGGCGGTACTCAACAAAGATAGCCGCGATTTAGAGCTGACGATCACTGAGCCTCCCGCCGGATTCAAGGGGGCTACCGTTCAAAGTCTCGAAGCCCCGGCCATCGATGCCAAAACTGGGCTTACTTTGAATGGGCATGCTGTAACCGGCGCAGAACAGTTTGAAGCTCAGTCCGGCAAGCAACTCAAGCTCAATAGCGGCAAGTTGAGCGTTGGTGTTCCAGCCTACTCCGCAGTGCTTCTCCGGCTGGTTTAAGACGATCTCACATGGCCTAAGCCTCCTAAAGCGGCGGATTATCTCCGCGAATCAGGGGACTTAGGCTTGTGGTTCATTGGAATCGCGATCTTTCTTCCGATCAACGAGAGATTCCAGGTTCGACTCGACCCTATCATGCCGCTCCGGATGGTTGTTGGCAACCCGTCGCCAACCTGTCAGTGTCGATGTGGACAGCCCGGCCAGCAGCACGGCCGTCGCATTCCCTCTTTGAGCTCCGAGCACACCCGTTTGACATGCTGCCGTCTTGTCTCATCTCTCTTGACGGAGATGGTCCAGCAGATCCACTCGTTGCGCGCGGGTGGCGTAATGTCTTTTGCCCTCTCCTCTTTATTCCCCCTTCGAGTCGTCGCCGACTCGGATCTTTGACGACTCTTCGCCTCCCAAGACGATGCAGGGGGCAAAAGACGAGGTCAGAAAGGACGGCCAGTGATAGACAGGAACCCGGCCACCCTCAAGAGGGTATCAAGAGAGAGATCTCAATCCAGGAGTAGATCGATGAACTCAGGCGAAGCCCGGCGCTATGCGCAAACATCTGGAATTCTGCTGGTTGTATCCGTTCTTGCTGGCGGCTTCGGCGAGGCATACGTCCCCGGAAAGGCGAGACATACGTCCCTGGATAACTGATAGCCGCAAACGACTTCGCAGAAACAGCGCGCAGAATGACGGCTTCCGTCGGTTTGTTCCGCGCCAGTTTGCATCCTACTTCATTGAGGAGTTCAACAGGCAGACCGGCGTCGGTTGGAATGTCGCTCTCGCAAAACTCCAAGATCAATCACGGTTCTGAGATAAACTAGTTGTGCGGCTGACGATTAGGTTCGACGGCCTTCGCCGGCTGCCTTCATCGTGCAATAGTGTGCAAGGGTCGATGGCAATCGTGGCGTTCAATGGCATCTACTGCAACGAAGAATCTGTAACTATTGACGGCAAAGGCGGTTGAGAAGTACGACCCGAGCCCGCCGCCCCAATTCTTTCACGGACCGCGCAGACCGCAAGCTATTCTTCCCGAGCTCCCGTGACCCTGAAGACTCCAAACAACGCAGTGGCTCCAGCCCCGGCTACCGGCCCGTCGGGGTGGCTCACCCCCTTTGAGCCGAAGCGCGGTCTTGCGAATGGCCACCTGCAGACGATTGTCGGGAACTTCCTTCCCCGGCCGGCCTTTCGGCTCGCCTCTGTCTCTGAAATGGTCGAGGTTGACCCGGCCGATGGCAGCCGAGTGCTCTGCCACTGCCACTGGCAGCCCGAGGCAGTCCGGTCTGCACGGCTGACCGTGCTGTTGGTCCACGGCCTCGAGGGCTCCTCGGACTCCCGGTACATCCAGGGCATCACCTCGCGCGCGTGGGCTGCCGGCTGCAACGTCATTCGCATGAACATGCGCACCTGCGGCGGTACGGAGACGCTGACGCCCACGCTCTATCACTCCGGACTCTCAGACGATGTGGGTGTGGTGGTGCGTCACTATACCGCGCGATTTGGACTGGAGCGGGTAGCGCTGGCCGGATACTCGATGGGCGGCAATCTCGTGCTCAAGCTGGCCGGGGAGTGGGGCAACCAGGCGCCTTTGTGCGCTGTGGCTGCTGTGTGCCCCGCAGTTGATCTCGCTCCCGGCGCAGACGCTCTGCATGAGCCGCTCAACCGCGCCTATGAGTGGCGTTTTCTGCTCGGCCTGCTGGCGCGCTACAGCCGCAAATCGAAGCTCTTCCCAGCCATCTATGCAAGCAGAAAATCCATCGGGACGGTGCGCTCCATCCGCGAATTCGACAATAAGATTGTGGCCCGCTACTGGGGTTTTCGTGACGCCGACGACTACTATCATCGCGCCGCCAGCGCCCGCGTCGTCGACAGTATCGCCGTTCCAACACTGGTCCTGTGTGCACAGGACGATCCCTTCATTCGCCTGCTGCCGGAGACTCGCCTGAAGCTCCTCGCCAACCCGCACGTCCACTTTGTCGAGACCCGGCACGGCGGCCATTGCGCCTATCTTTCCCGCGAATCCGGTAATGAGATTCACTGGGCCGAGGCCACGGTGATGCGCTTCCTGCTGGCCACGGCCGGGGGATCCAATGGAAGCTGATTGGGAGTTCGAGACAGGCCCGGATGCGGCTGGCCTTGCAGCGCCGGTCATTGAGACCCGATGGGCGGGCTTTGTCGATTTGCAACGCGAACCGGCACGCGCGAAGGAGTTACCGGAAACCGCGCAATTGCCCGAATTGGCCGGTGCCCTAGCCAGGCTGAACGCCCCTTTCTCTCCGGTTTGGACATCGAAATGCGACGTATGGACCAGTCTGAAAACAGGGGACTTCGACCCCGATGAACTGGATGCGCCGCCCGGTTGCGCCGCCCACGCGATGGGCTGCTACATCGACCTGCTGCCCCGCGGCGACCGGCAATGGCTCCAGCCCGAGAGGGCCGCAGACGATTGCAAGGAGTTGTGCCGCATCCTGGGTGCCGTTCGTTTGCGTTGCGGTCGCGCCGATCTCGTGATCCGCCACGCGCTGACCATCTCTAGCGCCTCGGATCCAGACTCCAGAAACCTCGGAATCACCGCCTATCTGACCTCCTGTGGAGCGTCCCAGGCCGAAGCGAAGCAAGCTCTTCAAGCTGCCCTGGCGGCATTGGTGGATGCGCTAGTGGCCACTCGAAGTTAGAATAAGAATCTGTGTGGGCGAGTAGCTCAATCGGATAGAGCACCGGCCTTCTAAGCCGGGGGTTGTGGGTTCGATTCCCGCCTCGCCCACCATTGAAAATAAAGGGGTTGGGGTGAGGACAGCACTCTTTTTACCATTGATCCCTCAGGGAACCCGGCTCATCCCTTGTGATTTCATTGCGTTTGGCCGCCCGTTAAATCCGTTAAGCCTACATCACAACATACTGCTGGCAGATGCTATTGCGCAAACCGAAGCGCTTGCCTTTGGCAAATACCAGAGCAAGTGAAGGCGGTAGGAACTCCGGACTGGCTGGTTCCGCATCGAGTTTTCGAAGGTAACCGGCCATCGAATACGATCATCGCCGACCGCCTCACACCCGAGGTGCTAGGCAAGTTGGTTGCGCTCTATGAGCACGCCGTCTTCACATAGGGTGTCATCTGGAGCATCGAATCGTTCGATCAATGGGGCGTGGAGCTAGGAAAGGTGCTGGCCCAGTGCATTCTCCCGGAGGTGGAAAGCCGGACAGAGCCTAGGCTCGATCATGACAGCTCAACGAACAGCTTGATCCGTCATTATCGAAAACTCAGGAACGCAACATAACCGTTCGTGGTTATGCAAATACTCAGGACGTCTAAAAACTGAGGTGGCCAGAGATGGATAACAACACGGTACAGCTTCAACAAATGAGGAAGAATCGCGGTTTTGTCGCAGCGCTCGATCAAAGCGGTGGCAGCACACCTGCGGCACTCACTTCTTATGGAATTAAGGAAGATGCGTGGTCCAATGAAGCCGAGATGTTTGCGCTCGTGCATCAAATGCGCACTCGGATCATTACCAGCCCCGGCTTCACCGGTGAGCGGATTCTTGGCGCAATCCTGTTCGAGAACACAATGGATAGTGACATCGAAGGACAGCCGAGCGCCGACTATCTGTGGAATGTGAAACGGATAGTGCCTCTTCTGAAAGTGGACCAGGGCCTTGCGGCAGAGAAGGGCGGTGTTCAGTTAATGAAGCCAATGAGCAACCTTGCTGCGCTGCTTGCCAAGGCCAAAACAAAGCGCATATTCGGAACCAAGATGCGCTCGTTTATCAAGCAAGCCAATGCATCGAGCATCAAGGACATCGTGAACCAGCAGTTTGATGCGGCTCGACAGATCATCGCAGCGGGTCTCGTGCCGATCCTCGAGCCGGAAGTCGACATACACTGCCCGGAAAAAGCCAAGGCTGAAGGGCTGCTTAAGGCGGCCCTCATCGAGAAGCTCGACGAGTTGCCAGGCGGACAGCTTGTCATGCTCAAGGTCACCTTGCCGGAGCAAAACGACCTCTACGCTGAGTGCGTCACTCATCCCAAGGTTGTGAGGGTCCTTGCGCTGTCCGGCGGTTATTCGCGGGAAGAATGCAATAACCGCTTGCGCAGGAATCACGGAGTCGTAGCCAGCTTCTCTCGCGCGCTCGTAGAGGGGCTGTCGGTCAAGCAGTCCGATGCCGAGTACAACACTCTACTGGATAAATCTATTCAGAGTATCTTTGAGGCTTCCACGATCAAGACAGGCGATCACCAGAATATCGGCGAGCAATTGGATAGCCGATCGCGCACCACGCAAACGGCCTGAGAGTTCTGGATGCAGTGCCATGATGCTTGCCCCGTCGATCCTCGCGGCTGACTTCGCTCGACTAGGTGAGCAGGTGGTCGAGGTTGAGCGCAGGAGTGGATCGATTCATGTGGACATGATGGACGGCCACTTTGTTCCCAACATGGCTATCGGGGCTCCGATTGCGCAGTCGCTTCGGCGAGTTACCATTCCGTAGCTCATTTCAGTACCGCACCGAGATTCGTTCCCCGACAACGCAATGTGCATTCGCCGTTGTCCGGGCCAATGCCCTGACGACTGCTTGTGACGCTGCAAAATCCCATTCATCTTATTGTTACTGTTGTTCCCTTACTGTTTGAATGACACAATTCGGGAATTTCGGCCCACCGAAAGATTGGGGAGATTGATGCGAACTTCCGAATGGATTCAGACAGGCTTCGCCGTCATCCTCGCTTTAGCGGCGTGGATACGCCCGCTCACAGTTCGACGCCGAGCCGTCATCGCACTACTTGCAGTGTTAACTATTGCGGCAGTCGCCATGGCTCGTTTTTCGGGCAAATTTCTAACCCCGCACCATGTCTCGAATCTTCGCGACTGGCTCCCCGTGGCTCTGATGCTCGTGCCGTATTGGCAGACGGGCCAATTCTTTACGGGGCCGAATCCAAAGATCCAGAACTGGCTCGTGGAGTCCGATCGCCGCCTGTCGAAGCTGCTGCACCCTGGTGTCAAGGCATTTGGACGATTCACACGCCTCTCGATGGAGTGGGCTTATATGTTTTGCTACCCACTGCCGCTGGCAGGACTTGGGGTGCTTTACGCGGCAGGCATGGCCCGCCACGCAAGCACATATTGGCCCATCGTTCTATTGCCTACCGATCTCTGCTATGCCCTCACGCCGCTTGTGCCGGCTCTGCCGCCGCGGAGCATCGGCAAGCTGAACGACAACGGAATAAGAACCAAGAGCCGCGTCTTCAATCTCTGGATTCTGAAGTGGGGAAGCATACAGGCGATCTCATTTCCAAGCGCTCATGTAGCCTGCGCGCTCGCCATTTCTTTTGTGCTGCTGCATTATGTCCCCGTCGCCGGCGCGATCTTTCTCGCCGTCGCCGTTTGGATCGGCGTCGCGGCCATTGTGGGCGGATACCACTATGCCATTGATGTGTGGCTGGGAGCGGCCGTGGCACTCATCGTTCTAGCGGCTTGGGGCGCTCACTTGATCCCCAGCAGTCTCATCACCGCACCTGCCATAGCCTTGCCTGCGGCACTTTGAGTCTTGCCGTTTTCCGGGGGAAGAAAAATGTGAGCAAGAAATCCGACTCCCAAAGGAAGCCGGGCGGGCGTATCTGGAGCCGCTGGCGGAAAGAACTGCGTCAGGGCATTGCGAGGATCCTCTCGAACCATATCAATCATTGCGACCCGGTGTACACAGGAGACCGTGCAATAAGGAGCGCACGGCTTCTTCGTCCAATACTCGCGTTCCAGGTCTTCGGACGTGTACTTCTCAAGCGGAATGGCCGGGTAGCCACGCTGTTGCGAGCAGTAGTGGACGAGGCCATCTTCGCAGATATACAAGTAGCGGCTTCCCGCGCGGCATTGCCAATCGTTTGGCTGACCCGATACCAGATTCTTCTGAAAAATGTTGTCATAGGCGAATGCCCAGAAGCCCGGCTTTCGCTCTTTTTGAATCTGGTCGTAGACCATTCTGTCCACATCGGGCAAAGGCTGCAATTGCCCTTTGTGATCGTGGATGGCACCGACTGTCGTATCAAAGCCCAGTTCCAAAGCGCGACGCGTGATCGTGAGTGCGTCCTCGGGATGCTCCACGCCGGCTCCCACGACAGAATTGATGCTGACATCGAAATCGGCAAGCTCTCGAAGCCATTCAAGCTTCTTGTCCAGTACTTTCAGGCTCTTTTTCGAAACGCCATCGGGCTGCACATTGTCGATACTAATCTGCAGATGTTCCAAGCCCGCGCGGTTCAACTCTCGAATGCGTTCCGGGCTTAAGAGATATCCGTTGGTGATCAGGGTGCCAATGCGGCGATGACCACGGATGCGCCGGATTAACTCGTCAAGGTCGGGGTGCAGTAGCGGCTCGCCACCGCTGAAAGTAATGATTTCCGTGCCTAGAGCCGCGAGAAGATCGATGCGGCGCACCATCTCTGGCGTCGGCACCGGACTGGAGACCTTGTCGTATTCGTTGCAATATTCGCAGGCAAGATTGCAGCGCCGGATCGGAATGATATGGGCGAGGATGGGGTGACGCCGCGACTTGATTGCCCGGGCGACCATTCGCGCCTGACGAAAGCGGCGCTCGGCCGAATGCATCTTCCTCAACGCCCGCGTAAGCATCATTTGAACCTCTCTTCCGGACGAGAGACCGAAGAGGATCGAAACCAGTCTACGCCGCTCATTCGATGCGCCAAATGAGTTGGGCGACGCAAGCGCGGCCCGGCTGGCAGAACAACATTGCTTGCACAAAAGGCAGGAGGCATCCACCAAGTTACGGTACGCGGCCCAATCTCAACCCGGCTGTAACCGGGCCTTCATGTCCCGGTCGCCGGCGCGATCGTTCTCGCCATCGCCCATCTTTGAATTCCTCATCTTGGATTCAAGAAATGAAGTGACAAGAGCCGTCGCCATCAGTGCCAGAGTCTTGCCCTCTTGCTCTCGGCAGACTCGCTCGACTACTTCCGTAACCTCATCGAGATGCCGTTTCAAAGCGGCTTGAAGGAGCGCGCTTTTGTCTGGGTAATACTGATAAAGTGTGCCGACGGACACACCTGCTCGCAAAGCCACCTTTGGGGTGGTCAGCCGCTCCTTCTGGTCATGGAGACGATTTGTGAACGCTGGAGCAAATGCGAACTCCTAACCTGAAGCTTTTTTCATCTAACGATCAGTACGCGCGACAACTGCACTCGATGGACAGACAAGAGGAAATCAGAATGACGAAACAGGCGAGTCTTGGCGGCAGTTTTACACTCCGTGGCACCCCGATAGCTTTGAATCGAATGGGCTATGGCGCAATGCAGCTTGCCGGGCGGGATGGCGATAAACTCGTCTGGGGGCCACCGCAGGACGTTCCTGGAGCGATCGCTGTTCTGCGCGAGGCCATCGCCGCCGGCGTCAACCACATCGATACAAGTGACTTTTACGGCCCACACGTAACCAATCAACTTATCAAGCAGGCACTCCATCCCTATCCAGACGGTCTCGTAATCGTGACCAAGGTGGGCGCGCGCCGCGGCAGCGATGGCTCATGGCCGCACGCACTCTCGCGCCAAGAGATTATCGATGCAGTGCACGACAATCTGCGCAATCTGAGTCTTGACGCGCTCGATGTCGTCAATCTGCGCCTGGGCGGCTTGACCGGTCCAACGGACGAACCTTTTGAAGGACCGTTGACGGCGCTTGCCGAACTGAAGCAGCAAGGCCTGATTCGACATATCGGCTTGAGCACCGTTTCGCCCCGGCAGTTGGCTGAGGCGCAAACAATCACTGAGATTGTCTGTATCCAGAACTTCTATAACGTGGCCCAGAGGAGCGACGACGGATTCATCGATGCACTGAGCGCACAAGGCATCGCGTATGTGCCGTACTTTCCACTGGGAGGCTTCTCACCGCTGCAGTCGTCCAAGCTCAATGAAGTCGCTGTGATGCTCGACGCCACTCCCATGCAGGTAGCGCTTGCATGGCTGTTGCGGAGGTCTCCGAACCTTCTTCTGATTCCCGGTACATCGTCGGCCGACCATCTCCGCCAGAATCTCAAGGCTGCAACGCTCGAGCTCCCAGACGATGCTGTTGCCAATCTCGACACTATTGGCGCCGCAGACGCTTAAACGCATTCAAACATTCGTGGGACTTTAAGGAGATATCATGCGCATCTTTGTGACCGGGGCGCCGGGCTTCATTGGTTCGGCGCTCGTTCCGGAGCTAATTCAAGCGGGGCATTCCGTGCTGGGGTTGACGCGATCAGAAGCTGGCGCTGAAACTCTACGAGCAATTGGGGCCGGCGTAAAGTATGGCAACCTGGAGGACCTTGACAGCCTGCGCGAAGGAGCAGCCAAGTCGGACGGCGTCGTTCATCTGGCATTCAATCACGACTTTTCACAGTTCCAGAAGAACTGTGATGACGATCGTAAGGCGATCGAGGCAATCGGCGAGGCGCTGCTGGGCTCGAACCGGCCGTTTGTTATCACCTCAGGTACGGCGATCGCGGCCAATGTGGACGGCGAGCCCTCGACGGAGGATGGCCCAACCGCAGCTTGGAACCCGCGCGCGGCTTCGGAAGCGGCCGTAAATGGGTTGACGGCGCGAGGCGTGAATACTTCCATCGTGCGGCTGGCGCAGGTTCACAATACACGAAAGCAGGGGCTGATACCGTACGTGCACGCCGTGGCGCGCGAGAAGCATGTATCGGCCTACATCGGCGATGGCGGCAATCGCTGGCCCACGGCGCACGTTTCCGACGTAGCGCGGCTGTACCGTCTGGCCTTTGAGAAGGCGGAGCCGGGCGCGATCTACCACGCTGTCGGCGAGGAGGGCGTGCCGATGAAAGCCATTGCCGAGGCGCTGGGCCGCGGGCTGAAGGTGCCAGTGGTCAGCATCAAACTCGAAGAAGCTGAGGCGCATTTCGGCTGGCTTGCTCGCTTCGCCGCGCATGATATGCCGGCCTCCAGCGTGCTCACGCAACAGAAGCTGAACTGGAAGCCAACGGGACCGGGTCTGATCGCCGACCTGGATGGCATGGATTACACGCGACCCTGAGCCGGCAGACGGGGCACCGGTGCCTGCCAGCAGAGTGCCGGTGCTTTGCGTTAATGGGCCTCAAGGCCCTGGTTCGACGGCCGGATGTTGCATTGCGAGCTTTGAGAGACCATCCCGGCAGGGGAAGTCTGGGGAGTCATACAGTGGGGGCGTTCAATCCAATGGCGTCGTTTTCGGTATGGTGCAGACCATCGCCCGCGCAAATGCTATCGCTCGCGTGTTCCACAGCCTCAACGTACCGCTCCTTGGGGAGATCGGATATCGTCGGAATGTCTGTTCGCCGGGCTTTTTCAACGCGAGGCGGGAATCGACGAAGGTCCGCCTGTCTCATGCTCCAGAAACGGAGCCAACAGCGACCGAGCATATCGAAACGCGAGGGACCGGAGGCAGAGATCTGATCCTTTGAGTCTAGGTCGAGTGAGATGCATCGAAGTAGAAGTAAATGAGGTCATCTTGCCCCGGCGCAAACAATTGCGGCGTCCGGTAGACAACAATGGAAATCGCAGGTTAGACCGACTAAGTCAACTATGTCTGAAGCACAAGTAAAACCGGACCTCGGGGCGCTACGCATCGAAGCACACAAGCGGGGCTCCCAAAAAGCTGGCAAGCGCATTGCGATCATTTTTTTCGTCTTGCTCGCAGCGCTCGTAGCGGTGGGCGGAGTCTATGCATACGTGCATCAGACGCCGTCGGTGCAAGTCGTCACGTTAGACGCTCCTGACACCGGGCCGCGTGCTCTACTCAACGCGAGCGGGTATGTCACTCCGCAGCGGCGCGCCACTGTAGCAGCAAAGATCACAGGCCGCGTTACGGGCGTCTTCTTCACCGAAGGAATGCGCGTATCCAAGGGCTTCGTGCTGGCCACCCTGGACGACTCCGATGTGCAGAAGGCGCTTGCGTCTGCGAAAGCAGATCGCGATGCCACGCAAGCGAGCATTCTCGACCTTCAAGTGCAGTTGAAGAACGCACAGATTGAGTTGCATCGCGCGCAGGAATTAAGGGCGGCAGGAGTTCAAACACAGGAAGCGCTCGACAATGCGACGATGACCGAGAACAGCCTGAAGGCAAAGATCGACTACGCACAGGTGCAGGTGCTTGCGGGTGAGGCACGCATCAATGAGGCACAGCAGGCGGTGGATAACTGCGTCATCAGCGCTCCGTTTGACGGGATTATCGTTTCAAAGGATGCGCAGGTAGGAGAAATGGTCTCGCCGATCTCGGCCGGCGGCGGCTTCACGCGCACAGGCATCGCGACGCTTGTCGATATGGCTTCGAATGAGATCGAAGTGGACGTCAACGAGAACTACATCGCGCGCGTGAAGCCGGGCCAGGAAGTGACCGCCGTTTTAGATGCATATCCGGACTGGAAAATTCCGAGCCATGTGCGCACCATCATTCCCACAGCCGATCGCCAAAAGGCGACTGTCGAGGTGCGCATCGCCTTCGACAAACTCGATCCGCGCATCCTGCCCGACATGGGAGTGAAGGTTTCGTTCCTCGGGGAAGAAGAAAAGCAAGGGCAAAAGGCGCCACAGGGAGTAATGGTTCCGCAGAATGCGGTCCGCGACGATAGTGGTGAGAAGATCGTTTTCCTGGTGAAAGGCGATCATGTCGAGCGCCATGCTGTGAAAGTTGGTGCTGCCAGCAATGCGCAGACGCAGGTTTTGGCAGGGCTCACGCCTGGAGACACAGTCGTAGTTGGAGGGCCATCCGATTTGAGAGATGGCGAAGCGGTAGCGATCAAGCGGTAGTGCATCGATCTTGCAATTTGTTCATCCTTTAGTTGTGACTAGGTCATGCCGTGTGCAGGGTGGAGAATGCTCTGCCCGCAACGGATTGGCGCCATTCAGACGAACGAGCGAAAATTGCGGCAATCAAGGAGAGGTGATCATGGTGCGCGTGGATGGAAACGGAGCAACGGGCAGTCTGATTCGAGTGCGCGGCTTGGACAAAACCTACCGCCGCGGCAACGAGGACATTGACGTCTTGCAGGGCTTGAATCTTGACGTCGAAAAGGGTGATTTTGTGGCCTTCATGGGGCCCAGCGGCTCGGGCAAGACCACTCTGCTCAATTTGCTGGGCGGCCTCGACGTTCCCACGCGCGGCACCATCAGCGTGGCGGGTGATGAAATCACGCACATGTCCAGTGGCAAGCTGACCGACTGGCGCGCGCGGCACGTCGGATTCATCTTCCAGATGTACAACCTGATCCCCGTGCTCACGGCATTCCAGAACGTCGAATTGCCCTTGCTACTGACCAGGCTCTCCAAAGCCGAACGCCGCAAGCACGTCGAAATCGCACTTTCCATCGTCGGTTTGGGTGAGCGCATGAATCACTATCCGCGCCAGCTTTCCGGCGGACAGGAACAGCGTGTCGCCATTGCCCGCGCCATCGTCGCTGACCCCACTTTCCTGCTCTGCGATGAACCCACCGGCGACCTCGACCGCAAGAGTGCCGACGAAGTGATGGAACTGGTCAAGCGACTGGTGAAGGAGCATGGGAAAACGGTGCTGATGGTGACACATGACCCGGTGGTCGCGCGTCAGGCGGATACCACGCTACATCTCGATAAAGGTGTGCTAATAGAGGCTGGGGCGCAGCAAGGCGTTATCGCGGGAGGCGTCTGATGAAATTCAGCAGACTGATTCTGGCCAACCTGTTTCGCAAGAAGGTTCGCCTGGTCCTGACGATCGGTTCGTTCGCTGTGGCATTGTTTCTGTTTGCGCTGCTGGGAGTGGTGAATGACGCATTCAGTCGCGGAGCGGACGTCGTCAGTGCAAATCGCCTCGTCACCATCAATCGAACTTCCATTATCAATACGATCCCGCTGTCGTACCGGGATGAAATCCTGCGCATTCCGGGCGTAAAATACATCACGCACGATAACTGGTTCGGCGGCGTTTATCAGGATCCGAAGAACTTTTTCCCGCAGTTCGTGATCGACCCGGAAAACCAGCGACAGGTTTTTCCGGAACTCATCGTTCCCGACGATCAGTGGAACACCTTCCTGAAAGACCGCCAGGGCGCGATTGTCGGCGCGGCCACAATGCAGCGCTTCGGCTGGAAGATCGGCGATCGCATTCCCATCACGACAACCATCTATGGGTTAGCGGGTAAACCCTTCGAGTTCAATATCGACGGCGTTTACCACGGCGAAAAGCCGCAAGACGACGAGACCCAGTTCTGGTTCCAGTGGGAGTACTTCAAAGAGAGCGTCCCCGACAGAGTCCAAGGCCAGGTTGGCTGGTACACCGTTCGCATCGCTAACCCCGACGATGCTCCGCGCATCGCCAAAGCAATCGATAACGCTTACCTGAATTCGCCCTACGAGACAAAGACCGAGACGGAGTCCGCGTTTCAGCAGGGCTTCGTGAAGCAATTCGGAAACATCAAGCTCCTGATCATGTCGATCGGGACCGTCGTTTTCTTCACGCTCTTGCTGGTCACGGGAAACACGATGGCCATCTCTGTGCGCGAAAGAACAAATGAACTTGGCGTGCTCAAGGCAATCGGCTTCCCGGATCGCGCTGTCCTTGGATTCATCCTGGGCGAGTCGGTTGTGATCGCGCTTGCCGGTTGTGTGGGCTTGCTGCTTGCGCTGGTCCTTATCCCAGTGATTGGCCGCGCGCTGGCTGGTCTTTTGCCACCGCTTCTCGTTACAGCGAAGACGTTGGCGTACGGCGTGATCGCCGCACTCGTGGTCGGTTTCGCCAGTGGAATTCTTCCTACCTATGGCGCGATGCGCCTGAGCGTGGTGAATGCCCTTCGGAGGGTTTGAGCATGGTGCCAAAGCTGATTTTCGGCGTTGCGATCACTCTGGCGGCCATCGCTGCCTTGCTGCTGGTTTTGCTCATTGTGGGCGGGATCGTTGCCGGATTGCTGGCGCCGCTGATCGGATCGGTGCCCATTTCCTACAACTTCCGCAGCATCCGTGTGCGCTGGACTTCCACCATCGTGGCCATTTTGGGCATTGCCGGAACGGTCGGCGTATTCGTGGCCATGCTTTCGCTGGCGCGCGGCTTTCGGGCTACGCTGGTGGGCTCGGGTACGCCCGACGATGCGCTGGTCATGCGCGCAGGCTCGACCTCTGAGATGATGGGCGGCATCACTCTCGACTCCATAAAGCTGGTACAGGACAAGCCGGGTGTGGCACGCGATGCGTCCGGCCAGCCGCTGGTCACACAAGAGGTCGTCGGCGTCATTCCCATACCGCTGATCAGCACAGGCACCGACGCGAATGTGGAGGCTCGTGGCGTTTCGCCCAACGTGCTCGAGATCCGCAAATTCGTGAAGATCGTTCAAGGGCGCATGTTCCAAGCCGGCCTGGACGAACTCGTCGTCGGCAAGAACGCCTCGAAGACCTACCAGGGCCTGACCGTCGGCAGCACCGTGGCCTTCGGCGGGGGGCAGTGGAAAGTGGTGGGAGTCTTCGATGCGGGGGGATCGTCGTTCGATTCCGAGATGTGGTGCGATGCGCGCATCTTGAATCAAGTGCTCAAGCGCCCGGAGAACATCTTTCAATCTGCCACAGTTCACTTGACTTCTCCGGCAGCCTTCAACCAATTCAAGGACTCGATTACATCCGATCCTCAATTGAATTTGGAAGTGGAGCGCGAAGTAGATTACTACGCCAAGCAATCCTTGGCCATGACGCGGCTGATCACCGTATTGGGCGGTCTGGTGGCTGCCATCATGGCGATCGGCGCGGTATTCGGCGCTCTCAACACCATGTATTCGGCCGTCGCCGAACGCGGGCGCGAGATTGCCACCATGCGCGCGCTCGGCTTCTCCAGTTGGAGCATCATCCTCTCATTCCTCTTCGAGGCGTTGCTTATCTCGTTCATCGCTGGCGTCATCGGCTGTGCGGTCGTGCTTCCGCTGAACGGAATGACCACGCAAACCATGAATTTTTCAACCTTCTCGAACATAGCCTTCGCCTTCAAGATCACTTTCGACTTGCTTGCGATGGGAGTGATTTTCGCGCTGGCGATGGGCGTCCTCGGCGGCTTGCTGCCCGCCATGCGCGCGGCGCTGCGCCCTGTCGCGGTCTCCCTGCGCGAATTGTAGGAAGTTCTGCGGCAAGAGAAGAGAGAGACAAAGGAATCAAAAACCAGAGAGATAGCATCAACTGTTGCATTTCCCCACTCTGCTGAATGGCCTGTGCTGCTTTGAAGTCGTTGACCTCGGAAGAATACGTCGTACAGGCCGCTGTTGTCGCGCCGGGGAGTCCCACACTGACCTAATTCAGCAGAGAATCGAGGAGGTTTCCCTCCCCCCATCGCAGAGTTGGCTACTGTACGATCAGCGTGACCGTGCCTAATGTAACCGTCAGGGATCCTGAAGTGCCTATTACGGCAACAGTGTATGACCCTGGTGTAGTGCCCGTGTTTCCGCCAACACCACCACCGCCTGCCCCGCTTCCACCCCCTCCGCCGCAGCCCACCTCACCGATGGAGGCGAACAAAAGAAGCAAAACCAGCATTGCCAGCCAGTCACGCCTCCGTCGCGGAACCCAAAAGAGCAGCACCACCGCCAGCGCCGTTCCGCCCGCCGCCGGCCAGAGCAACCGCTTCATCTGATTTGCAGAGTTCGTCGGTGCCGTAGTGTTGATGGTCAGTATCGAAGTTTGTGGCGCGCTTCCGTCGATCACCACGGAGGGCGGCGCAAAACTACACGTCGCCGGATCGCTTGCCGCTGCGGGGCTGATTGAGCAATTCAGACTCACTGTCCCCGTAAACCCCCTCGACGGGGTCACGGAAATCGTCACCGTGTTCCCTGCCTTCGCGCCGGAATCGATGCTGATCGAGCCACCACCACCGCTGCCCGTAAAGGTCGGCACCGCGTTGACGGTGAAGCTCTGCTGAGCCTGCGACGCCGCTGCATAGGCGCTGTTGCCAGCCTGGTTTGCGTCGATGGTGCAGGCGCCAGAGGCGATGAACGTGGCTGTGGAGCCCGAGACCGTGCAAATACTGGTAGTCGTCGACGTGAAGGTCACCGCTAGACCGGAACTGGCCGTTGCCGAAAGCGTCAGCGGTGTGCCCACTGTCTGCGCTGGGATCGCTGGAAAGACGATCGTTTGCGTTTGCGGCGTGAAAGGAATAATATTGTAGGCCGCAGTGGACACGGCGCTCTCCGTGTAACCCGTAGCCACGGCAATGGCTTGAAGGATCTCGGTTGCTAAGACAGCGATCGGACCGCTATACGCATTCGAGCCTGTCGTGGGCGTGGTTCCATCCGTGGTGTAATAGAGTGTCGCGCCCTGGATGCTGTCGGTGATGCGAACCGTCTGTGTGCCTGTATAGGTTCCGGTCGAAATACTGAATGTTGGCGCAGCCGCCTGGCCTGGGAAGGTAACTTCCCGAATTCTGTAGTTACTGCTGTCCGCGATGTATAAGTTGCCCGAGCCGTCGAAGGCGATCCCTTTAGGATCGCTAATCCCGGCGATCGTGGCCGAAGCGCCGTCGCCGCCATAGCTTGGGACTCCGTTACCTGCAACAGTCGCTATCATGCCGGTGCTGGCTATAATCTCTCGAATCGTTGATTGATAGTTTGAAATGTAGA
Organism: Occallatibacter sp.; assembly: GCA_050015115.1. Lineage (GTDB taxonomy): Bacteria > Acidobacteriota > Terriglobia > Terriglobales > Acidobacteriaceae > Telmatobacter. Next base: position 26,880 of record JBEKCA010000050.1, read on the forward strand.
CGTTTCCCAATGCGTCAATCGCCAGCCCTGCCGGCGCGACTTCAGCTTTGGTCGCCAGGCCGCCATCGCCGCTTGCGCCTGCGTCTCCATCGCCGGCGATCGTCGAGATGACGCCCGTATTGGCAGCCACCATGCGCACGCGCCCTTGATTCTCACCAATATAGAGGTCGCCTGCCGCGTCGAATGCCAAACCGCTGGGGCCACTCAGCAAGGCACTTGTAGCTGAGCCGCCGTCGCCGATGTTGGCATTGTTACCCGTTCCAAAGACTCCTCCGGCATAGTTGGTGATGATGCCTGTGCTTGCGGAGATCACCCTGACTGCACCTGCATCGGTGTCAGCAATGTACAGGTTGCCGGCCTTGTCGAAGACCAAGCCGGAAGGGTTATTCAGGTACGCGGCGGTTGCCGGGCCGCCATTGCCGTTCTGGCCACCCAAGGAAGCGTTCCGACCGCAAACCCCGGCAATCGTGGTAATCGCGCCCGTGCTTGCCGTCACTTTGCGAACCACATTGTTATAGCTGTCCGCAATATAGAGGTTGCCGGCTGCGTCCAAAGCCACGGCGGAGGGCCTGGACAACCATGCATCGACCGCCGGCCCGTTATCCCCCTGGTATCCGTTCGATCCACTGCCCGCCACGACTGAGATCGTTCCCGATCCCTGGGACACCATCCAGACAACGTTGTTGGTGATGTCAGTGAAGTAGAGGTTGCCCGAGTTATCCAATGTCAGACCCTGAGGATAGCCAAACGCGGCGCTGGTTGCCGGACCACCATTGCCTGAAAATCCGTTGGTGCCGTTTCCGGCCGCAGTCGCAATCACTGCGGTTGGCGGCGTTGTAATGGCGTAGGCCGCTGTTACGGAGGCGCTCGGAAGATAGCCCGGTGCGGCCGCAACCGCCTGGATCGTGGCTGTGCCGGTTACGTTGAAAGGTCCGCGGTAGTAGCCTGGCAATGCGAGTTCGGTGTCTGACTCTCCGCCAGCCGCGGACGGGTTTATCGCGATGTAGATCGCTGCTCCGGGCGTGGCATCAGTGATGCTGACCGTCTGCGAGTCGGCATAGGTTCCAGTCCCAACGCTGAGAACCGGTGTGGCAGTGGCCGCCGTCGGCGGTGGGCCGGGGGCCGTCACTTCCCGGATACGCTGGAGCTCGGATTCGGCAATGTAAAGATTGCCGGTGCTATCGACTGAGATGCTCTGGGGGTACAGGAGTTCCGCGCTTGAAGCCGGACCGCCATCGCCGCTAAACCCTGAGACAAACGCCCCATTGCCGGCCGCGGTGGTGATGATCCCCGTGCTGGCAGTCACTTTGCGAACTGCAAGATTGTAGTAGTCCGCGATGTACAGGTTTCCAGAGACGTCTAAGTTCACCGCGATTGGGTAATTCAGCTGTGCGTTGGTGGCGAGGCCGCCGTCTCCGGAGTAGCCCGGGACGCCATATCCATCTTGGTCGGAGTTGCTCGTTGCTTCCTCCTTTGAATCGCCCGCAACCGTGGTAATCACCCCAGTGCTGCGAGTGACTTTGCGGATCACGCTGTTGTATGTATCGGCAATGTAGAGATTGCCGGCGCTATCGAATGCGATGCCTCGCGGTGAATTGAGGGTGGCGCTAGTAGCCGGCCCATTGTCGCCGCCGTAACCGTAGCTTCCGTTTCCGGCAATGAGGACATTCGTCGTCCCGGAAACTTCCCAGACTCGAATGGAGTCACTGACATAGAGATTGTTGGAGCCATCCAGCGCGAAAGCGTATGGGTACAGTCCGTTTAGGTTGGCGGAGGCAATCGTGCCAGTTGTCGCTGACACAACGCGAATCCGAGAATTCGCTGAATCGAGTATCCAGAGATTGCCCGCGCTGTCGACCGCAACCTCACTGGGGTCGAACAGTTGAGCGCTGGTTGCCGTCTGGTTGTCGCCGTTATAGCCGCCGATTCCGGTGCCGGCAACTGTGGAGATGGCGCCAGTCTGCGGGTTCACCATGCGAACGACGTTATTGCCCGCATCGGCAATGTAGAGGTTGCCCGCGTTTGGTACGCCGGCGGGAACCACAGCTACGCCGGACGGGTAGTTCAGGTCGGCGGAGGTAGCCAGGCCGCCGTCGCCGGAGTACCCCTCGATTCCATTGCCTGCAATGGTGTAGATAAACGAACTCGGCGACGAATCGATTATGTACTCAGCGCAGACAGGCAGGCTCACCGAGTACCCAGGGGCTATCTCGACAACCTCCACTACCTCTGATGATGAGACAGTCAGGGCGCCGGTATATTGCGTGGAGCTAATCGTCGGCGTGGTTCCGTTGGTGGTGTAGTAGATAGCGGAGCCGGCTATCCCAGGTGAAACGGTTACCGTCTGTGCGCTGGCATAGGAGCCCGCGGCAAGCGATAACACCGGAGCGGGGGCAGCGGGCAGGTTCAATGTGAAGTTTGCAGTCGCATAATTGGTTTGCTGATAACCGTTCTCCGTGGCATACGCCTGGATCGTTTCCACTCCGCCCTCGGTAAGTTGGATAGGGCCTGTGTACGGCACGAAGCCATTTGTATTGATTATTCCGTACCCCGAGTAATAGATGGTCGCACCGGGGACCGATTCAGTGATCTTGACCGTTTGGACTGTGGAATAAGTCCCCGCAACGGGAGAAATCACCAGTGGAGCAAGCCCCGCAGTGAGTGCGACGGTGCTGGAGACGCTGGACGGGTAACTGCTATCTCCCGGGTAGCTAGCGTCCACGTTATGCGTTCCAGCGCCTACCGGCGCCAGGCCGGTCACGGTTGCAGTGGCCGTTTCAGTTTGTTCGGTCAACAGGATTGTCGCTGTTTCGGCGTTCAATATTGCCAAATCTGGAACACCGTCTCCATTGAAGTCGGCCGCTACCATGGTACCTGGACCAGAGCCACTCTGGTTTAAGCCAGGAGAGGTAGAAGTCACCGAAAACGTGCCGTCTCCAGCACCGATGAGAAGAACGATCCGCTGATCGTAACTGTCGACTCCTGCAATATCGAGCTTACCGTCATGGTTGAAGTCCCCAATTGTGAGGCTGTAGAGCTCGCTGGGGACCACAATCGGGCTGGCTGAAGTCTCTCTGAATGTCCCATCTCCATTGCCCAGAAGAATCGCAACGCTGAAGAATTCCGGAGTGGCCAAATCTAGTTTGCCGTCCCCATTGAAATCTCCGACGACGATTGAATCGCCAAATTCATTGGACGAACCGCCAACCGTAAGAGGGGTGGCCTGGGCAGTAAATGTCCCATCCCCGTTGCCGAGAAAGACCGTGGCAGTGGTTGCGCCGTTGGATGTTGCCACTAAATCCGGGATGCCATCGCCGTTAAAATCTCCGGTTGCGATCAGATTGAAACCTGCGTTCGGGTCAAGGTTAGGGCCCGCCACAGTAAACGTCCCGTCGCCGTTTCCAAGAAGGATGGTGACTCCGCCGGAAGAGACATAATCGCCAACGACAGCCAGATCCAGTTTGCCGTCCCCATTGAAATCGGAGGCAACCATGGAGCCCTGGATAAAATCACCGCCCACTGGCCCTTGATTGAAGACTGTACTCGTTGCCGATACTGTAAATGATCCATCTCCATTGCCCAGGAAGGTCGTGACGGTGGAGACGCTTGAGCAGCACGAGTTGTTCAGAAAAGCAAGGTCCGTCTTGCCGTCTCCATTGAAATCACCGGCAACCATGTAGGAGAACACTTGACCTGGTACTGACGATTGAGTGGTCGGTCCAGTCGTGAATGTTCCGTCGCCTTTGCCCAGGAAGACTGTGACGGCGCCTGTACCGCTGCTGCTGTTGGTCCAAAGCACGGCCAGGTCCGGGATCCCATCCCCGTTAAAGTCCCCGCTCACCTCGGTGATGGGATCGTTGCCTGCGACCGGCGTCTGCGAGATAAGCCAGCCTAAGCCAGCAGTACTCGGTCCGAGTGCCGCAGTACCCAGCGACGTGTTCCCAAAGCTCGTATCCAGGAAAGAAACGCTCCCACTAGGCGCCGCGGATCCTCCAAAACCGGTCACGGTCGCGGTTAGTGAGTAGTCCCCAGGCATCCCCGACGGAGGATATGCGAGTGATGTCATGTCGGAGTAGACCGGGGCGGGCGCTGGCTCGACCGCAAGGGACACGGGGGATGAAGTGCTGGCCGCGCCAAGACCGCTGAGAACATACTCCGCTTCGTAGCTGTACGTCCCGGGTCCTGGAACGAACCTGTAAGTTGCGGTTCCATTGCCGGTGAGCGTCGCCGTGCCCACAATGTGGACGTCGGTGTCGTCACCATGAGGCCAGGACAATCGCATGAACGAGTTTATTGATGAAGATGGTTTTTCAAATGGAAGATCAGCAACCGCATCCCCTCCCGGAGAGAGATGTCGAAAATAGCCCAGGGCAAGCGAAGCGCAGCCCTGAGAATGCAGCCGAGTCGAGTTCTCCGCCCCGGAGGGGCAGTGCGAGTCCCCTTTTCGTGTTCATGAGATTGCCCCGGCCTCTGCCAAGGGGCCGATTCCAGCCGGGATGAGATAGACTTGAATGAAATTATCGAATCTGACGGGCCTCCGGCTATTCCCGCTTTTTGATGACCAGCGGGCTTTTGTATATCTTCGATGCGGCCAAGGCCGAGGCTTTTCGCCTTTGGAGGAACGTTCGTGGCGCCAATTCTTCTCTGGCTGATCCTGTTTCTCTGCCTGGTGATCTCGATCGTCAAATATTTGACTGGTCTTCTCATGAAGCTCGCGTTTCCCAGTGCGAAGATCCGCAAGGACTACAATTGGCAGCCGACCGTGAGTGTCCTGCTTCCTTGTTACAACGAAGGCCAGACGGTTTACCACTCAATCGAGAGCATCAGCCGCAGCACCTATCCCGCCGGCAGCTTTGAAGTCATCGCCCAGGATGACTGCTCGGTCGATGATAGTTACGAGTGGATGCTCAAAGCCCAGCGCGACTTCACCAATATCTCTATCCGCGTTGGCCGCAATGGCAGCAATTGCGGCAAGGCGCGCACGGTCTGCAACGCACTCCAGCTTTCCACCGCGGAAATCATCATCTCCATCGATTCCGACTGCATCTTTCACCCCGATGCCATCCGCGAACTGACGGCTTGCTTCGCTGAGCCAGGCATCGGTGCGGTCGGCGGCCGCGTCGGCGTCAGCAATCCCAACGACAATATCCTCACCGTTATTCAGACGATCGTTTATTACGCTGCCTTCGAACTGTACAAGATTCCCGAAAACTGGACTCGCAGTATTTGCTGCATCAGCGGCTGTCTCTTCGCCATTCGCCGCGAACTGCTGTTGGAGATCGAACCGATCCTTCGTGGCCGCCACTGGTTCGGCATTCCTGTCAATCAAGGCGAAGACCGCTTCCTGACTCATCAGGTGTTGATGCGCGGATACGGAGCCTACATCAACAACGACGCCCTTTGCTGGACGGCTGTCCCCACCAAGCTCTCTGTACTTTTCAATCAGCAGTTGCGCTGGCGTAGCAGCATCCTGCGTGATCTCTTTTATACACTGCGAAGCTTGCCGCGACATGTCTTCACGCTGCACCCGAATGCCATCTTCACGATGATTCTTACGCCACTGGGCGCGATGATTGCATTGCTGGTTATGGTTACGATGCTCAGCTCCGATCCGCTGGCTTGGGCCAGCCCCTGGCCGCTGGCCGCCTATCTCGGCCTGGGCGCGGTATTCAGTTGGGCCATCGGTAAATTCAGCATCCGCGAGACGATTCGTCATCCCCTGGCCTTCGGCGCTTACATCGCATGGTCGTTCGCCAGTTCGCTCTTCATCACGCCGCTCGCGCTTTGCACCTTCGATTCAGGAGACTGGGGCACGCGAGCTAAAGTTCACGAGGAGGTCCATCTTGGCCACGTCAACAAGTGAGTCCACGCTCAGCACCGAAAAAATCCGCCAACCATTCTACGGAATCCTCTACAAAATCACTCTCACTCTCTATCGCGTTTTTGCCATCCTGACTTTATATGCGGTACTTGCCGGCATTCTGGCCTACGCATTCATCATGGGCTTCTACGCCATCAACAGGAGCTGGGCCGCGCCCATCATTCTTTCGGCCTCCGATGACAAGAGCCTCGACTTCGCACAAAAGCTGGTCCTCAGCCGACAGTCCATCGAGGATCTCAAGGTTGACGTCATTCGCCAGCAAACGACGCTGGACGAGATGGCGAAATACCGCTCGTCCCTGCTCACCCTCGACACCCAGTTGCAATCTGCCATCGCGCGCGAACGCGCCCACGATCTTCTCACCGGACCGCAGCTGGCCGCACTCGACGAGCAGAAGCAAGCCGACAATCGCAAGACGCGCGATGTGCTCGCGCAGAGCCACCAGCTCGCAGCGCAGATCAAGAGTGACCTCGCTGCCGGGCTGATTGCCAAGGGAGATGCCGCCGCGCAACTAACCGCGCTCAACCACGCCGACACCGACTACACCGACAGCCGGATTGCAGATGTTATGCTTTCTGACAACGTTCTCGACAAAACCACCGTCGGTACAAAGACGCTTGAAGTAGTCGAGAAGCAGGCCGAACTTCGCTCTGATATTGCCCAACTTGATGTAACTCTCAACGTTGCGGAAAAACAGCTAGTAGAAGACAATCGTCAGATCGATCGATTGCGCGACGCTATCAACATCGCTAAGCAGAGTCCCTACTTCCTTAACGCCAACGGCAGCAGCCGACTCTACTTCGCTTTCGTTCCTTATGACAATCAGGCCAACGCAATAGTGGGGGCTCCGATCTACGACTGCTATCTCAATATGGTCCTCTGCCGCAAGGTCGGCAGCGTCAAACAAGCCTTTCCCAGCGAGCAGGTCATCAATCATCCTATCTTCAAGACTCAGGTACGCGGCCTTACCATCCTGATGAATCTCTCTCGCCCCGAGTCGGCAAAATCGCAGACCGTCTTCCTCGGCCGCAAGCCGCTGTTGTTTTAACGGCTGTGAATCTGGACTTCATGGAGCAATAAATGTTTCGACGCAGCTCATTACTGACTTTTCTTGCACTGTTTCCGTTGTGCGCGGCCGCGCAGGGCATCCAAGCCGATCAGCAGGCCTACTGCGCCTACCTCGTCGAGCAGGCCAAGGCGCAGAGCGATTTTCTGCGTACCCCCGATGCGCTTGCCGGCTTCACACAGCCCAACACAGGCCTGCCCCAGCAACTGATTGCCGGTGCGCAGCTCAGCCTTTCCAATTTGAAGAAGGCAGGGATCACTCTCGAAGTCGCGCGCAAAAACTGCGAGCTATACAGGGCTACCATCGGCGTTCAAACGACCCTTCAATATGCCTTGCCTGCCATCGAAAAGGACGCACTCACGCATCGGCTCGTGCTGATCGGCGAGGCATTAAAGTCGCTCGATGCACTCATCGACCAGACAACCAAGAGGGTCGAGGCGCAGAACATGACCCGGCCGATGCTCATGGCCTTGGTGTCCAGCCGGATCAAACTCGAATCCGACCGCGCCGATACGCAATCCCGAGTCGCCGCGCTCTATGTGCCGACGCTCTCCGAGCAGCCACTCAAAGAGCAGGTCGAGGCCAAGCAGAGCAGCGACATGGCTGATCAGAAATCACTCGCTCGGCTCACCCGGCAAAACAACTGGGACGTAGCCCTCACCGTCGGTGCACATCAGCAGATCAATCCTGTGGCAAACGGATTCGAACCATACGGGGAAGTCAGCCTCAACTACAATCTCGCGAGCCATGCTATTGACAAGCACCTGGAACGCTCGGTTGTTGCCTACAGCGAATGGAAGAAGGTGCAAGAAAACGACGTTGTTCGCGGCATGGATATTCTGAAAGATCAGCTTCAGCAATCCATCGCGGTTCAGATGGACCGGCTCAAATCTCTTCAGCAGGAGACACAGGATATTGAGAAGTCCTTGCAACCTGTGAGTGACGCTCAAACCACCGCCGCTCTAGATTTCCGCAACCAGCTTACGTCTACGCTGATTCTTCTTGGAATCGAAACCGGTGACGCGACCTATCGGCTCGATCGCCTGCGAGAATTTCTCGGCAGGGATTTCTAAGGGTCAAACATGCATCTCGTCAACTGTCATCAATCATCTGAAAGCGTAGTTTTCTGATCAGTTGCCGGTTTAGAGTTGCTTGATATCATCCGCGCCGCAGGCGCAATCGTCGGTCAATCATCGTTTGAAAGGCTGGAAGTTGTAA
>JBEKCA010000051.1:0-34555 GCA_050015115.1 Occallatibacter sp.
CGATGCGCCCGCCCAGATCCACGCTTTGGTGAATCACATAGCCGTTCGGCACACTCATCTTTGTCTCCGGCCCCGGCAATGGATTGGCCGGTGTCGGGTTTTGAGCGGCAGCGACGCCCGTCACGATCAATGAAATGGCGACTCCAATGCTCCCAGCCATGCGCTGGATCCCAGCCCGAGAGGGCTGTTGATTGGAAAGCCGGTAAAGCCAGCCTTTATTCGTCATATGAAGCCTCACTCAAAAATTCCTGCTGGCATCGAGATCTTGCGCTCGTATGCGAAGCCGGTGCGGGAGTTGTGCCGCTCCAGCCGATTTCTCCGGCAGGTGCGGCACAGGCCCATCAACCCTATCTCAAAAATGCCGCATTCATGTTTGAGCCATGAATGAGCGTGTGGCAGTCCGTGCAGGGTGTCAGCTCAGACGAACCCGCGTTCATTCCATGCACGGTGCCTGCGGCGACCGGGCTGTGGCACTGGTTGCACAGCACGTTGACGTTGGGCATATTCAACATCCGCGCATTCTGCGAGCCATGCGGCGTATGGCATCCCATGCATCCTTCAGCCTTGATCGGCGTATGTTCGTAGACGAACGGGCCCCGCTTCTCCGTGTGGCACTTGGTGCAGATCAGGTTCGAGTCGTTCCGGGATCTCAGGTTGCTCTTCTCGAATGTGCCATGCACATCGTGGCAATCGCTGCAGCTAATGAGTCCTTCATTAACCTTGTGATGAGAGGGCATATCGAACTGCGGCTTCTCGTCGGTATGACACTGGAAGCAGAGCGTGGGCTGTGAAGCCTTCAGAAGGTGCTCGTCGCTTTCGCTGTTGTGAATGCTGTGGCACCCAGTGCAGCCCACATCGGCCTTGGCATGCGGCGAGCGCTCGAAGTCAGGATGCGCGGCGGAGTGGCACTTCAAGCAGGTGGCATCGACCTCTTTGGTCGAGCCCTTGGTGGGGTTGAAGATTTTGGTGACATCGCCGCCGCCTTCGACGTGCGCCTTACCTGCGCCGTGGCAGTTCTCGCAGGTGACCCCGGAGTTGCCGTGCATCAGGGCCATCTTGGCATGGGGATTGGATTCGAACTTCTTCGCCACCTCTTCGTGGCAGGTTGCGCAGGTATCGGAGCCCACAAAATCACCGGGGGCCGTGTCCTTGGTCTGCGCGGTAGCTGGCTTGTCGCCCCCTGCCGCAGCCGCCTCCACGGGTATGCACAATAAGCCCGCTCCCAGCAGCAGCATCCAACAGGCTCGCAGCCCGGGCCTCTTGCCCTGAACCGCACTGATCGGCATCACTGGCCAAATTCTCTGCATCGAATACCACCTTGGTCGATCTCGTTGTCTCTTCCGCAAACAACGAATCCGGCCTCCGGCGGCTCAAAGCAGCCCTCCTCCAAGGAGCGCCGATTCAGCAGCTGATTGCCGGTCGTACCCGAGCGGAAGGTGCTCATTATACGGAGCATCTCTTCTTTTGCCAAATCCTACCGTCATGGTCCAAAAATAAACCGTGATGCGCGTCACATACGATAACTGTGCCGAATTCCGCTTTGCGCTTCGTATTTTTGGGTGACGCGGATTCCATTTTGCACAAAAAATGTGATCTGCGCCACAAAAATCTGAAGTCCGCAGCAAACAGCCCCTCACCAAAACCGGACTTCACTGAACCAAGGAGACTATTCTCCGATAGCACAACAGAATTGAAGTCTTTCGGCTGTGCAAAACAAATCACTTTTCCAACATAGAATCGGTCTGCCGCGATTTGAAGGAAAATGGGGCTACCAATCTCTGCAGTTTTACCTCTGCCGCGAGACGCGAAAACACCTCCAACTGGGACGGGAAACGCAAGTTCTCCCGCCGGTTAGTGACGCGGAGCGATCTGGATCTGCATAGACGTGAGGCCCATCACATTCATCCCCACAGCCGCTCCGGCAAACTCTTATTCAACACGAGTCTCTTCCCCTGGGAGGCCAGAGCATTTTCTTCTTGGAACGGCCTTTGCGGAAACGCAGATCGCCTCTGGCCGAGCGGAAGATCTTGAGTTGGCGCGGACGGCGCACGACCATGGCACAGACAGAGAACTCGGAAGTGGCTCCCGCTCGGCAAAAGCACGCCGTCCGGCAGGTCACGGCGGGATGCGCGGTCTGCGCCGATCGCCGCCCCGGCTGGTTCTGCTCTTTGGGCAGCGCTGTTCTGGCCGATCTGGAACTCGTCACCACCACCGTTTCGCTCTCAGCGCAATCTTCGCTCTTTGCTCAGGGCGAGGATGCACGCTGCCTTTATCTGATCTGCGGCGGTTACCTCAAGCTCACCATCGGAAATTCGCAGGATCGTCAGATGATCGTCCGCGTTGCCGGACCCGGCTCGATGCTGGGCCTGTATGCGGTTCTTTCTCATGGAGTTTATGAAGTTTCGGCCGAGACGCTCACCACCGCCCAGCTTCGGCCCGTCGAGCGCGACGACTTCCTCGCCTTCCTGCGCAGCCACAAGGAGGCACAGATGCGGGCCGTCCAGTGCATCTGCCAGGAGTACCGCTTTGCCTTGCAGGACGCCTGCCGTATCGCCCTGGCCGACACCGTGGCTGCCCGCCTCGGCCGCCTGCTGCTCGAACTAGCTCATCAGATCGGCGAACAGATGGACGGAGGCGGCTTCCATTTCCCTCTGCTGCTCACCCACGAGGAGATGGCATCCATGGCCTGCACCACCCGCGAAACCGTCACCCGCACACTCGGGCAGTTCCGCAAAGACGGCTGGATCTCGATCGAAGACTCCCTGGTAACGCTGTACGAGCCCGAACAGTTGCAAAGGCTCGGCTAGATCCTCCTCTGCAGCATTTTTAATGCTATCCGTCGCTTGCCCGCCAAGTCCAAGAGCTATCATCGTACTGTGGAGTTAAAAGTGCGTATGTCCGGTCTTGTGGGTGGTTTTTCTGCTTTTCTGTTCTTGTCCAGCTTTGCGTTAGCTCAGAATTCGGCCCCCGCGCAGTCCACTGCTGCGGTTACGTCCGATGTCACTTCGGCCGAGAGTCCCCAGCAGCGCGAGTTTCAGAAGATTGAAGACGCATGGGCTGGGGCGATCAACGTGCGCGACCAGTACGCCTTGGAACTGGTGCTGTCGCCCTTGTTCGTTGACGTTGCGGCCAGCGGCGACATCAGCACGCGCAACCAGCAACTCGCCGCGTTGATCACCGACGAGGACAAAACCCTCCATCTCGAACAAAGGGTGATCACGGTGCGCATGTTGGGTGACATTGCGGTCGCTAACGGCACCTATGTGCTGCACCATAAGGTCGGCTCCGCCGAGAAGGACGAAAAGGGTGTCTTCACCCACGTCTTCGAACGAGCCCACAGCGGGTGGGTCTGCATTAACTCCCAGCGCACCTTGCTCCGCGAAGACTCCAATGCCAAGCCCAGGAAGCAGTCAAGCGCCGAGATGCCATTCCATATTCCGCTCTTTAGCAAGGGCGACAAGAACTCCCAGTAAGGTTGGCATTCCCACAGGCCTTCCCTCTGGCCCAGCTTCCATTTCATGCCACTCTCAAGAGCTGCGAGCCACAGCCGATACACCTCTTATATTCGGTTGCCGGCACTGTCGCGTCTGGGCACGAAAGAGGTTCCGTCTCATGAATCGTGTTTCGCTTGGGATGCGTCTGGCGATCTCCACTCTTGTGGTTGTATTTGTTGCCTGCCTGGTTTGCGGCGTCGTTGCATGGCGCGTTGCTTCCCTCTGGATCTATCGTGAGGCCGCGCAGGAGGCGGCAAGCCAGTCAAATCAGATGACTCGTCAGTTGGGCATCATCGACCAGTTGTCCCAAGCCCAGGTCGAGACTTCCATGAGGCTACTCGAAGACCAAAGCCGAATCAAGGGTGGGCCGTCGCTCGTGGGAACCTCCATCGTTGCGGGCAAATCCGTTCCCAATCTCCGCCTCGGAGCCGAATCTCAGAATCTGAACTTCGCGATGGTGGACCACGTAAAAGAACTGGCTGGCGGCACAGCCACCCTGTTTGCCTGGGACGGAGCGAATTTCATTCGTGTAACCACTAACGTGCTTAAACCCGACGGTTCGCGGGCCGTGGGCACAGTGCTCGATCCAAAGGGCAAGGCGTTTGCCGCGCTAAGCCATGGGCAACCGTTCGTCGGAGTAGTCGAGATTCTCAATGTGCCTTACACCACCAGCTACGTGCCCATGATGGATGCCGGCGGCAAGCTGGTTGGCGCGTGGTACACCGGCTACCGGCTTGATTCGATCAACGCGCTGGGCAAGAGCATCGAAGGGGCCGGCATCCTGGACCACGGCTTTGTCGCCCTGCTCAAGCCGTCAGGGGAGGTCGTCTTCCATGGAAACCGGATAGGGAGCGAGGAACTCGATCGACTGCGCCATCATCCGCAGGGCTGGGTAATGCGTGAGGAGATTTTTCCGGCGTGGGAGTACAGGGTGCTGACCGCTTATCCCGATTCCGACGTCATGCAACGGGAGCTGAAGATCCTGAGTTTGCCGGCCGCGGGCACCATCATGATGGTGAGTCTCATTATCGGAATTCAGCTTATCCTATTGAAGAGGCTGGTTTTACTCCCGGTAGGAATCCTAACCGGGTATCTAACCAATGCCGATTTAAATACACTGCTGCCCCATGATCGTGACGACGAGATTGGCGCGTTGGCGGTGAGTTTCAACGAGTACGTTCTGCGGCTACGCCAGACTTTGTTGCAGGTGCGCGACGGTTCAGCGGCCACGAGCGGCAAGTCGGATGAGATCCGCGGCATCTCCAACGAAGCTGTCGCCCGCATGGTCCAGCAGTGCCAGTCTGCTGAGGATGCCGCCGAGGCTGTCGCCGGCCTCTCTCGCGAAATTGCGACGATTTCAGGCCACACGCGGGACGCTTCAAAACAGGCGCGGGCGGCTGCGGATGCGGCACGCGAGGGAGGAGACCTGGTCAATGCGGCGGTGAATCACATCAAAGGTCTCGCCCAGGAAACGCAGCAGAGCGTCGGTCGCATCGCCACGCTGAGCGAACACGCGAAACAGATTGGCACAATCGTCGAAGTCATCAACGAGATCGCAGCGGGCACGAATCTGCTGGCCCTCAACGCATCCATCGAAGCTGCCCGCGCCGGAGAGCACGGACGCGGCTTTGCGGTGGTCGCTGGAGAGGTGCGCCGTCTGGCCGAACGCACGGCTCAGGCAACCAAGCAGGTGGCAACGCTGGTCACTGGGATCGCGAACGAAACCGAAGAAACCGCCGGAGGCATCGACTCCGCCTACAGGCATGCTACCGAAGGCGCTGAAACTGTCGCCAGCCTTAACAGGACCTTCGCTCGTATTGTCGAAATGGTGATCGAGGTCGACGGGCGCGTGGAAAAGATTGCTCAGGCGGCCAATCACGAGGCTGATGCGGCTACCGCGGCGAACGATACAATGCGCCAGGTTGCGCTGAACGCAAAAGAAAGCTCCAAGGGCGCCGAACAGGTTGTAGCAGCGACCGGCGAACTGCTAGGCACCGCTAAGACTCTCGAAGGCATGGTCGAGGGCTTTCATCTCACCGATCTGCCGCAAGATCATGCCGCCTAAGCCGAACCAGCCTCATGTTGGAGGATGAACTCGCTCTATGACGTAGCAGCAGCCTGCCCAGCCGGCCTCTTCTCCCCCTGTAGTCGAATCGACACATGCACCAGGCTGAGAGCCGCGGGGGTAACTCCGGGAATGCGGCTCGCCTGGCCAATCGTGACCGGCCGCACACGCTCGAGTTTCTCGCGCATCTCCCGCGAGAGCCCACTGATCACGCCATAATCCATCCACTCTGGAATGGCCACAGCCTCGGCCGACTTCAGTTTGCCAATCGACCTCTTCTGCTGCTCCAGGTAGCCGGCAAACTTGATCTCAGTCTCGACACTGCGAGCCTCATTGCGCAAGCTGCTCCGCCGGATCACGTTTCCGTTCCCAGCTCTATCTCCCAGCACAGCCGCCATCTCAGCCAGCAGCGGATTCTCTGAACGGCCAAGCTCCTCGCATATCGCGCCCATTACCGCATCGATACCCACCTCCGGCCGTTTGAGCAGTTGCGCCCAGGTCAATCCGGCGGTCGCAGTCAGCTCGCCAAATCCCGCCGCACCCAGCCGCTCGCCGTTGACCTTTGTCGAAGTCAGCAGGCTTTCGAGCGAGTTCATTCTCGCTTGCTTTTTCTCGTACTCCGCCCAGCCCTCATTGTTGATCAACCCCAGCCGCCGCCCATGCGGAGTCAGCCGCCGATCCGCATTGTCGATGCGCAGATGCAGCCTGAACTCGGCCCGCGAGGTAAACATCCGGTAGGGTTCGTTTGTTCCCTTTGAGATCAGATCGTCGATCAGAACCCCCGTGTATCCCTCGCTACGGTCCATTGTGAAAGGCGGCTCGCCCTTCAGCCAAAGCGCCGCGTTGATCCCGGCCATAATGCCCTGGCAGGCGGCCTCCTCATAGCCACTGGTCCCGTTGATCTGCCCGGCCAGGTAAAGGCCTTCCATGCTTTTCACGCGCAGCGTTCGATCCAACTCGGTCGCGTCGATGCTGTCGTACTCGATGGCGTAGCCCGGCCTGAGCATCTCCGCCTCTTCAAGGCCTGGAATGGAGTGCACAATCTGCCACTGCACCTCCATCGGCAGCGAGGTCGACATGCCGTTGATATAGACCTCATGCGTTTTCAGCCCCTCCGGCTCCAGAAAGAACTGGTGCTGCGTCTTGTCGGGAAATTTGACGATCTTGTCCTCGATCGACGGGCAATAGCGCGGCCCGATCCCCTCGATCCGACCCGAATACATTGCAGACCGGTGGACATTTTCGCGAATGATCCGCAGCGTTTCGGGCGTAGTAAACGCGATGTGGCAACTGATCTGCGGCTGCACAATCTGCTTGGTTCTGAAGCTGAAGGGCGTCGGTTCCGCGTCGCCCCGCTGCTCCTCAAAAGCCTCCCAGCGAATCGTCCGCCCATCGAGCCTTGGCGGAGTTCCGGTCTTCAGACGGCAGGTCCGCAATCCCAGCGCTCGCAGCGCCTCGCCCAGCAGAACTGACGCCGGCTCCCCGCTGCGCCCCGCCGGATACTGTTCCTCGCCGCAGTGGATCAGCCCATTCAGAAAGGTGCCGGTAGTGATAATGGTGGCTCCCGCCATCAGACGCCGCCCATCCCGCAACTTCAGTCCCAACACCCTACGCCGTCCAGCATTACAACTGTCATCCGGAGTGGAGCGAACCGGGGTCCCAGGCGACAGGTCTTCGTCGTTGGGGTGGGGAAGCGGAGTCGAAGGACCTGCATTTTCTTCGTTTTCCCTGGCCCCTAGTCCCTCAGTCCCTAGTCCCTGGTCGTCGATCACCAGCCCAACCACCTCAGCCTGCCGGATATGCAGTCCCGGCTGCGATTCCAGCACCTCCCGCATCTTCACCCGGTAGAGCTGTTTGTCGCACTGCGCACGAGGACTCCACACCGCAGGCCCGCGCGAGGCATTCAGCAGCCGGAACTGAATCCCCACCGCATCGGCCACCTCGCCCATAATTCCGCCCAACGCATCGACCTCGCGCACCAGATGCCCTTTGGCCACGCCGCCCACCGCCGGGTTGCAGCTCATCTGCGCGATCAGGTCCATGTTCATGGTGATGAGGGCTGTCTTCAGTCCCATGCGCGCAGCCGCCATCGCCGCCTCGCACCCGGCGTGTCCAGCGCCCACAATCACCACGTCGTATTGTTCGGTAAATGCCATCCCACTCCGCAAAACCTATTCTACGGATTCCTCTCCTCGCGCGCTGAAGGCAGTTCAACCACATTTGCCCTCGGCCGCGCATCCAACAATTCGGCCCTGGAATTGCGATGGAACTCCAACTTTAGTACCATGAGAATTGTTTTTGATACGCGCAATAAATCCCGGTGTGCCTCCGGATCGCCAGACGACAAAGGCCGGTAGGGGCCAAGGATGGCAGAGGATCGATGAGCGATCAGTCCACGGTTCAAAGCGAAGAGACGCAAAAGTCGCAGGTCGACACCGAGACGACCGAGCGCTTCATCGCCGAGAAGCATCTCGGCGAGCGGATCAGGCGCCTGCGTCTGAAAAAGTCCATGGGCCTCGTGGAACTGGGCAAGCACACCGGCCTCTCCGCCAGCTTTCTTTCGCAGTTGGAAACCGGCCGCGTAGTTCCGACGCTGCGAAACCTGGCCCGCATCGCCATGGTCTTTTCCAAAGATCTTTCCTACTTTTTTGAATCCGAGCCGCGCGCCGTCTTCCGGATCCATCGGCGCAAAGAGCGTGTGCGGCTCCCGCAGACTGGCGTCGATTCGCCGGCGTACTTCTTTGAAAGTCTGGGCTATCTTGTTCCCGACCGCGACATGGACCCCTACTTTGCCGAGTTTCAGCCACTGACGGGTGAGATGGAGCCGAGGGCGCACATGCACCCGGGCTTTGAGTTCCTCTATCTGCTGGAGGGCGAGTTGGAGCTTCGACACGGCGACCAGTCGAACACGCTGGAGGCGGGCGACGCAGTGTACTTCGATGCCTCGACACCGCATTCCTACCAATGCCTGGGAAAGAAGCCGGCCGGAGCGATTATCGTCACCATGCACCAGCCTCTCTCGGCGATGGGGACCCCGCAACGAGCGGTAAATCCGACAGCGAAGGCCTCGGCCGATGGCGTCAAAGCCAACTAGATCTCAATGCGAGACCAGGGCAATCCGCATCACGGGGATTGCAGGCGTCGTCTGGAGCTACTTATGGTGAAGAATTGCGAAGAGCCCGGTCAGCGCGCCCACCAGCCCTGTTCCCGCTGCAAGACCCGGTATAACGACGGTTTTCCACCACCAGGCCGCAACGTCGCGCCTCCGCGTCTTCTCTTCGTCAATCGCTCTCCGCATCGGCAGTCGACCTTTTGCGCTTAACGGCAGCGACTTCCCCGTGTTCTGCCACAGCTCACTTTCAGTAAACGAAGGGATCTCTATGTCCAGCCGCGTCGCCCTGCTGAAGAGCCGTGTATCTGTATAACGATTCTCGTCATAGGTGATCTTCTGCAGCTCGTTTTGCATCTGCTCCAGAATGTCATTCTTCTCGCGCCGCGTATTGTCCGGTGCCTGAAGGATCGGGTCGAACCTCCTGTGCAGCTCCGTTCGCCGCTCGGTGAAATTCAATTGATCCCGCATGGCAAAATACTACCCCGAAGCGTCAATTGACCACTGGCAATCTCGCTAAGATAGAACCAGCGCAGAAAATCCATGCCCTTGCTCGATCCCACCCCGTCGCCGGTCGAAAACGCCGACTTTGCCGCCCTTGAGTGGGAACCGCTGCTGGCCCTGATCGCCGGTTTTGCCGCCTCGACTGTGGGCCGAAACGCGATTTTGTCGCTCCGGCCATCGACCGACGAAGAGTGGATCACGCGCCAGCACCAGCTTACCGGCGAGGTACGGCTGCTGCTCCAGGAGCAGGTCTCCATCCCGCTCGGCGGCCTCTTCGACCCCACGCAACACGCCGCCAAAGCGCAGATTCCCGGCGCGGCGCTTGAGGCCATTGAACTTCAGGCCGTCGCCCGCCTGGCCAACGACGTAGCCTCATGGCAAGCTCTGCTGCAATCGCCTCCTGTTCGCCTGCTGGGCAAGCTGGCCGGGCTCTCTTCGCTTTCGAGTGCGCTCACCGGGAGTTTGCGTCCGCTCGCTGAGTCGATCGAGCGCACCATTCAGCCTGACGGCTCGCTGGCCGACAACGCCTCGCCTGAGCTCAACCGCATCCGCCGCGAGCAGGAGCGGCAGCAGCGGCAAATTGAAGAAAGCCTGCGCGCGGCCTTGCGGAAGCTCTCGGCTGAGGGCTCGACCCAGGAAGACCTCATCACCATTCGCGGCGAACGCTTCGTGATTCCCGTCCGCGCCGAGTTGAAGCGGCGTATCAGCGGCGTCGTTCACGGCGCAAGTTCGTCGGGTCAGACGGTCTACGTCGAACCGCTTGAAACCATCGAGCAGAATAACGAACTGGTCCGCCTCATCGAGGAAGAGCAAGCCGAGATTCACCGCATCTTTGTTGCGCTCACCCGCCAGGTCGGCGGCTACGCCGTCTCTCTTGTCGAGGGCGCGCGTGTCCTCGCGCTGGTCGACAGCCTTCAGGCCCGTGCCCGCTTCGCCCGCGACTACGATTGCGCCGCCCCGACGATTGCCCCCGATCTACTTCACCTCGAGGCCGCCCGCCATCCCCTTCTCGAGCGCCACTTCCGATCCACCGGCAGCCGCCCGAACACGAGCGTCGTCCCGCTCACGCTGGAGTTGACCGCCTCCAATCGCCAACTCATCATCAGCGGCCCCAACACCGGCGGCAAGACGGTCACGCTCAAAACAACGGCCCTGCTGGCCATGATGGCTCAGGCCGGTCTTCCCGTGCCGGCTGCGGTGGCCAGCTTTCCCGTTTTCACCGCATTCCTCGCCGACATCGGCGACGCGCAATCGATCGAGGCCGAACTCTCCACCTTTTCAGCGCACATCAAAAACCTCGACCGTCTCTCGCGGCTGGCCGGCGACCGGTCCCTGGTCCTGCTCGACGAACTGGGCTCCGCCACCGACCCCGAAGAAGGCTCGGCCCTGGCCGTTGCCATTGCCAGCTATTTTTTGGCGGCAAGCGCGTGGACTCTCATCTCCACGCACCACACCTCGCTCAAGGTCTACGCGGCCAACACCACCGGTGTGCTCAATGCTGCCGCCGGCGTGGATGAACTCACACTAGCACCCAACTACCAACTGCGGCTCGGCGTCCCCGGCGCGTCGGCAGGCATACAAACCGCCGAGCGGCTGGGCCTGAACGCAGCCATCATCATCGCCGCTCGTGAGCGCCTCGGCTCCCAGCAGGTGGATATCGCGCGCTTTCTCGACCGCCTCCACGCCGAACTAACCCAGCTCGAAGAAGAGCGCAAGACCACCCGCGCCGAGCAATACGCGCTCAATCAGGAGCGGGCCAGGCTCGCGCGCGAGGGCGATGTCGAGCTGCGCAATCGCACGCGGGACCTCGAGACCAAGCTGGCCTCGCTGCTCAAGGACTTCGAGTTCCAGATGCGCGAAACGGTGCGCGCCATCGAAGATCGCGTCGGCCAGCAGAAACTCTCCAAAGAAGCCGAACGCCGCATCCAGCGCCTGCGCCGCGAGTTTCAAGAGAGCTTCAATCAGACCGTTGTCGCCCACCGCACCGGCGCGGATGTCGGCGACCAGAACGCCCAGCCGCATCTGTTGAAGCACGTCTCCATCGGCGATCAGGTCCGCATCAAGTCGATGAACAAGATCGCCATCGTCCAGCGCGAGGTCGAAAAGGATCTTTTTGAGGTGGCCCTCGGCCCCATCAAGATGCGTGTCAAACGCGACGATCTCTGCGAAGTCGGCGAATTTACCTCGACTGAAAAGGCGGACCCGCTGGCCGCCGCCCGCAGACAGAAGAACGTCCACGTCACCGTGACCAACGCCAACACCGACGAGATGCGCATGGAGATCAACCTCATCGGCCGCACCGTCGACGAAGCCACACAAGAGCTGGAAAAGTACCTTGACCGCGCCTTCCTCGCCGGCCTGCCCCGCGTCCGCATCATCCACGGCCACGGCGCGGGCATTCTCCGCCGCGCCGTCCGCGAATTTCTAAAGGGTCACCCCCACGTAGCTACGCTTGCCGAAGCCCCTCAAAACGAAGGCGGCCAGGGCGCGACCCTGGTCGAACTGAGGCAGTAATTCGCAAATCTTAAGGAGGAGAATCTGCCATGAGACGGGCGCAGTACGTGTGTCTTCACTTCGCCGGGACGGAAACGGCCGAATTGCCTGCCGCCGGGGCGCTCATGATCGCTGAAGACACTCCCCTTCGCGCGATAAAGACCACCGTCAGCTTGTCCTCGTACACAAGCTGGAAGCGTTGGTCCGTCCGCAACAACTGCGTGAGCGGAGCTTGAACCGGTCCGATCACCAGGCCAGCCTTCACCAGATCCGGATCGGAGTCCCAACCTGGCTGCCCATTCCACGTCGCATTGAACCGGTTGATTCGTTCATCACCGTAGAGTGCCGCGCGTCCATCGATGCCAACAGGCATACGCAAAGCCCAAATTAAATATCCACCCCAGTTAAAGTCGTTGTAAAGAGGCCCTGTCCAGCCCTTCTCCTTCACCGATTCAACTGCCCGTACCGGCAGCTCCTCCGCGAGATCCGTGCGCAACCTCGAGTTGTTGACATGCAGCACGAGGAAGGCCAGTATTACGGCGAATGTCGTGGCGAGCAGAATGAATGAAGCTGTATAGATCGTCGCTCGTAGCGAGTTTTTTTCGTTCCCCTTCACTCCTGCTGCCACAATGGCGCACGCGGCAATTACCACCACCCACAGGTCGCGTTGCGTACGAAACGATACCAAAATGGCAAAAAGCAGTAATCCGCTTTCAAAGAAAGCAAAGCGGCGGGCCCATGCTAACGTAGCCACCGCGGCGAGCGCGAGAAAAAGAACAAACCAGTCGCCGAGATAGCGAAATGCCAGCGGCTGGAACTCCGACACAACGTTCAAGACCCCGGGTTGTGTGCCTAAATCGTACGCAACCCGATAAATCTTCCAACCGTATGGATTCAAAAGCACAGCCAGCAAGCAAGCGATAGAAACGCCACACATCCAGCGAACACGAATGCCCGTCTGAATTCTGCTCCATCGTCTAGCCAGGAGCACCTCTGCCAAGGCAATGGCCAAAACCAATAGTCCGTCGACGAATTGAATGTGTAGATTCGCCCAGAAAGCGAAGATCACCGGCAGCCACAGCAGTCCTTGATGCTTCCCAGTACTTCGGGCTCGCAACAGAAGATCAAGTTCCAGTACAAAAAACAGAATCGAGAAGAGCCACGGGCGCGGAGTGTAGAGGCGTGAAATGCTGTAGCAGGCGAGCGCGGTCAGTAGAACAGTGATAGTGAAGTCGGCCTGCAGACGCCGGATCATTCGATGAAGAGCTACCGCAATGGCCACCGCCATGCCAGTGGAATAGGCCACAATACCCACGAGACCTAACCGCTGAAAAAGCTGGGAGATCAGCAACTCAAAGAGCCAGCTGTAAGATGCCCAATTCGTCCCCGTCCCTGGGATGGAAAACAGAGACGAATCCGCTCGCGGCACAGTGCGGTGTTCGACCATCCACTCGGCGGTTCGTAAGTGCCACCAGACATCTGGGTCCGCAACGTATGCGGTCCGTAAACTCATCACCGCCGGTGCCGTAAAGAGCGCGATCAGAACCAGCGCCTGCGCCCATTGAACGGCTCGGGAGTATCGGAGATCGGACTGGCCGCCGACTACCGCTGGCAAAGCCGCAGGGCTCCCCTCTGGCTCTGCATCGGCAGCAAACACGGAAGATTTCATAACCACCAAGATACTAGCAAAATAAAGTGTTGATCGCGGACTGCTGTGGATCACGTGGATGTTGACGCCCTAGCACCCAGATCTCCGTTCATATCACCATTTCTGCCATGGCGTCCTCCTCATAGTCGCCTTAAGCGGGCGATCTATGGCACGGTCAACGCGCGGGATTTGGCTCAATGCGCGGCTCGAATTCCACAACCTCAACCCCGTCGAATACTCCAAGGTTACGCACGAGATACGTCGTAGTGGCGTTCTGAGCAAGCCAATCGATAACCCCATACGACGGTCGAAATGCAAGGGCCAAAAAGCGCTCATGCTTCCCGGCAGCCTGTTGCAGGAACTGTGAACCGACTCGCACCGCCTCGCTGTTGAGTGACCGAGGCATCGGAACAACCGGCACGGTGAGCCGGTAGTAAGAGAGCTGTGCAAAATGCCTGCTATCTTTTGCTGAATTGACCGGCATGGTTACGGAGTCGGCCTCGGGGAAGTCGCTGCAAATTAATATCGGGGCGCCATCGAGAGAGGCGTTCTCTTCGGCGTAGTCGAGAGCATATTTCCAAGTGTAACCATGTTCTCTTGACGACGGGGAACTAAGGATCTGCCATGTGCTCATTGCCACAAACACCACGCAGAGCAGTAGTCGCAGAGGGCGCGAACTAAAGCGGCTAAACACCAATGCCCAGCAAAGCGCAATGCCAGGAATTGCGATAACACGGTGGCGCGGAATAAACATGTGAATCGTAGTTTCCGTGCTCACGCCATAAAGGATCAGAATTGGAATGAGCCCTAACGATGCGCATACAAGGATCTTCCAGCCTTTTGGCGCTTTCTTGGCTCGCGGCCATGTTGCAAAAGCCAGCGCAAGAAATGCTACGAAACCAGCAAGGGCATAGGGGGTCAGCAGGTGCCCATATCCAAATGTCACTTCCAAATCGAGAAGATTCGGAGCTTGTTCAAAAACATGGGACTCGCGCGTTCGGAACAAAGTCAGGAAACCGGGGACCACCGGCAGCAACGCCGCTGTAAAGGCGGCCAGTGCGACAGCGAACTGCCGCCATAGAGTCCTTCGGTCGCAATTCTTGACAGCGAAATAAGAAAGCGCCAAAGCCGGAAGGATCACTATAAAAAGAAAATGAAACCAGACAATGGCTGCTGCTGAAAAACCAAACAGAACTGCCAACCGGCTCGAACTGTCGCGCCGTAAGCGGACCAGAAAATAAATGGCCGCGTTCGTCGTCAGCATCGCGAACGCGTAGGGCCGGACGTCAATTGATAAGAAAATGACGATTGGATGAAGACAAAACAATACGGCCACGATGATGGCAATATCCTGGTCGAAGAGTTCGCGCGCGGCAAGATAGAGCAGATAGACCGCCCCCAACATGGCGAGAATAGAGGGAACCCGGAGAGCAACCTCGCTCGTTCCAATTATTTGGGATGAAAGCCAGAGAATGTAGGAATACGCGGGAAAAGTAAGATCGTACTGGCGAGACAGTATCCCCGAGAAGCCTTTGGCGATCTGCCCATAGGAACCAGTTTCATCCAGCCACAATGGGGCACGAACGGCGATAAACCAGGTAGAAATGGAAACGGTGAGAGCAAGGCCGTAAACGGCGTGGTATACCCGATCCTGATTAAACCAGCGACTATTGAGGCGTGGCCTCTGAACTGCGTTATCTAACCTCATTGAACGAGACTTCCTTAACCGCAGCGCTCGGGTAGCGGGAATCTTCCAATTATACAGACGGGGCGCTCGGGAAGGTTATGGGAAGGAAGCTTGCGGATGCAGCGCGGCAAAGATCACTCAGCGGAATGGGTCTCAGCAAGTGCATCGACGCAAAAAAGAGTAGGAGAGGCCAGGCATGACACAAATACTTTTGTGTAGTATGCTTTTGTTGCTGATGAGCGAGCGGATTTCCCTTTCCTCGAGCTGGTCGCCTCGTGCAAGTCAACATCGAAGAATAATGGACACTTCAAGAACTTGAAGAGTGACTAAGTGCAGGTATTATTTCTCAACCCGCCGTTTCACCCGCGCTTCTCGCGCGAGCAGCGCAGCCCCGGCGTCACCAAGGGTGGCACCTTCTACTACCCAAAGTGGTTGGCAACCGCGGCGGGTGTAGCTATTCGATCCGGCCATAACGTGGACTTGGTCGATGCGCCCGCGGCCGGATTATCCATCAAGGCCATTAGCGACCGCATCAAATCGAAAGGCATCGAGGCCCTGGTTTGCGACACCTCAACTCCAAGCATCTTCAATGATATTCATGTAGTCGAGGCACTCCGCGCCGAGCATTCGCGCCTGCGAGTGCTGCTCGTGGGACGTCATGTTTCCGCTCTGCCCGCAGAGACATTGGCCATTTCTCAATCTCTCGAGTCTATCGCTGTTCGCGAATACGAGTACACCGTGCGTGACTGGTTGGAGGCGATTGGCTGTGGTGCAGACCTGGAGTCGGTCGACGGATTGGCATTTCGACGGCCTAACAGTCAGGAAGTCATTCTGAATAAGCCCCGCCGTCCGATCGAAAACTTGGATGAGTTGCCGTTTGTAACTGAAGTCTACCGGCGATTCCTTCGCATTCCGGACTATTATTACGGGCATTCTCTTTGGCCGCTCGTGGTCTTCGACACCAGTCGCGGATGTCCTTACCACTGCGGGTTCTGCGTATATCCGCAAACCTTCAGCGGTCATGTGATGCGCTATCGCTCGAAGGAAAGTGTGGCCGACGAATTCGAATATGTCGCACGGGAAATTACTGGCGTGAAGTCAATCATGCTTGAGGACGATACATTTATTGTTGACAAGAAACGGACGATGGAGCTTGCACAGGAACTCATTCGGCGCGGGAACAAGCTGCCGTTCGATGCCAACTGCCGCGCGGATGTAAATGCTGATGCGGAGTTACTTTCCACAGTGCATAAAGCTGGTGGGCGATTGTTCTGCGTGGGCTTTGAAAGTGGCGATACAGATGTTATCCGGGGAATGCACAAGAATAACGATCCGGCCAAAGACAGCAGATATCAAGAGACTGCGCTGAGCTTCGTCAGGCAATGCAAAGCCGCTGGAATCATGGTCCACGGCTGCTTTATGGTGGGCAATTTCAACGAGACGCCGGCCAGCATGGAAAGGACCTTGTCATTCGCGAAGCGATTGCGGCCGGATACGGCACAGTTTTACCCCATTATGGTCTATCCGGGAACGACTGCTTATAGGGAAGCCAAGAGCCGCGGTTACATCCAGACGGAAGACTGGGACGCGTGGGTGACGATAGAGGGTTTGCATAATAGCGTTGTTAACTTACCGGGTATCACTCACGAAGAGTTGGTCCGGTTCTGTGAGAGTGCACTGCGCCGCTTCTATCTGAACCCTGCCTATCTGTTTCATAAGCTTAAACAGTCGTTGCGAAGCCGCGGGGAGTTGCAGCGTAATCTGAAGGGGGTTCTCACTCTTTCCAGATATATCTTTCAAGGCCGCGGGACTTCTCGCCCCACTGTGCGCTTGCGGCCGCAGGAGTCACTCAATAGCAAGGCTAAAACAGATGAGCAAATCGATGTTCGTTCGTAGGCCTGGACTATTATCTCGTCCAAAAACATTCACCGCGGTTGTCTTCAGGCCGTCGTCGACTCAAAGCATTTCATGCCGTGGGCTGTTAGGCCCTTTTTCGTAAGGTTCATCCTTCGATTGCAGGCTTTATTCGCTTTCTCACTTTTAGCCGCGATCCAGCCCTCTGAACAATCCTCGAATCTCTGAAATACCTGTGCCAACCAAACGGGCCAAGAGCAAGCAACTGAAATACTGCCGCCAATGGCCTGGTGGGCTCGCCGCGAAGAGCTGCTAAAAGGGCAGAATTCACTGCTACCGACGCCCTTGCTACCTTCTCAATCGATGCTCTGTTCTTTCCGTTTGCAGCCAGACTTCCCAGATGGCGGTCAAGAACAATTGTCAACTGTTGTTCCCATTCGTCTGCCAGCCGCGCGTGAGCCACTGTCTGTGATTCGGGATGAACACGATAGGCGGTGAGGATCTCGTCAATGAATTGAACCGGCCCGAGCGTTCCCATGCGGAGCCAGAAATCCCAGTCAGGGCAGGCCCAGATCGCCAAATCCATTCCACCGGATTCAAGTGCAGCCATGCGCCGAAACACCGGTGATACAGGCGCTATAAAGTTCTGAACGAGAAGGCGTTCTATGAATTGCTGTGGCGGCACATTACCTTCCAGAAGAGGACAGGTCCAAGGCCCGAGTCGTCGCCCATCCGGTCCCACAAACACCGAATTGTGCACGATAAGCACGGCATCTGTAGTCTGCATCTCGCCCCATAGCCTGGCCATCCTCCCCGGGAGCCAAAGGTCGTCGCAATGTAAGAAACCGGCCCATTGCCCCCTGGCTTCTCGCAAACCTATGTTACTGGCGGCCTCAGCGCCTCCAACTCTCCCGGGAGTAAATAGCCGAATAGGAAGAACATTGGCAAAGTCGCGCACAATGTCGAGTGTATGATCCGTGGAGCCGTCATCGACTATTAACAACTCCATGTCGTCATGATGCTGTTCACGAACGCTTTCAAGAGTTGCAGCGATGAATCTTTCGCCGTTATGTACAGGCATAATCACTGAAAAAAAAGGATTCATTGATTATCTCCTTGGATATTGAATCCGGTTACCCACGCCGCTCGATCAGGGCAAAGACAAGTGCGAACGGAGCAATTATCAGGAACGAACACCGCATGGTCATGCGTGTCGCCTCAGCATGAGAACACTCAGGAAGTAGTCGCTGCTTTCTTGGCTTCAATTAGCAGGCAGCCGTGAAAACGCTCATCCTGACGATTGTCCAGATCTAAAGTCCTGGCGATCAATGAGGCCAGAAGGCGAGGAAAGCGCACACGCAGATTTCGAAGATGCATCATTCTCTGGATTTCGATGGGCTGTTTCTTCCTCCCGAACAATCTATAGAGAATACCGCTCGTATTTCGAGCAATTGATTCCCATCGTTGCATCTGACGCATGCTGAGGTAGGCATGTTCATGAACCTGGGTAAGTCCAGCCTCCCGGAGATGCTCGGACCAGTCATTCGTATCCCAGTAGCGCAAGTGGTAGCAACGCGCATCGGTTTCACGAAGATAGCCCTCGCGGCTACCGAAGAACCGCGGGCCTCGCAGGCACCTGTGAAAGTCCGCGCCCGGTACAGTAAAAAGGAAGCGACCGCCTGGCCGTAATACCCGCGCGACCTCGAGCAATACACCTTCGATATTCTGAATGTGTTCCAGTACTGAGTTGGAGAAGACAGAGTCGAATTGACTGTCAGGGAATGGAAGATGGTCTGCCGACGCATTAATAACTTCTCGGTAGATGTTCCGTCCCTGCGCAAGTGCAGTTTCACGCCGGTCGATGTCGAGCCCCACCAGATCGCGTTGACCGACATGCCTGAGGATAATCTCCATAAGATGGCCATCGCCACATCCTAAATCGAGTCCATAGCCTGTCGGCATTCCAAATTTGATGACCTCTTCGATTTCGATCGATTTCCAAAAGTTAGTAGCGGGCTGATATGGAGCGAGCATCATGAATTCGGTCAGCAGTGTTCTACGTAACTTGGACATCGAGGTCATATTATCATCGTCTCCGCAGTCCGAGAATGCTCATGAAAAAACTGCTGAATACTATCTGCACGCCCAGGGTGAAAGAGAAGACAGAAGGCATCACGATCCGCAGTATGCGTTCGGCATTCAATGCGCCGAAACTCTCTTCGGCCCATCCCGAGACAGCTAAGACCGATCCACACACGCCAAGCATCATTAGCAGCCCCCCGGTAGCCAGACCGGTTTCCAAAGTGACATAACGGAAGGCGCGGTTCATGCGCGGATCGTCCGGTAACAGTCCTTCAGAGATGGCGAAGACCTTGGTGAACACGGCAAATGAAATAAGCTGAAACCCCAGCAACAATGCAACGAAGGCATACAAAAGCGTGTGCACATCGAACCCAACTCCATGGATCATCCGCGGCCCGGGCAGCAGCCAAACGCATCCGGCCAGACCCACCAGAATCATCAAAAAACCGGGAAAAAGAAAGAGCCAGCGCGGGCTATACATCAGCATGAAGCGAAGATGACGCCAGCCATCACGGTACGGCCGCAGATGCGGCGGACGCGAACGGCCATCATGCGCCAGGCTCGTGGGGACCTCCGCAACCCTCATCCCCATCATCGTTGCCTTCACCACCATCTCAGTGGCAAATTCCATCCCGGTCGTTCTCAAGTCCATTTGCTCGAAGGCGGCCTTTGAAAACCCTCGTATTCCACAATGAAAGTCCCCCGCTGTGGCGCGAAAGAATACCTTTCCAATCGCCGAGAGAATCGGATTGCCCACATACCGGTTCTTCCATGGCATCGCGCCTCTCTCGATCTTGCCCCTGAACCGATTGCCCATCACAAGGTCATAACCGTCGCGGAGCTTTGCGACAAACAGATCGAGATGCTCAAAGTCGTAGCTGTCGTCGGAGTCTCCCATGATGCAATAGCGGCCCTGAGCTGCGACGATCGCACCATGCAGCGCCGCCCCGTAGCCGTGGACCGGAACGGAAACAACCCGCGCTCCGAGACTCGTCGCAATCTCCTTGGAACCATCGGTGGAGCCGTTATCGCCGACAACGATTTCCGCGCTCACACCCGACCTCTCAATATAGCTCTGCGCCTTGCGTATGCACGCTGCGAGCGTCTCCGCCTCGTTAAGGCAGGGCATTACGATGCTAAGTTCCACGGACATGTTGCTCTATTTAGTACCACAGTTTGCTGCGGAATAGCCAACCACCGAACCTGTCAGGGAGCGAACGCGGCCAATGCTCCCATCGCTCAATCGCAGTACAATCAAGACCATGAGTTTCCCTGAGACCCGGATGCGCCGCCTCCGGCGCACTGACTCCCTGCGGGCGCTGGTGCGCGAAACGGCCGTCGAGCCCGGCGACCTGATTTACCCGCTCTTCCTCTGTCCCGGCCAGGGAATTCGCCGCGAAGTCGCCTCCATGCCCGGCGTCTTCAATCTCTCTGTCGATGAAGCCGTCCGCGAAGCCGAGGAGGCCGCGCAACTGGGCCTCGGCGGCCTACTGCTCTTCGGCTTGCCTGAATCCAAAGACGAGCAAGGCTCCGGCGCGTGTGACGACAACGGCATTGTGCAGCAGGGCCTGCGAGCGCTCAAGGCTTCGTCCGCCGCAAAAAAGCTCGTGCTCATCGCCGACGTCTGCCTCTGCGAATACACCAGCCACGGCCATTGCGGCCTGGTAGTCGAGACCGGCGACGGCTTCGAAGTCGACAACGACTCCACCCTCGACCTGCTCGCCCACACGGCCGTCAGCCTAGCCCGCGCCGGAGCCGACGTCATCGCTCCCAGCGATATGATGGACGGACGCGTCGCAGCCATTCGCCGCCTGCTCGACGATCTTGGCTTCGCGCAGACCCCCATTCTCAGCTATGCTTCCAAATTTGCTTCGGCTTTTTATGGACCCTTCCGCGAAGCCGCCGATTCCGCCCCCCAGTTCGGCGACCGCAAGAGCTATCAGATGGACGGCGCAAACCTTCGCGAAGCCATGCGCGAGATTGAACTCGACCTCGAAGAAGGCGCCGACATGATCCTAATGAAGCCCGCCATGCCCTATCTCGACGTCATCCGCGCAGCACGCGAATTTGTGGATGTGCCCATCGGCGCCTATCAAGTCTCCGGCGAATACTCCATGCTCCAGGCCGCCTTTGAGAAGGGCTGGCTCGACCGCGGCCGCGCGATTCTCGAATCGCTGGTAAGCATCCGTCGCGCCGGCGCGGGCTTCATCGTGACTTACTTCGCCAAGGAAGCGGCAAAACTTCTGGTATGAGCGTGAGTCCATCCCGCCGAGCTACCGCCTGGGACCGTATCACTATGCAGCAAGTTGCCATCGCATCTTCGTTTTTTACTGTAGACATCCCTGCCCCTTTCATTCCGCGCTTTTCTGCGAAATAGGTGGGAAACCGACAAATCCCAGCTCCAGAGGATTTGCGGAATGTGCTTTAGTCCCCTCGCGCTTTGGCGTTCTTTCGCGCGGAACCGATATTCATAATCTTGAGCTCTGTGTCGAGCCGCTCGCGGAATGCGTCTTCAGGGGCATTCAGGAAGTCTCCATCGGGATACATCCGGAGGAAGCCTATAATCTCGCCGGTCTTGGCGTCGGCCATCGTGACCAGGACCACAGCGCCTTCCGCCGGGCCGCCCACGAGGAATGTCACGGTGGCACGGTTTTCGGTGAGGACCTGGCCCGCGCCTTGGACGAAGACCAGGATGTCGGATTTTTCGGAGCAAGGCAGCATTCCTACTTGGTCGCCGAGAGTGTAAGCCGACTTGGAAATATGCCCCGGATCCTTCTCGATCAAAGGCAGGACGGCACTGAATTTTTGCTGGATCTGGGAAATCACACTGCCGATCTCATCGTCTGATGCTCCGCTCGACAGCGCATCGGTCGCGGAATCAATCGCGATCCCGTCGGATTTGAGGTGGGATTCGATCATAACTTCGAGGGCGCGGGCCCAGATCTCGGATTCCTTGCTCATTCCTTCGGCACTCTTCATCCCAACCCGCGTGAGATGGCCCTGGGGCGGCATCATGCAGGCAGAACGAATTGGGAACTTACCGGAACTCACCTTCCGTTGGGTCCAGGATTGGGTAAACTCAAAAGTTAAAGGGAAGGCTGTCGAAGCGGAACCGCATACAAATATGGCGGTCGCAAAAATCAAGAATGATTGCCGTCTGAAGTTCATCCAAGTCACCTTTCGAGAGAGATCTGCCAAAACAGATGCTGCCACCATCAATGCGCCGGCGAGGCCTGAAGTTTCTCGACTTCGGCGAGACGCCGTGCTATCCGGAGCCGATCGAGGCTGGTATTAGCCACCAGCTGAAGATATTGCCTGTAATTGGTTGCTGCATCGGTAAAGCGAGCCTCATCCTGATAGAGAAAACCAAGTTCGCGGTAAGCAAGTGCATACTGCGGGTCGCAGTCAATCGCCGCCAGGAATGCTTTTTCCGCCTTCGCTTGGTTTTCTTTTAGCATCGCCTGCCCCTCGGGAGTTTTCAGCAGGGACTTTTGTTCTTCCTCCTCGGTCATGTTCAGCACCCGATTGCGTTGCCTGAACTCGCCGTCTTGCGTGCCTTCGTCGGAGGTTGGAACAGGCGTTTTGGCTCCTAGTGCGCGATCGGAGCTACCAAGCAGAGTCTGATACTGTGGGTCGCGCGGAAATGCATCCACGAGTCGGGTGGCGCGGTCTACCGCGGTGCGCAGACGGCGGCCCTCGATCTCGGCATTGATATCGGAAGCGATGACCGGCGCGACTGCTTTGAGGTAGTCCATCTTCGCTCCAATTCGCGCATTCGCGGGAGTGTGTGCGTCGGCGAATGCAAGCGCCTTCTCTTGCCTTCTCTTAAAATTCGGATGATCGTGGTAGAAGGTACGGCCGGGCTCATATTCGAGTGTGCTGTCCTGGTCGAGGAGTTCAAACGCGACAGCCATCGCATGAGGATTGTAGCCTGCAACGGTCATGGCCGCGAGTCCGTCATCGTCAGCCTGACTCTCCATCTCGCGCGAGTAGCCGTAAACACTTTCCTCCAGGAGAACCGTGTTAACTTTGTCCACTCCAACGGTCGCTAGTAGTCCGCCGTAGCCGCTAGGAATGCAAGCCGCTGCCGCCGCAATAATCTCCGAGACGACGGTTTTCTTGCGGATGCTCCGATTTTCGAGATAGGAATGCCGCTCGTAGACGTGCGCCGTCTCGTGGCCGAGAATTCCTGCCAGTTGCGCTTCGTTTTCCAAAAGAGCGAGAAGCCCTGTAGTGACATAGACCGAGCCGTTGGGTCGCGCGAAGGCATCAACCCACGTGGTACGGAGAACCAAAAAGCGATATGCGACCTTCTCGGGCACCGGCCGGCCACCGAGAACGCGCCTGCCCACGTTGTCAATGAACGCCTGCAGGTCGGGATCGTGGAGCACCAAACCTTTCATTTCGTATAGGGCGTCAACGGCGTTCGCCTCGGCCAGAAGCTGATCATCGACCTTCGTGAACTGGAACGTAGCGCCCGGGCCTTCAGAAGCATGGATGGGGACGATGGCGACCTGAGGTGGAACAGGTGGTTGTTGACCCTGTAAAGACCCAAGGATAACGAGGATCAAAATCGCCGTAAAAGTCCTGGACATGCGTCACCTTGCAGCCGCGCGCGAAAAATTGGGCAAAGGAAGATCTAAAAAATCATCTCTCAGGGAGGAGGTTTTCGCAAGGAGTAATCTTCTCAAACGCAAGTTGAGCCAAGAGGATCGTGCACAAGCTGGGGAGTGGATGATCAGCATGCGTCAGAGACAGGCCATACTATTCGTCGAGACAAATCTCCGCATCAGGGTCCGGATCTGCATCTGCGAACCTGAAACCTCGCAACGAAGGAGTTGGCCCCTGTTGTCCGCTGCCTATTTATGTCTTGATAAACGCCAACAGGTCCGCATTCACCTGGTTCTTCAGCGTCGAGCACATCCCATGCGGCGCGCCGGGATAGACCTTCAGCGTGGCTCCCTTCACAAGCGCCACTGACAGCAGCGCCGAGTCGTTGATGGGAACGATCTGATCGTCGTCGCCGTGAAGAACCAGCGTGGGCACGTCAAACTTCTTCAGGTCCTCGGTAAAGTCGGTCTCTGAGAAGGCCTTGATGCAGTCATAGCAGGCCTTCAACCCCGCCGTCATCCCCTGGAACCAGAAGAAATCCCGCAGCCCTTGCGAGACCGTTGAACCCGAGCGGTTGGCCCCATAAAACGGCCCGCTGAGGCCCTTGAAAAACTGCGACCGGTCCGCCTGAACGCCGGCCCGGATGTCGTCGAAGACCTTGATCGGAAGCCCCAGAGGGTTGGCCTCAGTTTTCAGCATCAGCGGCGTCACAGCCCCGATCAGCACGGCCTTGGCTACGCGCTTTGTCCCGTGTCGACCGATGTAGCGCGCCACCTCGCCCCCGCCGGTCGAGTGACCCACATGCACCGCGCCTTTCAGGTCGAGCGACTCGGTCAATGCAGCCAGATCGTCGGCATACGTGTCCATCTCGTTGCCTTTCCACGGCTGACCTGACCGGCCATGGCCCCGCCTATCGTGCGCAATCGTGCGATAGCCGTGCGAGGCCAGAAAGAGCATCTGGTCCTCCCAGGCATCGGCATTCAATGGCCAGCCGTGACTGAAGACCACGGGCTGACCCGCGCCCCAGTCCTTGTAATAAATCTGCGTACCGTCTTGCACGGTGATCGTGGGCATGAGGAAATCTCCTTTTCGGTTGGGGAAGATTTACTGCATCGTTTCGGGGAAATTGGGGAAACCGTTATCGCAAGTCAACTTATCTTTTCGCTGTTCCGCAATACAGATGCTCTGCAAAAGCCTTAAGTTGCAGCTGCACCCCATTTTTCGCCCTGTTTTCACCTCACAGAACAAATCATTTCGCATCCCCGCCCCAGTGTGCTCTCCTAGAGACACCCGCCTATGCTCGACCAACTCGAAGGCTACTTTGAATTCACGCGCCTCAAGACCAACTGGCGCACAGAAATCCTGGCTGGCGTCACGACCTTTCTAACGATGGCCTATATCGTGCTGGTCAATCCGGCCATCCTTGCCGCCGCCGGAATGCCGCTCGCAGCCGTCACCGCCGCCAC
This sequence comes from Occallatibacter sp., assembly GCA_050015115.1. Classification (GTDB taxonomy): domain Bacteria; phylum Acidobacteriota; class Terriglobia; order Terriglobales; family Acidobacteriaceae; genus Telmatobacter. The sequence goes on from JBEKCA010000051.1 coordinate 25,014, forward strand.
CTGTCTCTCGGCTGGATTTGCCTCGATCATGATGGGCATCGTGGCGCGCTATCCGATTGCGCTCGCGCCCGGCATGGGGCTGAACGCCTACTTCGCCTACGCCGTCTGCATCAAGATGCATGTCCCGTGGCAGACCGCTCTCGGCGCCGTCTTCCTCTCCGGTGTCATTTTTCTCGCGCTCACCGCTGTGGGCATCCGGCAGATGATCCTGCAAGCCATCCCTCATGAACTCTACGCGGCGGTCGCCAGCGGAATCGGCCTCTTCATCGCGCTGATCGGCTTTCAAAAGGCGGGTCTGGTCGTGGGCGACCCGAATACGCTGATCGGCCTGGGCAGCATCCGCAATCCAACTACCGTGTTGGCCCTCGTCGGCCTGCTGATCATGGTGGCTTTGGAGGTCCGCAAGGTCCGCGGCGCTATTCTCATCGGCGTGCTCTCGATCACCGGCATCGCCTGGGCAATGGGCCTGACTCACTGGACCCCTACTGCCGGAGGCGTTCACGAGCTGACCAAAACCGCCCTCCAGCTCGACATTCGCGGCGCGCTCAACAAGGGCATCCTCGAAATCGTCTTCGTCTTCTTCTTCGTGGATCTCTTCGACAACCTCGGCACCCTGGTCGCCGTCACCAAGCGAGCCGGACTCATCGGGGAAGACCACTCGATTCCGCGCCTCAACCGGATTCTCTTCACCGACGCAACAGCAACAGTTTTCGGCTCACTCACCGGAACCTCTACCGTGACAAGCTACGTCGAGTCCACTGCTGGCGTGGCCGCCGGAGGTCGCTCGGGCGTCACCGCAATCGTCACCGGCCTACTCTTTCTCGCCGCCATCGGAGCCGCTCCTTTTGTCGGCATCGTGCCCGCGGCCGCTACTGCGCCGGCGCTGATCCTGGTGGGCTCCATGATGCTCTCGTCGATCGGCGAGATTCCCTGGCACAATCCGCTCGTCGCGGTTCCAGCCTTTCTCACACTCGTGCTCATCCCGTTCACTTATTCGATCGCCAACGGCCTCGGCTTCGGCATCATCGCATGGGCTGCGCTGCACCTTGCCGCCGGTAAGCTCCGCAAGCAGGACTGGCTGCTCTATGTGCTTGCCGCACTCTTTCTAGCCCGTTTCATCTACATGGGAAGCAGTTAGCTCCAGAGCTGCACGAACGGGAACGATCTTCTAGCCGCGGAGTTCGATTCGCTCCATCCGTCGCCCTCAGCGCGCTATACTCGCTGCCAGGGTTAATCCATGGACTTTTCGACATTCTCTTCCTCGAGCCTGGTGCAAAACGCGGCCGGACTAACGATCCTTCTCGCGCTCGTCGGCTATCTGGCGACCTTTATGAGCGCCCAGGTCCTGGCCCGGCGCAAAGACAAGCTGGAACTGGTCAACCGGCGCCTCAACGAGTTCTACGGCCCTCTCTACGTCGCCTCGCAAGCGGGAAACATCGCCTACCGCTCGCTGCTCAACAAAATGGGCAAGGCGCAGAGCTTTCCCATTCTCGATAGTGAAATGAAAGAGTGGATGCTGTGGATGACCACCATCTTCATGCCCCTCAACGACGAGCGCGAAAAGATCATCATCAAAAAGGCCTATCTCATCGTCGAGGAGCAGATGCCCCAGTGCCTGCTCGACTTCGTGACCCACGTGGTCGGCTACAAAGCGGTGATGGCCCGTTGGGCCGAGGGCGACTACACCGAACGCCGCTCCACCATTGGCTGGCCTCCCGAATTCGACCAGTACGTGGAACGCTCGTATGCTGCACTCAAATCCCAGCAGACAATGCTGCTGCACAGTTTCACGTGGCGCATCTGGCGCAGGCTCTTCCCGCGCAAAAAGAGCGGCACAGCTTAGACATCGTGCATAAACAATCGCATCAATAATGTCGTATTGTGTCAGGGTACGACTTGAGTCGTGCCGTAAGAGCCGGGAGAAGGAGTTAGGCTTTAGCCCCTGCCGGAAAGATGCCGGGTTCAGGGACGAATCGCGAAGAACAGTCGCTCAGGGGCTAAAGCCCAAAGTTCAACTTGTCGTTTTTGCGGCACGACTGAAGTCGTGCCCTGACGCGGTCAAGCGAAGCAGTCGTCTGAACACAGCGTATTAGCTCAAAGCCGGTACAGGCAGCCCAAGATTCTTCCACACACGCAGCGTCGGGCCGGCCTGGTTGACGGTGTAAAAATGCAGGCCGGGCGCGCCGTTGCGAAGCAGTGTTTCGCAGAGGCGCGTAACCACCTCCAACCCGAAATCCATCAGCGCTGGCTTGTCGTCTTCGAGCTCTTCGAGGCGCAGCCGCACCCAGCGCGGCAGGTCAGCGCCGCAGCCTGAGCAGAAGCGCAAGGTATTGGCGAAGCCGGTAATGGGCATGATTCCCGGAACGACTGGAATCTTGATGCCCGCCTTATCGCAGCGATCCATGAAGTCGAAGTAGGCGTCTGCATTATAGAAGAGCTGAGTCAGCGCCCCATCCGCGCCGGCCTCCACCTTGCGACGAAAATTCTCAAAATCCATGCCTGGGCCGGATGCCTGCGGGTGCATCTCAGGGTATGCGGCCACCTCGACTTTGAATGCATCTCCGTGCCTCTCGCGGATAAACCGGACCAGTTCGCTGGCGTAGTGAAAATCGCCCGGTGCGGCGGGACTCATCGCCGTCGCCGGCAAGTCGCCGCGCAGGGCGACAATGCGTTTCGCGCCGGCCTCCCGGTAGCGCTCCAGCGTCGCCGCGATGTGCTCCCGAGTCGAACCCACGCAGGTCAGATGTGGCGCAGTCTCTGCGCCGGTCTGCCTGACCACCGTCATCAATGTCTCGTAGGTGCCGTCCTGGTTTGAGCCGCCCGCGCCATAAGTGATAGAGAAGTAGTCGGGCTGCACTGCGGCAAGCTGGCTAATGACGGAGGGCAGCTTCGCGACGCCTTCCGGCGTGCGCGGCGGAAACAACTCGAACGAAAAATGCGGGTGTGCTGTCACGCTCTAACCTTGTCGTTCAAAACGCTTCAAGTTCTATCGTGTTGATTTCCACTAATGCCGGATCTCACAAACTACGCAACTCCATTGAAAGAGATTGTACTGTTTTCATTTCATCTTCATTCAATTTAACTAGGTCGAGAACGCTCGAACTATCGTATAACTCGAACGGATCTCGAACAACTAACATGCAACCGAAACGATGACAAAAAAATGCATAAACTATTGCCGCATTCGATTTCCCTTCGAATCGATGAATCTGATTTAGTTGCTGCCAGCGATGTTCACTGTAAAGATGAAAGAACTCCTTCAGTTCATCCGAATTCTCTGCGGCTATCTGGCTCGCAAACTCTCCATATAGATGTCCAGTCAAATCCTTACTCTGGCAGATCGGGCATGGTGTTGCTAATCTGCGAACCTCTTCAGTAGTTGCTAACCAAGAATCTTCCTGCGGTTCTCTCATGAAGAACTCGGGGATCAATCGAGCAAGTATTCCCGCTAATGTCATCTACTTTATGCTCCAAATCACATCGCATTTGGCTGAGCCTCCCAGGTCTCGATGAGAAACCTGGGAAACCGCTACGGCTCAATAACTGTTCCCTGTTCCATAATCCCTGTTTGCTGCTTTTTAATACCGATAATTCTCCGCCTTGTAGGGCCCTTCGACCGGTACGCCGAGATAGTCGGCCTGCTTCGAAGTCAGCGTCGTCAGTTTCACGCCGATTTTTTCCAGATGCAGCCTGGCGACCTCTTCGTCAAGCTTCTTGGGCAGCACATAGACGCCCACTTTATAGCTGTCCTTCTTTTCCCATAGGTCGATCTGCGCCAGCGTCTGGTTCGCGAAGCTGTTCGACATTACAAAGCTCGGATGCCCGGTCGCGCAGCCCAGATTCACCAGCCGTCCCTCGGCCAGCACAAAGATGCTGTTCCCGGTTGGGAAGGTGTACTGATCCACCTGCGGCTTGATGTTCATCTTGACAACGCCCGGCTCCTCATTCAGCCGATCCATTTGGATTTCATTGTCAAAGTGGCCGATGTTGCAGACGATCGCCTGATCTTTCATCTTTTTCATCTGTTCGAGTGTGATGATGTCCGTATTGCCGGTGCAGGTCACGTAGATATCGCCGCGCCCCAGCGTGTCTTCAATCGTGGTGACTTCGAAGCCCTCCATCGCCGCCTGTAGCGCGTTGATGGGATCGACCTCGGTCGCAATCACTCGCGCTCCCATGCCCCGCAGTGAATGTGCGCATCCCTTGCCCACATCGCCATATCCGCAGACAACCGCAACCTTGCCCGCGACCATTACATCGGTCGCGCGCTTGATGCCGTCAGCCAGAGACTCGCGACAGCCATACAAGTTGTCGAACTTGGATTTAGTGACGGAGTCGTTCACGTTGATCGCCGGCACCAGCAGCTTGCCCTGCTCCATCATTTTGTACAAACGGTGCACGCCGGTCGTGGTTTCCTCGGAGACGCCGCGCCACTCGGCAGCAATCTTGTGCCAGTGCTTTGGATCCTCGGCATAGACGCGCTTCAGCAGGTTCTTGATCACCTGCTCTTCGTGATTCGACGAAGCGCCATGCACCCACGGGTTGCCCGCTTCCAACTCGTATCCTTTATGAATCAGCAGCGTCACGTCGCCGCCGTCGTCGACGACAAGCTGCGGACCTTTTCCGCATTTATGGCTGAGCGCCTGCAAGGTGCACTCCCAATAGTCCTCCAGCGACTCGCCCTTCCAAGCGAAGACCGGAACCCCCGTCGCCGCAATCGCAGCCGCCGCATGGTCCTGTGTCGAGAAGATATTGCAACTCGCCCAACGCACCTCCGCGCCCAGACTCACCAGCGTTTCAATCAATACCGCCGTTTGAATCGTCATGTGTAGCGAACCGGTAATCCGCACCCCGGCAAGCGGCTTGGCAGCCGCGTGCTTGTTGCGGATCGCCATCAGTCCCGGCATCTCCTGCTCGGCGATGGTGATCTCTTTGCGGCCCCAGCCGGCCAACTCCATATCGGCGACTTTGTAAGCCAGATTCTTCATTTCGACGGTTGCGGTTGCCATCCAGATTCTCCTTATATCGTCACATCGTGATATATTGATATGTATCAGAAAACCGACTATGCCGTCAATCGTAAAAACGCTTCGCGTACTTGCCGATCCCAGCCGGCTTCGTATCCTGTCGCTTTTGGCAAGCGAGGAACTCTCGGTCGCCGAGTTGCAGGAGATTCTGGTGATGGGCCAGAGCACCATCTCCACGCACCTCTCGCAGTTGAAGCAGGCCAAACTCGTCGAAGACCGCCGCACCGGCAAAAGCAATCTCTATCGCCTTTTGAAGCAGGACGCCGTTGTCGCAAGCCTGCTCGCCCAGGCGCGCAAAGAGATTCCCGAGGCTGGGCCCGATCAGGCGGCCATGCGCAATGTTCTAAAAAAACGACAAGACAAGATGCGCGCCTTCTTTGACTCGGTTGCCGGGCGTCTCGGCAAAGACTACGTTCCCGGAAAATCATGGAAGGGCCTGGCCGAGGCTCTGCTCCGGCTGTTGCCGCCGATGGTGATCGCCGACCTCGGAGCCGGCGAGGGCGGCTTTGCTCTGCTGCTGGCCGAGCGCGCCAAAAAAGTCATCGCTGTCGACACCTCCGCCAGGATGATCGAGGTCGGACGCGAGCAGGCCCTGCGCCACGGCATCAAGAATATTGAATTTCGCATCGGCGACATGGAAGAGGTGCCGATCCGCGACGCGAAAGTCGACCTGGTCTTCTTTTCGCAGTCGCTCCATCACGCCCTTCACCCCGAACGCGCTATCTGCGAGGCGAACAGGATCCTCCGCCCCGGAGGCCGCATCGTGATTCTCGATCTGGCCAAGCACCGCTTTGAAGAGGCGCGCGAACTCTATGCCGATGAGTGGCTCGGTTTCAGCGAGTCAGAGCTGGAAGCGATGCTCGAAGATGCCGGATTTACCGAGGTGCAGACGTCGGTCGTTCACAAAGAGCCGGAGACCCCGCAGTTCCAGACCCTGCTGGCAATCGCCGAAAAGCCACGGGCCTAGGGCTTCACGTCCTCCGTAAATGCGGCATCGTGCACAACTGTGTCACCTGCCGCAACGGGCGCAAGCGGGAATGCCGTGGCGCGCAGGGTCATGTCGCGATCGACGTAATACTTCATTTCCTTATCCTTTTCGTAGGTAGGATCTTCGAGCTTTTCCCCGCATCCGCTCGGTGGGGCCACTGACTTCTTGTGATGAAGCATTTCAGGGTGATTAAGGACAAAAACGCCCATAGCCACACCCTCGAAAACCAGAGCTGGCACTAGAATCGGTGACGCAAGCACAATCGCTCCCACGTCTCCGGCCGTCAATCGGGAATCGTCTGATTTTCGGCCCTCCTTGTTCTCTTCGTCCAGCCGCACTTGTTTTCCGTTCGGCAGAACGAGCCTCGGAGCGCCAACGAGCCTCGGAGCGCCGAAGTCAAGCCAACCCGAGTGCGTAACGTTGCAGTTGACACTGATAAATGCGGGTTTGGCCTTAGTGACTTTGGACTTAAGCATCGTGCCGCGCGGAACGACCACCCGGCCGTCGGCGATCACATCATCGGCCACGGTAAAACTGACCTCATCGCCTATCTTCGACGTCTTTGAGCTCAGTTGTTGATCGAGGATTAGTTTGACCTCGGTGTCGCGCTTGAGCACCAGACTGGACTGGGTTTGAGCCTCAGTTCGCACGACTGACGCGGAGTTCTGCTTCCCAGCGGCCGGCGTAGGGGGTTGCTGAGCGGTCAGCGAGGACACGATGCAAAAGCAGAATGCGAGAGATATGTTGGTAGCCTTCATACCAACGTATCGTAGGCTCCGAGTCTTCGAGGCAGGTGCGCGATCAGTATACTTTCGCAAGTGTCACAATGACGGGCTGACACTTAACACCACCCCTCTCCGCATCCAGCAGCATCTGCTTACGTTCGACGCCCCACCGATAGCCCGTAAGCGAACCGCTCGCCCCAACCACGCGGTGGCACGGAACCACCAATGCCACGCGGTTTGTAGCGCAGGCGCGGGCCACTGCGCGGGTTGCGTTGGGATTGCCTAGCTCTCTTGCCAACTGGCTATAGCTCCGAGTCTCGCCGCGTGGGATCGCTCTGAGCGCCTGCCAGACGCGCAGTTGGAAGACGGTTCCGCGCAGATCCACCTGCGGTGGGACCGGCCCTCTGGTTGAGTGTCGCAGGCCGTCAACCGTATGAAGCGCCTCGTCAATCATACTTTTGAGAGACGCATCGTGTTTGAGCGCAGCCGCTGGGAACTCCTCGCGCAAGCTGCCCTCGGCCTCCGCAGAGGTCGGCCCGAGCGCAAGCCAGCACAGACCGCGCTCCGTTGCTCCTACAACCATCCACCCGAAAGGCGTGCGAGCGGTAGCCCAGCCAATCTCTTCGCCTTTGCCCCCACGAGCGAAGCGGGCGGGCGTCATGCCCAGTTGCGCCCCTTCATAGCCGCGGCTTGATGAACCGAATCCTGCGTTGTAGATAGCGTTGGTCACAGATCCCCCTTGCTTGAGTTCTCCGCGCAAGCTCGCGGCGCGCAAGGCGCGCTGATACTGCAACGGGCTCACCCCAAGCGATTGTTTGAAGAGCCTCTGAACGGTGAACGGACTGAGATGAACCAGCTGACCCAGTTCGTTCAGTGGAACCGGCCTATCCAGATTGGCCTCGATGTGTGCGCGAATCTTCTGCAAAGCGCCGCCAGTGGCAGCAACCTCCGGCTTGCAGCGTTTGCAGGGATGAAAACCAGCGGCACGAGCGTCATCTGCCGAGGCAAAGATCCGAATATTCTCGCGCAGTGGCAGGCGGCTTGAGCAGCCGGGACGGCAAAAGACGCCGGTCGTCGTCACAGCATAGAAGAATGTTGCCGCTTGGTCGTGGTTTACGATGCGCTGCCATGCATCTTCGAGGTCAATTGTGGAGGCGCTTCCGGGCCGCGCGAGTTTCGCTTTGTTGTTCACGAGAACCATGGTCGCCGATCAGTGGCCCGGCCGGCTACCCGATTCTTGCGCGCAATTCAAAACGACGGATGGACTCGATTGCCCACAGCCTGCTCCACCTTGCGCTTGTTCAGCACCGCCTCCGCCCGCAGCAGATCCTCCTCTGTGTCCACTCCGATCGTGTCGCGCGGCGCGTCGGCCACGTAAAGGCCGATTCCATTTTCCAGCAACCGCAATTGCTCCAACCGTTCCGCCTGCTCTAGCGGCGAGGGCGGCAGTGCAGCAAACCGTTCCAGCGCTGCCTTGCGGTAGGCATAGATTCCCAGATGCTTGCGATAGCCGGCGTAGCCCGCTCCGTCCCGATCAAATGGTATGGTCGCTCGCGAAAAGTAGAGTGCCCGCCCCATCAAGTCCGTCACCACCTTCACGGCGTTGGGGTTGGCGACATCCTGTTCCGCACAGCGAACGGCCAGCGTCGCGACCTCAACCTCGGGCCGGTCCAGGAGCGCCAACATGGGCGGAAAGAACTCCGGCGTCAGCGTCGGCTCGTCGCCTTGGATGTTGACGTAGATTTCGGCATCGATCAGGCGAGCCACTTCCCTCACGCGGTCTGACCCGCTGGGGCATGAGGGCGAAGTCAGCGCCGCGGGAATCCCCCGTTCCCGGCAAGCCCAAGCCACTTCGTCCGAGTCAGTTGCGACGACCACAAAATCCATCAATCCACTGCCCGTCGCGGCAAGCCATACCCACTCGACCATGGGCCGGCCGGCAATGACACGGAGCACCTTGCGGCTGAGTCGCGTGGAATCCAGCCGGGCCGGTATGATTCCGGCGATTTGAAAGGTGGCCATGCAGCCGAGTTTACACGACCGGCGCGCCAGAGTTCATCCGCGGACAAAGGCCATCGGCTAGCCCCCATGCCTCTTGTCCAACCCCGGGTTGAGTTTGACCTTCAATCCGACCCCCCGTATCATCAAACGAAGGGAGTTGTTTGCGAAGTCCCTCTTCGCTCACTCCCCGGCCGGGCCTCCGTGGCCTGAGCTTTTCTTTTTTCCGGCGGGGTAGCTCAGATGGTTAGAGCGACGGATTCATAACCCGTAGGTCGGCGGTTCGATCCCGCCCTCCGCCACCAATAAAATCAACTACATACGCAGGAATCTCGAGCTCAGCTTCAGTCCCTGGTTGCGCGGGGGTGCGGATTGTTGCATCGACAATGCTTGCTTCTTCTTCGGTTCCTGGTCAAGCCGGTCGACATACGAGAAATGCGCCCTTAAGTGCATACAATTCATCTATATCGGAGTTGATGGAATCATCGAATGACGGATGGCTTGTAATAATGCGCGGGAACGATAGTTTTGGCGCAACAGTCTTTGGATCCTTCAAAAGATAAATTGTTAGCATTCCGCCATGCCCTATAAATTCTTTTCTCTGAGCATCTGCATTCTTTGCAAGAAACCAGTGTAGGTGATCTGGTATCCACTGATTCACATCAACAGAAGTTTCATTTTTTGGCTCTGCGCAGGAATCTGTAAGGCGGCGTGATTTTCGCGGATTTTGCTTGAGTGGCAGAATCGGGTATTCTCCTTCCGATGCGCGACAACGATTGGACGCGGGTATTGGGGTGGCCGGGC
>JBEKCA010000052.1:0-34422 GCA_050015115.1 Occallatibacter sp.
CCCTTTTCCATGTTCCTAAAACACCAGCACCCTTTCAAGAAAGCGCACCAGCGGGTTCTGCCGGTAGGTAGAGTCGTTGACGATGCCCTTGCCCGTGACTTCAAGCTCAAGATCAGTCATGGCCGTCGACATCACCTGGTTCTGCGAGCTGACGTCCTCGGGGCGCACCAGCCCGCGCAGCTTGATCAATTGCGTCTGCTGCGAAAAGGTCAACTGGCGCGTCGCCTGCACCACCAACATCCCGTTGGGCAGCACATCGATGACCTCTGCACCAAAAGTCGTGGCAAGGCTGGAGTTGGTCGTACTCTGCCCCTGCGCCGAAAGAGCCGAGGAGGCCGTCATGCCCAACAAGTTTTGCATTGCATTGGAGGCCTTGAGCTTCCCGAACAGCGAGGTCAACGCCGAACTGGCGCTCGATGCGCGCGAGTTCTTGACCTGTCCATCCGTCGAGGCCGCCAGGCTCTCTGTCACTACGATAGAGACCACGTCGTGCAGCCGGACGGCCTTGGCGTCGGTGCCCAGCCGCACCAGCCGACCCTCGGGACTCCAGATCGAACCCAATGTCAGGACCTCGGCAGCCTGCTGCGCCCGCACCCTTTCGATATAAGCCTTGAGAGCTGCCTCGGGCGGGGTCGACTTCGCTGACGGTGCCGGCGTCTTCTTGCCGCCGATGGCATGAGCCGCGACAGCGGGCAACAACGCCACAAGAACGGAACAGAGCACAACCCGTAGCAATCTCACTCTCATGGCCGCTCCCCTGGCTCAGCTTGAAGAGCCGCGCGGCCCGGCCCGAGAGCCACGGCGCGCATTACTTTGCCACCGATAGACAGGCGCACTTTGAGCGTGGATCCCGGAGCGGCAGGGCTCAATGCGCGGGCCTCCAATCGTGCATCCGCGATCGCGGTATGCTCCTCAACGATCAAAGAGTCACCAGCGCGGATCACTGGAAGTGGCCGAGCTTCATGTGACTGATTTGCCTCCGATAAATGTCTCGCTGACGAATCCAATTCCCCAGCCGCTGCGCTGCGCTGGCTGGCAACCAGCACCAGCCGTCCCGGTCCACCCGGGGCGCTATCATCGCGCATTAATAGCCATCTATCGCCCGTGTGCGGATCGTCGATCTCCCGGAATATGTCGCCTTGACTGCCAAGAGAACTGGGCAATTGCGCGCAAGCCATGACCGTGATCACATGAGCCAACACCACCGCACCTAGCGCAACTCCCAGCATCGTTTTCATTCCATCCCCCGCGCGACCCGCTGAGTCCTGTTTCCTAATCCCTAGTCCCTGTTCCCCGCATCTCAATGCGTCATATTGTTGACCTGCGAGTACATGTCATCGGCGGCTTTGATGACCTTGGAGTTCGATTCGTAGGCCCGTTGCGCCAGCACCATCTGCACAAACATGGTGACCACGTCCACATTCGAGTTCTCGAGATAGCCCTGTTGCAGCGTTCCAAGTCCCTCGGTCCCTCCGGGATTGCCCAGCACTGGGTCGCCGGAGTTGAGTGTCGCAGTCAGCAGGTTGTTGCCCATGCTCTCCAAGCCTCCAGGGTTGGGAAATGTAGCCAACTGAAGCTGGCCCAGTTGCGACGGATTCTGCTGTCCAGGCAGGGTCGCGTTCACCACGCCATATTGCGTAATCGTCACCGCCGTCGCATTGGCGGGAATGGTAATGGTAGGAATCACAGGGTCGCCGTCTGTAGTGACGATCGTTCCTTGGTTATTGAGCTGAAACTGTCCGGCGCGCGTGTAGGCGATCGAGCCATCCGGCCGCTGGACCTGAAAAAATCCGCTCCCTTCGATGGCCACGTCGAGGGGATTCGAGGTCTGGTTCAACGATCCCTGCGTCTGAATCACCTCGGTAGCCGCGGACTTCGTTCCCAGTCCGATCTGCAGGCCCGCCGAGACCGTCGACTGGCTCTGTGCCGCGCCCGGCGTTACCAGATTCTGGTACACCATATCTTGAAACTCCAGCCGTAACTGGCGAAAGCCGGTGGTCGATGAGTTGGCCAGGTTGTTGGCGATCGTGTCCAGGTTTAACTGCTGCGCGCTCATGCCGCTGGCGGCCGTATACAAAGCTCGAATCATGATGGCTCCTTATCGAGGGGTTAGGGATTAGGGGTTAGAACGCCCGGCTCGCCAACAACGTGAGTCAACCCTTTGCTGCGAATTGCAATAGTCCCCAATCACTCGTCCCTAACCCCTAATCCCTGGTCCCTGCTTTTTCACACTCTCGGCAGGTCTTCGGTGGCGATCTTGTTGAATTCGGTATGAAAGACGGTCAGCGCCCGCTGCATCATCTCCGCCTCCCGCTGCACCAAAATGAGATTCATGGTCCCCTTGATCACGTCTTGATTGGCCGTCTCGATCGAACCCTGATGGATTGCGGCATTCGTCGAGATCACAGGCTTGACGCCATCGGGAGCCACATAGCGATTCGCGCCCTCGGGGGTCAGTTGCACGCCGGCTAGAAATGTAAAGACGCCCAGAGTGGCAACCGCGCCGCCCGCCACTGAGAGCACGCCATTTGCGCCTACCGAGACCTCGCCCGGTGGAATTGGAATCATCTGTCCGGTCGCCGAAAGCACCGGCTCGCCGGCAGCAGTCGCCAGTTGTCCGCCCGGAGTGCGATGAAAGGCCCCGTCACGGGTGTAGCGCAGGCCGTTGGCCGTCTGCACCTGAAAGAAGCCCTGGCCTTCAATAGCCAGATCCAGCGGATTGCCGGTCTGCTCGATCGCGCCCTGCGCCAGATTGAGCCGATCGCCGCCCAGCAGACCGTAGTTGTTCACCGTCCGGCCCAACTGCGAATTCTGCGCATCGGGACCCATCAGCGCCGAGCGGAAGTACTCCTGCTCGGCACGGTAGCCGGGGGTCTGCGCATTGGCCAGATTGGTGGCGGCAATATCCAGCGCCTGGGTGCGCGCCACCAGGCCGGTCATCGCTGCATAGTATCCGCTGTCCACCGGCAATTCTCCTTCAGTGACCGGGAACGATGCAGATGAAGGACCGGAGGAGAAGCAGGGAGATTAGAAGAGGATCAGAATTGAGGTGCAGGAGTGAGGGATTAGGGGTCAGGGATCATGGATCAGGGATCAGGAGTCGGCCGAGAACAAGCGGAGAGTGCAGCCTGGTTTTTGCTAATCCCTAACCCCTAATCCCAATCCCTGCTTTATTGCAGTCCATCGCAGACAATGGTGACCTCGAAGCTCGAGTCATCGAAGTGATAGGTGTGGTGCAGTTGGAACTCGGGGGCCTGAACATGAATCTTGTAATCCCGCCCGGTGATCACGGCCGGAACCGAGAGGCCCGTGTTGGCCGCCAGGTCCGGCACCTTGCCCTTCCACGCTCCGGCCAGCATGTTGCAGATTTCGCCGATTCCGTCCTTGACGGTGTCGTCGACCTCGTCGAACTCCATGCCAGTCATGTGCGCGGCGATCTTGATGGCCGCCGAGGCGCCGCTGCGAAAGACGCAGGCGCCGCTGAGCAAGCCGCCAAAGCCGACAACGGCGGTCACCGACTCAGGTTCCCCGATCTCCACCGGCCCCGAATGGCGCTGGCTGTTGACCCCCAGCATCAACTGAAAGACCTCTTCCACGCTGGAATCCAGGTTCTTAGGATCAGAGATCAGATGCACCGACTCCCGCAACGATAGCGTCATCGCACGCTCCTTTTCCTTCCTGCCGCCCCCGCGCTTCATTGCGATAGCGGCCGCACGCACTCCATTCAACAGCACAAAGTCGCCTCCCAGCTACGCCGCATTCAACAGAGGCAGCACCCGCTCCTTCACCTGCTCGGCCGTGAACGGCTTGCGGATGTATCCCTGAGCTCCGGAGAGGATGGCCTGCTTGACATGCTCTTCGCTCGACTCGGTGGTGATCATCACCACCGGGACGCCGGGGGCCAAATTCTGAGCCCGGAGCTGGCGCAGGAACTCCAGACCATCCATCGAAGGCATATTAATGTCGGTGAGGATCAGATCCACCGACTGGGACTTCAACAGTTCCAATCCATCGGTCCCGCTCCCGGCCTCAAAGACCACCAGGCTATCCAACCCCGCCTGGCGAAGCGAACGCTCCACAATCTTGCGCATTACCGAGGAATCATCGACGATCAGGCTACGCACTTCACTCATGCCCAGGCTCCCCTTCTTTTGCTTTTATCGGCGTGGGCTGCGAATCCATGAGAGGCAATTCGGCGGTTGCGCCAACCGTCTCTATTAGTAAGTTCCAATCGAACAGATCAGGTCCTGGGTCGAGCCCCGCTCCGGCATTGGACCAGTCTGAGGCCGCTGCCACATGCGCAGCCATAAGCACTCGTGAACACGGACCAGGCGGGATTGAACGGGGCGGACTCGTTCGACGGATCGGGCAAGCGCATGCACCGCCGCCGGCTCCGAGGAGGCCTCGATCAATTCAACGGGAGAAAACTTGGCACTCAGCATCCGGCTATGCGCCGGGCCAAAGAGCGACTCCTGTACCAGCCCGCTCTCCACGCGCAGGCCGCTCATCCGCTCCAGGGCCAGAGCCACGACCGGGTCCAGCCGGTCTTCAAAGCCCAGGTAAAGAAGCTTGCCCGCCGCTACCCGCAGAGGCAGAGCGCCAAAGGCGTCGACAAAGAGCCGTGGCATCAGCGGAGCCAGCGCCTCGGCGTCGTGAAACTCCATGGGCAGCACCGGACAGCTCCACTGCAGCCCCAGCGCCCGGGTCATCAACTGCTCGCTGACCCCCTGCTGCCGAACCAGCCAGCTCCCCAGCCGCCCGCCGCCAGCCGTCTTCTGCGCATCCAGCGCCTTGCGCAGTTGGCCAGAGGAGATCCAGCCCTGTTCAAGCATCAGAAGGCCGAGCGGAATACGATGCCGATGGCCCTCCTGCGACGCTCCCCTTCCTTCCAGTTCGCGGCGAACGGCCGAGGCGACCCGGGCCGCCGTGCATGCGGCCGAACAGTTCCAACCACCCTCAAAGACAGGAGCGGAACGGTTACGCCAGAGGTGTAGCCAGCCGGTGCCGCAACCGGGATTGGCGCAGGTCTCAAAGAGTGTGTCGCGCGCCCGGGCATGAAAGCCGCCTGTCCCGGCGTCAGGCGCATCTGCCTTCGAAGCTTCCCTCATCAACGGCTGATCGAGAACCTCCGCAAGGCGCAACGCTGTTTGCGAGTTCATCGAACTTCGGGCCCGGTTCCAGCTTAAAAGAGGCATCGTATGCTCTCCAGGCGCTTGCGCGGCGTGGCCACTTCGGTCACCCGCAAGCCGAAGTTGCCGTTGACCAGCACCACCTCGCCCCGCGCCACAATCTTGTCGGCAACAATCAGATCCACCGGGTCGGCGACATTGCGGTCCAGTTGCACAACGTCTCCGGGGCCGAGGTCGAGAATCTCGCTCAGTGGCAGCTCCTTGCAGCCGAAGCGGAGCGTCGCCTCCAGTTCGACATCGAGCAGCAGGTCAATTCCAGCACTGAAGGATGCCGGAGCCGAAGCGGGTGCCGAGACTTGCGGCGCGGGTTGAGCCGCAGCTGCAGGCTGGGCAGCCGCCGCCTTGGGGACGCGCACCTCGTCACGCACCAGGATCGAAAAGGTTCGCTCGCCGGATTTCAACTGAAAGGCCCGCGAGACCTTGCTCTCCCCGGCGATCTCCTCGAACTTCGCTACGCGACACTTCTTGCCGGTCTTGGCCAGCAGCTCACCGGCGGCTGCATCGGCCACCTCTTTCAGAATCTCGCCCCACCCGGCCTTCTGGTCCACACCCTCGCCCACCAGCGGCGAATCCAGAATGGCGGGATCGAGGATAACCGCAAAGCGGCCCTCTTCGTCTCCAGCTATGGTCGCAGCGAAGCCGAAGGCCCCAGCCGCCATCGGCTTGGGCAGCGACTCAGACAACTCTGGCTCGCCGGCCAGGGCCTGGGAGAAAAGGGCCGCAGCCACCTCACTCCAACAATCAAGATAGCTCTTCATAACCCAGCCTCGTGCGCCGGCCGCTCGATGCGTGCGGCGCGAAACGCTCCCTGACGAATCGCCTGCGCGGTGGCCAGAGTCTGGCCGCCAACCTTCCACTCGGGCATCGTGTTGGCAGCCAATCCCAGGGGCAGAACCGTCCCCTTTTCCAGGCTCTCAATCGCGCTTGCCATAAGGCGCACTGTGGGCAGTTGCAGGCTGCCGCCGAAGCGGATGCGGCGCGCCGCCGACTCCATCCGCTCCCTGGTCTCGCCGCCATGACGGCGCCGCCGGGCCCACTCCGACGTAAGCCGGCGCAGGATCGTGTTGGCCACAACCGCCGGAAAGGCCAGATTGAGCAGCCCCGAGCTGTGCGGCATGCGGATCTCGAAGCTCAGACAGAGGGTCTTCTCTGCGACCGACATGATGCGGGCCACCTGGGTCTGCATCTGACGGCGCTCAAAATTGAAGCTCAGCCCCACAGGCTGCCAGGCCGCCGTCAGTTCGCGGCAGATGATTTCTACGACACTGGCTAAAATCGACTCTTCAATGTCGGTCAGCTCGCGCAAGGGGCCATCGCGGCCCTCGCCGCCCAAGAGCAGATCGATGACCGGAGGGGCCAGCGCCAGATCCAGTTGCAGAACCGCCAGCGCGCCCAAGGGCTCCATGCGGACCGAGGCGACATAACTGATCTCGGGGATGCGCAACAGAAATTCGTTGAAGGGAATCTGTTCGGCCGAGACCAGGTTGACCTGAAAGCGGGTGCGCAGCCAGGCCGCCAGGTTGTGCGTCAGGTTGCGCGCAAACAGATCGTTCAACATGCTGATGGCGCGCAGCTGGTCGTTCGAGATCTGCCCCGCCAGAGCGAAGTTGTACGGCGTCACGCGGAGCTTTGCCCCGCCCTTCTGAGCCTCTGGAGCCGAGCTGCGCGCGGCAGCCTGAAAGAGGGCATCGATCTCATCCTGTTTCAGCGTCTTTTCCATTCCCTCTCCCTTTCAAACAAGTGGCCGGTGATCGGTTGTCAGTGGCCAGCAAAATCCTGACCTCCGGCCAACTTTCCCTTATCCACTTTCCCCGTTGACTATTCAGTAACAACCAATTACCGACCACTATTCCCTGACAACTGCCGCTCAGCGGCGCACCCGTTCCACCGGCTTGCGCGGCCGTACCCGGTCAAAGGCCCCGCGCGCCGCCAAACCTTTGAGCGCGGTCCTCAAATGCACCACCGCCGATGCATGCACCTGCGAGACCCGCGATTCGACTACACCCAGCGCCAGACCAATCTCGCGCATGGTCATCTCCTCGTAGTAGTAGAGGCTCATCACCAGCCGCTCCCGGTCGGGAAGATTCTGAATCGCATCGGTCAGCCGCTCCTCGAGTTCGCTTCGGAGGCAGCGAAAGAGCGGGTCCTCATCGGGCCGGCCCGGTACGTAAGCCAGCTCCTCTTCGCCAGAATCTTCGTTGCGCTCGATGTGCAGCGTGCCGATCTCCAGCCCCTTCAGGTCGCCCAGCAACTGCTGGTACTCGTCGAGCCCAATAGCCATCTCCGCGGCCACCTCGGCCTCATTCGGAGCATGGCCGAACCTGGCCGTCAGCACCCGAATAGCCTCCTCGACCGCTCGGCCCTTCCGCCGCAGCTCGCGCGGACTCCAGTCCAGAGTGCGCAGACTGTCCAATATCGCGCCCCGGATGCGGAACTGAGCGTAGCTGCGGAACTGGACCTTCTTGGCCGGATCAAATTTCGAGAAAGCGTCCATCAGCCCCACCACCCCGGCCGAGACCAGATCCTCGATCTCCACGTGCTGGGGCAGGCGTTCGTGAATCCGGCGCGCCAGAAAACGCACGATCGGCAGGTGCTCGAGGAGTACCCGCTCCTGCTCGGCGGTCAGCATTGGAAGCTGGCCCCCTCCCGGCGGGTAGCCGTCTGCCTGCGCTCCGCGGCGCGGCGTCGTTTGGCTCCCAGCCGCGTTCGCAGCTTCAATTCCCATGGCCATCCCTTTCAACGAACTCCCAGCTGTATTTCCCTATTCCCGAGTCCCTGGTGCCTAGTCCCTATTCCCTGCCTCTCACCGCACCGTTCCCACCGGGCGCAGTCGAATCTCCGGAGGGATCTCGGCGGCGGCCACCACGGCCATCCGGGGCAATACCGGCTCCAGCCAGCGCTTGATGTGATAGCGGGCAGGACTAGGGGCTAGGAGCACGGGAAGTGCCGCGGCGGAGGCGGCAGGAATAAGCCGCCTCAAAGAATCGGTAAGACGGCGCAAAACCGGTACCCCCGATGCGCTGCCCGAGGAGAGCATTCTTTGGGCCATTTCTGGAGATAGAGTCGCCAGAATCTCCTCCTCAAGCGCCCCGTCGAGCAGCAGAACGGGCAACTGGCCCTCCCCGTCGAGCAGCGGCTGTATCAGTCTTCGTCCCAGCGCTTGGCGAGCGGCCTCGACCAAGGCGACCACGCCCTTGTTGATAGGAGCCGTCTCCAGAAGCGCTTCAAGAATCGTCCCCAGGTCGCGGATCGAGACCCGCTCGCGCAGCAACTGTTCCAGCACATGGCCGACCTCGCCGAGCGTAAGCAGCTTAGGCACAAGCTCTTCCATCAGCTTCGGGTGGCTCTCGTTGAGCGCGTCCACCAGGCGCTTGGTTTCGGCCCGGCCCAGCAGTTCGTAGCCATGGCGGCGGATCAGCTCGCCCAAATGCGTCGTGATCACCGTAACCGCATCCACCACCGAATAGCCGGAGGCGTTGGCCTGGTCTTCTAGAGCCGGCACGATCCAGATCGCAGGCACGCCGAAGGCCGGCTCGCGCGCCTCCTTGCCGGCCAGTGGGCGCCGGTGCGGATCGCCAGAGACAGCCAGCAGTTGCCCGCCCTCGGTCTGCCAGCGGCCGATCTCCATACCGCGCAGGCTGAAGAGGTACTCGCGCGGCTTAAGGCGCAAATTGTCGGAGATGTGCACCGGTGGCACCAGAAAGCCCATCTCCGCCGAGAGATGCCGGCGCAGCGAACGGACACGGCTCAGCAGCTGGCCGCCCTGCTTCTCGTCGACCAGCGGAATCAGTTGGAAGCCGATCTCAAGAGTTAGATCTTCCAGGCGCAGCAGTTGGGCCAGATCGGAGCTGGCCGCCTCACCGGCCTTCTTCTTTTCGCTCACCGCCGCTTCGGCCGGAGGAGCGGGCAGAGGGGTTGCCGCCACTCGCCGTCCGACTAGGAAGAGGCCCCCGGCCACGGCCAGAAAGGGAATCTTCGGCAGCCCCGGAATCAGGCACATCGCCCCGGAGACCAGGCTGGCCAGATAGAGCGTGCTCGGCTTGCTCAGAAGCTGCTGACGAATCTCGCCGCCCAGCAATCCGGCCGAGTTGGCACGGGTCAAGGTGATGCCGCCGGCGATCGAGACCAGCAGCGAAGGAATCAGGGTGACCAGACCGTCGCCCACGGTCAGGACGGTGTAAGTACGTGCGGCCTCGCTCAGTTCGATCCCTTGCTGGAGGGTTCCAATGAGCAAACCCGCGATGATATTGATGCCGGTAATCAGAATCGTGGCCAGCGAATCCCGCTGATTAAAGCGGGCCGCGCCATCCATCGCACCATAAAACTCGGCCTCGCGGGCGATCGCCTGGCGTCGTTTTCGCGCCTCCACTTCATCGATCAGCCCTGCATTCATATCCGCATCGATAGCCATCTGCTTGCCCGGCAGAGCATCGAGAGTAAAACGCGCCGTAACCTCGGCGGTGCGCACCGCGCCATGAGAAACCACTAAGAATTGGATCGCGATCAGCGCCAGGAAGAGGACGAAGCCTACAACATAATTCCCGCCGACGACGAACTGCCCGAATGCCTCAATGACTTTGCCAGCCGCGGCCGTTCCCTCCGAGCCGTGTAGCAGAATCCGGCGGCTGGATGCGATGTTCAGGGCCAGCCGGAAGAGAGTTAGCAGCAATAACAACGTCGGAAAGACGCTCAGTTCAACCGCCCGCCGAATCTGCACCGAGGAGAGGAAGACCACGATCGATGCGGCCATCGAGATCGAGAGCAAAAAGTCCAGCCCGAAGGACGGCAGTGGTACCAGCATGACGAAGATCACGCTGATGGCAGCCAGCGGCAGGACATACTCGCGCAGCCGCTGCAGGATCGAAACGGCGGGAATCGAATTGGCGGGTAGGGCAGCGGTGCTCATTGGGAACCTCTCGTGAAGGGTGGACGGACGGAGCCTGATTGGGCGGCCCTCGCGGCAGCCTCGCGTTGGCGGCGCTCACGCAGCTCGGCCTCGACGCGCTGGCGATAGAGGTAGGCCAGGATGGCCGCAACAGCTGCATAGAGGTCGGTCGGAATCGACTGGCCAACCTCGACCGAGCGACAGAGCGAACGAGCCAGCGGGGGATTTTCGATGATCGGCACCCCAGCCCAACGCGCCTCGGCTTTGATCTCCTCGGCCAGCAGGTTGCGCCCCTTGGCCAGCAGCTTGGGCGCCTCCATGGTGACGAAATCGAAGCCCAGAGCCACGGCATAATGCGTGGGATTGGTCAGCACTACAGCGGCCTTGGCAACATCGTCCTTAACCTTGCGCCGGCGCGCCTGGCGTTGGAGATTTTTAATGCGTCCGCGGATCTGCGGATTGCCTTCTGTCTCTTTGAACTCATCGCGCATATCCTCACGGCTCATCTTCAGCCGGGACTCGCGGCTCTGCCATTCGACCATATAGTCGATCACCGACCAGCCAAAGAGCAGCCAGGCCGCAGTCAGCAGAAGCCCATAGACATCCGAGCCCAGCGTCTCCAGCCGCGTCATTGAGAATGGCGGCAGTGTCAACTGCCTGGCGATGCGCTGCACGGCAAAGACCGCCAAGATCGCGGCCGGGATCAGCGACTTGGCCAGACGCGCTCCCGCCCGCAGTGAAAAGAGGTTCTTGATATTCGAGACCGGATTGATCCGATCCAGCTTGAAGCCAATCGCCCCGGCATAGAAGTTAACCCCGCCGGTCTGCAAAACCCCTATGCCAAGCGCGGCCGCTGCTACCGAAGCCATCACCAGGGCCGGCGGCCCAAGCACCGCGAAGGTCAGGCTGCGCATGGCGAGCAATGTGGGCTGAAGTTGGGCAGGCTCCCAGCGTGCGGCCTGCCCCAGATCGAGAAAGGCTATAAAACTGCTGCGCCAGATCACAAGCATGTGGCTGCCCACCGCTCCGAGCACCATCACTCCGGCCAGGGTTCCAGCCGCAGCCGACAGCTCCCGGCTGTGCAGGATGTCGCCCTCGCGGCGCGCCTTGTCGCGCCGGTGCTGGGTTGCCTGTTCTGTACGCTCACCAGCCATCGATTATCCTTTCGCCGCGGACAGAGCGATCAGACGCTCGGCCAGGTCCAGCAGCCCGCTGAAGCGAGCTTCGATGAAGCGCGGCCAGAGGGCCAGCGAACCGGTGAGCAGTGCAAAGCCGGTGAGTGTTTTTATCGGAACGGTCAGCGACATTACCGGCAACTGCGGGCTGAGCTTGCCCAATAGAGAAACAGTCACCTCGACCAGCAGCGTTGCGGCCAGCACCGGCGCGGCCAGTTCGAGGGCGGCCAGAAAGATACCGCTCGCTGCGCGCACGATCTCCAGAGCTGAAGCGGGCACCAGAGCGTATGAGCCCAGTGGCGCAACGCGAAAGCTGCGCACCACCGAGGCCAGCAGAATTCGGTCCAGTCCGGACGCGATCACCACCAGCGTGCCCATCAACTGAAAGAGATCGCCCAACAGGGGCGTTTGAATCGACGATGTCGGATCCAGTAGATTGACCATCGAGAAGCTGAATTGCGCACCCAGAATCTGGCCGGCAAAGAGCATCATCTCGTTGAGCAGCGTGAGCGTCAGCCCATAGACCAGCCCCACGGCAAGCTCACCCAGCAGCGCCGAGAAGCCCAGCGAAGTATGTGCCCCGGGCAGCGCGGCCACCAGTGGAGCCAGCAAATAAGCCACGGCGCCCACAAAGACCGCCTTCGCGCGCAGAGGCAGCGCGGTCGATGAGAAGAAAGGAGCAAAGGCCACCACGCCGCTCACCCGCACCAGCACCAGCGTCATCGCGCATAAAAAGCTGGTCCAGTCGGGCATGGTCGTCCTCCTTCTCGGCGGAGCTAGCGTTGCTAGCGGAGTTCAACACCGCTAACTCGCGCGAAGCGCGGCTGACCCCGCTAACTCCGCTCCCGCATCTATCCCAGATAACGGTGAAAATCCTCAAGCAACAGCCGCGTATACGTCGCCATCCGCATCAGAAACCAGGGCATCGCGACCAGCAGAATCATGGCCACCGCTCCCAGCCGCGGCACCGAGGTCAGCGACTGCTCCTGCAAGCTGGTCAGGGTCTGCACCAAGCTCAGCAGAAAGCTCAGCAGCGCCGTCGCAATCAGCAAGGGCGCTGAGATGATCAGTGCTTCCTTCATCAGTTGGCGTAGCAGTTCCGCAACCATGTCGGGCGTCATCGGCAAACCTCTCCAGATCACTGCAACAACGGGTCAGAAGCTCTTCAACAGCGAACTGGCCAGCAGATTCCATCCGTCGATCATCACAAAGAGCAGAATCTTCAAAGGCGTCGAGACCACCACCGGCGGCAACTGAAACATGCCAATGGAAGTGGTAATCGCCGCCGTCACCATGTCGATCAGCAGAAACGGCAAAAACAGCACCGCCCCGATAGCAAAGCCCGCCTTCAACTCCGAGAGAATGTAGGCCGGAACGACCACCCGCATCGGCAGGTCATCGGGCTTCTCGGGCCGGGGAATCTGCCCCGCCGCGGTAAACAACGCCAGATCCTTCTCCCGCGCATAGTGCAGCAGGAACCGCTTGATCGGCTGCGCTCCGCGGTCTATCGCCTCCAGGCCCGTGATCTGCCCGGCGCGAAAGGGTTCGACCGCTTGCTGGTCCACCTGGTTCAACACCGGCGTCATCAGAAACCAGGTCATCATCAGCCCCAGCCCGAGCAGCGTTGGATTCGAAGGCGCGGTTTGCGTGCCCAGCGCCTGGCGCAAAAAGTGGAAGACCACCAGCAGGCGCACCATTGGGGTCATGGCCATCAAAATCGCCGGCATCAGGGTGATCAGCGTCAGGACCAGCAGGATCGTCCATGGCGTCGAGTCCGAGGGGTGAAGACGGGCATTGAGATCGGGCAGCAGCGGCATAGCCGGCGGCGCCGCCAGCATCAGGAAGGCTACCATGAGATCCTCGCAACAGGCTGACGCGCCGGGCCGTCGATGCGGACAGGATTGTTGCGGGGCCGGGCCACCATCGGCCTTTCGTCGAGTGGATAAAAGGCCGGCGAACCCTCCGGCGAGGTCACCACCAGGAATCGCCGCCCCTCAGCCTCGACCAGCGAGAGCGATTGCCGCGGAGCCAGCGCGATGCGTTCCACAAGCTCAAGCCGTGGCCGACGCCGTCCGCCGGAGCGCAACCGCCCAAGCAGCCACCCGGCCAGCCCGCCAATCTCCGTCTTTTCGTTCGCTCTCATCCCCAATGTCTCTCCCTGTTCCCAATCCCTAATCCCCGGTCCCTACGCTTCACACCAACCGCGTCACGCGCACCGCCAACTGCGAATCGACCACTTCAAACTCGCTCCATGCCAACTGCACATCGCCTGCGGCCAGCGGCATATCTTCGCCGTGGACCCACTCCGTCTCGATCACCTGCCCCAGTTCCAAAGCCAGCAGGTCGCGCACGCGAAACTCACGCACCGGCACGGCAACATCGAGCTCAACCGGCAGCCGGGCCATCGGTGCTGTAAGCGCCATTCCGGTAGACACCTCAGCCGGCGGGTGAGGCGACGGCACCAGAGCCTGCTCGGCCTTCGCTTCGACCGCTACATCTGGAGCGGGTGGGCGAGGCGGCGCGACGGCCGGCGGCGGCATTGCTTGTGCGGTAGCCATTTACGTGAGAATTAAAGCAGTAAGGTGACCAGAAGCTGGACAGATGGATTAGGAAAAATTAAGGGTCGCTCTGCCGAAACCGCTCCCCTCCTCCGCCAACTGAAACCCTCCATTCCCTTCGCTGCTACACTGAAAGAGTGACCAATCCGCGGCCATTCGCCGTAATCGCGTCCGCAATCCGCTCTTGAAAACGAGGTCGAAGTTCATGCCGGAGTCAAATGAGAACAATCGAATTACCGCCACCAGCCTGCGCCTGAAGATCGGTCTGGCCGAGATGCTCAAAGGCGGCGTCATCATGGACGTGATGAACGTCGAGCAGGCACGCATCGCCGAGGAAGCCGGGGCCACCTCGGTCATGGCTCTCGAACGCGTGCCCGCAATGATCCGCGCCGAGGGCGGGGTGGCCCGCATGGCCAAACCCTCGCTGATCAAGCAGATTATCCAGGCGGTTTCGATTCCGGTGATGGCCAAGGCCCGCATCGGCCACTTCGCCGAGGCGCAGATTTTGCAGGAGCTGGGCGTCGACTTCATCGACGAGAGCGAAGTACTCACCCCCGCCGACGAGGCCCACCACATCGACAAACACGCCTTCACGACGCCCTTTGTCTGCGGCGCGCGCAATCTGGGCGAAGCTCTCCGGCGCATCGCTGAGGGTGCGGCCATGATCCGCACCAAGGGTGAAGCAGGCACCGGCGACGTCGTTCACGCCGTCCAGCACATGCGCCAGATCACCCGCGAGATGCGCGCATTGACCGTACTTTCAGAACAGGAGCTCTACGCCGCTGCGAAAGATCACCAGGCTCCTTACGAGCTCATTCGCATGGTCGCGCAGACCGGCAAGCTGCCCGTCCCGAACTTCTCCGCTGGCGGCATCGCGACACCAGCAGACGCCTCTCTGATGATGCAACTCGGCGCCGAGGCCATCTTCGTCGGCTCTGGGATCTTCATGAAGGAGCGCGCCACACCCCTGGACGTCGAAAACGACCCCAAGGAGCGCGAAGAGGCCGTTAGCCGCGCCAAGGCCATCGTAATGGCGACGACGCACTTCAACGACCCCAAGGTCCTCGCCGAAGTCGCCGAACAAGTCACCGGCACCATGAAGGGACTGGCCGCCGCCAGCCTCGACGAGTCTCAACTCCTCCAAACCCGCGGCTGGTAACCACCTGCGGCGGAGCCAAACGCTCGCTATTCGCTCGCATAAGGTTCGTATCTTCCCATTCCGCGCCAGAACAAAGGCGCGGGATCATGTTTATGGAGTTATTTAGGACGAGATTATAAATGCGGTTGGTTTTGTTGCGGTTATAGTAATAAATCTCTTGGCATACCGACGAATAACTCCGATTAATAATGGATCTGGACTCCAAACTTTCCTCTTAGAATCACCTTATGAAACCCAGACATTTGCACTCGTCTATCTTACCTCCCATTGTAGGTAGATTGGGTCACATCCCCATTAAGGCCAACCTCAGGCTCCAACTCCACTCGTCGAGACATATATCTCAAATCCAGGCCGACTCTCGAAGATCCTCTATATCTCGGATGCAAATTGTATCACCAGTTCTTAGGCCAGGACCGGATTTGAAACGTGGATCAGTATTGCGAATGCAGGTGATCTGACGCGTTCGATTACGAAATGCCACCCTAGGTTCTACACAGATCCGTCGCGAAGGTAATCTCGATCTGGTTCAATTCGCGCACGTGTCTCTGAGGAACTTGCCTTGGCAACTAAGCAAACTCTGAGACCGCCCCTGAAAACCGTCGGACAAGCCTTCACGAAATAAAGGAGTACCTTTCTCCGATTTTTCACAAGCTCCCTCTTGACTCGATTCCAAAA
The DNA here is from genome assembly GCA_050015115.1 of Occallatibacter sp. GTDB lineage: Bacteria > Acidobacteriota > Terriglobia > Terriglobales > Acidobacteriaceae > Telmatobacter. The sequence goes on from JBEKCA010000052.1 coordinate 15,642, forward strand.
ACGCTGCTAAGATTCTCCAGATTTTGCGATGGGACGCTCCCGGTAACTATAACTCCCCCCACTGCAAAACATCCGAACCTAACTCACAATCAAGGAGAACGTACGATGTTTCGCAAGACAACCGTGCCATCTATTGGCGTTCTACGCCTCGCATTGCTCACACTCATCATCGCATCCTGTTCCATCATTCCCGCTTTTTCACAGGGAGGTATAGCCCTGGGAAATGGCAAACTCACTTACTCGGTCAGCTCCAGCCAGTCAACTTGCGGAGGAGGAACAGGCCCCGCCAACTCTATGTGGACCTGGACCTACAGCAACTTCAGTTACAACTATCTCGGTAGTTCCTACCCTTTGAGCGGTTCCACCACGCTCGTGTACTCCTACCACCCCTACCAAATGTGTCCGCCCAATCTGCTGAATGAGCCAATTACGCTGCAACTTCCATCTAGCCTAATGGCCAATTGCAACATTGTTTTCGATCCAACTTACAATCCCAGTTCCGGGGTGCTGAATGCGACCGCGACTATGTGCGGTGGCATCACCGGCGGCTTCGACCCCAAATACGTTGTTCTCGGTATCTATTACGCGCCACCTGGATCGCAGAGCTACGTCTCCTATGCCACCTCCGGCTCCCTCGGCACGGGAACCAGCATAGAAAACTCTTTCAGCAACGCCAATACAAGCAGCGTAACGCTCTCAGGGTCTGCCACTACGGCTTATGTGAGCGCCAGCGCATCCGATACTTCCTCCAGCGGATGGACCTACATGAAAGATGATTCAGCAACTATCTCTCTGCTCGACTCGTATTCGGACACGACACAACTCAATGGCGCTACCAATGACGGGGTTCAACACTCTGCTGACGTTATTTGGGTTTGGCTCAATCCGGTTGTCGCGATGACGTATCTTCCCCCCGTTCTGCAAACAGGCGCTTCGCCATTTCTGGAAACCGGCCTCGCCTATGACTCCAGCGACCCTTGTTTATGCATGGATGTGATCCCATTAACACTAGCGCAACTTCAGGGCGGCCGCGAATCGATCACAAATCCAAATATCCTGACCTCGTTGAACCGTTCCTGGGCTCCCACGCTGACCAATGGCAATGCACCGGCACTCACCGATGCGGATCTTCAAGCGATCGCAGCCTTCGACCCATTCTCCATTCCCTCCTATGCACCAACCTTTGTTACGGATCCAGATGGCTCCGTGTGCTCGACCGATGGCCGCTTTTGCCAACCGACGGCCAGCAGCACAGCAGCCAGCCAAGACCCGTCCATCAATGAAGACTTTCCGTATGTCACAGGCATTACTCGCACCGTCGCGTTGTCTTCCGTAACTACCAACACAGGGAACACCTCCGCAACCAACTCATCGACTTCTGGCTACAGCACGGACGATACGTTGTCCATCTCGGCAGGCAACGCAGCAATCTTTCAAGAGAAGCTTTCCTTGGAACTTAAGCAGTCGAATACTTTGACTTGGACGAACAAGCATACGACGCAAGAATCCAATTCCAATGGCACCTCTGGCACTCTGAATATTGTTGGCCCCTCCGACTCGACCTACGTGGGTCCCACGGAGTTTACCGTTTACGTCGACAACGTTTATGGGACGTTCATGTTTTGGCCAGTCAACTAACCATCCGGCCCTAAACTAAAAGGGTACGGAGAACTTTAGGAAGCCTAACCAATCCGGGCCGGAGCTATTCGCTCCGGCCCATTCTCCTGCACAGGCGAACAGGAGCTAGCCGTTAACGAGAAGCAGATCGGTAACGCTTCATCGCGCGTGACAGATGCGAGCCCTGAAAGGATCGGCGGCGTCTACATCTCGATTCTGTGATGTGGGAGACCACGAACCTCAGATCGCCGAGCCGAGGACCGCTGGCCGCACCGCAAGTGGTTGCAGATTATTTCCTTCCTCGTGCACAAAATCATGCTTGGGAGAAAAGAATGTCTAAACGGAAACCGAGCATCGCCAGGTCCGACTCTCTGTTCCCTGTCCCAGTTTTTTGCCTTACCCCACCCTCTACCTCGATAGAGTGCCCAAGATTTGAGGCGTCCGTCGCAACGATTTAACTGATAAGACACTTTGAATCAATAATGTATCCGCAGTCGTCGAAGGAGGCTATATTATCCAAAAGGTAAACATAAACCCCTGAAAAACCTAGTTTCTCAGGCCAATTCGAGATCCAAATGGCAGTTTCTTGCGAAGCCAAACTTGGAATTTGAAAGTGCCAATCCCTTGAGGTCGGGTTCAAGCTGTAGGTGGTTTTCCGTGTAAGACCTGAGTCGCCGAGCATGTTTTCGCGTAATTGTCTTCGCAATCATGCATCATGCCGCGGAAGGCAGGGCGCGAGGCATTACAATCTTCTCTGGAATGTCCAAAAAAATTGCATTTCTCTTTCCGGGGCAGGGTTCGCAGGCAGTCGGCATGGGCCGCGAATTTGCCGAGCGTTTTCCCGTCGCCCGCGAGACCTTTGCCGAGGCCGACGAAGCTGCCGGCTTTGCGCTCTCCAAGCTGATCTTCGAGGGGCCTGCCGATCAACTCAAGCTCACCGAGAACACTCAGCCCGCGATTCTCACAGTCAGCGTAGCTGCCCTGCGCGTGCTCGCCCTGCATGGCATCGAGCCAGATATGGCCGCAGGCCACTCGCTTGGTGAATGGACAGCCCACGTCGCCGCAGGCACCTACAGCTTCGCCGACGCCGTTCGCTTTGTGAAGGCGCGCGGAAAGGCCATGCAGTTGGCCTTTCCCGCCGGGCAAGGCGGTATGGCCGCCATCCTCTCGCTCACTCCCGAAGTGGTGGCCGAGGTCTGCACTGAAGCGGCAACCGAGACCGGCCTGACCGTCTCCCCAGCCAACTTCAATTCACCTGGCCAGACAGTCATCTCCGGCGCACTGGCAGCGGTTGAGAAGGCTGCGGCGCTGGCCAAGGCCAAAGGCGCGCGCCGGGCGGTGATGCTTCCCGTCAGCGCTCCCTTCCACTGCGCACTGATGCAGCCTGCCCAGGAAGAGGTGGCGCGCGTGCTCGGCTCGCTCCAGTTGGCCGATCCACGCTTTCCCGTCGCCTCCAACGTTTCAGGAGGCCTTGTCCACACTGCAGAAGAGGTTCGTGAGGCGTTGATCCAGCAGGTCACCGGCACGGTGCGCTGGGTAGATTGCGTGAAGACGCTGATCGCAGAAGGAGTCGAGACCTACGTCGAGCTTGCCCCCGGCATGGTGCTCAGCGGCCTGCTCAAGCAGATCGACCCCGCGCAAAAGTCTGTGAATGTGGAAGACATCGCCAGCCTGGAGAAGGCGCTGATCGAACTGCAGGCCACTGAGACGGCGGAATAATCTGGCAGAAAAAAGGTCGGTGCCGGAGTGAAGGACGACGAACCTCGACGAGCGGTATCACTGCGGCACGGCTGAAGCCGTGCCCTGACACAGTACGTCGCTCATACAAGCTCTGCGAAATCCGCTCTACGAGATTCCCCCCGGTCCCTCCAGAAACTGCACATCCTCGGGCGAGAAATGCAGCGTATGATCCTTCGGATCGTAGTCCAGATTGATCGCCTTGCTCTTGCGCCCGTTCACAAAAATCCCCGTCTGAAGCATGTTGCCGATCATGCGCGTGGCGGCAATGCGGTGGCTGCGAATCGCTCCGTAATCGTTGTCCTGGCTGGTCGGGCCCCAGTCCTTTTCAAAGCGATCGAAGGGATAGTTCGAGTACTGATCGGTATGCTGCCGCCAATTCGGATCGTGCATCCAGACGCCGTAAGCCATAGACAGATCGTTCTTCTCGAGCGCCGTGAAGAAGTTGTTGACTGCGATTCTTCCCCGCAAGTGGTTATTCCAGTTCCACGGCCAATCGACAGGATGGCCGGCCACAAGCCACCAGCCCGCCAGCAATGCAAACAGTCCCCCGGCAATGCTCAGAAGAATCTTGCGGTGGCGGCGATCGCGAACTTCATCAAAAGCAGGAGCGTCGAGCAGGGTCATGGTGTACTTTCCTCGAATTCAGAATACGGCACGAGAGGGACTAAGGAACTAGGTGCTGAGGGACTGGTAATCTGGTCCTCCAGTGTCAATTCCTCTTCCCTGAAAGGTTAGACACCGCCAGCAGACTTCCTGTTCCCTATCCCCTTAGTCCCTGGTCCCTAATCCCTATTCCCTGCCCTTACTCTTCCCGGCTGTATGTGGTTCGACTCTTCTCGGCCTGGCGTTCGAGAGCCAGCTCAATCAGTCGCGAGATCAACTCCGTGTAGCTGATTCCCGAGGCTTCCCAAAGCTTGGGGTACATGCTGATGCTGGTAAAGCCAGGCAGCGTGTTTACTTCGTTCAAAAAGATGCGCTGCTTGCCATCAGGCTCTATCAAAAAGTCAACGCGCGCGAGCCCTGACAAATCGCAGGCCCGGAAGGCGGCGACGGCCAGATCTCTGATCCGCTTGGTCTCAGCCTTGCTCAACTTGGCGGGAATCACGGCGACTGAGCCTTCTGAAAGATATTTGGCCTCGTAGTCGTAGAACTCCTTGCCGGGGATAATCTCGCCCACTACGCTCGCTTTGGGATCGTCGTTGCCCAGCACCGCAACCTCTAGTTCGCGCGCCTTGGCCTTTTTGCCGCCCACACCCTCTTCGACGACCAGCTTGCGGTCGTACTTCGAGGCCAGGTCGAGTGCCGGACCGAGTTCCTTGCGATTGTGCGCCTTCGAGATGCCGACAGACGAGCCGAGATTGGCGGGCTTCACAAAGACCGGGTACTTGAGCGCCGCCTCGATCTGCGCAATGGCCTTTCTTGGCCTCTTTTCCCACTCGGCGCGGAGCAGCGTTACGTGCTTGACCATGGGCAGCCCGGCCTGGGCGAATAGCCGCTTCATCACGTCCTTGTCCATACCCGCAGCCGAGCCCAGCACGCCCGAACCGACATAAGCGATGCCCGCCAGTTCAAAGAGCCCCTGAATCGTTCCATCCTCGCCAAAAGTGCCGTGCAGCACCGGGAAGACAACATCGAGCGATTGGCCGCCCAGCGCAGCATGGCTGTCGAGAGCTGCGGCTGCATTTTGCGTCAGCGCCGAAGACGCCGGTTTCTTTGGCTCCGGCGCCAGTAGCGTTGGCTGTCCCTCGGCCAGTACGCGCGCACCCGGCGTTGCCGCCGGATCGCCTGCGCGCAGCTTCTTGGGCTCAGCCTCGGGCTTGCCTTCGCCTTTGGCCAATTCGGCCTGTTCCGAGCCTTTCAGCAGCCCCTCGGCGGCGCGCTCGGTCAACCAGTGGCCTGCCTTGTTGATGCCGATCGGCACCACATCGAACTGCCGCCTGTCGATCGCCTTCAAAATCGAAGCAGCCGAGAGCAGCGAAACCTCATGCTCGCCGCTCCTTCCGCCAAATACAACACCAACACGCAGTTTTTTTGTCATACTCTTCTTTGGTCACCGCTCCAAATGCAAGATCTTGAACACTAATCCAGTGTAGAACCCATCACAGGATCTTCTTCCCAAATGCCGGGCAGGCAGATTTCCAGGTAGCGAAAACGACTGAGCCGCGTCCAATTGCGTAACGGCAGCCCGCACAACGCAGCCACAATGGCCCAAGTAGGCCATTCGATCAGTTTCGTGCGCGGGGAGTTAAGATGGATGTAGATTCGTTTCGGGCAGATTTCTCTTGCGCGCCGGCGCCCGGATGGAGATTCATGCGGGAGTAACCGATGGATTCAAGTCCAGTCGGTTGGAGTTGTTGGCGATCGAATGAAACATCGCAGTAAGATGAAATGTCGCGGCCACAAGCGAAACCTTCCAAAGAGCTGGCTAATCTCAGTTGCAATCCTATTCAGTCTGGCATCGGCAAGCTGGGCCGCCAAACCCGCCCCGCTCACCACGCTTCGCGCGATCCATGCGTTGACCAATGAACAGGCCAAAGAGGAACAGGCCGTCAACTTCGAAGCGACCGTCGTCTATTGGCGCGGCTATGAAAACATTCTGTTTGTCCAGGACGGGGATACGACGATCTTTGTGCGGCCCCCTGTCCAAGCAACTCTGGCTCCTGGGGATCGCGTCCTGGTGCGCGGGACAATGCTGGAGAGCTTCCACCCTGTTGTCCTCGCCGCGACCGTGACGGTGCTCCATCATGGAGCGCGGCCCGCCCCTGTGCCGGCTACATTCGAGGAACTGATTCGCGCCCGATACGACTCACGGCTGGTCACGGTACACGCAGTCGTCCGCGCCGCCGACCTGGTGATGGGCGCCTCGGCTCCGGTGACCAGCACCCGTCTGCAGTTGCTCGCCGAGGGTGGTCACCTCGAGGCATACCTCGACAGCAAAGACCCAAATGCCCTCAAAGATCTGCTGGATGCCGAGGTCGAGATCACGGGCGCGGCTGCCGGGAAATTTGACGACAAGATGCAGCAGACCGGCGTCGTGCTTTACGTCGCTTCCCTGGCAGACATCAAGATTCTCAAGCGCGCCGTCGCCAATCCATGGTCCCTGCCGGTTACGCCCATGGACAGGATTCTTCTCGACTATCATCTGGTTGATCTCACCCCCAGGGTTCACGTGCGGGGCGCAATCACTTACTACCAGCCAGGCTCCGCCATTGTGCTGCAAAACGGCAAACAGAGCCTGTGGATCGAAACCAACGACCGCGAGCCTCTTCAGATCGGCGATCTGGTCGACGCAACCGGCTTCCCCGACGCCCACAACCGCCTTCTCACACTGACCGACGCCTCCATTCAGGACAGCCACATTGTTCAGCCCATCAAGCCGTTGCCGGCGACCTGGCTCCAACTCGGCTACTGGAGCCCCAGCCGCCCGGACGGTCACCAGAACGATCTCGTTTCGATCGAGGGTCAGGTGGTAACCGAGGTCAGGGAGGCCGCTCAGGACGAGTATGTCTTCACCTCCGATGGCCGCATGTTTACCGCCATCTATCGTCATCCGCCGGGGCCGGGGCCGCTTCCGCAGATGCTGCAGATTCCGCTGGGCTCCAAAGTTCGCGTCACGGGAATCTGCACGGTCATGGATGTCAACGCGATCAATCCGAATGGAGAGGTCCCCTTCAACATCCTTCTGCGCTCGTTCGACGATCTCACAGTGATTGCGAAGCCTTCGTGGCTCAACACCCACAACCTTATCCGCGTTGCCGGCCTGTTGCTCGTGATTTCGATTGCAGTGGCCGTCTGGGGTGCAACCCTGGACATCAAGGTGCGCCGGCAGACCGCCGCAATGGCCAAACGCATCGAGTCCGAGGCTGCTTTTGAAAGGCGCGTGGCCCAACTCGAAAACAAGCGCAGCCGCATTTTAGAGGACATTAACGGTTCACGGCCGCTCGCCGAGATCCTTGAGGAGATCACCGAGCTGGTCTCGTTTGCACTCAATGACGCGCGCTGCTGGTGCGAGGTGACCAACGGGGCGCGGCTGGGGGACTCCCACGCTCCGGCCGATCACATGCGCGTCGTGCGCGCGGAGATTCCCGCCCGCTCCGGGCCGGCGCTTGGCTTCGTCTATGCCGCTCTCGACCCGGCCTGCATGCCCGCCACGCCCGAGGCATCCGCCCGTGAGACCGAGGCGCTATCGGTGGGAGCGAAGCTGGCCACGCTGGCCATCGAGACCCGCCGCCTGTACATCGACCTGTTGCACCGCTCGGAGTTCGACCTGCTCACCGACATTCACAACCGTTTCTCGTTGAGCAAGCGCCTGGGATCGCTGATCGAAGAGGCCCGTCAGAATGCCAACATCTTCGGCCTGATCTACATCGACCTCGATGGATTCAAGCAGATCAACGATCACTATGGCCATCACATTGGAGACCTCTATCTGCAGGAGGTCACCAGGCGCATGAAGCAGCAACTGCGCTCCCACGACCTGCTGGCGAGGTTGGGCGGCGATGAGTTTGCGGTTCTGCTGCCGATGGTGCGCAATCGCTCGGGAGTCGAAGAGATCGTGCAGCGCCTGGAATTCACCTTTCGCGACCCCATCATTGTCGAAGAACACATCTTGCGAGGTTCGGCCAGCTTCGGTGTCGCCCTTTACCCCGAGGATGGCGCCACCGAGGACAGCCTGCTCTCGACCGCCGACGCATCCATGTACGAGGCCAAAAAACTGCGCAAACGGGCCGCCGGCAAAACGACTGAAAACCAGAGTCTGGTTCCTCCGGCTTAGCGCAGTCCCTCAAAGAAACGCCCGCTGCACGCCGGTCTTCCTTCGAAACCAGGGAATCCATTACCTTTGTGCGCGGGGGCATCTCCTATCGACCGCTTGCGTTGCTTTCTTCGCCCGATGATCGATATAGACTGAAAGCGAGGATCTTGTGGTGTTTTCCAAGCCTTCCCTTCTGGACATTCACAACCCCAGTTTCCTGCTTATACCGCTGCTGCTGATCACAATCGCATTAGCGATCTGGGCGTTTGCGCTCAAGGCCCGCGTGCGCCGTCAGGCCGGCAAACTGGCTGCGCTGGCTTATCTTGAGCAGCGCCGCAGCCGCATCCTTGCCGACATCAACAGTTCCAGACCCCTGGCGGAGATCCTGGAGAAAATCACTGAGATGGTCTCCTTCATGCTCGATGGCGCCGCCTGCTGGTGCGACGTCAGGGACGGAGCGCGCCTGGGCAACTGCCCCCTGGATGCCAAGCGGTTACGCATTCTCTCGGCGGAGATTCCGGGGCGGTCCGGCCCGCCGCTGGGGGTCATCTTCGCCGGCCTGGACCCGGGGCCGATTTTCGGCGTCCGCCGCGTATTTGCCCACGAACGAGAGGCACTTTCAGGCGGTGCCAGACTGGCCATGCTGGCCATGGAAACCCGCCGGCTCTACTCCGACCTGCTGCAGCGCTCCGAGGTGGACCTGCTGACCAGAGTTCACAATCGCCGTTCAATTGAAGAGCGCATGGACGCACTAATAGAGGAGGCGGAGCAGAACGCCAGTGTCTTTGGCCTGATCTACATCGACCTCGACCACTTCAAGCCGATCAACGACCGCTACGGCCACCATGTCGGAGACCTCTTCCTTCAGGAGGTCGCCGACCGAATGAAAAATCAGCTCCGCTCCCATGACCTGCTCGCGCGGCTGGGCGGCGATGAGTTTGCCGTCCTGCTTCCCAGGGTGAGCAACCGCAACCGCATCGAAGAGATTGCCCTGCGTCTGGAACACTGCTTCAAAGAACCGTTCACCCTTGAAGGAAATCTCCTCGAAGGCTCGGCCAGCTTTGGCTACTCCATGTATCCCGAAGACGGCACCACAAAAGAGAGCCTGCTGAGCGCCGCCGACGCCGCTATGTACGCGGCAAAGAACTTCCGAAAGCAAGCCGCTGCCAAGAGGGCCGGAAATGAGCAACCGGTGCCCGCGGGGCAAGATGGCGCAGGACATTGAACTCCGGTTTGGTCTCCTGCACTCGAGTCGTATGTGCCTAGCCGGATCTCAGGCGGATCCGCTCGATGCGAGAGCCCGGCTCTCTCCTGTAAATTACTGTTCCATATGACTTTGATCGCGAAGATTCGGTCTTTCTGAGTTTGAACCTGTTCCACTTTCCCTGATCAGCCGATATAGACTCCAGAACAGGCAAACTGCACCCGTTCGACAGGATTGAGTCGGTGAAGAGACTAATTCCAGTGGTTGCGATAATCCTCGGCTGGGCTTCGGCTGCCTGGCCCGCGCCGCCCGCGCCCCTCACCACTTTGCGCGAGATCCATGACCTCACCAACGCAGAGGCCAGCCGGGGGCTGCCAGTAGCATTCGAGGCCACGGCCACCTACGTTCGCCCCCTTGCGCGGACACTGTTTGTGCAGGATGGCGACATGGCCATCTTTGTGCTGATCCCATTGGACGCCAAGCTGGAGCCCGGGGATCGCATACTGGTTCGGGGAAAGACGCGGCAGAGCTTCCACCCCATCGCGATCAGCGAGAGCATCACTGTGCTCCACCATGGCGCCTTGCCAGATCCGGTGCCTACCGGCTACGACGAATTGATCAGCTCTCAGCTCGATGCCATGCGGGTCAAAGTCCACGCCTTGGTCCGAACCGCCGATTTTTTATCTTCGAATGGGCAAAGCATTTTCCTGCGAATGCTTGCTGACGACGGTTATATCGACGCATTGGTCGAGAGCCGCGATGCGAGTGTGCTCAAAGACCTGCTCGATGCCGAAGTGGAAATCACTGGTGTAGCCGCGGGATCCTTTGACAACAAAATGCAAAAAACCGGGATTCAGCTCCATGTTTCTTCCTTGGCAGACATCAAGATTCTGAAGCACGCCAGCAGTAATCCGTGGAGCCTTCCGGCCACTCCCATGGACACAATCGTCTCAGGCTACCGGTTACACGATCTGACCGCCAGAGTCCGGGTCCATGGAACCATTACTTACTTCCAGCCCGGCTCAGCCGTTGTTTTGCAGGACGGCGCCAAAAGCCTATGGATCGGCACTCGAACCTATAACGACTTGAAGGTCGGCGACCTGGCGGACGCAATCGGCTTTCCCGAGGTTCGCGACGGCTTCCTCATGCTGGCGCGCAGCGAAGTCGAGGATGACCACGTTAGCGCGCCAATCACGCCGCTGCCCTCCAGCTGGCAAAACCTAACCCTGAACGACACCAACATTTTTGGACATGTCTACGATCTGGTCTCCATTGAGGGACGAGTCGTGACGGAGACACGGGAAGCCTCGCAGGACCAATACGTTCTGATGTCCGACGGTCATCTGACCACCGCCATTTACCGCCGCTCCAATGGAGACGAATCGGCTCAGCCGATGAAGATGATTCCCCTCGGCTCCAAGGTCCGTGTCTCCGGTATCTGCGTTCTCGAGAATTCCAATCCATTTAACGGCCCGGTCCCCTTTAATATTCTTCTGCGTTCCACCGACGATATTACGGTGATCGCCCGTCCCTCCTTCCTGAACACGCGCAACCTCCTTTTGGCCCTCGGCGTACTCCTGATTGTGGTCTTCATCGCGATCTCCAGGGAGTGGGCCCTTGAACGCAAAGTGCGGCACCAAACCGCCGTCATGTCGGCGCGCACTGAGGCCGAGGCCGAGTTGGAGCGGCGGCGCAGCCATATTCTCGAGGACATCAACGAATCGCGGCCCCTCTCCGAGATTCTTTTGCAGATTACGGCCATGGTCTCCTCCGCCCTGGGGGGTGCGCCCTGCTGGTGCGAGATCACTGACGGAGAAAAGCTGGGAGATTGTCCGAGCGATCAGGACAACTTGCGCATCGTCTGCGCCAGCATCGACGCCCGGGTCGGTTCGGCGCTCGGCACGCTCTTCGCCGGACTCAACCCGGATACGCCGCCGGTTGACCGTGAGTCCGTAGCTCTCCACAATGGAGCGCGGCTGGCCACGCTTGCCATCGAGACCCGGCGTCTCTACTCCGATCTGCGCCGTCGCTCCGAGTACGACCTGCTCACCGATGTTCCCAACCGCTTCTCTCTGCACAGGCGCCTTGATTTTCTGATGCAGGAGACCAGCCCGAGCGAGATCTTCGGATTGATCTATATCGATCTCGACAAATTCAAGCCGATCAATGACGTATACGGCCACCACGTTGGCGACCTGTATCTGCAGGCGGTCGCCGGACGCATGAGCAATCAGTTGCTTGGCGGCGATATGCTGGCCCGATTGGGAGGAGACGAGTTTGCCGCTCTGGTCGCGCTCCCGCGTGGACGCGCCGATCTGGACAAGATCATTCGAAGGCTGTCAGACTGCTACGACACTCCGTTTGTTGTTGAGGGGCATATGATCAAGGGTACGGCCAGCATCGGTTTTGCTCTCTATCCGGAAGATGGCGCGACAAAGGACGCCCTGCTTAACGCCGCCGACGCATCGATGTACGCGAACAAGAACAGCAAACGCCTGGAAGAAAGGACTTCGGTCTAGACCGGTTCTCCAATTCAGAGCCTATCCGTAAATTGGCAGACCGACCCCGGGTCGGCTGTTCTTTGGGCCTCCAGGCCCGCTCTCGCCGGAAGGCGCGAGTGCTCTTCGTTGCGCTTCCAGTTTTTAGCGCCTGCGAACACCTTGCGCGCTTTAATCGATGACAGTTTGCGAACTTTGGCGCCAAAAACAATTCATTTCGGCAAATTCTGCCGATAGTACTCTTAGGCACCGGAACGCACTGGGCACGTTAGTCCGGCGCAACCCAATGAAGAGAATGAAGAGATTGATTCCAGCAGTTGCGATTGTTCTCGGATGGGCCTCGGCTACCTGGGCCACCGAGCCCGCTGCACCCTTCACGCTGACGACGCTGAGCGCGATCCACACGCTCAACAATGCCGATGCCCTAAAGCATTTTCCTGTCGACTTCGAGGCCACGGTCACCTACTTCCGTCCCGACGATGAAGAGGTATTTGTGCAGGACGGCGATGCGGCCATCTATTTGTTCACCACTGGAAAGATCAAGCTTGCTCCAGGCGACCGCGTTCGAGTGCGGGGAGTTACACAGCCCAGCTTCCGCCCCATCGTGCAAACCAACGACATCACAGTGCTCTACCATGGCGATCTGCCCAAATCCATACCTGCCAGCTACGACGAGTTGGTTCGCATCCAGCACGACGCCATGCGGGTCACAGTGCGTGCCGCGGTCCGTTCCGCCGACGTGGTCCTCATCAACAGTGTGCGATTCACTTATCTGCACATGCTGGCCGACGGGGGCACAGTGGACGCGTCGGTACAGAGCGGCGACGGAAGCGGGCTCAAAGAGCTTCTTGATGCTGAAGTGGAAGTCACCGGAGTAGCTTCAGCCATCTTCGACAGCAAGATGCAGCAAACCGGAGTCATGCTCCACTCCAACACAATGGCCGACATTAAGGTTCTGAAAGCCGCCGGCGCAAATCCGTGGACCCTCCCCGTCACGCCCATGGACACAATCCTCGCCGAATACCGGGTACGCGATCTCACAACCAGAGTTCGAGTTCACGGAACCATCACTTACTACCAGCCCGGCGCGGCCGTAGTGCTGCAAGACGGCGTCAAGAGCATCTGGATCGACACCGAGACAAGCGATCCCTTGCAGATCGGCGATGTAGCCGACGCAAACGGCTTTCCCGATGTCCACAGCGGCTTTCTGAACCTGGTGCGCGGTGAAATCCAGGATAGCCACGTGCAAGCGCCCATCGATCCGCATCCTGCGACATGGGAGAGCCTCTCCACAAGCGACAATGTTCAATTCGGACACATTTACGATCTGGTCTCCATCGAAGGTCAAGTGGTGACGGAGACGCGAGAAGCGGAACGGGACGAGTATGTGCTGGAAACCAACGGCCACCTGTTTACAGCGATCTACAACCACTCAGACAAGGCCACCCTAGTCCCGCTTCCGCCCATGAGGCAGATTCCAATAGGCACCATGATTCGTGTCTCCGGCATCTGCATCGAACTGAGTTCCAAGCACTCGAACGGCCCCGTGCCCTTCAACATTCTGCTTCGTTCTTTCGACGATATCTTAGTCGTAGCAAGCCCTACCTTCCTCAACGTTCGCAACCTCATGATCCTAGTCGGTATACTGCTCGCGGTCGTATTTGCCGTGGGCATCAGGGACTGGGCTATCGAACGCAGGTTGCGCCGCCACACGGCTGCAATGGCGCGCATCGAACAGCGGCGCAGCCTCATTCTTGAAGACATCAATGGCTCCCGTCCTCTGACGGAGATCATCGAAGAGATCGTGGAACTGGCCTCTTTCAAGCTGGAAGGCGCTGCCTGCTGGTGTCAAACCGCTGATGGCGCCCACTGGGGAACCTGCCCGGCAGAGTTGACGGGCATGCGCATAGTCCGGAGCGAGATTCCTGCCCGCTCTGGCCTCCCACTCGGAACTATCTCTGCCGCATTCGGCGCATCCAACAAGCCTTCCGCCGTCGAATCGGAGGCGCTCTCGATGGCGGTCGGCCTGGCCACGCTGGCCTTGGAGACTCGGCGCCTCTACTCCGATCTGCGCCACCGCTCAGAGTACGACCTGTTGACCGATATCCCCAACCGCTTCTCCCTGCACCGGAGCCTTGACGTTCTGATCCACGAGACCGGCCCGGGCCAGATCTTTGGATTGATCTATATCGATCTCGATAGATTCAAGCCGGTCAACGACAAATACGGCCACTATGTGGGCGACCTCTACCTCCAGGCGGTCGCCGGACGCATCAACAATCAATTGCTCACCGGCGATATGCTGGCCCGTCTGGGCGGAGACGAATTCGCCGCTCTGGTCGCGCTCCCGCGCGGACGCGCCGATCTGGACAAGATCGTTCAAAGGATCTCCGGCTGCTTCGATGATCCGTTCGTTGTCGAGGAGCATCTCATCAAGGGCACGGCCAGCATCGGCTTTGCTCTCTATCCGGAGGACGGCGTCACAAAAGACGCCCTGCTAATTGCCGCCGACGCCTCGATGTACGAGGTGAAGAACAGAAACCACAGGAATGAAGTCACGCAGCACGCATAAATCGGGCCCGGTTTGCACCGGGCCCTTTGTGTCGGTTGATGTTCAATCCAACAGGATTGGGTGAATCGCCCTTGGTGGAATTCGCCCAGGACCGCTGGTTCCACCGCAGGTGGTCATTCGGCGGCCATCTCCTCCGCTTCGCCCTCCTGGCGCATCAGCTCCAGTTCGCGCTCGGCTGCTTCGATCTCGGCCGTGACCTCCTGCTGTACGCGGGCAGCCGCTTCCTCTAGCTCCGGTGAGAGCTGAACGTTGCGGTAGTACTCCAAGCCCGTGCCGGCGGGGATAAGCCGTCCGACGATCACGTTCTCCTTGAGGCCGCGCAGGTTGTCGATCGCCCCGTTGATGCTGGCTTCGGTGAGAACACGAGTGGTCTCCTGGAAGCTGGCCGCGGAGATGAAGCTGTCGGTCGAAAGCGATGCCTTGGTGATGCCCAACAGCAGCGGACGTCCGATCGCCGGACGGCCACCCTCGGCCAGCACGCGCTCATTCTCCTCGCGGAAGCGGAAGCGGTCGATCTGCTGCTCCAGCAGGAAGTTGGTGTCGCCGATCTCGTCGATACGTACCCAGCGCAGCATCTGCCGGACGATGACTTCAATGTGCTTGTCCGAGATGGCCACGCCTTGCAGACGATAGACCTCCTGGATTTCGTTCACCAGGTAAGCCTGCAACGCCTTTTCGCCAAGTACGGCCAGAATGTCGTGCGGGTTCAGCGGTCCATCCATCAGCGGATCGCCGGCGCTGAGCCGTTCGCCTTCCTGGACGTTCACGTGAATGCCGCGCTGCACAGAGTATTCCTTCTCGTCGCCATTATCAGCAGTCACGTAGATCTTGCGCTGACCCTTGGCTACCTCGCCAAATCGAACCACGCCATCGATCTCGCTGATCGTCGCCGTCTCGCGCGGCTTGCGGGCCTCGAAGAGTTCGACAACGCGCGGAAGGCCGCCGGTGATGTCCTTGGTACGGGTGCTCTCCTTGGGAATCTTCGCCAGCACGTCGCCCGGCCCTACCTCGGCCCCATCTTCAACCATCAAGTGAGCGCCTCGCGGCAACAGGTAACGCTTGTTTCCCTTGGCGTTCTTGACCACAAAGGTCGGCTGGCGCTTTTCGTCAGGAGCATCGGCAACCACCCAGCGCGAGAGGCCGGTCACTTCGTCAACCTCTTCGTTGAGCGTAATGCCTTCCTGCAAGTCCTTGAACGTTACCGTGCCGCCGATCTCCGTAAGGATGGAGTAGGTGTACGGATCCCACTCGGCCAACAACTGTCCCAGAGCCACCTGTTCACCGTCCTTCACCTTGAGGCGCGCGCCGTAAACCACCTGGTAGCGCTCCTTCTCACGGCCGCGCTCGTCCTGAACGGCAATTGAACCGGAGCGATTCATGGCCACCAGCGTGCCGTCCCTGCTCTCCACATAGCTCAGGTTGATAAAGCGCACAAAACCCTTGTTTTTTGCGTCGAGGCGCGACTTGTCTTGCACGCGGCTGGCTGTGCCGCCGACGTGGAAGGTACGCATCGTCAACTGCGTTCCCGGTTCGCCGATCGACTGCGCCGCGATCACGCCGCAAGTCTCGCCCAGCTCCACCATGCGTCCCGAACCCAGGTTGCGGCCGTAGCAGAGAGCGCAGACGCCGCGCCGCGACTCGCAAGTGAGCACCGAACGGATCTTCACCTTCTCCTTGCCGGCGGCTTGAATCGCCGACGCGATATCTTCGTCGATGCCCTGGTTCACATCCACAACGATGTTGCCGTCGTAGTCCTTGATGCGCTCGAGAGTCACACGGCCGATGATGCGGTCGCGCAGTTCTTCGATGATTTCGCCAGACTCGACGATCGATCCGACGTAGATGCCCTCAACCGTGCCGCAGTCGTACTCGGTCACAATCACGTCCTGGGCAACGTCGACTAGGCGGCGCGTCAGATAACCTGAGTCGGCCGTCTTCAATGCCGTGTCGGCTAGGCCCTTGCGCGCGCCGTGTGTGGAAATGAAGTACTCCAACACAGTCAGACCTTCGCGGAAGTTCGCCGTAATGGGCGTTTCGATAACCTCACCAGACGGCTTGGCCATCAGGCCACGCATGCCCGAAAGCTGGCGAATCTGCTGCTTCGATCCGCGGGCGCCCGAGTCGGCCATGATGTAGATCGGGTTGAAAGCTCCTTCATCGTCCGCGCGCTTCATATTGCCGAACATCTCGTCTGCAACGCGATCGGTAACCGCCGACCACATCTGGATGACCTTGTTCGAGCGCTCGCCGTTGGTGATGGCGCCGTCCATGTATTGCTTCTGGACCTCGATCACCTTCAGATCGGCATCGTGAACCACGGTGTACTTGCTGTCCGGGATCACCATGTCGTCCAGTCCGACCGAGAGTCCAGAGACCGTGGCGTACTGGAAGCCAAGCGCCTTGATCTTGTCGAGCATCCCGACCGTGACTTCAAGACCCAGATTCTGATTGCAGTAGTTCACCAATTGCCCGATGCCCTTCTTCTTCAAAAGGCCGTTGACGTAGGGCATCCCAGCGGGCAAGGAGTCGTTCAAAATCACGCGGCCCACTGTGGTCGAAATGTACTGCTTGTTGAAGTCCACCGGCTCGATGTGCGTCAGGTCCTGGTCGTCGTAGGCCGTCGTCAGATCGAGCATCTTGCCCGTGTAGCGCAGGCGGATCGGCGACAGAGTCTCGACTTCCTTGGCTTCGAGAGCCATCAAGACCTCTTCGTAGTTGGCGAAGACGCGTCCCTCACCCTTGGCGTTTTTCTTCGCCTTGGTCAGGTAATAGAGGCCGAGCACCATATCCTGCGAGGGCACGGTGATCGGCTGGCCCGAGGCCGGCGAGAGAATGTTGTGCGACGCCAGCATCAAAACGCTGGCCTCGATCTGCGCCTCAGGAGAGAGCGGAATGTGCACCGCCATCTGATCGCCGTCGAAGTCGGCGTTAAAGGCCGTGCAGACCAACGGGTGAATCTTGATGGCTTTGCCTTCGACGAGCACCGGCTCAAAGGCCTGGATGCCGAGGCGGTGAAGCGTAGGAGCGCGGTTCAACAGCACCGGGTGGTCCTTGATGACCTCTTCGAGAATGTCCCAAACCACCGGCTCCTGCATCTCCACCATTTCCTTCGCCTGCTTGATGGTGGTGCAGTGGCCCGTCTGTTCGAGGCGGTGATAGATAAAGGGCTTGAAGAGCTCGAGCGCCATCTTCTTCGGCAGTCCGCACTGGTGCAGTTTCAATTCAGGACCAACAACAATCACAGAACGGCCCGAGTAATCCACGCGCTTTCCGAGGAGGTTCTGACGGAAGCGGCCCTGCTTGCCCTTCAGCGTATCGGAGAGGGACTTGAGCGGACGGTTGTTGGCTCCGCGCAGCACGCGGCCGCGGCGGCCATTGTCAAAGAGGGCATCAACCGCTTCTTGCAACATGCGCTTCTCATTGCGCACGATCACTTCAGGCGCATGCAGGTCCATCAGCTTCTTCAACCGGTTGTTGCGGTTGATGACGCGGCGATAGAGGTCATTTAGATCAGAAGTCGCGAAACGTCCGCCATCCAGCGGCACCAGTGGACGCAGCTCTGGAGGAATGACCGGCAGCACATCCAGAATCATCCACTGCGGCTTGTTGTCGCTCTTGCGGAATGCCTCGACGACCTTGAGCCGCTTGGCATACTTCAGCTTCTTCTGCGCGGAGGTCTCGGTCTTCATGCGCTCGCGCAGCTCGATACCCAGTTCGTCGATCTGCACGCGCTTGAGCAGTTCCTTGATCGCCTCTGCGCCCATCATGGCCTTGAAGCCCGAGGGGCGGAACTGCTGATCCAACTCGCGGTACTTGGTCTCGTCCTTGATGATCTCGCGTTCCTTCAGCCCCGAGTCGCCGGGATCGACGACCACATAGGACTCGAAGTAGAGAATGCCTTCCAGGTCACGCAGAGAGATGTCGAGCAGGTGACCGATGCGCGAGGGTAGACCCTTGAAGAACCAGACATGCGAACAGGGCGACGCCAGCTCGATGTGGCCCATGCGCTCGCGGCGAACTTTGCTCACCGTCACTTCAACGCCGCACTTGTCGCAGATCACGCCGCGGTGCTTCATGCGCTTGTATTTGCCGCAGAGGCACTCCCAATCGGTGACCGGTCCAAAGATGCGCGCGCAAAAGAGGCCGTCGCGCTCCGGCTTGAAGGTGCGGTAGTTGATGGTCTCAGGCTTGGTAACCTCGCCATGCGACCAGCTGCGGATC
The DNA here is from genome assembly GCA_050015115.1 of Occallatibacter sp. Lineage (GTDB taxonomy): Bacteria > Acidobacteriota > Terriglobia > Terriglobales > Acidobacteriaceae > Telmatobacter. The sequence continues at coordinate 34,247 of JBEKCA010000052.1, forward strand.
TTTTCCGGCGACGCGAGCATGATGCGGATTGCATCGAAATCGGTAATCGGGCTGGAAAGTTCAAAGGGATTTGAGCGGAACAAGGCGACCCTCCTTGGCGGGCCTCATCGGCGCCTGCCTTGGCTTTTCCCGGGATTCCTGATGGATCCTTCCTTCCCGGGAAGCGGTGTTTGCCG
>JBEKCA010000053.1:0-34052 GCA_050015115.1 Occallatibacter sp.
AATCGCCTCGCGCCCTACAGCGAGATTTAACTGGCTGGCGGAAGTCAAGTAAGCACCTACCAACTGCAAATAGGCCAGCTGCACAACGCGATAGTCACTCTGCGCATTCAAAAAATCCATCAGCGACGCGGCGCCGCGCTGATAGGCATAGGTGACGGTGTCCCGCACTCGTGTCGCCTGATCCTTGTACTTGTCCCGGTAAGGCTTTAGCAGTACTACGTTACTCTGCACCTCTTCAAAGGCTGAGTCCACATCACTGAAGACCTGCGCCCGCGCCGCCTCTGTCAGTTGCCGGTTCCGGTCGATGTCGATGAGAGTCCGCTTCTTCTCGCCCTGATTGCGATCGAAGATTCGTAACGGAATGCTGACGTTGAGACCAACCGTTTGATTGGAGTTAGGATTGTTAAACGATCCGTTGTACGTGTACCACGCACCGAATGTCGGATCAGTTGAACCATTGGCATTCGCAAGCTTATGATTGGTAACCGCCTGTTCGACAGATTCGAGCGCCGCGCGAAGATCGGGACGGTTATCGAGGGCAATCTGGCGATAGGCATCCTGCGACTGCATACTATCTGAAAAATCGAACGGCCCAGTCACATCGAACTTGTCGAGGAGAGTCCGATCGTTCAATAGCTGCAACAACTGAATCTTTGAGGTACGGAGGTTCACGATTGCAGTTTGAATTTCCGACTCATACTGCACGCGCAACAGCTCAATGCGATCGAGATCGACCTGTCCAATGGCGCCGACCTTAAAGCGCTCTCGGCTTATCTCAATGATCTTGTCGTAGTACTCAAGATCTGCCTGCGCAAGCTCCAGGGCCGCCTTTGCCTCAAGCGTCTGGATGAACACCGACCGCAGATTGAAGATCAGGTTGCGTTCGAGATCGTCGTGCTGTGAACCGGCGATCTGTGTGCCCTCTTTTGCGCTCTGCAAGCGCAACTCCCGCTTGCGCTCCCGTTCGTGCAGGTAGCTGACATTGGGTTGGTACTGAGTGCCGGCTAACGGTTGCCAGACGCCATTGTGACGTGCGATCTGAGTTCCATCCGTTGAAAATGTGAACTGTGGATTCGGACGTAGATAGGCGGTGATCTCCTGGTCTTTCATCTCCCGCACATTGATCTCATCGGCTTTCAAGGTGGGGTTAGCCGCCTCGAACTTCGCCTTTACCTGATCCCAGGTAAGCGTCTGCTGGCCGCTTGCGAAAGTCGCAAGAAAGGCAATGCCAATGAACAAAGTACCGATGCTTCGCGGAAGAAGGGAAATCAGCTTAGGCTTCAAGGGCCACCTCCGGTTTCGGGAGCTTGTCACCCTCTCTTGCGACCCAGACATAAAGAGTAGGTAGAAGGAAGATGCTCATCAAGAGGTCAAAAATGAGTCCTCCCACGATGACGATCGCAAAGGGGCGCTGCGAGTCAGAGCCGATAGCGTGCGACATCGCGGCGGGAAGCAGACCGAGTGTGGCCACCAGCATTGTCATCATGATGGGGCGAAGCCGAAGGACCGCGCCTTCGATGGCTGCGCCCGCTGGCGTGTAGCCTCGCGCTCGCAGCTGGTTGATATATTCAAGCATGATCACGCCCGTTTGGACCGAGACTCCAAAAAGCGCCAAGAAGCCGACGCCCGACGACACGCTGAAGAACGTCCCGGTCATCAGCAGAGCCATCGTACCGCCGAATGGCGCCAAGGCGACATTCACCATGATGAGCATTGCCCACTTAACCGAACGGAACATGAAATAAAGAAGGACGAAGATAAGGAAGATCGTGACGGGAACCACGAGGAACAGTCTGGCCTGAGCCCGCTTCTCGCTCTCGTACTCTCCCGCCCAATCGAGGTGATAACCGCGAGGCACCTTCACCTGCTTCGTGACTTTTTCGATAGCTTCCCTGACCGTAGTTCCCAAATCTCTGCCACGAACTTCGTAACGAATCCCTACATATCGTGAGTTGCCCTCACGAAAGATGTCATAGGCTCCGTCGCGAACCTCTACCTTCGTAAGTTGTGCAAGGGAGACTCGTTCTCCCGATGGAGATAGAAGCCGGATGTTCTGAATCGCCTCCGGAGTATTGCGATACTTCTCCATATACCGGACTACGACGCCATAGCTTGCTTCGCCCTGCAACAACTGCGTTACCGCATTGCCTCCGACGGCTGTCGCGACCGCGTCCTGTATGTCAGAGGCATTGATGCCGAAGCGCGCCGCCGCCTGGCGATCAACCACAAAATTCAAGTTTGGCTGGCCCATATCTCGAAACAGCCCAAGGTCCTCAACCCCTGGCACGGTTGCCATCACGGCGGTAATCTCCTCGCCCTTTTCTTCCAGGGTCTTCAAATCGTCTCCGAATAGCTTTACCGCCAATCCGCCTTTGACCCCGCTTATCGTTTCGTCCACATTGTCTTCAATGGGCTGCGAGAAATTCCAAAATCCGCCAGGGAGCTTTGAAACCTCGCGGTTCATTGCAGCTATCAACTCATCTTTATTCTGATGAAAGACGGGCCGCCATTGTTCCTTGGGTATCAGGTCGACAAAGTACTCCGTGTTGCCAAAGCCACCTGTGTCGGTTCCGTCGTCGGGCCTTCCGGCCTGCGATACGACAGTCTTGACCTCGGGAAACGACGCAAAGATGATGCGCGCCTGATCCGTGAACCGCTTGCCTTCCGTCAGGCTCGTGCTGTTGGCTAGCGAGCCGCGCGCCCAGATGGCGCCCTCGTCGAGATGCGGCAGGAATTCAGAACCGATGATTCCACTGAACGCCAGAAACATACTGACAGCAACGGCCGCAACACCTGCGCCGATTGTGATCCATCGATTCTCAATGGCCCACTTAAGACAATTCCGGTATCGGTCCTTCAGAAACTCCATGACCGGGTTGCGCCATTCCCTAACCCCTTTCCGGAAGAGCAGGGCAGCAAGCACCGGCACGATGAAAATGGAAAAAGTCATGGCGCCGAGAAGCGCGAGGGCCACTGTCCAGGCCATTGGCTTGAAGAGTCTGCCTTCCACAAGTTGCAGCGTGAAGATCGGCAGATAGGCAGTGATGATGATGGCAATTGCGAAAAACACCGGCCGCTGGACCTCGTGAGAGGCGTCACGAATCGTTGCTATCGGCGACTTTCCGCTCATGGTAATGCGGCCCGAGGCCACCGATGAGCCGTTCTTACCGCGAAGCGACAAATGCCGCATGATGTTTTCCACCATGACTACGGCGCCGTCTACGACCATTCCGAAGTCGAGAGCCCCCAGAGACAGAAGGTTCGCCGGTATCTTGCTTAAATTGAGGAATATGGATGCGAAGAGCAAGGCAAATGGAATGGTGAGAGCAACGATGAAGGCTCCGCGAGCATTTCCGAAAAACAGAAAGAGGATGATCGTCACCAGGATCATTCCTTCGCCCATGTTATGAAGCACTGTGTGGAGCGTGTAATGCAGTAAGTCGGTGCGGTCGAGCATGGGAACGACCTTCACGCCCTGCGGCAGGATGGTGTTGTTGAGTTCATCCACCTTCTTATGGATCGCGTCCAATGTGGGCTCTGCGTCGGCGCCTTTGCGCAACAGCACCACACCCTGAATGACCGCTGGATTATCTACGATGCTTCCGTCCGGCTTGTGGTCCGCTCTTGCCATGGCGCCAAGCAGGATCTTTGGGCCCTGTTGTACTTCCGCTATATCTTTCACTCTCAGAGCAGTTCCGCTCTTTGTCGTCAGTACAGTATTCTCAATATCCTGCACACTGGTATAGAGACCGACGGAGCGCACGTTCAATTGCTGCGTTCCTTCCTCAACAAAACTTCCGCCTGCATTCATGTTGTTGTTGGTCAACTGCTGCTCAACTTGGCCGATGCTCAGGCCATGCGCCACCAGCTTGTCGGGATCAACGCGCACCTGGTATTCGCGCGTGGTGCCGCCAAAGGTCGACACATCGACAATGTTGGGGACCGACTTAAATTCCTTTTCGAGGGTCCAGTCCTGGATCGACTTCAGATCCATCAGATCGTACTGAGGATTTGTGTTGTGGATTGTGTACCAGTAAATCTGGCCCACCGTGCTCCAGTCTGTTCCCATCTGCGGTTGCAGGCCGGGCGGCAGACTCACTCCAGCAAGGCGCTCCATCACCTTCTGACGATTCCAGTCATTGTCCGACTGGTCGTCAAAGATCAGCAGTACGAAGGACAAGCCGAAGAGCGATTCAGAGCGCAGGTGCGAAAGATGCGGAAGACCGTTCATCTGGATCTCTACCGGAATCGTAACCTGCTTCTCCACTTCCTCTGCCGCCTGTCCAGGCCACTGAGTAATTATCGTTGCATAGTTATCTGCAATATCCGGATAGGCTTCAACCGGCAAATTATGAAACGATATTGCCCCCCAGGCGGCTAATAACAGCGCAACCGCCAGCACGACGACTCGATTGTTCAAGGCAAAATCGACAAGAAAGCGTATCATAATGTCTTCCCCCAGCTCCCTTTCAGCAGTTACTTATTGTCGATTTCGTTCTGTAACGCGAGCGGATTAGTCACCACCTGCTGCCCGGCCTGAATGCCCGATTTGATCTCCTGCATCCCGTTTGGCAAAGCGTCTCCTCCGACGACCCCCACTCTTCGGAATTTCTCACCGGGACTGGGTACATATACCCAGTCCCGATCATGCAGGTGCAGAATGGCTGAGGCGGGTACGGCGGCATCCACTTCATCTTTTTGCCCGCGGAAAGTTGCGGTCACAAACATGCCGACGCGCATTATGCCTGGATTCGGCACTTCTATCCGAACTTTGCCGGTCCTGAGGTTCGGATCGAGTATCGCCAGGATATTGCTCACTTTGCCCTTGAGCACGGTGCCCGGATATGCGTTCAAAGTGATCTCCGCGGGGTCGCCGGTGTGAACGCTGGGAAGATCGTTCTCGTAGACATCGCACACGATCCACACAGTAGAGAGATCGGAGATGGTAAAGGGACTTGTCCCCAGGCTCTGCACACCCGCTGCGTTGGTAACCTCCTGATCGGTGATCACGCCGGAGATCGGGGCTGTAATGTTGACAATTCCCGATGGGTGATCGGTGCTGCTGCCCAACAGCCGCAGATGTTCGGCCGACGTATCCACTGCCACCTTGGCTTTGTCCTCCGTATCCTGCGCCACTTGCAGATCGTTGAGTGCGATCGCGCCGTGTTTGTAGAGGTCCTGAGAGCGCTCATTTTGGGCGCGCGCAAGAGTCTCGTCGGCTACCGCCATCTGATAGGTGGAAAACCCGCCGGAAATATCGTCGCTGCGGACCTTTAGCAGAAGCTGGCCCTTTTTTACTCGATCGCCTAGGCGCGCGTAGATTCCCACGATGCGGCCAGAGGCAAGCGAGATGACTGGTACTGTGCGGGCAATATCAGGATTTATGGTGCCTGTGACTGCCAGTCTAGTTGGCGCTCGATGTTCAACTACGGCAACCAGAGGGAAGTTATCCGGGTGATCGACGGAAAACAGGTTGGCATCGAAGTCCTGAACCACTTTTGTAGGCGGCGGCGCCTCCGAGTCTGCGCTGACTTTCTCGCTTTTGCAGCCACATATGGCCAGAGATGCCGCCATTGCAATCAGTGGAAGGATCAATCCGGAACACTTAATTTTCATATGATTTCTCGCACCCCCGATTGCGTTTTCACGATTTCAAACGCTCAGCAATTACCTGACAACTGCATGATGCAGCATCAATGGGTCCAATAAGCAGTCATCCTGCGTTGTAAAGCGACACCGGAGCTTCCGATAACCCGGTGCCGCCCGCCTGTTAGCATGTCTCGCCGCATCTCCCCGTTGCGGCTGCATTGGTATGAGGACAACTAGAACCTGACCTTGATCGCAAGTGTCGTGTTGGTTTGGTTGGTGCGCAGGTCAGGCCACCAGAGAGCGGTGACTGGTTTAGCACCGCTGGTCACGCCAGCGCAGAAATTTGCCGCAGCTTGAACGTTGCCGTAAGTCTGGCCGGAGGGCGAACCGTTGGCACAGGCATACTGCGTCGGAGCGCCATTGTTACCTCCCGGAGGCGTGATGCCGCCGCGGCCGCTCCAGTAGGGAACATCGGAGTAGCGATAGCCTTCCTCCAACGTGAATGTGATGAACTGGCTCGGCATGTAGTCGAAGGTGATGGTGCCGTCGTGCATCTGGGAACGGTCCCCACCGTTCTCGGTAAAATACGGGGTGCCAGAGAAGGCTGTGGCACCGTTGATCGGAGGCAACAGAGTCAGGTAACGGCCGGGGTTGTTCATCACTCCACCGCCGAGAGTTATCGCATAGAGATCCTTCTTGAACCACGTGCGGTCGTAGATCATATAACCCAAGAAGGCCTGCTTGGGCCTACCGTTCTTGCTGTTGTGGCAGTTTACGCCGCCGCTGTAAGTCGAACTGGTGCCCATCTCCGGAGATAATCCCTTGGGATCATAGGGCCCACTGGAAGGTCCGCCACCGTATTCGCACCCTGCATCGCCCGTAACGGTGAACGCGGCCTTGTCGATGAGTTTTGTGGGCTTGTCGTAGTATTTGACCTGCGCACTGTAGTCGGCGTGAACACGTGAACGCCCAGGGAAGCCGACAGCGTCCTCTCCCAGGCCATAGTTGTTGAATACGAAGTCGAGGTAAGGCTTGGGCCGCCATAGAATTTGTCCGCCCAGGCCGGGCTTGCCGTTGGCGCGAGCATAGGATTGCCAGCCATTGATGATCCACGGCTCAATCTTCAGCTTCTTTGTTGGAAAATACTGGATACGGAGGCCGTTGAAGAACCACGGTGTATTCGACGAAACGAAGGAAGGCTGGTAGGTCCAGTTATCGAAGTTGTAGTAGCTGAAGAGGCCGATGTAAGAGACGAAGATGCCAGCATCGACGTTCAGGCCATGAGCAACATCCCAGTGATAACCGCCCCATGCTTCTGAAACATACTTATAAGCGCCGGCCAGATCCCATTGGCCGCGGCTAGGGCTCGCATCGTTGCGCGGAGTCGTCGTGGCGAACAAGCCATTCATAGTCAGGATACGCCCGCGCACGTTGTTGATGTGGATGTCACCGCCGATGCTGATCTGCTCAAGCTGCCACTCTTGGGAACGGAAGCTCTCTGTTGCACCGCCCATGGTGTCGTCTTTCGGGTGGTTGTAGTCGAGAATGTAGTTCGCGTCGGCGCGGAACTCCGGCGTGAAGTATTTGGTACTCATGGGACTGTCCACCGCATGACCGTTGCTGTTCAGCCAAGTCCAGTCGCCTTCGAATGGCTCCCCCTTCGTGGTGGTCTGAGCATTTATCTCGGAAGGAGCCGGAGTGGCTGCTGGTGCGGGCGCAGGTGCAGCCTGCATACCTGGCATTGTAGAACTGCTCGAACCGCCGCCTGTAGCGTCCCCTTCCGCCATACGCAGCGCCTTGGCGTCTCGTTCCGCACCGGCGGCCCCATCGCTTTCCCTCAATTCAGATTCGAGTTGCGCGATGCGCGCCTTCATGTCTGCAAGTTCTTTGGCAACTGCGGCGCGATCAATCACCGGCAAGACGGAAGAAGGAGCGGCGCTCGCTGCACCAGGGGCAGCGGCCCCACTGGCCGGTGCACCCGGCTCCGATTCTGGCCCCGACAAAGTTGCAATCTCAACCGAATTCGCCTGAACCGGAGGCGCGCTAGTGACGGTTTGCAGCGCAGCGTTTTTACCGGAGCTCGATGCTGCGCTTTGAACTTGACAATTGAGCTGCACGGCGAACCCGCAGATTGCAGCTCCCAATACGATGGCCATCCTAAAGTTCTTTTTCATTGGTATCTGTCCTCCACGACGCTTGGCGTCGCCGGTTTAGAATGCGCTGGCTCTCAATGAGGAGTAACTCGAATGAGGAGTAACTCGCTTGTTGGTTCCTTCCCATCATTTTGATTGTTATGCGGATCGACATAAAGGATCCGCAAAGAAGTCGAAGTGTTTTCGATAAGGTCAGGCAACCTTTCAATTTGCAATGTGCATTTTTCCAAGTGTTATTTTTTGCGTTTTAGACCAAAGCGGGGAGCTTTGACTTATCGGTAACGATAAAGTTAGTACCGTAAAGAATCCGTATGTGTATTGAAAAAAGTTATGAGCAACACATGAGTCCTACATAATGAAGTCATAAATAAGTATCTCTTGGACGATTTGGCTGGCGTGTCCTGTCGTGTCCTGTATTGAATGGTTCATATCCTGATCGACCTTCGTCCGACTCATATCAGCTCGTTCTTATCCTTTCTTTATCTATTCATCTTTAACATGTTGGTTAGCGATTGCTGCTTCTTTGTCGAGCCGGATAGCAATCCGCACCCGGCAAGGCAAAGTAGGAATTGCCGGCCAATAGTGGCGAGCAGTTGATCGACAAACGACTCAAGAGAACTGATCGGAGAATCGGATGCGGACACCAAACTTTCCATTTGCTCTGCTGGTGCTACCGGCCATCAGCCTTTGGGCGCAGGAAGCACCTCTTCCGGGCCGGTACGTCCATCAGGCGCCCGATAAGGATGGTGTTTACTACGCGGGTCTGGAGGTCAGCGCACCCCGGCTGATTCGCACTGTATTCGTGCCGTACCCTGGTGGGTTCTCCGGTAAGGAGATTCAGGGCTTGACTGTGCTGGCCATGGTAATTACCGCGAACGGCACCCCCGAGCACATACAGGTACTGCACACGCATGGCGAGGCTTTCGATAAGATCGCGATCGCGGCAGTGAAGCAGTCCAACTTTGAGCCAGGAAAGTTGGGAGACAAGCCTGTACCTGTCTGGATCGATGTCAGGGTTGTCTTTCACACCAATCGTAGCCCTGCTACACCTCAGGTTCTGATCGCAGAGCGAGATCTGCCTCCTCCGGATGAAACGCAGTTGGAGGATAAGCATCACAGACCTTTGTCGTACACGCCGCCCTTCCCGATTCATACGGTGGATGCGGATTTTGCTGATCCGTTTGTAACTCATCCATTCGTGCAGATGGCAGTTGTCGAAGTGCTGGTGAACGAAGAGGGCCTCCCACAAAAGGTTCGAGTAGCGCGAGGACTCGGGTTTGGATTGGACAAGAAAGCTGAGGCTGCTGTCTGGCAATACAAGTTTCTTCCCGCGACCAAAAAGGGCCGACCCATTGCCGATCGGAGAGAGGTCATGGTCAGTTTCGCCAGCTTTTGATTTTTGAACCACGGGGAAACTACATTCGAATTCAAGGGTGGCTTGAATCACGGTTATCCGCTCGCGTCATTTGACGCAATCTAGCCGCCTTCTCCGATGAGAAGGTCTTCTATCCTCATCTCCATGCCTTCGCTTTGACCATCCAACCAACCTTCGCAGGAGTAATGCTTTGCCTATTGGCACCAGCGTCAAAATCGGATTCCGCTGGAATAGAATCTTATCTGGCCCCTTTTCGGTTTTGCATCTATGCCCAAGCAAGCAACACGAAATCTCATTTGCGGAGCACGATCAGCTGCTGGACTCGGTCTGGTGGCGGCGATAACCTGGATTGCCTTTGAGAAAATTCACGCGAATGCGCTGATTGCCGGGTTCGCCTACGTGCTCATCGTGCTGATTGTGGCTGCAAGCTGGGGGCTGATTGAATCGCTTGTAACGTCAGTTGCGGCGATGCTCTGCCTCAATTACTTCTTCCTGCCGCCGGTCGGGTCACTGACCATTGCCGACCCTCAGAACTGGGTGGCGCTCTTCGCTTTCATGGTGACCGCCGTGACGGCAAGCCAACTATCTGCGAGCGCTCGGAGCCGAGCCGCCGACGCTCAGGCGCGACGAGCCGAGGTGGAACAGCTCTACCAGATCAGTCTGTCACTGCTCCGGATGGATGCGACCCGGAGTCCCGGCCCGCAGATTGCCGAAAAACTCAAAGAACAGCTCGGCTTTCAGTCTGTCATGTTTTGCGATTCGTTGAGCGGTGAAGTCTTCACTGCTGGAGATGAAAAGACCTTTGTCCGCATCGATGCGCTCCGTGCCGCTGCGAGCGGTGAGGTAGCCTGGCGAGCGATTCGGACGTCGGCTGACCCCGCGGAGTTGGTTATCTTTCCGGTTGCACTTGGGACAACCCTGCTTGGAAGCATCTCTGTTGTCGGTAGAACGCTCTCGGATACAGCGCTCCAGGCTTTAGCTAATCTGGCAGCCTCGGCGTTGGAACGCAATCGTCAACAGATCGCGCTCGGCCGATTAGAGGTTGCACGCGAAAACGAGAGGCTGCGCGGAGTTCTTCTTGATGCGTTGGCGCACGAGTTTCTAACGCCCCTGACATCCATCAAAAGCGCTATCTCCACCGTTCGTACCGAATACTCGCATGACGAGGAGGAGAACGAGTTCCTCACGGTCATTGAAGAGGAATCGGACAAACTGGGCGAGATGATCAACGAGACAACCGACATGGCGCGGATTGAGCCTGGACATCCGCGCATTCGCCGCCGGAGGACGCACGTCGCCGCGCTCATCCGGTCGGCAGTAGGGCACTTGAAGAATTTGCTGAGAGGACGCCCGTTGTTGATCGACATTCCCGACGGAATCCCGGAAGTCGAAGCCGATCCGGAGATGGTCGAACTGGCGATTCGTCAGTTTATTGGGAACGCGATCAAATACTCGCCTCCGGAAACGGTTATCGAAGTTCGGGCAAGCTGCGCGGAGGGCCTTATCGAGGTACAGGTTCGCGATCATGGCGCTGGTGTTCCCGACGACGAGATAGAATCGATCTTCGATCGTTTCTATAGGGGAAAGAGAGTCAGAGAGGCGATCGCGGGAACAGGCATGGGACTGAGCATAGCTCGTGATATTGTGAAAGCGCACGGTGGCACAATGTGGGCGGCAAACGCGGAAGGAGGAGGAGGCTGCTTCTTCTTTACTCTTCCCATAGTGCTTCCAGAGAACACTTCATGAAAAACCCAAGCATTCTGATTGTTGATGACGAGCCCCAAATTCGGCGTGTGATCAAAGCCGCTCTGAGCAAGCAGGGCTATATTGTCGCCGATGCGCATAGCGGAGAGGCTGCCCTCGACATGTTTCGGGAGGAGCGGTTCGACATGGTCATCTTGGACCGCAACATGCCGGGCATTGGCGGGCTTGAGACCTGCCGTGCTATTCGGGACACTTCGGATATTGGCATCATCATGCTCACAGTTCGCAAGGCAGAGAAGGATCGTATTGAAGCGCTAGACGCTGGCGCCGACGACTACGTTACCAAACCGTTCAGCATGCCTGAGCTTTCCGCGCGGATCCGTGCCAATCTGCGCCGCGTCCCTTCGGCATCTCATTCGGGCGCACAAACGGTGCGCTTCGGGACCGTGAGCGTTAATCTGGCGACGCATCATTTGTCGGTAGCAGGAACGGATGTTCGCCTGACACCGAAGCAGTTTGAAGTGTTGGAATATCTAATCGAAAACCCGAACGTTTCAATCCCTCATGCGCGACTTCTCCAAGCTGTCTGGGGGCCGGACTATCGCGATGAGGTCGAATACTTGCATGTAGTAGTCAATCAATTGCGCAAGAAGATCGAAGTGGAACCCTCTCATCCCCGCTACATCATTACCGAACCGTGGTTTGGTTACCGTTTCCAGTTGCCGGATGACCTCGACAAGATGGCCGAATAGCGAGCGTATTGGTTTGGCGGCCCCCTGTATCTTTCGGCGCCAGGAAAGAAGAGTTTGCCTTTAGGACTTTATTAGATACCTGTCAGGACTTTGTTAGAACGCCAGGCTTAATCTGCCTTCAGTGACTTTGATGTATGTGTGCATCGTCGCGGAGGTAGAATAATGATTGAGTCGATCTCGATGTGTGTAGTCGGAGGCGTATGCGTGGCAGCTATGCTTTATCTACTATATGGGTTCACCAAGGATTCCTTTGAGCCTCCCAGACACGACCGGAACGCCAGGGGCGAATGGAGCCGCAGAGGGTTCTAGATCGCGGGCGCTTGCCGCCACGTTTCTCTCTACAGATGGTAGAGCCTACTCCACGTGGGCAATCTTACATCCCCAGTGCTCTGAAGTGCTTTTGTAATATTTATACAGCAGCCAGTGCAAGGTAAGAGTTGAATTGTGTCTGCGTGCCGGCTTTCCGGAACCGGAGATCCTGGGGGTTGCAGAAGCAGTAGTCGTTCCTGCCGAGCGGATAGCTACTTAGACTCACTGGATCGATTTGGCCGCACGGACGGGTGAATGCATGACGGTTTCCCATTCAATGTGAATCATTTTCGTCTAAATGCCGGATACTCTTCGCCGGTGATTGAGCTGATTCAGGCCAGCCCCTTCAACCGCCTGAAGTCTGGACAGACCCTCAATCCCGTTCGAGATACCAGGGAATGTTGATGACAATGATGCGCCGATTGCCTCGGAGCAACAGGATGACCTTCAGCATATCCGCGCGGCGGTTATGGAGCAGATTCTCCCACCAATGGTGCACCACCAGTTCCGGCACCAGCACACAGACTTTCTTGAAGCTGGATTCCCGCTCTGCTGCCAGAATGTACTCGACGACCGGCGCCAGGACGTAGCGAAAGGGCGATTGCAGAATCTCGAGTTTGGGGACGCACTTCCCGGCCTCGCGAAGCGGCGCGGCCACCTCCTTCTCCCACTCCTCGCAGATAGTATCCAGCGTCTCGCCGGTCTGAACGTGAAGGCAGCGAATATCGTTGGACATACTCAAAGCGAATGAGAGGGCCTTCTCCGTAATCCGGCTCCAACGGTCGATGGGCACCACAACGATAGGCTCGCTGACTTGGGCAGGCACGATGGGCCGGTCGCAGGCCGTCTCGCGGTCCACCTCGACGTAGTGGCGCTTGACCGCACGCATTAGCAGGATCATGATTGCGACCAGCAACGCCGTGATCCAAGCGCCTTCGGCGAATTTGGCGACCAGCACGACAACAGTGGTGATGCCCGTGGCCACCGCGCCAAGGCCGTTGACGAAAGAATGCAGCCGGGCCTTGCCCTGGCGCTTCCAGTGCATAACCATTCCGGCTTGCGAAAGGGTAAAGGCCATAAACGCCCCGACAGCGAAGAGGGGAATCAGCCGGTCGGTCACGCCGCCGAAGACGATCAGCAACAGCGCCGTGAGAGCTACCAGGACGTAAATGCCCCAGGAGTAAAGCAAGCGGCGGCCGCGCAGCAGAAAAACGTGGGGCATGTAGTCGTCGAGGGCGATAGCGCGTGTAAGCCGTGGGAAGTCGGCGAAGGCGGTGTTGGCCGACAACGCCAAGACCAGCAACACCGAGCCAATGGTGATGTAGTAGAAGACACCGTGGCCCATTACTGCGCGTGCCAGCATCGAGAGAACGCTCTCGTAGCCCGCTCCTTCAGGATTGGTGGCTGCGATGCCGTAGGCGCGGCACAAGAAAGCAATGCCGGCCAGCAACACTGCCAACAGGACGATAATGATGGTCAGCGTGATCTTGGCATTCTTGCGTGTGTCATCGCGGAAGGCCATTACGCCGTTGCTCACCGCCTCCACGCCAGTCATGGCTGTGCAACCGGAAGAAAAGACCTTCAGCAGCAGCCAAAGGCTGACCGCAGCAGTGGCGGCAGGCAGCGGGGGCAGCGCCGTGACCGGTTGGGGATGTCCTCCGCTGCTCAATACATGCCACAGGCCAACCCCGATCACGACCAACAGTGTCCCAGTGAACAGATAGGTTGGAATCATGAACACCACGCCGGTGTCGTGGACGCCGCGCATATTGATCACGGTGAGAATGGCCAGCACGGCAAGGCACAATTGCAACGTGTGGGGTTGCAGGCTGGGGACAGCTGAGATGAGTGCTCCTACTCCAGCCGAAATGCCCACAGCAGCCGTGAGTGTGTAGTCGATCATGAGGGCGGCAGCGGCCAGCAGCCCAGTTCCTTCTCCCAGGTTCTGAGAGGCCACGGTATACGAGCCGCCACCGTGGGGATAGGCATCGATCGTCTGCCGGTAACTGAGGTAGACGATGATCAGAAGGCCCACGATGGCCGCGATCACCGGCACGATGTAATGCACGCCCGCAAGGCCGAGCGGAATGAGCAGCGTTAACGCGGCTTCAGGGCCGTATGCGGCGGAACTGAGCGCATCAAGGCCAAAGACTGGAATTCCCGCGACTGGGCCGATGTGTTCGGCGCGCTCCTCGCTGGTGGCCAGCGGCCGGCCAAATAGGAGATTCAATATGCGTGTGGAAAGAACCATGCAGTGTTATCCGGCAGCCGCAAAGTTGAAGCGGGGAAGGCCACCGATTGCATTGTCTCATGACAGTTGGAAAGAACTTTGATGTAGAACGGCGGTGAATAGCACCTTCACTTCAAATATGCGCGCACGAGATCGATCAGATCCTCGGCCAGCTCAGGGGCAATCTGCTCCTTGGACCCGGCAGTGAGGTGAAAACGGATGTGATCCTCCAGTACCTCACCCATCAGACTGTTCACGGCGCCGCGCACCGCAGCCAGCAACATAAGCTGGTCACCGCAGTCCTCGTCGGCCGACAACGCCCGATCCACCGCCTCCAACTGCCTGCGGAGTTTGCGTACCAGCGCAGCTTCGCCACGCATTGGCCAACTCGCGATAAAGTTCAGTTCTTGAAGAACCTTGCGCGGTGGTGAGACGCTCGAATTCCTGAAAGAGAGGGTTCAAGCCTATCTTTCGATCTAGCCGAAAGATAGGCGCGTAGAGATGAATCTGTGTCATCCTGATATACAGTCGCAGAGACTTTGTCGATACGCCCTACGAGGTGCTCTTTGAGACATGCAATTGCAAAAAAGTGGCGTCCATTGGGCAGCGGGATGTTGAGAACTGCATTCCTGCTTGTCTGGATACTTCTGTCTAATTGTTCTTCGCAAGGCCAGACTGTGACCCTCCATGAAATTAGAAAAGTCTATGTCGAACCTTTTCAGGCGATCCAGGTGCCGCATTCATTCGTGGCAAGTTAATGCAGAAGCTGTCAAGACATACTTAGCAGCGGACTCCCCACGAGCTATTATCTCCCGGCTAGTTCTCTTTTCTCCCTGCATCCCCACGGTTCGATTTGCCCTGGTTGATTCGGATTGGAACCACCACCGCTTCATGCAATGAATCCACTACGCCCGTGTGTGCGAGTTCTCCGTGAAGTCCTATGAATACCGTCGGTTAGTGCATTGACGTGTGATATATACCTGATGTAAACTACATCACGAGAGAGAATGAACATGGCCCCACCGAAGAAGACGACTGCTCGAACGAAGCGTAGAGTTGTCGCTCCCGCAGAAAAGCGGACCCAGATCCGGCTCACTGTGGATTCCAAGTTCACAAAAACTCATTTCAACCAACTCTTCGCTGTCCTGAAAATCCGCAACAAGAATGCCCTGGCCGAGCACATCATCATGAACTTTAAAACCAAGGCCGCGCAG
Source organism: Occallatibacter sp. (assembly GCA_050015115.1). Taxonomy (GTDB): domain Bacteria; phylum Acidobacteriota; class Terriglobia; order Terriglobales; family Acidobacteriaceae; genus Telmatobacter. The sequence goes on from JBEKCA010000053.1 coordinate 15,327, forward strand.
GCACAGCTTGTTGCGTTCTATAACGGGCCGTGGCTGGACATTCCGTTTCAGAGCATTGACACATCGTTCGTCTTCCCATTGACCCACGAGATTGCCGATGAACTGGAGAGAGTGGGCGGGGAAATTCTTGGAGGCGTGAACAAATCCAAAACGTTTCGCGTGATGGTGGCCTACTTTGCAGCCGTCCACAAACTCAAGACGCCAACCCGCCCCACATCCGTGTAGTCGCGGTCAGTACATATTGATGGCGGCGACCACGCCGAAGCGATGATCGCGGAAGGGCCGCTTTCGACGACAATGGCACATCGCTCATGCTCTTCGTGGGCGCTTCAGCAACGGGCTACCTGCCGCCCCTCTCCTGCTGGCGTTGGCGCGGATTCACCAGACGTTGTAGAAGGTGCAGGGCATGTTGCATCTCCTCGTCCGCAAATTGGACAGAGATTCCATGTCGCGCCGCAGTCTTTGTGACCATCCGCTTCCACTCGACGGTGCCAGCACACGCGATGCGCGATCCGTATTTCTGAATGGCCATCTCCAATCCGAAGAGGACGGCGGCTCTATCCTGGTTGAGCACGGTGACGACGCACCCACGGTCAATGACGGAAACCTGCCCGTTCAACGTGTACGAAACATCGCCAGTCTTGCGGTCAATTTTCCAAATGCGGGTCGCGGCGATCTGGTTGGCAAGGGCCAGTTGCTTTTGTTGGGCCGCAAGGCGTTGTTGCGCAAGGTCGGCCCAGTCTGTGCTGCCGTCAGGATTGAGCGGTGGGCCTATGTGCATCGCGTTTGCTTCCAGCCTTGCATCGAGTTGCCGCTGATTGCGTTGATCCGCATATCGCCATCCTCGAAGTTGGGCGGCCGCCCGCGCATCTCCCTCGCTGGCTCTGTCCGCTACCCAGGTGCGGAGATTCTTCGGGAATGCTTCCTGCCGTCTTTGTTGAATGGCCAGCTTGAGTGCGCGTACTTCGAGAACGGATTGGGCCGCTGCCTGGGAGAGCAGAACCTTCTTGTCCGGCCATGACAGAGCGGATGCGCGAATCTCCTTCTTCTGTTGCCTCAGAACGTCACGGAGGTATTGCGTGCACTCCCTGCCGTCTGTAGTAAAGGCCTTGCACACCTCCCGTTGCCGATTACGATACTGGCTATATTCATTCATCAGAGCGGAACGGTCAGCCAGTCGTTGCGATTTACGTTCTTCTCTCTGTGCGGCATTACGTTCGCTATGTTGTGCCAGATGTGGTGCGGAATGTTGAATGGATGTTGAGGCTGGTGTCCACGGCCCAAGAGCGGCTTCCATTGACTCGCGGTTGGCCTTTCCTGCAAAATTGCTGCGGAATACGTCGGACGCTTTCACGCGTATGTTGTGGTCAGTTGCAAGGACAGTGTATCCGCCCGATTCCCCCTTCTCAACGCGAAGATGATACTTTGCTAGAAATGTATGAAGGGCTTCCCATCGGACGTTCTGGCGGGTTAGCAGCGTTCGTACATGCGGAGCAACTTCACGGCACACATAAGTTTGCAAGGATTCTTCATCGTGATAATGTTCAAACTGTGCTGCCGCACCTGTCGGCTGTTGTCGAGCAGTACGAAGCGCGTTACGTTCCGAATATGACGCGCGTACTGCCTGCTTCGATTGCTCATCCCAACGTGTTGGACCCGCCGTATGTGTCCAGCCATGTTTCGCTTCGAGGACGCGCATTGCAGCATCAAGCGTCAACCAGTTCCGATAAGGTGTATGTGCTTTGAATGTCTCAGGATGAACCTTGTTTACCATGATGTGGATGTGAAAGTGCTTCTTGTCATCGTGCGCTACGACCATAAATTGATGATCCCGGTATCCAAGTGCTTCCAATGTATGCAATGCGCAGTCAATCCATTGTGGGCGAGTCGGACGTTCTCCTGGAGGCCAGGACAGCTCATAGTGGCAGAGCGCATCCTTGCAGCGTGGGTTCAAAAATGCAATCCCGTCCATCTGAATTGCCACCGTGTCCAACCCGGCAAGGTTGTCCGACAATACCACGTCTCCTCGCAAAAGAGGTTCCCCTGTATTGGCGTTGCGTTCCGTTGTCAGGTACTTGCATAGCCGCCTGAAACTGCTCGCGTGTTGCCGAGTTGGTTGCACCTTGGCGATCATGTTCACTCCGCCGTGTTCTTGTTGAAGGTGGCGAGTGCCGTGTGCAACTCGGATAGCACCGAGTTGAGTTCACGGCGCAGTGATTCCTCGTTGGGCAGGCCTTTTATCTCCATCAGCAGATGCTTTTGCAAGCCAAACAGCTTGCTAAGTTCGGCAGCAACTTCCCGGCTTACACGGGAACGTATTGGCCGATTAAGAGCGCATTTACGAATGAATTCGCTGACCGTTAGGCCGGCGAGATGAGCCTGTTGGCGAATGATTTCCTTCTCTCGGGACAAGAGTTTAATGAGCAACCCTCGGCGATGTTCTGTCTGCTTTGGCCTTACCATTTCGGTACTCCTATGGGGTCTCGGGGCGAAGCCCTGAGCAAGGTGCGCAGGCCCAAACCCGAGTAGCGAAGCGGATTGGGTTGGGGCCGGTGGATATGCCAAAATGACCGCAGGGAGTTTCGGTATATCCAGCGCCTACCTTGCCTTCACGATTACCAGCTTTTTCTCTCTCTCCAATATAATAATACACATTTGACAGTATAGTTATCCGTGTGGTCTAATTCTGTTTTATGGAGAATGAGGTTCGTCGTAGAGCGCAGGTACTCTCGTCGCACAATATCGAGGAGTTTCGTGCGTTCTTGAAGGAAAAAGCGAACGAACCCGCACCGCAACCTGCTTCGTACAGGATGGGCGGGATTGTACGGGCGGTATTCCCTCAACTGTGTTTGCTGCGAAAAAGGGGATACACGCTCAATATGCTGGTCGGTCTTTTTGAGGAAAGCGGCATAAGAATCACCGCAACAGCATTGTCGGGCTACATGAAGAAACTGGATAGGGAAACGGAAGGTGCGTCGGCAATTGAAGTTCATAAACGGAGAACACAACCTTCGCCACCTGGTTCGTAAGCTTGCAAACACTTGGCAATGAAATCGGATATACCGCTGCAAGAATGAGCTGCAACGATGATCCTGCAACGCAACAACCTTCGAACGATGCTGGGAAGAAATAGCTGTGATGTTGGCTCAGACAAAACGACATAACCGTGCAGTGCATCCTGGAGAAAAGTCAGACAGTGGGTGCAATAGGAGCAAAGTTTCCACGGCTGGTTTGCAAACAAATTCGGCAGCGACTTTGCTCTGTGGGCTTGATAAAACAGCGCGTAATTCAAATGCGACTCAACCTATGAGGTGAAGGGATGCCGAGAAAGATTCTGAGACTGCCAGTCGTATTGGATCGCACTGGTCTTTCACGCAGTACCGTTTATCAGCGTATCACCGAAGGGAGATTCCCAAGTCCAGTGTCGCTTGGAGCCAGGGCTGTCGGCTGGATTGAAACCGAGGTCGAGGAGTGGATTGCCTGCCAAATAGAGGCCAGCCGGGAACTCTGCGGCCAGAGAGCTGGAGTGAATCAGTCGTCGGCGAGATGACGTCTGCGCGGGATTTGAGATTGGCACCCATCCGGGATTGGATTGCAGTGCGGCCCAGGTTCTCTGCTGTCCGAGTTGACCGGATGGCTACGCCGCAGTTCCACGGAAGGGCAATACCTTGCCGCCGCGCTGGGTCCGTTCCAGAAATTCCGCCCAATCCTGCATCATCCTGGCGCGTGGCTCCAGATAAAGAGCATGGTTGTATGCCGCGCTCACCGCATTCCGGGGAGCGTGAGCAAGCTGCAATTCGATATGGTCATGCGCGTAGCCCTGCTCATGCAAGATGGTGGAGGCCAAACCACGGAATCCGTGGCCGGTCATTCTGCCTTTGTAACCCATCCGTTCCAATGCTTTCAGAATGGTGTTGTTGCTCATGGACTTGTTAGGGCTGCGATCACCGGGAAAAAGCAATTCGCTTTGCCCGGTTAGGTCGCGCAACATTTCCAGCACTTCCAATGCATGCCTTGCCAACGGCACAATATGCGGAGTACGCATCTTCATGCGCTCTGCCGGAATGTCCCAGCGGGCATTTTCCAGGTCAAATTCCGCCCACTTAGCGTCGATCAATTCACTGGTACGCACGAACGTCACTGACAGAAGCTTCATCGCCAGCCTGGTCACTGGGGTGCCTTGATAAACCTCGATGCGCCTCAGCAGAGCGGGTAGTTCCTTCGCGTCGATCCGGGCGTAATTGGTTTTTGGTATGGATTTCAAAATGTCGCTGGGGCGAATCTCAGTGGCCGGGTTGCGTTTGGCATAACCGTGGGCGATACCGAAGCGAAAAACCTGCCCCACTGTCTCCAGCGCTCTTTTGGCAATATCCCGCGCGCCGCGATCCTGAATCGCGTTGGCCATCGCCACCAATTCCGGCGCTTCGATCTCGGCAATGGGCCGCGCACCTAGGCAGGGCAGAATATCAGATGCCATGCGCCGCCGGACCGTGTCCACATGGCGGGGGCTTTTCCCTTCCTGCCAATGCTCCAGCCATTGTTTGGTAACGCTCTGGAAGGAATTCTCAACCGCGATTTTCTCAGCCGTCTTCTCGGCCTTCCGTTGCGCCATCGGGTCAACGCCGGTTGCCAGCAGCTTACGGGCCTCGGTGTGGCGTTCACGGGCCAGCGCCAGGGGAACATCTGGATATTTGCCGAGGGACATCAGCTTTTCCTTGCCCTCAAACCGATAGGACCAGCGCCACAGTTTCCCGCCGGTCGGCTTGACCCAGAGGTAAAGGCCGCCTCCATCGCCAAGGCTGTATGCTTTTTCCGCCGCTTTGGACCGTTTGATCTCCGTATCTGTCAGTCCGGCCATGCCCGTTCCTCCCCGCTCAAGAAAAGTACACCCACTTCAAAAACAGAATACACCCAAAAGTACACCCGCCAAAACACGGCTGCACCTGAATGCATCTGGACGCAGAAATACATAAAGCCTAGCATTTGCTAGACTTTACGTATTTCTATTGGATGTCTTTGGATGTTGTTGGAAGAGGTCTTGGCGGAGAGACAGGGATTCGAACCCTGGGTACCCTTTCGAGTACACACGCTTTCCAAGCGTGCGCCTTAAACCACTCGGCCATCTCTCCACTTTGGGTGCCGTCTAATTGAATTTAACACACCAGTCGCGCCTTACCGCACCTCGCCGACAGTGCTCTGTGTGCGCCCGTCTGCAATCCTCGTCACGCCGCAGTTTGAGCCTCGCAGCTATGCAACTGCCGTCGAACCTCACGGCCCGCGTACGCGGGCGACCCTGCTATTCGAACTCTACGACCACCTGATTCACCTTCACGGAGTCGCCCTTTGCCACACGCACGCTCTTTACCTTTCCTGCCGCGTGCGCAGTTACGTTCGTCTCCATCTTCATCGCTTCAAGCACCATGATAGGATCGTTCGCCTGAATCGCCTGGCCCGGCTCGACATTCACCTTGATGACGATGCCCGTAACAGGACTGCGACACAGTTTCGCCTCTTCAGCGGTCTCCGCAGCCGCCGGTGTCTGACTTTGCGAGGCGGCAGCCTTCACCGGCTGAGCCGTAACCGGAACCGGCAGAGATTGCCCATAATTCTGCTGACGCGGCATTGCGTCATCTTCCAAGACTTCGACTTCAGCCTCGTACGTCTTTCCGTCAATTGAAATCTGAAGCTTCAAGTTACCGGGTTCCTTCCTTGAAAAATCTCTTGGGCCTAGCCCCTCGACCGCGGGTTGTGGGAGCCGTGAACGAGTACCCGCCCATGCTGCGACCACGAACTCAGAGCTTCACGAGGCGCACCCAGCTTCTTTGCCGACCGGATGCGGACCTTCTTGCCGAGAAATGCAGTTACAGCGGCGGCAATCACCACCAGCATCTCAGGCGTCGCTTCCTCATCTGGCTCCGCTGCCTGCTGAGTGTCAGCCGCTGGAGCTTCAGCCTGAGCAACCGGCGTAGTAGCCGCTAGCTTTTCCCGACTCTTGCCTAGCTCAGCCACCTTGGCTTCCAAAGCCTTCAGCGTGCCGGTCAACTCATCTAGCCTGCTCTCGGTTGCTTGCTGCCGCGCAGAAACAGCTTGGCGCAGCATCACCCACAAGCCGGCAAAGCTCAACACGCAGCCCACTCCAACCAGCACCGCAATCACGATAAAATCCGCAGAACTCAATTCCACGCGCGGCTCCTCACTACAGCGGAATCAATCCGTGTTTCTTTCCGGGACGCATCTCCCGTTTGGTGTGCAACGATTCAAGAGCGTCGACAAGATACTTCCTCGTCTCCGACGGCTCGATAATGTCGTCCACCAACCGCCTGCCCGCCGCGATATAAGGATTGGAGAACGTCTCGCGATAATCGTCCACCAGTTCTTTGCGTCGCGCTGCCTTATCCTCGGCTGCATCGATCTCGCGCCTGAAGACGATCTCAGCCGCGCCCTCTGCTCCCATCACCGCGATCTCCGCCGATGGCCAGGCAATCACGCGGTCTGCGCCCAGATCCTTGCAGCACATCGCGATATACGCGCCGCCGTAGGCCTTGCGCAGCACCACCGTAATTTTCGGAACGGTCGCGGATGAATAGGCAAACAGCAGCTTCGCGCCATGGCGAATAATCCCGCCGCGCTCCTGCTCGACACCGGGAAGGAAGCCCGGTACATCCACAAACGTAATCAGCGGAATGTTGAATGCATTGCAGAAACGCACAAACCGCGCCGACTTGTCGGAAGCATTAATGTCCAGCACTCCGGCCAGGCAATTCGGCTGGCTGGCGATGATGCCTACAGGCCGCCCCTTTAGTCGCCCGAAGCCGATCACAATATTCGCGGCAAACTCCGGTTGAATCTCAAGAAAATCCTGATAGTCCACGACGCGCTTGATCACATTCCGTACGTCGTAGACGGCTTTATTGTCGACCGGCACAATCCCGTTCAACTCAGGATCGGACTCGATCGGCAGATCGAAAGCCATGCGCGGCGGGTCTTCAAGATTATTGGATGGCATGAAGCTGAGCAACCGCCGACAAAGTTGCGTCGCATCCTCATCATCCCGCGCGATAAGGTGCACTACGCCCGAACTCATCTGCGCATGCGGACCACCCAACTCCTCATCGCTTACAACCTCGCCGGTAACCTGTTTGATCACCTTAGGCCCGGTGATGAACATCCGCGCCTGTGCTGTCTGAATCACGAAGTCAGTCAGCGCCGGGCTATAAACCGCGCCGCCCGCGCACGGCCCGCAAATCAGCGAAATCTGCGGCACCACGCCCGAAAGCATCACGTTGTTGTAGAAAACGCGACCATAACCAGCCAGGCTGTCGATGCCCTCTTGCACGCGCGCGCCGCCGGAGTCGTTCATAAACACAAACGGGCTGCCCGTCTTCAGCGAGAGCTTCATCATATCGACACATTTGTCGTTGTGGGCTTCGCCCGCTGACCCGCCACCGACTGTGAAATCCTGGCTTGCCAAGTGCACCAGCCGCCCATCGATCTGCGCGCATCCTGTAACTACTCCGTCGGCGGGCATCTCTTTTCCAGCCATACCAAAGTAAGTCGAGCGATGCTGCGCAAACAGCCCGATCTCCTGGAAGCTGCCGGCATCCACCAGCCTTGCTACGCGCTCTCGCGCTGTCAGCTTGCCGCTTGCATGTTGCTTCTCGATGCGTTCCTTGCCGCCGCCCTCTTCCAACTGCGCGCGCTTCGCGCTTAAGTCGGAAACCTTTTCGGCCATCGTCTTCTTCAGACTCTCCGCCTGCTTAGCCATCCTTGCTCCTGGATCCCTCGACATCAATCTCTTTTATTTCTGTGGAGCCACGGTCACCCGGTGCTCTTTACCATTCAGCGTAATCACATAACTCACTTTGGCTTTTAGTTGATCTCCGCCATTAGCTGCGGGCTCAGCCTTCGATGCCGGCGCCTGTGCAGGCTCAACCTTCACCGGGCTTTTTCCCAGATTCTTCGGCCCTTGACTCCGGCTCTCAAAGAACTTCGGTGCAACCTGCGGGAACATGGCATACGTCAGCACATCCTCATCGCTGCCATTTGCACCCTTCAGCGCGTTCGCAGCCGTGCTCAGGCTCTCCCACTCCGGCTTTTGCAGGTCAGCCGGGCGAACCGTAATCGCCGGCTTCTTCGCATGCGCCTCGGCCTGCTTCAGCACCTCGGGATCTTTGGGGCCAATCGTCGCGCCGTAATAGCCGAGCATCAGGTCGGCAAACTCGCCCGTCAGCACCTTGTACTTGCCCATCAGCACATTGAAGACCGCCTGCGAACCGACAATCTGGCTCGTCGGCGTCACCAACGGCGGATAGCCTGCGTCCTTGCGAACCCGCGGCACCTCAGCCAGCACTTCCTGAAGCCGGTCGCCTGCGCCCTGGCCCTTCAGTTGGCTCTCCATATTCGAGATCATGCCGCCCGGAATCTGGCTCTTGAAGATCTCCGTATCCACGCCCGTATTCTCGCTGAAGAACTCCTTGTACCGCGGCCGAATCTGCGCAAAATGGCTCGAAACCTTTAGCACTCGCTCCAGATCCACGCGAGTCTCGTAGCCCGTCCCTTCCAGCAGTTCGACGAGGCTCTCGGTTGGGTTGTGTCCCGGCCCAAGCGACAATGAACTGACCGCAGTATCCACAATGTCGCACCCCGCCTCGATCGCCTTCATCAGCGAAACCATCGTCACGCCGGTCGTCGCGTGGGTGTGAAGGTTCACTAGCGTCGCCGCGCCGCACCGCTGCTTGATGGCCTTCACCAGGTCAAAAGCGGGCTGCGGCCTGAGCAGTGCAGCCATATCCTTAATGCAGATGGAGTCGCACCCCATCTCCCGCAACTGATAGGCCATCTCGGCGAAGGCATCCACGGTGTGCAGCGGACTGACGGTATAGGAGATCGTCCCCTGCGCGTGCTTACCGGTCTTCTTCACTGCGGCAATGCTGGTCTTGAGGTTGCGCGGGTCGTTCAGCGCGTCGAAGATGCGGAAGACGTCGATGCCGTTCGAGGCCGACTTCTCTACAAAGCGCTCGACCACGCTGTCTTCATAGTGCCGGTAGCCGAGCAGGTTCTGGCCCCTTAGCAGCATTTGCAGGCGGCTCTTCGGCATCAGCTTGCGAAAAGTCCGCAGCCGCTCCCAGGGGTCTTCGTTCAAAAAGCGAATGCAGGAGTCAAAGGTCGCCCCGCCCCAGCACTCAACCGACCAGTAGCCGGCATTGTCAATGTCCTCGCAGACCGGAATCATGTCGTCCAAAGCCATACGAGTGGCGAGCAGACTCTGATGTGCGTCTCGAAGCGCGAGTTCGGTAATCTCAATGACACGGCCCATGTGTGGTTCTCCAAAGAAATAGCCCAGCAACAGAAGTCCGGTTCTAAAGACCAGTCGTTGGGCTTGCGCAAGTTGGCAACTAATCTCACATCATACTATTCGAGCCGGGTCAAATGCCAAAGCGCCCGTGCCGGATCAAAGTTTGAAAGGGCACGACTAAACAGGCTGCGGATAAACTCATTGGGAACGCTCACAAGTGTCAGTCGTCCACCGGCTTGGCCGACCCACGGTAAGATGAAACCGCTCACGATCATCTCCCGGAGGGAGAATCGATAATAGCCCAGGACAAGCGCAGCGCGATCCTGGGTAAGATTCCAATAAAAGCCCCGTCCCGTAGGGACGGGGCGAAACCCACCCAAGACGCGAGTTCCCATGAAATCAACCATTTGCAACCTATGTGAAGAGTAGTTTGATTTTAGTGCACGACTTCAAAGCCTGCCTTGAGCGCAGTCGAAGGGTGCTGAAAGAGCAACAAAAATCATGTTGGGCTTTAGCCCCTGTTGTATGTCTTTCGTCGAGCTTCCTTGGGAACAGGCGTTTTTTCGCAGACAGGTGGCCCACCTCAACCTAACTCGAAAAGCTTGGGTGCCCCATCCTTTCGCGTTCTTTGCAAGGGTGGGATACCTCGAACCCTCCACCCGAAGGCCACTGGCCCCACCGCAGGTGGTTGCAGATCATTTCCAACATCCTGCTACCCTGAAATTTACTCGGCCATCTCGGCCGGTCTGTACCCCGGAAACGCACCCCGCCCCCTCTCCCCATTGTGGGCCACCTATTCGACCCAGAATCCTATACAAACGTCAATAGATGAACAACTTGAGGAATTTACCTATTAACTTATCGGTAAACATAAACACCGGATTTTGGCCCATTTTCTGGCAATAAGTCACGGATTTCTACTTGTGGCTCGAGATCACACATTGACAGAAAAATGAACAGCCTCTGACCGATAAGACGTTGGGTGGATATATTCGGAGGGGCTTGATGCAGTTGATAGAAGCGGCAGAAGATCAGCAAAGAGGATGCGGAATCACTCTTGAAGAGATTGAAAAGTTACGGAATGCGATTTTAGCCGGCAACCTGAAGAGCCGCTTGAATGTGGATAGCCATACAGGTGAAGCGGTCGCTGCTTCCAGAAGCATCAACCAGATTTTGGACACAATTGTCGGAACTTTCGACCGTGTTGTGACTTCGGTCCACGGCATGAGCATTGGTTCCATCCCGAAGCCGTTTGAGGATGATTTCCCAGGGGACTTTTTGCGAGCCAGGAATGTTTGCAACTCATTCATTGACGTCATTAACCGGCGAAACACTCAGATTGAGACGTTAACGCGGGCGGCAGCGCATGGGGATTTGCACGTGCGAACCAACGTGGAGGAGTTTACAGGCGCCAATCGCCGCATCTTCGAGGATATAAATGCGATCTTCGACGCCTTGCTCGCACCTGTGCTGGAGATTGAACGAGTGCTGACCTCGCTTTCTGAGATGAACCTAACGGCGCGAGTGGAGGGCTGCTTCGAGGGAGACTACGAACGGATTCCGATCGCACTGAATGCGGTTTGTATGAAGCTAGCCAGGGAGATTCAACAGATCAATCGGCACACCGAGGCAATGTCCTCAGCCTACGAAAAGCTGACCTCGGTTACGAAGCAGTTGGCGAAGGAGTCGGAGAAGACCAGCCGGATGGCGAGCACGGCCGCAAATTCCAGCCAGGAAGTTTCCACCAGCCTGCGCGCGGCAACTGCCGGCTCTGTTCAGATGCTGAATTCGATTCGCGAGATCAGTCAAAACGCGGCGAAGGCGTTCAACGTGGTGCAGTCGGCTGTTGGGGCCAGCGCGAGCACAACCGAGAAGATTCGTCATCTCGGGCAGTCTTCCGAGGAGATCAGCAAGATCATCAAAACGATTACGCGAATCGCTCAACAGACCAACCTGCTGGCCCTCAACGCGACCATCGAAGCAGCGCGCGCCGGGGAAGCTGGCAAGGGGTTTGCAGTGGTGGCGACCGAGGTGAAGGAACTCGCCAAGGGCACGGCGAAAGCCACCGATGAGGTGAGCGAGAGCATCGGAGAGATTCAGCGCGATAGCAGAGATAGCGTTGCCGCGATTGTCGCTATTGCAGCGGTAACGCAAGAGATCAGCGACATCTCAAGCACGATTGCTGCCGCGGTCGAAGAACAGACTGTTACAACCAATGAAATGGGCCACCATCTTTCGTCGGCGGCCGAAACCGCCGCGGCGATCGAAGGTGAGATGAGTGGGCTGGCCGACTCGGCACGCTCGACAAGCACAGATGCCATCCAAGCCGATTCCCTGATTGCGGATCTGAACAAGATTCTCGGTCAACTGCGAGTCTTCGTGTCTACCTTCAAAGTTTAGGTCAAATCGACGCAAGACCCAGGAGTCGCTTTCTTGATGTCTCATACTCAATCTCCCAATCGATGGATGATCGCCATCGCCGGCGTTCTGATGCAGATTGCGCTGGGCGCGGTCTATGCCTGGAGCGTCTTTCGGACACCGCTAGTCCGGCAGTTGCACGCATCAATCTCCGAGATCAGCTTGACCTTTACCATCGCCGTCTTCTCGCTGGGCTGGGCCGCGTTTGCAGGGGGACTTTGGATGCGGGCCAAAGGGCCGCGCGTAGTTGGATTGACGGGAGGACTGCTCTATGGAGGGGGCATGTTCCTGGCAAGCTTCGCAGGACACGGGCTGTGGGTTCTCTATTTGAGTTACGGAGTCGTGGGCGGAGTTGGGATCGGGCTCAGCTACATTGTGCCGATCGCGACCCTGGTGAAGTGGTTCCCGGACCGGCGCGGGTTTATCACTGGAGTCTCCGTGGCCGGCTTTGGCGCCGGAGCTTTGATTACCGCTCCGATTGCCACTAGGCTGATTCAGTTGGTAGGCGTGTTCCAGACCTTCGCCTGGCTGGGGGTCGCCGCGCTGGTGTGCGTTATGGGTGCGTCGCTACTGATGCAGGAACCGCCAACAGGCTGGCTTCCGGCGGGCTGGAAGCCTGTTTCGAGCCCTGTTGCCGGGGCTGCGGCCAGCTACACTCTGCGTGAGGCGCTGGGCAGTTGGCAGTGGTATGGGCTCTGGGCGTTATTGTTCCTGAATGTTTCGGCGGGGATCTCGATCATTAGTCAAGCCTCGCCTATGGTCCAGGAGATCGCAGGGGTCAACGCCGTTACAGCTGCAGCAGCGGTGGGCATCTTCTCGCTCGCCAACGGAGCAGGACGCCTTTTTTGGGCGTGGCTGTCGGACGCAATCGGACGCAAGTGGGTATTCTTTGCGATGTTCGTCATTCAGGCAGGACTTTTTCTGCTGCTGCCGCGGGTTCATTCTTTTGGGCTTTTTACGGCGCTGGGGGCGGTAATTCTGCTCTGCTACGGCGGGGGATTCGGCACCATGCCGGCCTTTTGTGCGGATTACTTTGGGCCGCGTGAAGTGGGCTCGATTTATGGATTGATCCTGACGGCGTGGGGCTTCGGCAGCGCCTTGGGGCCAATCTTAATTGCGCATCTGCGCCAATCGACCGGAGGGTACGAACAGGCTTTGCTTATCCTTGCGGCGATTACGGCTGGGGCGGCAGCGCTTCCCCTGCTGTTGCGTGCCCCATCGGGAGCGAAAGAACCAGGTAAGCCTTGCAAGGTCGGCAAGAAAGAGCCGGTGCTCTGTTAAGAGCGTCGAGGCATGCGGTTCGATCAGAGTTTGCCTCTGCATGTTGTGGTCTCAATAGCTCAGATTACGACCATATGAACCGGTACTCTCAACGAAGTTGGGGAGCAAGAGAACAGCCTCAATCATCACGGCCAAGGTAGGCGGAGCCCGAGGCAAGGCACGAGAGTCCGTCCGTTGTTCAATTGAGTGCGCCGAGGCACATATCGAGACTCGCGTAACATAGACAAATTCAATGGAAGATGCCGAATGCAAAGAGGATCGTTAGGTCCTTTGTCCCGTCGCAAATCTGACACACATGAGCAACCATCAATGGAGGCGCAGTCGTCTTCGCGGTGGATACGATCGTTATTGAAGTCGATCGGCCCCGGCGTCATCACCGGGGCTGCTGACGATGACCCGTCGGGCATCGCCACCTATTCCATAGCCGGGGCGCAATTCGGAACAAGGCTTTTATGGACCGCTCTTATTACATGGCCGTTGATGGCGGCGGTTCAGATAATGTGTGCCCGTATCGGCAAGGTGACAGGACAGGGGCTGGCCGATAACTTCAAGCAACGATTTCCACGGTGGCTGCTGGTTGCCTTCATATTGGCGCTTCTAGCCGCAAATACGATTAACATTGCGGCGGATCTCGCCGGCATGGCGGACGCGGCTGCAATGCTCTTGGGGGTCAACTCCCATTGGTTTGTGGTGATGTTCGCGCTTCTTATTTCCTGGGCGACCGTCAAACTTCGTTATCAGCAGATTGCCAGCGTTCTTAAGTGGCTAGTCCTAGTCCTTTTCGCTTATCCCATTACCGCTTTGATTGCGGGGGCCAATTGGCCCCAGGTACTGCGAGATACCGTCGTACCGTCGATCCCAAACTGTAGAGATGAATGGGCGATGCTGGTGGCAATACTCGGTACCACAATAAGTCCTTATCTTTTCTTCTGGCAGGCTAGTGAAGAGGTTGAAGAGGAAAAATCTTCAGGTCAGAACACGCTCGCTCAGCGCAGAGGAGCCTCACCGCAGGAACTCAACCTGAGAAACATCGATGTGTGTGTTGGCGCGTTCTTTTCGAACATGGTCATGTTCTTCATCGTACTGACAACAGCCATTACCCTCCACGGGCACGGGATCACAAAGATCGAAACTTCTCGCCAGGCAGCCGAAGCCCTCAGACCATTCGCTGGCAACTTCGCCGCGACCCTATTCACATTGGGGATTGTCGGGGTCGGGTTCCTGGCCATCCCCACATTAGCGGGATCGACTGCATATGCATTCGCCGAAACACTTGGCTGGCGCCAGGGTCTGAATAGGAAACTGAGACAAGCGCGCTGGTTTTACGCGCTGATTATGGTTTCAACAGGGGTGGGCGTGGGCCTGGACTTCATTGGCATCAACCCGGTAAAGGCGCTCTACTGGACAGCGATTATCAACGGATTGCTGGCGCCCTTTCTCTTGGTCGGAATTCTGATTATCGCGCGAGACAAAATTCTGATGCAGGGCCAACCAAGTTCTCGCCTAGGATGGGCGGTCGTCGCCATCGCCACAGCGGCAATGTTTGTGGCAGGTGTTGCGATGTTTGTCGTGTAGATCGCCGTAGTTGATCTCTCGTAGCTGGCTTTGCTTGGCCTTTACGGCTGCCTGCGCCAGCACGACTGAGACGTGCAGCGTCGAGTCGTCGGGTACGACCAGAGTCTCGAACAACTGAGTTCCGCTTCCGAATGTGATTTCGTCTTTCCTGATGCGAAACATCTGCGCGACTGGTTACTGGCCGCCATAGAGCGGCTGGCCTCAAAGACACACTTGGCATTGCAATCGACATCCCTTCGCCGGTAAACTGGTGATGGCCGGTATGGATTTGCATACGGTCGGAGGACTCCTGGGACAGGAGACGGCACTGACGACCAAACGGTACGCACACCTCAGCGTGAACCATAAGCATGTGGCGGTGGAGCGGATATCCGGGGTACAAAGTGCCATCAGAACTGGCATTATCAATTTGATGTCTTCGGGAGCGTCTCGTAAGTAGTTGTAAACAAAGTGGAGAGGTGGCAGAGCCCGGTTGAATGCACCTGACTCGAAATCAGACATAGTCGCAAGGCTATCGGGGGTTCGAATCCCTCCCTCTCCGCCATATAAATCATTCTGAATCAACACAATATGACAACACCTCGAACGGCAATGGCTACCCGCCCTGGGTGGCCTTTTTTGCGCTGGTGGCTGTTCTGGTGGCTGTTCGTTTTTTCAGTGGCTGTTTGGCCGGTTTTGCGCCGGAGATAAGCTCCACCGCGCTCTGGAGGTGGTCCGGCGACAGGTGGGCATACCGGGCCGTCATCTGAATCGTCTTGTGCCCCATCAATTCCTGGACTGCCTTCAGCGCGACTCCGGCCATGACTAGGCGACTAGCGAAAGTGTGGCGGAGGCAATGCCAACTGAATTCTCTAATCTGGGCCTTCACCAACGTCTCCTCAAACCATCGCCGGATAGGCTTCTGGATGAGCGGCTTTCCATCATCGGTGAGGAAAACTCGCTCCACACGGCCGGAAACCTGAGACTGTCGCTCGAATGCTGCCAGCGCAGCCGAGTTCAGAGGGATCATCCTACCCAACCCATTTTTGGTCTTCAGGAGATGGATTTTCTTGCCTTTCAAGTCCACTTGGGTCCATACAAGCGAAAACTGCTCCGAACGCCTCATGCCGGTATGCAAGGCAATCTCAAATTCATTCAGGAAGCGCTCGGGGTATTCCTCAGCGATGATCAGGCGAATAGATTTCTCCTCTTCATCTGAGAGAAAGCGGATGCGCCCGTTGTCCTCTTTCTTCGCTTTGACCAAACGCGCCGGATTGCGCTCCAACCAGCCATTCCGAATGGCCTCGCGGTAGATCATGCTCAATGTGGCTCGGTAACGGTTGAAGGTTGCCGGGCTGGTTTTGCGCGATTCCAGGAAGGTAGCCAACTCCTGCTGCGTCAGCGACGACGCTGCGCGCGTACCAAACTCGCTGGTAAGAAGCCGGATCTTCTGCTCATCATCCGCCGGATTCGACTTGTTCTTTCTCGCGTATTCAAGGGCGTTATTGGCGAGTTCCTGAAAAGTCCGCTCGCGCTGCCGAAGAGGTTTGTTCAGCTTCTTGCCGGCGGCCGCATCGGCCTTTCGCTGGTGGTAGAGCTTGATCGCGTCCGTTTTGCGACCGACCTTCTCGCGCCGACGCTTTCCCTCGGCATCCACATAGTGAATCCACCAAATGCCACTGTCCGGCACCTTTTCCCATACGCCTCTGGGCATCGTCGCCTCCCAATATACACCTGACATTTATCAGGAATTCTTGCGTAATTATCCCTATTTTATCAGATTGGTGGCTGTTTCTAACAGCCACCATGTCCAGTCTCCTGCAAGACACACCTCTTTCATTCCTCATCTCAAAGCGGATAGCGCGCGCAAAATCCAAAAAGTTATCGGCTACTTCCAAAAAGTTATTGGACGCGGCGAGCAAATCTGGCTTACGTTCACGGCATATCGCGGCCCGACCGGGGCCGCTGGAGGTGCCGATGATTGCCACGCTCATATCCTGCAACCGGCCGCAGGCTGTCCTCAGGGGTAGCCTGCGCCGGATGCGTCCCACCTTAACCCTGTTCACCCTGCTCATCCTATTTCCGGCCCTGGCGCTCGCGCAGTCGCCGTTCGATACCGGCTTCACCGCAATGCAAACGCTGTTCACCGGCACGGTTGCGAAGGTAGCAAGTTTAATCGCCATCGTGGTTGGCGGCTACCAGTTCGCACATGGCGAGCCGGGAGCCAAGAAGACTCTGGCCGGTGTTGCAGCCGGTACGGGAATTGCCGTGCTCGCCACCAACGTACTCACCTGGCTTTGGGGTGTGTAAACGACACCCAAAGCACTGAACAACCGAACCACTCCAACCCAACCACTTCACAAGCTGTGAGGGGCTACGATGCAGACACACACCACAACCCGTCGGAGGAATCGGGTCTACAAAAGCCTGCACAAGCCCCTCACATACCTCGGTGTGGAGCGGACGCTGTTCTATTTCGTGTGCGTTGGCGCAGTGGGCGTCTTCAACCTTTTCAATAGCCTGGTTGCCGGGATTGCTGTTTTTGTTGGCGGCTTCGCCTTCGGGCATTGGGTGACCAATACCGACCCGGCCTTTCTTCGCATCCTTGCAAAATCGGAGCGGTACAACGTGCGCTATGACGCTACAAAGCAGAGCGTCCCGCGCGTGGAGGTGGTCTGATGCTGCGACTCGATAAGGTTATCAAGCCGTGGAAGGAAGCGGCTGCGCTCAATGACCACATCAACCTTTATGGATTTTGGAATGAGACTGTGTTTCTCACAAAGAGTGGCGACGTGGGCATGGTGCTTCGCGTCTCCGGCGTTGACTACGAGAGTCTCGACCATTCAGAACAAGAGTATGCCGTGAAACGTCTGGAATCCGCATTGAAGGCATTTGGCCCCGGCTTCCACGTCTATCAATATCTCTTCAAGCAGAACCGGCCGGAGATCCCATTCGCACATTACGAAGATCCTGTCGTCGAAGCAGCAATCGACCAGCGGCGGCAGTTCTTTGAGGTCAAGCGCGACAGGCTCTATCAAATTGAGATCTTCTATTGCATCGTCCTTGAAGGTGAGCGATCAAAGACCGGCATTGGTGCGGCGCTTGCTCGCTTGCTCAGTGACCCCACCGGAGCCATCGACGAGTTGAAGACACAGTTTGCTGGTAGCCGCATGAAGAAACTCTTGCGGGCGCAAATTCAAACCAGCGTTGCCACGCTGGAGCAGCGCGTCCAGGCATTCACGCGCCAGCTCGGAGATTTCATCGAGATCAAAGTCTTGAGCCAGCCGGAGCAGTTTACGTTCTTTCGGCGGCTGCTCAACTACGACGACTGGCGGATTGCGGGCAAGCCGCAATCAACGCAGTTTCTCGACTATCAGGTTGTGAACTCCACCATCGAGGCTGAGCGCGACCACCTGCGCGCCGGCGAGCATTTGGTCCGTGTGCTGACCATGAAGGAAGCCATCACAGAAACGCGGCCTCTTGTGCTCGATTCGCTGTTGAAGATTGCCGCGAACTTCTATGTCGTCACGGAATGGATGCCACTTGGAGCGGAACAGGCGCGCAAGGAAGTGAACAAGCGCCGCCGCCATTTCAACGTATCGAAGACCGGTTTCATCTCACAGATGGGCAACGACGCGGCGAAGACGAATCCTCGCGATGTACTGGTTGACGAATCGAAGCAAGCGGACATTGAGAACCTTGGCGATTGCCTACGAGCATTAGGCGATGGACAGCAGCTTGGCGACTTCTCGCTGACCATCGTTCTCTATGGGCGCTCGAAGTCCGAGCTTGAGCATCTTGCAGGTGAGTTCACTGGCGTCTTCACGAATGCAGATGGCAATCTATTCATCGAAACATACAACCAGCTCAATGCATACTTCGCCACGATCCCCGGCAACTATGCGCTCAATCTACGAAAGCTGTATCTTCTGAATTCAAACTATGCCGATCTTTCGTTCCTATTTACGATCCTGCCGGGCGAGAAGACGAATGCGCACCTCGGCTCGGAGTACCTCGCCGCGCTCGAAACCGACAACAGCACGCCTTACTTTCTCAATCTGCATAATGGCGAAGTCGCGCACACGCTGATCCTCGGAATGACAGGGTCCGGCAAATCTTATTTCTGCAACTTCATTCTTCAAAACGCGCAAAAGTATGCGCCGCTGACATTCATCTTC
>JBEKCA010000054.1:0-33711 GCA_050015115.1 Occallatibacter sp.
CTTGACAACTGGCGGGAATGCCGTCACTATAGTGATGACACACCCGCCAAGCCTCTCCCTGGAAACAGGTGAAGCTCAAATCGGCGGGTTTTTCATTTTCCGATGAAATACGGCAAGCCTCATCTTCCTTACGAAGATCAAGTCGATTTACTGATCCGTCGTGGTCTCGCTTGCGCAGACAGGGCGAGTACGCTGTTTTGGCTGAAACGAATCGGCTATTACCGCCTGAGCGCGTACTTCATCCCATTCAAAGATGCGGCCACGGGCAATTTTCGTCCGGGGACGACCTTTGAGCAAATCATTGATCTCTATCGATTCGATGCCGATCTGCGGCGGCTCGTACGCGAAGCTCTGGACAGGATTGAGATCAGCGTCCGCGCCATCATTACGTACGAAATAGGAAAAGACCTGGGCGTCTTCGGTTATGCGGACGCCGCCAACTTCGCGGCGACATTCAATCATGCCGACTTCATGAGGATTCTCCGGCGCGAAGAGGGGCGTTCCACCGAGGTTTTCATCGGCCACTATCGGACCAAGTACACCTCAGAAACGGAATTGCCCGTGTGGATGGCGACGGAGTTGATCAGCTTCGGTGCGCTGTCAAAGATGTATGAGCACTTGAGGACCGGTCTGCGGAAGAAAATCGCCCGCGAATTCAACCAGCCGCAGCCCGTTTTTGTAAGCTGGCTCCATGCCTTGACGGCGGTTCGCAACGTCTGCGCGCATCACAGCCGGTTGTGGAATCGAGAACTCGCCGTCAAGCCGGAATTGCCCGTGGCGTGGAAGGCAAGCGGCATAGGCAACGACCGCTTTTACGTCATCGCGCTAATCATCCAAACACTGCTCGCCGACATTGCTCCCGATTCCCTCTGGGGAGAGCGGCTCAAGGCTCTTTTCAACGCCCATCCAACGGTTAATCTTCGGTCAATGCAGTTTCCCGTCAACTGGCAGAGCCTCCCGCACTGGAACTGAAGGCGATAGGGGAGATCAGCCGCTGTCCAACGCGGTCACTGGCATTCTCGAAAAGCCTCAGTTCACTGTTAGCGAAAACGTTGCGGTGTGCGATAGAGAACCCGATGTTGCTGTTACAGTTACCGTCGATGTAGTAGGTTGAGCGGCGGAACTTCCGCCGCCACAGCCGCTAACTGCACCAAGCCCTGCGATACTCACAACCAAAAGTAGGAGCATCTGAAGAAAACGCTGCTTTTTCCATCCAATGCAAAATACAAGTGCAAATACTGCTGTGCCGGGAAGCAGTGGATTGGAATTCCGGTGAAGAGTTGCAGTGGTGGCCGCCGTGGTTACGGTCATCCCTCCGTCGTATTCAACTCCTGTAATAATGGGTGTAATCGTCGAGGGCGAAAAGCTGCACGAAGCTCCAGTGGGCAATCCAGAGCAACTGAATGTAACAGAAGAGTTGAACCCTTCCAACCCTGTAATCCTCACGAAAGTGGTTGCACTCCGCGCAGGGAGCAGGGTGAATGATTGTGCATCAATAGAAAACGCAAAATCTGCATGAGGCAGGTTGACGGTGTTTGAGGGTGCGTATTTCCATAAGTCATTCGGGGCGCCAACCGTATTGTTCGAAGCGAGACCACCACCGCCATAGAGCCAGAAATACCCGCTGTCGTCGGTCCAACTCGCTGCTCCCTGGCGTTCCCCGGGGAGGTTTCCAGAAGCAGGAGTACCCAACGTGCCGTAGACTCCGTTTCCGCCTGAGCCGCCGCCCATCCATTCCCATTCGTTGATCGACGGATGGAATTCCCAAAGGTCATTGAGTTCACTTATACCTGCAGAGGCAAAGCCCCATCCCCCAAAGAGCCAGAAGTTGCCGTCACTATCAGTCCAACTAGCTGCGGAACTGCGGCTTCCGGGGGTACTCCCAGTGGCAGTGGTTCCTAACGCGCCATAGACCACCGGCTGGAAGCAGTATCCTTGTCCAATGCCGCTGCAATTCAACTGGTTGCTGCCATTTACCCAAGTCCATTCACTCGTGGAGGAATTGAACTCCCACAGGTCGGCGAGATAACCGGAATTGCTGTCGGCATCGAGACCATTGCCGCCATAAAGCCAAAGATTGCCGCTACTGTCTGACCAAGTCAGAGCATTGGCGCGGCTCCCTGGAATGTTTCCAGAAGAGGGCGTCCCCAAAGTACCGTATATCCCTGGCTGGAAGCCGCCTGCGGTAATAGTGCTACTTCCGCTCACCCAAGTCCATTCGTTGGTGGATGGGTTGAACTCCCAAAGATTGTTCGGCGAGCCATTCAAGCCATTCGCATCGTAACCCCATCCCGCAAAAAGCCAGAAATTTCCCTTATTGTCGGTCCAGCCTGATGACATCCAACGGCCACCTGGGTTATTACCCGCAGCTGGCGTTCCCTTCGTTCCATATACGCCAGGCTGACCAGAATTGGCCGAGGGTACTGTGTTGCTCCCTCCCATCCATGCCCATTGATCTGTAGAAGGATCAAATTCCCACATATCGTTGAGAACGCCTACGACTCCGTTGGCATCGAATCCATCGCCGCCATAAAGCCAAAGGTGGCCAGATTTATCGCTCCACGCCACAGCGCCGCTGCGGCTCCCTGGAAAGTTCCCGGCAGCGAAGGTTCCCAAAGTCCCGTACACTCCAGCCTGCCCACACTCGTTCACCACGCAAGCGTTAGTGCCTCCTCCACCCATCCAAGTCCATTCATTTGTGGAGGTATCGAACTTCCATAAATCATTGGGCGCGTTAATAACGCCGCTGACGACAGAGGTTTCGCCGCCAAAGAGCCAAAGATGACCACTCTTGTCCGTCCAATTCACCACCCCCGAACGACTCCCTGGGGTATTCGCAGTAGAAGGCGTTCCTAACGTCCCATATACAGTAGGTTCGTAGCCGCTGCTGCTCACTGTGTTGCTTCCGCCCATCCAGGTCCATTCATTCGCGTTGCTCGCCTGTGCATAGGCTGATGGAGAACAGGCGATATTTGCAATCAAGCACCCCAACAGAAAAGCAGACAGAAGGCGATAGCCCGTCATAGCGTACAAATCCTCTCCTGAACCTTAATCAACAGGTAATTTTAGCCGATCAGCAGGGCCGCCACGGCTCAGCTGGTCAGCGAAGTTTAAAGCCTGATGAATTTCCCAGATATCCATTCGTGAACGAACAGTGTCGATTCGGGCAGAATCGCGTCGGAACATACGGCAGTGCAAGCCTCGAACAAATTCGAACAGTTCTCGATCTCCCTCGAACATGATCCGAAGTCAGTCGAATTCTGTTCAAGGCTGTCGGTCGGTCAAGCCATCCCTAAGCCGTCAGGCTTAGGGATGGTGTCTTGCTCCACAACGAGCGCAGCGAGACGGGATTCCAGCGCGCCGCACGAAATTGACGCTCGCAGGATCATACTGCGCCGACCACAATGCTCCCAGTCGCTTCGCACACTACTGGTGCCTTGCTGGCTGGCTGGAGGACTTGCGCATATATGCCTGCTGAGCTGCAGCAAGCTCTTGGCTATGTTTGGCGAGTTCAGTCTGGACTAGGTTATTTACGTACTCGTCATATAGTTTTGCTAAGTCGTCGCTCATCGTCTTCCACGAATTCGTCAGTGCCTGCACTGCCTTAATAGCCCGCTCTCTGTCTGTCGGCCCCAATTGATTGAGGCGCGCGGATGCGATGCCCTTGTCGGATTGGGTGGCCCCGTCAATGTATGTCTGTGCGGCTTTAGAACCTTGCGCACCAGTCTCAGCAATCGCGACCCGGCGTGACATGACCTGCTCGGCCAGTTGCTGGCCAAGCGGTCCGTTGAACCAAAGGATGAGTCCATCCCCAGTCTCACTGGTAAGGTAGCGCTGGTAGATCGGCAGTTCCACCTTTGCGATGTCTACACTGCCCATTTTTTGTTCTACGGCGTCCCAAACGGATTTCGGAAACCAAGGAGGTAGCGTCGCCCTCTGTCGCTCTGCTTCCTCCTGGGTTATAGCTCGGGTTTGCTCGACCTCGTGCAACTCGTCTAACAGTTTTCTAAGTTGATCAAGAGTGATTGGGCTTTCAGCGGTAACGGCGGGTGCTGGAGCTGGTGCAGTAGAAGACGCTGCCTGCGCAGACCCTGTCTCCGAAACCAGTGCACAGAAGCAAATGTAGACCAATGTCCGGCAAATCCTAGACACGAAGTTGATGCGAATCTTCCTATCGGCCATGGAATGCCATCCTCCAAGGAAACATGAGAACATCTGCGCCCATTCGCTCAAATGTTCATTCACCGCCACTTCAGACTCTCCCTAATGCAACGGCAGATTACCTAGCATCGATACCGTGCGGGGACTTCTTCCGAAAAAAGCAAGACATCCACAACTGGCTCGACCCGAGCGGCGCGAACCGCAGGTAACTATTGCCGTTGTGGTGCTCGATTATCTCCATAATATCAGCCCCATAACCCTTCCACGATTTGACTGTTGTGCGCTTCGCCAAGTATCGGTAGTCGTGCCATTGATTCGGAACGAATTTGATGCTGCATCCGTCTCAGCAGGCGTGGCTCCTGTCAGTGCCCGTCAATTCCTCAAAATGCGACTGCGGTTTCCAAATTTGCATCCAGATTTCGAACAGCGTTAGCGTCGGTTCATGCTGACGATACGGGCCATGTCGGGCGGTGCCGGGTATGCCCAACGGCATCTCGAACACAGCGATTATTACGATGAGCATCGCCGGGTTCAAGGCGAATGGCATGGCCGTGGCGCTGAGTTGCTTGGATTGCGCGGCAATGTGACGCCGGAGCAATTTGAGGCCATCCGCGAGGGGATGAACCCGGAAACCGGCGAGTTCCTCCGCCCGCGGCACAGTGCTGACCGCGCGAAAGTGGACGGAAGCGAGCAGAGCAAGGGGCGGTCGCTGTACGATCTGACCTTTTCCGCGCCAAAGTCGATTTCCATTCAGGCGCTCGTCGGCGGGGATGATCGCCTCGTGGCCGCTCACGACAAAGCTGTCCGGGAGGCGCTTGCAGAGGCGGAGAGCCATGCAGCGACGCGCGTCCGGTTGAATGGCGCGAACGAGAATCGGGCAACCGGTAATTGGATCGTCGCAGCGTACCGGCATGACACAAGCCGGGAACTCGATCCGCAACTGCACACGCACGCTGTCGCGGCCAATCTCACCTATGACGGCGTGGAAGGCCGCTGGAAGGCATTGCAGGCGTCGGGTTTGTACGAGCGCCGCGCATATCTGACGGAGGTATACCGTAACGCGTTGGCGCGTGAGGTGCGCGGGCTGGGATATGAGATCGAAGCGCGCCGCGATTCCAAGGGCAGAGATCATGGATTCGAGATTCGCGGCGTATCGAATGAATTGCTCGAAAGGTACAGCGTGCGCAGCGCACAGCGCGACGCCGCTATTGAGCAATTCACGGCGGAGCATGGCCGCAAACCTACCAATAATGAAGTCGCCGTGCTTGTCCGCGAATCCCGCGCTGACAAGCTAACGGAAATCTCCACAGAACGAGTGAGAGAACAACAGCAATCCCGCCTTGCGCCGGAGGAAAGACAAACGCTGCAAAGTATCCGAGCCAAATCCATCGAACGGCATCCGCGTATTTCTCAGGAATTATCTCAAGCATCGGAATCGCTTCAGTATGCGAAGGCGCACCTCTTCGAGCGTAATTCCGTCGTGCGCGATTTCGATCTGATGACCGAAGCCCTGCGTCACGGGCGCGGGCGGATTGATCCTGGCCAGTTGCGCGACGCTCTGGAACTGGAGCAGGCAGAGGGTTCTCTCATCCGGGCTGGAAACAATCTTGCCACACGCGAGAGTCTTGAGCGCGAACAGCGGATGATTGCGGCAGTGGATCGCGGCACCGGGCGCTTTGAACGGTTGGGTGATGAGCGGGAATTCCGGCCTTCTGAGCGTCTGCGAGATGAGCAACGGCGGGCGGTTCATGAGGTTTTGGCTTCTCGCGATTTTGCCATCAATCTGCGCGGAGCGGCTGGAACGGGCAAGACGGCCACGCTTCAGGAGATTGAGCGTGGCTTACGCGAGACTGGACACAAAGTGACGGCGGTCGCGCCGACGCGTAGCGCGGTCGAGGAGTTGCACAAGGTCGGTTTTCGAGATGCAATGACGGTTTCCCGATTGCTGGAGGATGAGACTCAGCGGGGTGCGGTGCGCGGTAAAGTTCTGATCGTCGATGAGGCGGGCATGATCTCTGGCCGCCAAATGGATGAGTTGCTCAAACTGGCGGAGCGCGAAAACGTGCGGCTTCTTTTCTCCGGGGACACGCGGCAAATTCAAAGTGTGGAAGCGTCGGACGCTCTGCGCATCCTGGAGCGGGAATCGCTGATGAAAAGTGTTTCGCTGACTGGCGTGCAACGGCAGACACTGGCAGAGTATCGGGACGCGATTCAGACGTTGCGCGATTCGCCGGAACAGGGTTTTGAAAAGCTGGAAAAGCTCGGGACTGTTCGTGAAGTTCCTTACCTGGATACCGCGTGCACTGTGGCAGCGGCTTACCGGGAACTCGCAGCTGATCCCAGCCGCAAAGTGCTCGTCGTTGCTGGAACGCATGAAGAGATCGCCAGGATCGCCCACGCGATTCGTCATGATATGACGCAACAAGGCGAATTGAATGGCGGCATGATCTTCGAACGCCATGCGCCTTTGCAATGGACTGAGGCGCAAAAGAAGGACTTGTCAAATTACCAGGAAGGCCAGATATTGCAGTTCCATCGTTCTTCGCATGGGATCGGCAAGCATGAATCGCTCGTCGTCGAAAGTGCAAGCACGTCGCACATTGTCGCCAGAGATCGGCATGGTGTAGAGCGCGTGGTGAGTCCTGCACAGGCGCGTTCATTCTCCGTGCATGAACGTCATCAAATCGAAGTCGCTCCTAGAGACCGGCTCCTGTTGACGGGAAATCGTCGGGAGGCGGGGTTCCGCGCCACTAACGGAGAGTTGGCAAAAGTCCGCAGTGTTGATGGGGGGCGCATTCAACTTGAGGATGGCCGCACCCTGCCCGCAAACTATCACGAGTTCGACCACGGCTACGCGATCACCGCTCATCGCAGCCAGGGCAAGACTGTGGACGCTGTGGTTCTCTCCGGCGACGGAATGAAGCAGGAACAGTTTTACGTCGCTGCATCGCGGGGCCGCGATGGAATCACAGTTATCACTTCCGATGTTGACCGGCTGCGTGAATCGCTCGGCATTTCTTCAGCGCGCCCATCGGCAACTGAATTGACTCGCGAGCAGTCTCGACTGAATGAGTTGGCGCACGGCGTAGCTTTGGTGCCTGAGCCGCAAATTGACCCGCTGAAAATTGGGCGCGAAATCGGCTATGGACACGACCTTGGGATTGGCTTCTAAAACTGACATTCCCCGGATATTTGGATTATTTGCCGAGGCGGAGAGGGCGGTGTCAAGGGTCTTGACCGCGAAGCGGCGGCGTAGCCGCCCTTGACACCGCCCGCGCCTCGGCTATGCTCCGTCTATCCGGGGAATGTCTGTTCTTTTTAGCGAAACGCAAAATTCTCTTTTCATAAAATCAAAAATACGGCTATTCCCATGAATGCCTAAGAATACCTTCCGTTACGCTCCATTTCTCTAAACGTCGCTCCATTACCTTCGCTCCAAGTGCAGACTTTGATAAGGCGGAAGTGCCTCAATTTACAGGGGCTAGACAAGAAATAGAATTCGTCGCATCGTGAGTTCAAGGAGCGTGCGAACCATGTTCGATTCCCCCTATTCATTCGAACCATTATTGAACAGCGAGCAGGCTGCGGCCCTCGTGAAGGTCCATCCCAAAACCCTTCAGCGGTACGCCCGCAACGGCCTAGTTGCCGGATTGCGAGTGGGCAAGCTCTGGCGCTTTCGTGCTTCCGATCTCGACCGCTGCTTGCCAGAAAATGTAAGCTCAGAGCAGCTATCCGTGCCGCCTCACCGCTCTTGAAAAGGAGAAAAATGAGACGGACACGCTATCAACAAGGCAACCTCCAGCTTGTGGAGCGCAAGCGCGGCCCACGCGCCTGGGAGTACCGCTGGTACGAACCCCAGGCCGATGGGAGTCGAAAGCGACGCAGTCTTGTGGTCGGAAGTCTGGAGCAGTACCCGAACGAGGCATCGGCAAAACGGGCCGTTGCGTCGCTGTTGGTCAACATCAACGCCGAAAGTCCTCGCTTTAGCCTCGAAACGGTCAGTGTGCAGACGCTAGTCGAACACTACCGAGAAAAGGAATTAGGTAAGGACTCGAACAAAACCTTCGCAACATGCGAAACGTACCAAGGCTACTTCAGAAAGTGGATTCTGCCTCGCTGGGGAAACTACCGGCTGAAGGATGTAAAAGCGGTTGCCGTGGAGGAGTGGCTGCATTCGCTCAATCTTGCCAACGGCAGCAAGGCAAAAATTCGGAACATCATGCACGCCGTCTTCAATCACGCGGTACGTTGGGAGTGGCACGACCGGAATCCCATTACGCATGTGCGCCAGAGCGCCAAGCGCAAGAATATTCCGACAGTGTTGACGCTTCCGCAGGTAGAGGAATTGCTTCTCTACCTCGAAGAGCCGACGCATACCGCTGTGCTTGTAGACGTGATGACCGGATTGAGGGTTGGAGAACTGCTGGCGCTCAAGTGGCAGGACATCGATTTCGAGAAGTTTGAAATCAGTGTCACGCGCTCGATCTCGCTTCAGCACGTTGGCGAATGCAAAACGGAAGCGTCACGCAAACCCGTACCGCTGGATTCTCGCCTTGCGGAAGCGTTGTGGCGCTGGCGGAACCTTTGCGCATATCCACGCCCCGAGGACTGGGTCTTTGCCAGCCCTCATACAAACGGAGTGCAACCGTACTGGCCGGGAACTCTCAACCGCTGGCACCTGCAACCGGCAGCGAAGGCTGCTGGAATTCAAGGCCGGATCGGCTGGCACACTTTCCGGCGCACCTATGCCACTCTTCTCAAGGCCAATGGGGAGGACGTGAAGACGGTGCAGGAACTATTGCGACACGCAAACAGCTTGGTGACGATGAATCTTTACGCGCAAGCAGTCACGGAAGTGAAGCGCAACGCACAAAGTCGCCTTGTGAGCATGTTGCTCGATGAAAACCCTCAAAACGAGAGCCCCGCTGTTATTGGAACAAAACGGACGTACGAGAAAATCATTCAATCACGTAAGCTATTGAATTGATTGGCGTCCCCGACGGGATTTGAACCCGTGTTATCGCCGTGAAAGGGCGGTGTCCTAGGCCGGACTAGACGACGGGGACGCTGGAAAGGGCTTGAGTTCGGCCAGGATCGGCCACATGCGCCCTTATGAAGGCTACCAAGTTGGCTCCGCTGTGTCAAAAACAACTGGCGATCAGCGCGTTCCGGTTTGCTTCCGCTTCCCGCACCCCTTCTTCCCCGGGTTCCGGCTTTCCTCGTTCGACGATTCCGAACCGGCCGGGCTGCGGGTGCGATAGCGTCTTTTGAACCTTCGGGACTGGGTTTACGTAGCATGAAGTAGCGCAGCAGGGCAGCGCTTCTCGAGAGGAACTTCGGCCTCCAGAACCCTCGCTGGCACGTGCCAAGAAGATACAAGGGCGATTCAGGATTCAGAATCCTTGGATTGAAAGCGAATTTTTGCGTCGATGGCGCGGTCCCAAGCGTCACAATGAACTAGGTGATCTTGAATTAGCCTTCCGCCAGTTCGCGGCGCACTCTTCGGCCGTAGGCATTCGCGCAGGCCCGATCGCCGTCGACAATCAGCTCCGCAACCTGTAACCGCACTTTACCCGGCATGCATTGGGAACGCTGCGCTGGAGTCCGCGGCGAAGATTGCCGCTCAGACAATCAAGCCGCCGGGGAGGCTGAAGATCACCGGAGAGAAGAAGATAGAGTGAGGAAGAGCGATTTGAAACGCATTCTTGGAATCAGTTATATTGTGATGCTTGGATTGGCGGCAAGCGGCTGCGAAAAGAAGCCGGCGGCGGCGCCGACTGGTGCCGGAATGCAGGCAATGCCAGTACAGACGGCATTGGTGACGCTTGCTCCGGTGCCCCTGTCCAGCGAGTATGTGGCCACCATCAAGTCCCGCCGCTCGGCTACGCTGCTGCCGCAAGTAAGCGGACTGGTAACGAGAATTCTCGTCCGTTCAGGCGACCATGTCACGGCCGGACAGTTGCTGATGGAAATCGATCCACGGCAACAGACGGCCGCGGTCGAATCCGCCCGCGCGACCGAGCGGCAGAAGAAGGCAGTCTACGACTACAATGTCGTGGAAATCGAACGACAGCACAAACTCTTCGACGCGGGCGTGACCAGCCGCGACGTCTACGACCAGGCGCAGCAGTCATTCGACAACACCAAGGCGGACTATGAATCGGCTGTCCAACTGCGCAAGACGCAGGAAGAACAACTGGCCTACTACAACATTCGCGCGCCCTTTGACGGCGTGGTGGGCGACATCCCGGTCCATGTGGGCGACTTCGCTTCTCCGGCTAATTCACCGGCGACTGTGCTCACCACGGTCGATGAGAACAAAGATCTGGAGGCCTACATCTACATCCCCACTGAACGCTCCGGCCAGGTGCGTCAGGGATTGAACGTGGATCTGATGGACAACTCGGGCAAGTTGATCGAGAAGACGAAGATCGACTTCCTCTCCGCACAAGTCGATAGCTCGACCCAGGGAATTCTCGTGAAAGCCCCCGTGCATGCGACACCTGATTTGCTGCGCACCGCGGAGATGATCAAGGCGCGCGTGATTTGGAGTACCTCGCCGATGGCAGTTGTGCCGGTGCTGGCGGTTACCCGTCAGGGTGGCCAAACCTTCGTCTTTGTGGCTCGGCTGCAGGGAGGTCACTTTTTCGCCAACCAGACAGCTGTCACTTTGGGTGACACAGTAGGCAACACCTACGCTGTCTCCTCCGGGCTGAACGCGGGTGACAAAGTCATCGTATCCAGCACTCAGTTCCTGGTGAACGGCATGCCGGTCATGCCGCTTCCAGGAGCCTAGAGAACCTTGGTTACCGGGCGCCGCTCAGCCGGCGCCCATTGCGGACGAAAAGGAAGGCAATCTTTGTTTGTAGATTTCTTTATTCATCGGCCTGTATTTGCCACGGTCTGCGCGCTGCTGATCATTCTCGCCGGCGCGGTATGCATTCCTACACTTCCGGTTGCCATGTATCCAACGCTGGCGCCGCCCGTGGTCTCGGTGGACTGCAACTACGTGGGCGCCAACGCCGACACGGTGGAAAAGGCGGTCACCATTCCCCTCGAAGAGGCCATCAATGGCGTCGAGGGAATGCGCTACATCAGTTCGTCGAGCACCAACAGTGGGACAAGCTCGATCGCAATCACCTTCCAGACCGGCTACGATCTCGATATCGCCGCAGTGGACGTGCAGAATCGCGTAGCCAGCACCCAGGGGCGGCTGCCGGCGGCCGTCAACGCGACCGGCATCAGCATCACAAAATCCAATTTCAACTTTGTTCTCGGTGCCGGCTTCTATACGCTCGACGGCCGTTACTCGCCCGAATTCATTTCCAACTATCTGGATGTCTATGTAAAAGACGCGATCAAGCGCGTTCCCGGCGTTGGCGATGTCATCATCTTCGGCGAGCGCAAGTATGCGATGCGCGTCTGGCTTGATCCTGTTCGCCTGGCCGCTCACAACCTCACGGCAACGGATGTCGTCAACGCCCTGGTCGAGCAAAACGTTGAAATCCCAGCCGGTCAGCTTGGCCAGCCGCCCTCGGATTCAAGCCAGGCCTTCCAGATCCCTGTGCGCGTCGTCGGCCGGCTCTCCTCGCCCGCGGAGTTCGACAACATCATTGTCAAGAACGCTCCCAACGGCCTGGTGCTGCTCAAGGATGTCGGCCACTCTGTTGTCGGCGCTGAAGATTACAGCTCGACACTGAAGTATGCGGGCCGCGAAGCCATGGGAATTGGCATCTTGCAGCTCTCCAATGCAAACGCCCTTGAGGTGGATCGAGCCGCGAAGGCACAGCTCGCCGAGTTGTCGAAGAGCTTCCCTCCGGGCTTGAGTTACGCGATCGCCTTTGACTCCACAACCGTGGTTGGAGATTCGATTCGAGAAGTGCTGGTTACCCTTGGCATGGCCATCTTTATCGTCATCGCCGTCATTTTTTTATTCCTGCTCGATTGGCGAGCTACCATTATTCCCGCTGTTACCATTCCGGTCTCGTTGATCGGAACTTTTGCCTTCATCAAGGTCTTCGGCTTCTCTATCAATGCTCTTACGCTCTTCGGCATTACCCTGGCCACCGGACTGGTTGTCGACGATGCCATCGTGGTCATCGAAAACGTGCAGCGCCATCTGCATATGGAGCACTCCGACCCGCATGAAGCCACCTCGCGCGCCATGGGTGAGGTGACAAGCGCCGTCATCGCGACATCTCTGGTTCTGATCGCCGTCTTCGTCCCCGTCAGCTTCTTCCCCGGCACAACCGGCATTCTTTATCGACAGTTCTCGCTGACGATCGCCTTTGCCATCGCCATCTCGGCCTTCAACGCGCTCACGCTCTCGCCGGCACTCTCGGCAATGTTCTTACGCGGCGAAGAAGATCGCCCCAAGCAACTCGACTTCCTTCACATCGATGCGGTTTCGCGGCTCTTTGCAAGATTCATCCACTCCACCGACAAACAGATCAGTTGGCTTTCATCCTCGTACTCCAAAGCGATTCACGGAGCACTCAAACTCCGTTATGCATTGCTGGCGTTGTTTTTTGTTGGGCTGGGCGCAACGGTATGGACCTACCAGCGTGTTCCGACCGGCTTTATTCCCCAGGAGGATCAGAGCTTCCTGATGGTGATCGTACAGGCGCCTCCGGGCTCTTCGCTGGCCTACACCGGCGCGTTGGCCGATCGCGCTCAAGCGATCATCGCGCAAAATCCCGACATCGCCGGAGCCTTCTCGGTAATGGGATTCAGCCTCAATGGCAATGCTGCCAACGCCGGCATGATGTTTGTCTCTACCACACCTTCCGACCAGCGCAAAGGCAAGGGCCACTCCACAGCCGACATCGTCGCCGATTTGAATCCCAAGCTGCAGATGCTGATGTTCGCGCCCAATGGCGGCCTGGTGGCCATGTTCGAGCCCCCTGCTGTCTCGGGAGTTGGCAGCTTTGGCGGCTTCCAGTTCATGCTTCAGGACGAGGGCTCGAACACGCTCAGCGACCTGGACCGCGTGGCCCATCAGATTGTGGGCGCCGGCAACGCAGGCAAAGAACTGACCGGCCTGCTGACTACCTTCTCCGCCAACGATCCCCAGGTGCTGGTCACCATCGACCGCGAAAAGGCCAAGTCGCTGAACATTCCGCTCTCGCAGATCACTACGACCCTCGGTGTCTTCATGGGCTCGGAGTACATCAACGACTTCGACTTCAACAACCGCACCTATCGCGTCTTCGTGCAGGCCGACCAGCCCTTCCGCATGTCGGCGCGCGATATGCATAGCTACTACGTCCGCTCGGACTCCGGCCAAATGGTGCCGCTGGACAATCTGGTCAAGGTGACCGAGAGTTCGGGCCCGCCGGTCATCAGCCACTACAACCTTTTCCGCGCTGTCGAGATCGACGGCTCGGCCGCTCCGGGGCTCAGCTCCGGCCAGGGACTCACCGCGATGGAGAACCTAGCCAAAAAGATGGAGATGCCGGGAATGAGGTATGAGTGGACCGGACTGACCCTCGACGAGATCGAGTCCAGTGGCAGGGCGCTGCTGATCTTTGGCCTCGGTCTGCTGGTCGTCTATCTCACACTCTCGGCGCAGTATGAGAGCTTCGCGCTACCCTTCATCATTCTTCTCGCCGTGCCGATGGCCGTGCTAGGCGCGTTGGGCCTGGTCTGGTGGCGCGGTCTCGCCAATGATGTCTACTGCCAAATTGGCCTGGTGATGCTGATCGGCCTCTCGGCGAAGAACTCAATTCTGATCGTCGAGTTTGCAGAACAGTTACGGCGCAAGGGGCTCTCCATCGCCGATGCCGCCGCCGAAGCTGGCGCATTGCGCCTGCGGCCGATTCTGATGACTTCGTTCGCATTCATCCTCGGCGTGTTGCCGCTGGTCTTCGCCACCGGCGCGGGCGCTCTTGGACGGCGTTCAGTCGGCACCACCATCGTCGGCGGCATGGTGCTCTCGACGGTGCTCAACCTCTTCTTTATCCCGGTGCTCTACGTGATTCTGAGCCGGCTGCTCCGGCGTGGCGATGCACCGATTCCGGAACCGGAAGAAGCGTAGCACGACGGGGGAACTTAATCGCCGCCTGGCCTTCGAAGTATGGTGTCCGGACGAATCACAATCGACGGGTCAGGCTTGTAAGTCTCGACGATGGTCGAGACGAGCGTCGCCCACACGTCCTCCGCTGTCCATGCAGACTCGCGCCACGCCTGATACTCGCGTGCCCAAACTGACATATCTGCTTGGCGCCGCGCTTTGCACGGTTCTCTGACTACGCCTTTCTCGGTCTCAGGATGACTGTGGGGCTCAATTCTAAGTGCCCTGCAAAGAACTTCATAAAGGTCGCCAACAGTCACCAGACCGTCGAACTTCGCGTCTGATAGCTCAACCGGAAAAAGATTGTAGAAACGCAAGAGAAGTGGCAGCAGGTCCCTACGCGCCGCCGCACCACGCTTCGAGCTGAGGTTTCGGAGCTTTTTCCACTCAAGGTATTTCTCCAGAAGGATTGCGAATCGTTCAGACTGCTCCTTGGACATTGGAGCCCGCTTGCACTTTTGCAAGATTGTCTTCCAGTGATAGCCCGACCGGAAAAAGTATGGACGGACCTCCAGGAAACACAAAGCAGCTTCAATCGTTGCTTGATCACCGGCGGAAATTCGCTCATGAAAATCCTGATGATATCCACCCGGAATGCACAACTCGTCATAACGAGTGTGAAATTCTTCACATGCCTGGGTCCACTCATCCCGCGCTTCTTCACTTTCCGATCGCCGTTTTACCGTTTCTTGAATGCGACGGTGAAGCCGGTTAATTTCAGATGCATTCTCGATCATGATTGCGCGAAGCTGTTCCCGGTCGTACATTTCGAAATAATCTCCCTCCACACCTCACCATGACTATACGAGTGTCAATCTCTTTACACCTCTGCAGGTGGTCACTGCGCTTCGCGATGCGCAATCACAAAATCCTTGATGCGGTCATAAACCTGGCTGGTCACAACGCCATGTTCCAGCAGATCCTGCTTGGTACGGTACGGCCGGAAGCGAACGATGCGCCCTGCCCAACTGCGCGTCATACCGGGAACCTTGAGCAACTCATCCACGCTCGCGTGATTGATGTCGGTTCGGACCTCGGGCGGAGGAGCCGAGGCAGAGGTCTTAGGCACTCCACGGGTATCTCGATCCTGATTCTGCGCCATCCCCAACATGCAGAGGCCCAGCACTGCCACCGCCAAAATCGCCAATCGCTTTTCAACTCGCACGGCTCCATTCTCCGCTTCACGGCCCTAGCCCGCAAGCAAAAGATTTGACACCGCACCGGCGCTTACTTTATGGTTTGAGTTAGATGCAGTGCAACCGCCATCACGGCCATCACCACCATCATGGAGCCTCCATGCCGGCGGACTGCCATGGCCTGAAGTAACGCGGCCAGAGAGATCTCAAGAAGCAAAGCCCGCCGGCGACAAAACCGGCGGGCTTTTTCGCGTTCCGACAAAAATCCCAACCAAAGAACAAGGAAAACGATGAGCAATACGAATCCTACAATCGATTTCGAAAAAATGGACGGGCTCGTCCCCGGCATCGTCCAGGATGCCCAGACCGGCGAGATGCTGATGCTGGGTTTTCTCAACGCCACCAGTTACGCCAAAACCCTCGAAACAGGCTTCGTCACTTTCTGGAGCCGCACCCGCCAGAAGCTGTGGATGAAGGGCGAAACCAGCGGCAACCGCCTCCGCGTCGTTACAGCCGCAACCGACTGCGACAACGATACCTTGTTGTTTCGTGTCATTGTCGAGGGCGACGGGCTAGTCTGCCATGAAGGCACGGTCAGTTGCTTCACGAAGACGGTCAGCGTCGACGCGGCCAACCAATCAACAGAGAAAGAGGCAACTCGTGGCTAACAAACTCAGACTCGGCATTCCCAAAGGCAGCCTGCAGGATGCGACGATCGCGCTCTTCAAGCGCGCCGGTTGGAACATTTACGCGGACGGCCGCTCCTACTTCCCCTCGGTTGACGACCCGGAGATCGAGTGCATGTTGATTCGCGCGCAGGAGATGGCCCGCTACGTCGATCACGGCGTTCTCGACGCCGGACTCACCGGTATCGACTGGGTCGTCGAAAGCGGCCTCGACCTCACCAGCATCACTTCGCTGACCTACTCCAAGCAGAGCCGCCGCAAAGTGCGCTGGGTGCTTGCGGTGCCCGAGAGCAGCGGCTTTGAGAAGGCAGAAGATTTGAAAGGCAAGATCGTCGCCACCGAGTTAGTCGAAGTGACCAAGCGCTACTTCGCAACCAAGGGCGTCAACGTCAAAGTCGAATTCAGTTGGGGTGCGACGGAAGTAAAACCGCCCACGCTCGCCGACGCCATCGTTGAGGTCACCGAGACCGGCAGTTCCCTCAAGGCCAATCGCCTCAAAATCATCGACACGGTCATGGAGAGCGAAACGCATCTCATTGCCGGCAGCAAAGCACTCGCCGATCCATGGAAGCGCGAAAAGATCAGTCAGATCGCCCTCATGTTGCGCGGAGCTATCGACGCGCAATCGCAGGTAGGGCTCATGCTCAACGTGCTACGCGGCGATCTCGAAGCGGTGCTCGCCGTGCTGCCGGCGCTTAACTCGCCGACCATCTCTCAGCTTTCGAACTCCGACTGGGTCGCTGTCAACACCATCGTCGAAGAACGTGTAGCCCGCGATGTCATACCCAAGCTCAAAGCAGCCAAAGCAGCGGGCATCGTCGAATATCCGCTCAATAAGGTTGTGCTGTGAACGCCTTCATTGTTACTAACCTTTGAGTGCCCCACCCTCGCGACGTCTTTGTTTTTGTCGCCAGGGTGGGAGACCATCAAGGCGAGATCGTCGGAGAACCCAAATGCGAATCATCCGAACTAAAGGACGCGGCGCGCAACAAACAGCAGAGACCATCGCCGCTCTCGAACGGCGCGGCGGCGCCGCGCTCGATGTCGTTCTGCCTGCCGTCAAGCGCATCGTCTCTGACGTGCGCAGGCGCGGCGACCGCGCATTGCTTCGTTATGCCGCTCAATTCGACGGCCTCACAGACCCTGCCAATCTGCGCATCACGCCCGATGGGATGGCCGCCGCGTGGGAAGCCATCACTCCCGCGATGCGCGAAGCCCTCACCGTAGCCTCAGACCAGATTCGTGCATTTGCAGTCTCGCAACTTCCGGCCTCGTGGAGCGAATCTCCCATTCCCGGCCTCACCACCGGCCAGTTAGTTCGCCCGCTCAGCGCAGTAGGTTGCTATGTGCCGAGCGGCCGCCATCCTCTGCCTTCCACGCTGCTCATGACGGCCATCCCAGCGCAGGTAGCGGGCGTCAAACGCATCGCAGTAGTCTCACCGAAACCCGCCCCTGAGACTCTCGCCGCCGCGCATCTGCTCGGCATCACCGAGTTCTATCGCCTCGGCGGCGCACACGCCGTCGCCGCGCTGGCCTATGGAACCGCGAGCCTCCCACGCGTTGATAAGATCGTCGGCCCCGGCAATCTCTACGTAACTGCAGCCAAGCGGCTCGTTGCCTTCGACTGCGCCATCGACATGCTGGCCGGTCCAACCGAGATCATTGTCACCAGCGAACGCGGCAACGCAGATGATATAGCCTCCGACCTGGTTGCCCAAGCTGAGCACGATCCGGAGGCGCTGGCCATCTTCATCACCACGCGCGCCGATCTAGCAAAAGGTGTCGTCTTCGAGACCAAAGAGCGCAGCCGCAACAACGAAATCGCGCGGCAAGCTCTTGATCGTAACGGCCTGGTCATCATCACTTCAAATGTGGACGAAGCCCGCGCGATCACCAATCGTATCGCCCCCGAGCATCTCACCGTCGATGCGTGCAGCGACCTCGATTGGGTGCAAAATGCCGGTTCGGTTTTTATAGGCCGCTGGTCGGCGCAGCCGATGGGTGACTACATATCCGGCCCCAACCACACGCTGCCCACTGGCGGCATGGCGCGCGTGCGCGGCGGCCTGAGCGTCAATGATTTCGTCAAGCTCATTACCGTGCAAGAGTACAGTGCACACGCCATGCGAACGCTTGGGCCAAGAGCCGCGTTGCTGGCCGAAGCCGAAGGCCTCACCGGCCACGCCGAAGCCATTCGCACAAGATTGAAGAGGAGGCCTCGTGGCTGAAATCACAGCATCAACTATTCCTGCGCCCCGTGCACGCGTACAGGCCATGAAGGAGTACCACCCGCCCCTCGGCGACCGCAACACGATGCGTCTGGACTTCAACGAGAACACGGTCGCCTGTTCGCCCAAGGTGCAAGAAGTACTCGGCCGCATCTCCGCCGGAAGCCTCACGCGCTATCCCGAGCGCACTCCGGTTGAGGCCATCGTCGCGACGCATCTCGGCCTTCAGGCCGCGCAAGTGGCCCTCACCAACGGCGTGGACGAGGCCATTCATGTGCTCTTCGAGGCCTTCCTCGAAGAGGGCGACGAACTTTTATTGCCCGTCCCCACCTACACGATGTATGAGATCTACGCGTCGGCTACCGATGCACGCACGGTTGCCGTGCAAGCTGCGGACGACCTGATGTTTCCCTTCGAGCCTCTTCTCGCCGCCATCACGCCGCGCACCAAGATCATTGCAATCGCCAATCCCAACAGCCCTTCCGGCTCCGCGGCTACACGCGCACAGTTGCTTGAGATTGCAGCGCGCGCGCCCCAGGCGGCGCTCCTAGTCGATGAGGCTTACTTCCATTTTCACGGCGAAACGGTCATCGATCTCGTAAGCACGGTGCCAAATCTCTTTGTCGCGCGCACGTTCTCCAAAGCTTATGGCCTTGCCGGATTGCGCCTTGGCCTGCTTGCCGGTCCTGTGGAGCTGATGCGCTGGGTGCGACGCGTGCTCTCGCCCTACAGTGTCAACTCGCTAGCGCTCGCCTGCCTCCCGCCCGCGCTCGAAGATACAACATACCTCGACTGGTATGTCGGCGAAGTGTTGGCCGCGCGCCCGGATTTTGAAGCCGCACTCGATGCGGCAGGCGTCCGCCGCTGGCCCAGCCGTGCTAACTTTGTTCTGATTGAGATCGGCGCACAGCACAAGGAGTTCACGCGCCTGATGAGCGCGGCGGGCGTGCTGGTTCGCGACCGGTCCAGTGATCCTGGCTGCGATGGCCGCGTGCGCATCACCATTGGAACGAAGGAGCAAATGAGGAAAGCTGCGGTGGTGCTCAAAGGGGTTTTGAACGCACTCAAGATCAAAGGAGGCGCGCAATGACGCCCAGGCTGAAGACCAAACCGGGTGCACAACGCACGGCGGGTTTTGAACGCAACACCACCGAGACTCGCATCGCAATCAGGCTGACCATTGAAGGCAGCGGACAGTACAAAATCTCCACCGGCATTCGCTTCTTCGATCACATGCTTGAGCTCTTCACGCGCCACGGTGCCTTCGATCTCGAACTCAAGTGCGACGGCGACCTCGACGTCGATCAGCACCACACTGTCGAAGACGTGGGAATCGCGCTCGGCGAAGTCTTTGATCGCGCACTAGGCGACAAACGCGGCATCTTGCGCGCTGGCTACTTCATTATGCCTATGGACGAAACGCTGGCCATCGCGGCGGTTGATCTAAGCGGCCGAGCGGCCTTCGCAGTCGATACCAAGGTGCGCACGCGGCTGGTCGGCGACTTGCAGAGCGAGTTGGTCCCTGATTTCTTCGAGGGCTTTGCGCGCGGCGCACGCGCCAACGTTCATGTGAAAACGATGTATGGCCGCTCAAATCATCACAAAATCGAAGGCATCTTCAAGGCCTTCGCGCGCGCGCTGCGCGTGGCTTGCTCGCGTGACAAACAACTGGGCAAGATGCTGCCCTCAACTAAAGGATTATTGTGATGCGCGTAACGGTGATCGATTACAAAGCGGGGAATCTGACATCAGTGCTCAAGACGCTGCGCCATCTCGGAGCGGAGCCAATCGTAACAGACGGCGATCTTGCGCTTGTTGAAGCCGCCGAGCGCATCGTGCTGCCCGGCGTGGGCCACTTCGCAGCGACCGAACGGCTTGACGCAACTGGCCTCACCGTCGCGATTCGCGCGTCCATCGCGCGTGGCGTCCCCTTCCTTGGAATTTGCGTCGGAATGCAGTGGCTCTACGCAGGCTCCAGTGAAGCGCCCGAACAACCGGGCCTCGGACACTTCGCTGAATCATGCGCGCGTTTCTCCGAGAGCACAGAAAAAGTCCCTCACGTTGGCTGGAATTCGCTCGAAATCCGCGCCGGCTCGCGCCTTCTCGCCGGAGTCGAGCCGGGCGAGCATGTCTACTTCACACACTCATACAAAGCTCCCGTCACGGCCGACACCGCGGCAGTCACGCATTATATCGAACCCTTCGCCGCCGCTGTCGAACGCGGCAATGTAATGGGCGTGCAGTTTCATCCCGAAAAATCCAGCGCGACCGGCCTGAAGATCCTCGGAAATTTCTTGGAGGCAAGGGGATGAAGATTGATTACTCCTTCACCTCAGACGATCTTAGAGCTTGCTGGAACCACTGTCGTGGATACACATCGAACTCCATTAAGAACGCGCGAGTTTTGTATTTCGTTGCTCCAATGATAGGTCTCGCACTTTTTCTGACCGGTGCATTTGCCGGATATAGTAGGCTCCAAACAAGAGGCGAAGTTCTATTTGTTGCGGCATTGGTTGGTATTCCTATACATATCGCTTTCGACAAATGGAAGTGTCATAAGTGGATAAAGTGTGGTTTTCCAAAGGGTGCGGGAGGTGAAACCTACAGCCTAACCGCCGATGACGAGGGACTCGTTGTTGCATTACCTGGTTTGATGGAATCGAGGATGAATTGGAACGCAATCACAAACTTCGCTCAAAATAGAATCATAACCGTGTTCTACCTAAGACAAGACTGCTTTTATGTCCCCACCAATGCAATGACATCCAACCAGCGCGCCGAACTCAGTGATCTTGTGGCCCGTCATGTGCAGAAGAGGAAAGTATGATAACCAAACGCATCATCGCCTGTCTTGACGTGCATGACGGGCGCGTCGTGAAGGGCGTGCAGTTTGTCGACATCATTGATGCCGGTGATCCGGCCACACAAGCAGCGCGCCACGCGCGGGATGGCGCAGACGAGATTGTGTTGCTCGATATTACTGCAACGCACGAAGGCCGCCAGACGCTGCTCGACACCGTTCGCCGCACGGCTCTTGAGTTATTTGTCCCCTTTTGCGTGGGCGGCGGCATTCGCTCCGCCGACGATGCAGCGCAGGTCTTTGAGGCCGGCGCTGACAAGGTGAGCGTGAACTCCGCCGCTCTCGCCAACCCAATGCTCATCGATGATATCGGCCGCAGCTTTGGCGCGCAGGCCGTCGTCGTCGCCATCGACGCGCGCCGCGATCCCGAGGCAGCCGACCCGGTCCGCGATGCGCAGGTCTTTGTGCAGGGCGGGCGCAAGCTGGCTGGCCGGCGCGTCGTCGAGTGGGCGAGAGAGGCCGAACAGCGCGGCGCAGGCGAAATCCTGCTCACCTCGATGAACTCCGACGGCATGCGCACCGGCTTCGATTGCGAACTCACTGCCGCCGTCAGCGAGGCCGTCGGCATTCCTGTGATCGCCTCCGGCGGCGCGGGAACAGTTGAGCATTTTGTCGATGTCTTTGGGCGGGGCAAGGCGGATGCCGCGCTGGCTGCGAGCATCTTTCACTTCAGCGTATCGAGCGCGCGCACTCTCAAACAGGAGCTGGCCAAGGCCGGCGTCTCCGTGAGGCTTCCATGCTGATTCCTTCGATCGATTTGCTGGGCGGACAGATCGTTCAGCTCGTGCAAGGCGAAGAATTGCGCCTGGCCTTTGACGACTTTGAATACTGGATTGAGAAATTCGCGCGCTTTCCGCTCGTGCAACTCATCGATCTCGACGCTGCGATGCGCCAGGGCGACAACTCAGCATTGGTAGCCCAGCTTTCCAAGCGATTGCCCTGCCAGGCCGGTGGCGGTATTCACTCCATCGAGCGCGCGCAACAGGTTCTCGATGCAGGCGCAAAGCGCGTCATCATTGGCTCAGCGCTTTTCTCTGCTGAGGGGGTGGTCAACACAGAGTTTGCCGCAAGCCTCGCGGCTGCGATTGGCGCGGAGCGCGTCGTTGCCGGCATCGATACCAAGAATGGA
Organism: Occallatibacter sp.; assembly: GCA_050015115.1. Classification (GTDB taxonomy): domain Bacteria; phylum Acidobacteriota; class Terriglobia; order Terriglobales; family Acidobacteriaceae; genus Telmatobacter. The sequence continues at coordinate 22,273 of JBEKCA010000054.1, forward strand.
AAGATTGCCGTGAAGGGCTGGAAGGCGCAGGTTGCGCTCACGCCCGATGAGGCGATTCCGCAGCTCGATCCCTATTCCGCCGCGTTTCTCTACACGCACGTGGATGGCGAAGGCCTGATGCAAGGCTTTCCCATCGAGGCTGCCGCGCGCCTGCGCAAGCTCACCCAGCGACAGCTTATTGTCGCAGGCGGCATTCGCAGCCAGCAGGAGGTCGATGCGCTGGATGCATTGGGCGCAGACGCCGTGGTCGGTATGGCGGTCTACACTGAGCTGCTCACGGTTTGAATTACTTTTGCGCCTCGCCGACTGCTCGACTGGTCTCAACGCGCGAGGCCCGCAGTAGACGAGCCAGCTGCTTGAGATGAAGTTGCACAGCATATGCGCGCAAGATCTCGGCCTGCGTAAATTGAAATCCTGTGTGGCGCACCTCGGCCATGCGTGCCTCCAATTGAGCGATGTCCTCCTCCAGATTCATTCCCGGAGGAGGGATATGAAAGCGCCACTCGTGAATGCACTCGGCCACGTGGTGAAAGCCGAGGCGAATGTCCACAGCCAGCCGGCCCAGCGCCGGTTCCAGTTGCTGCGCATACCCATCTTCGCGGCTGTCTTTCACAGAGAACTCAAGTGCGACCAGAGCATCGTAAAGCGAGCGGCCAAACTGCGCGAGCATTTCAAGGCCTTCGCGCCATCCCGGACCGCCGGAGGGTTCGTTGCGCGAGGCTTCAAGCAACTGGCTGTTCGTGCGCAGCGCGGCCAGCGCATCCTCGCGCAGCGCAGGCAGGTTCTCATGCGGCGTGCCGCGAAAGCCCTTTAAAATCGCCTCGAAGAACGCACCGAGCACCAGGAATTCCTGCGCCAGCCCATCGCGCAGCCGCAGCCGCGCGCGGTCGGGAAACACCAGCGTGGAGACGGCGATCGCCATCACGATTCCAATGATGACCTCAAGGACGCGGTCCAGCGCAAGGGTCCAGTGCGAGCCTGCCTTGACCAGCATGACGATGCAGATCGTCACTCCTGCCAACCGTGAACTGCTGCGAAGTCCCAAAAGTCCGCAGACGATCACCGCCGCGAGTACGGCAAGGATGAAGTTCCACGGCAGCGCGCCAAACTGCGCAAACGCAAAGCCGAGCAGCGCACCAATCAGTGTTCCGAGGATGCGGTCGCGCGAGGCGGCGATGGTCGCGCCGAAGTTCGATTGCAGCACGATGATGGCGCTGATTGCGCCCCAATAACCGTCATTCAGCCCAAACAGCCTGGCGATCCACCAGCAAAGCCCGACCGCCAGCGCGGTCTTGGCCGCGTGGATCAACAGCCGCCGGCGCTCCCAGTTGAGCAAGCCGGGGTTTGCCTCCGGTTCCACGCGCAGCTTGATCGCGAGCTGCTGCTGCGACCTCGTCTTGTTAGCTCTCAGGCGCATCGTTCAAATCCGTGACGCAAGAACGTCTCCTTGTAGAATGACCCATCCAGCGAGTTTACGCGGTGACCTATGAACCATTCCCTGCATTGCCAGTTTCATCAAGGAAGACATCTCGTAGAAGAGAGCGGCCCTTCCCGTTTAGCATGGATATCAGGAGCCGAGACCCCAGGGCTCGAGAACCCCATGCTTCGAGTCGGATACCCAGCCACACTTGCCGCAGAATTGTTGCGCGACTTCCCTCCGGAGGTTGAATTGATTCCGTTGCCCGACGATCTTGAGGGCGAGATCGAGATCGATGTCTGGCTTCCCGATCCCTATCCGAAACGGGCGATGCTCGTCTGGCCGCATCTGCGCGGCGTGCGGCTCATCCTGTCTTTGATGGCGGGCACCGAGTGGATTCCAGGCGTGGCCGGCCCACATGTGACCATCTCGAAGGCGCGCGGCGCGCACAACATCTCTACCGCCGAGTGGACGATTGGCGCGATTCTCGCTTCGCTCAAATACTTCCCATTTTATTTTGAGGTGCAGCGCTCCGGCGAATGGAAACGCCGCTTTGAGGCCCCCGCGCGCTACGCGCAAATCACCAGTGATACACGCCCGATTTATCCGCCAATCATGCTAGAAGAGCTCACCGGCAAGCGCGTTCTGCTCGTCGGCCACGGCGAGATTGGCCAGGAGATCGAGCGGATGCTGTCTCCTTTTCATGTGGAGTTGGTGCGTGTGGCCCGTACCGCACGCAGCGAGCCCCGCGTCCACGCCGTCAGCGAACTCGACCGCCTGCTGCCGCAAGCTGAGATCGTGATTCTGATTCTGCCTTCAACCGCGGAGTCACACCATCTGATCGGAGCGCGCGAGTTCGAATTGATGCGGCAAGGCACGCTGCTGGTCAACGCCGCCCGCGGACCAGTTGTGGATACGGATGCATTAGTCAACGCGCTCAACTCCGGCCGCATTCGCGCTGCTCTCGATGTCACCGATCCCGAGCCGTTGCCCGAGGGTCATCCGCTTTGGAAGTGCCCAAACCTGCTGCTGACGCCCCATCTCGCAGGATCGAGTCCGCAGTTTGCGCCGCGCGCGCTCAAGACTGCTGCCGACGAACTGCGCCGCTACATGAATGGCGAACCGCTGCGCAACGTTGTTCAAGCGGCGATCTAACTCGCAGCACTGGCTGCCTCAGGTCGCACTTCTAAGACATGAGAGGGAGCCCGCTTCCAGTCGATCAATCCCACGATCGCCAACCCAACGAAGGCCGCGTAGAGCAGGGCCGTCAATTGAAGATTCTCATAGAGAAACTCACCAATATAGACCACGTCCACCACAATCCATAGCCACCAGTTTGCGATATGCTTGCGCGCTTGCCACCAACCACCCACGACGCTAAAACTTGCAAGCTGTGCATCCAGATAGGGCAGCGATGCATGATAGTGATCCATACATGCACCTAGTGCCAAGCCGCCCAGTGCCCCAACAGCAACGCCCAACAGCAATTCTGTTCGAGGCAAGGGAACTACGCGCACCTCGCCCTCTTCGTGCACGCCCTTTGCCCAATGCCACCACCCATAGAACGTCAACGGCAGCCCTCCGACAAGCAGTAGCGCAAAAGAGAATAGCTGGGCATGATAAGAGATCGCCAGATAGGCTAGATCGGAGATAATCCCAATCGGCCAGCACGCCATCTTCCGCTTTGTCATCAGCCAAATGCTCAGCAGGGCCGTTACTGCGCCGATGATCTCCAGCCAGTTGCTGAGAATGTAACCATTGATTGCAGCCAAAGTCATCGTCGCCCAACTCTCATTCGTTTTACGGCCCATCTTCTGATTGCATCCAGCAGCTTCTGCCCGCCGGGGCCGCGAAACCACCGCGCATGACCCACCAGATAGCCCTCCATACACACGCGTACATTTCCTTTTGAATGCAGCACGCCGAGAAAATAATCCGCCTCTGTGAGCGCAAACTCCGCGTGGCACAGTGCGGTCATCGGCGCGAGTGCCGCGGCCTCCGCGTCACTCAGCGGGCGCACAGATTCGTAGCCGTCGAGTAGCGCCTCCAGGTGATCGATGTGTACTGGTACATCCTCTATGTCTTCAAATCCCTCACGCAAAGCAAGCCATTCAACAATGTTGCGCTCAATTGCCTGTGCAATATCGTGAACGGCGTTGGTCCGGTCGGCAAGCCCGAAGTCGATCGCCGTGGTGGCACTAGCTTCATCGCTCGCATCACTCCAAAGCAGATTTGAGGCGTGCAGATCATTGTGCGTCCATAGGCGCGCTAGCGCTGGCAAAAGCGGTTTGAGTTCGGCATGAGACGGCGAAAGCAGCTCGAGGGCTGCAACGCAGGCCGAGCGCGTAGCGGCATCATCGGCGAGCACAGGCCGCGCAGATAGATAGTGTTCCATGGCAAAATGTGGTTCGTCCGCCTCGAAAATCGTAAAGCTCGCGACCAGAGGCTGTGTCCTGCGCTGCGGCGCGTCGAAGCCTTGCGAAGCCAGGTGCAGTCGCGCCAGCATCTCACCGGCTGAGCGCGCGTGAGCCGTCGAGCGAAACGGTGTCCACGAGAGCGCGTCCACATAAAGGTCCACACCCGCAGGCGCTTCATGAACCTCAAAGGTCCATTTGCCGCGCTCAATCGCCGTTTCACCGGAAAGGTCTGCGAAGACGCGCGGCACAGCCGCACCGTGTGCGCGAAGATAATTGATGAAACTGTGCTCTTCGAGTAGTCCGTCGCCGTCGCGCACCGCGCGGTGATGGCGCTTGATGAAGACGCGACCGGCACGCGTCGACACAACACTCGCCGCGGAGAATGGCCGTGGACTCACCGTGAGAATCTCAATTGGCTCTGAGCAATGGGGAAATCCCGCGAGCAGCGCGCGCACCTCAGGCAGCGTAAGCGGCGGCCAGTCAGCCTCGACCAGCGTGCCGTCCATGCCATGCGCTTTTGCCGCTGTGCTCATCGCGCGCTCATCCTCTGCCTTCGCCTGCAATCCTAAAAAGTGTAATGCGCGGAGAGCCGCACCGTCGTTGGTGCGCCTAACCAGATGAAAGTATCGCCATAACTGGCGCCAGTGTCGCTCCAGTAACGCTTGTCTGCGATGTTGTTTGCATAGACGCGGAAGGATACTCTGCCCTGCTCGCCGCCAGGCGTGTAGCGCGCGCCGAGGTTGAAGAGGTTGTAGCCGGGCACGGGCACCGTATCGTCGCGCGTGGCTTCCTTGCGGCCGGTATAGCTCCATCCGGGCAGCAGGTGCAACCCGCGCAAGTGCGGCAGCGCGACATCCGCAAACATTGTGGTGTGCAGGTGCGGCACATTGATAATCTGCTTGCCGTTGTAAGATGGCGTGCTCGAATCGCCTGAAATCGCGTTCATCGCTGTTGCTGAAGCTGTCAGCCGCATCCAGCTTGTTGCCTTGCCCTCCGCATTCAACTCAATGCCGTCGTGCGTCTCGCGCCCGTCGGATTCGAAATCAACATTGCCTATGGGGTAAAAAAACGGCGTACGCATGCGGAAGAGCGCAGTCGTAAGAAGAATGCGCTGGTTAGGTTCATACTTAGCGCCTATCTCTGCTTGTCGAGTGTAAAAAGGAGACAGAAAATACCCACCGGCCCAAAAAGGTGCTTGTGGACCTAACGAAAGCATCACGCCATAATTGCCATAAAGAATAAGATCACTGACCGGATTAAATGTTATGGCGTATTGAGGAAGCCAGGTGGTCTTATTCGTCAGGTTCAATTCTCCTGATTTCAGCGGAGCCGTATAATTGTGGTCGCGAGCGGAGTCTAACCGCCCACCCGCCAGCAGTTGGAAGCGGCCCGGCAAGTGAATTCGATCCTGCATTACAGCGGATGATTGATGATTGTCTTCCGCGAGCGTTCGTGGTCCGGCTTGGTCCGGCGTACCCGTGATCGAGTCGATCTCCATGGGAAAAGCAGTGATCGGCTGATAAATATTCTCTTGGCCCACATAGGCGTACACTGCCCCATCTTGAATGTTGTCCGGTGCATTCGGCGGTGGCGCTCCGGGCAGTTGAACGCTGCGAAGAAATAGCTCTCCGCCAACTGTAAAGTCATGCGTAACGGGTCCCATCTTTAAGTGACCGGTAACCAGAGTTTCGGCCTGCGCGTCGATCCGCAATTCATTGGGGTCGCGGTAGTCGTAGATCCCATAAGTCCCGTCGGGACAGAAGAAGTAAGCGACCGCATTTGGCGCATTAGGACAATTGGGAGTATCGTATGCACCGTCGCTGAGATCGTAGGCCATCGATGAGCCATACGCGTAAATCACATTATCCTGTATCAACGAATGGCTATAGCCGGCCGCTGCAAAAGCCGCCCAGTTGCGCAGCAGCTTGTAGTCCAGTCGCGCGCCGGTATTGAAAGTGTCGTAGGTGTCGGGAGGGCCCCAGGGTTGGTCGCCCAACATCGTCGACGGGTAAATCTGATCGATGTTCGGCACCGTTGTTCCGCCCAGCAACTGGTAACCGCTGCCATCGCGCTCCACCTTGTGCTGGTATTCAAAGTCGCCTTTCAATATCGCCTGCGGACTAATTCTCCAATCGGCCGCACCCGAGCCCACGGCGCGCCAGCCGTTGGTGTCGTTCATATAACTCGCTATCCGTTCGCCGGCCAGATTGATGCGCGCGCCCACCTGCTTTTGCCTGCCGAAGAGATACCCGAGATCGACTGCGCCATAGGCGCCGCCTCGATGGTCGGTTCCGAGATCCATAGCCTGGATCGCCGCCGGCCGCTTGGTCACGTAGTCGATGAGCCCACCGGCAGAGGCTACTCCGCTCTCCACGCCGGCAATGCCTTTGAGAAACTCGACACGTTCCTTGTTTTCCAGAGGCACATCCTGCTCGCCGGCGATGGTCATGCCGTTAATCTCGAGGCCTGTGGCGAGATCGATGGGGAAGCCGCGAATTTCGTAGTCGCCGTAATAGCCCACCGGAACATAATCGTCGCCGATCGACGCGTCATTTTTCACGACGTCAGAGAGCAGGCGCGCGCCTTGATCGTTGAGCAGTTCGCGAGTCACTATCGTAGCCGACACTGGCGTCTCAGCGAGCGTTGCGCCATCCAGCGTTCCTACCGTAACAGCCTCGGGCAGATAGTCGTCCTTCACTTCGCCGTGCACAACCACGGTCGTGGTCACTGGCGGAATCGTCTGGGCGGATGGGCATTGCACCGGCGCGCCGGGCTGCGATGCAGTCCCAGCGGCCGAGGGAGCCGCACTCTGTGCAGATGTTGCGACTGCAGCAGCCAGACAGCAGAGCAGTGTTGAAATCTTCAGCGCAAAGGTTGAAATTGCGGTGCGGGCCGGATCACCGGCGGTGAAACTGAGCATGAAATCCCCTTGTCTCGAACTGAATGAAACAAGAGAACTCACGCTGGAAATCGAGGAAGAGAGCCGTCAGGCCCCGGAAACTTCCCACGCCGGTATTATCCGGATCGGGTTCGAGGGTATTTCTCAGCCCCACTTCGTGGAGCACCCCTGTTTCAATAATCAGATTGAAACACTACTGGCCCAGTTTTGCAATCCCGGCTCGCCCTCACCGGCGAGATCGGCCCTGCTCATCCCACCTTGAAGGCGCCCACCAGGCTGGTCAATTCGTTGGCCAGCGAGGCCAGTTGCTGGCAAGCCTCCACCGAGTGCTGCGAACTCATCGCGGTCTGTTCGATGATCGCGGCGATCTCATTGACGTTGGTGCTTACCGATTGCGTCGAGTAAGACTGCTCGGTCGCTGCCGCAGCGATCTGCGTGGCCATTTTCTGCACCGACTCAGAACCTTGAATGATGCTCGATAGCGCATCGCCCGCCGAACGCGCCGAATCCACGCCGCTCTGCACGTGGCCCATGCTCGATCGCATGGCCTCGACAGCCTCCGCCGTACCCTGCTGGATGGCCCGCACCGTCTGGTCGATCTCCTTAGTGCCTTCGCTGACCGAGCTTCCGGTCGTAGGTCTGGCCGCCGACGCGCAGATTGGGCCTGATCTGCATGGTCATGTTCACGCCGGCATCAGTGAACGCGCCGCTGCCGAAGCCGCTAGCGTTCATGATCAGGATGGGATCCAGCGCATTCGGCGATGGGCATCTTCGAAGTTACTAAGACGATGCATCACAAATTGATTTCCAACCGCAGGAATACGATCAGTTGGCCATCCCGGTCCGGAGTGTCGAAGTGCGGAGTCCGTTTATTTATCTCGCAACGTCTTCGCTTGGAGCGAGTGGGAGTTTACTATCGTTCAGTACCCGGTTTCAGCATTTAAATCTCATTCTGCCTATGTATTGTGACTGCCATCACATACGGCATTTTGGATAGTGTTAGTCTAAAAAGCGGCCTTGGGGGTCAAGAAAGAGCACGATGCCATCATTTCCCGCTGTCGATCCTATTCCCTTGCCGGCTCCGATTTGGCTGTTGAAACTCCTCCACATCGTCACGCTGGCGCTGCACTTCGTAGCTGTTGAGATGCTGATCGGCGGGCTGCTGCTGGCGGTTCTGCTGAGTCTCTTCGGCCGGTCGTCCGAGGCAACGGTCACCGAGCGAGCTCTGGCTCGCAGACTCACCACGGTGATGACATTTGTCATTAACTTTGCCGTCCCGCCGCTGCTCTTTGCGCAGGTGCTCTATGGCCGCGCACTCTACACCTCGAGCGTGCTAATTGGCCTGTACTGGATCTCGATCATTGGCCTGGTTTCGCTGACCTACTGGCTGCTCTATCGCTTCACCGCGCGCCTTGAGGCCGGCAAATCGGCCTGGTGGGTGGGCCTCACGGCGTGGCTGCTGGCCGGATCGGTGGCGCGGCTGCTCTCAACCAACATGACGCTGATGCTGCGGCCCGAGGTCTGGCGGCAGATGTACTCGGCGTCGGCGATGGGCGCGTTTTTGCCGCCCCACGATCCAACTTTGGAGCCGCGCTGTTTGATGATGATGGCCGGCGGCCTCTTCGTCGGTGGCTTGTGGCTGGTCTATCTGGCGGGCCGCGCCACATTCACGGCAGAAGAGAAGAGCTATCTCGCCGGACTCGGAGGCAAGGTGGCCGCGGCCTTTGGCGTCGTTTATTTAGCAGCAGGTATCTGGGCAGCCAGCGTGCAGCCGGATGCCGTCAAAGCTGGACTGGCCGGATACGGTATCTATCCCTTCTACAGGTTCTTCGGCATGGCCGGTTACGGCTGGATCGCTCTGGTTGCGGCAGCAGTCTTGCTCGCTGCCTATGCCGGATTCGGCAAGATCGCGGCCAGTTGGCTGGGCTGGTGCTCGGCCCTGGCTGTCCTGCTGATCGAGGTCATGCTTGTCGTCTACCGCGATGGCGTGCGCGACCTGACGCTGCTCAGTAAAGGCTATGACGTCTGGGATCGCGCCGTGGCGACTAACTGGTGGGTCGTGGGCCTGTTCCTCGTGCTCTTCGTTGCCGGCCTGGGCGTTATCGGCTGGCTCATCTCCGTGGTTGCCCGCGCTAAAACAGTGATGGAGGGCGCGGCCTGACGGCCCGTTTAGAGATTGCCATGACCGAACAAATTCATCTCGTACCAGTCATTGAGGAACCCGGCGAAACGAACACCCGCCGCGCTTTTCTGCTTGCCGCAGGAGCTGCGGGCCTGGCGTACACCGCCGCTTTGGCCTATCCCATCTACCGTTATCTGGCCTCGCCCCAAGAGATGGCCTCAGAAGCCGTCGCAGTCACCGAGGTCACGCTTAAAGACGCGCAGAAGCTTCCTCTTGGCTCAGTCCTGATGTTCAAGTTCGGCACGTCGCCGGCCCTGCTCATTCACCACGAGGATGGCCGGTGGATCTCGATGACCGCGGTCTGCACGCATCTGGGCTGCACAGTGCAATACGAGCCGCAAGCCGACCGGATCCACTGTGCCTGCCACGGCGGCGTCTACAACCCTTACTCCGGCGCCAACGTCAGCGGGCCGCCGCCCAAGCCGCTCAAACTCTACAAAGTCGCCGTCAACGAGACCGGCGTGGATGTCTCGCGCGCGTGACTCAGGTTCACTCTTTCACTTTTTCACGTTCACTCGCTTTACGGCTTTAGAGGATTCGGTGCATGACCACTAGAAGCACGACCATCTACAACTGGATCGATGAGCGGCTGGGCCTCAGCGAACTGGCCGCCTTTGCGCGTCACAAGACTGTCCCTGTCCACTCGCAATCCTTCTGGTACTACTGGGGCGGCATCTCGCTCTTTCTCTTCATGGTGCAGTGCTTCACCGGCGTCCTGCTGCTGGTCTATTTCCGGCCCGGCGCCGAGGCCTACGAGTCGGTCCGCCAGATCACCTTTGTCATGCACTTTGGATGGCTGATCCGCTCGGCCCACGCATGGTCCGCGAGCCTGATGATCTTCTCGATCATGGTGCACATGTTCTCGGTCTACTTCATGAAGGCCTACCGCAAGCCGAGAGAGTTTGGCTGGCTGAGCGGGATGGCCCTTTTGGGAATCGCTTCGGTCTTCGGCTTCTCTGGGTATCTGCTGCCGATGGACGAACTAAGTTACTTCGCAACCAAGGTCGGCCTGCAAATTCCGGCGGCGATTCCATATATCGGCGACGCCATTGCCAACATGCTGCGCGGCGGCCCCGATGTCAGCGAATTCACCGTGCAACGCTTTTTCGCTCTTCACGTTGTAGTGCTGCCCGCAATCTTTCTTCCCTTGCTCGGCTTCCATCTCTGGCTTGTCCAGCGCCACGGCAACGCCGCTCCGCCCAGCGTCGAGGCCTTGCCGCCCTCTGAACGCAAGTCCATGCCATTCCTGCCCAACTTCCTGCGCAAGGACCTGGCGATGTGGCTCATCTCGCTCAATATTCTCGCGCTGCTGGCCTCGGTCTTTCCCTGGAGCCTCGGCAAACCTTATGATGCGCTCGCGCCCGCTCCGATCGGCATTCATCCCGAGTGGTATTTCATGAGCCCCTTCGAGATGCTCAAGCTGCTGGGCAACGTAGTTCCGGGTGAGGCTGGCGAGATCGTCGGCATTCTGCTTTTCACGCTCGGCATCGCGCTCTGGGTGCTGATTCCCTTCTACGACAACACAAAGGAATCCGGCCAGCGAGCCCGCGCCGCACACTACTTCGGATTAATCGCCGTGATTTTGTTGCTGACCACCACTGTCCTCGGTTACTGGACCATTCGGTAAGACGGCTTCCAGCCGCTGGCTTTTCGCTTGCAGCTTTTCTACTAAGTCGATCGCACAAGCCTTAGCGGAATTAAGTTGAAACAAAGAGCTAACAGCTAAAAGCTAAAAGCTAGGAGCTACGCAGTGAACTATCCATTCTGGGACATTCCAATTCTCGGCTCGGGCTGGGTGATCGGCATCATCGCCATCTTCCACGTCATGATCTCGCAGTTCGCGGTGGGCGGCGGCCTCTATCTTCCGATGGCCGAACGCAAGGCTCTCCGCATGCCCGAAGGCCCGCTCCGGACAGCCTGGTTGAATCAACTGGCCAGCCACTCCAAGTTTTTCCTGGTTCTTACCGCCGTCTTTGGCACCGTCTCGGGCGTGGGCATCTGGTTCGCCATCGGCCTCACGCATCCCGAGGCCACCAGCACGCTGATTCACAACTTCGTCTTTGGCTGGGCCATGGAGTGGGTCTTCTTCCTTGTCGAGCTGACCACCATCGCCGTCTATTACTCCACTTGGGGCCGCATCGACGACAAACTGCATCTCAAAGTGGGCTGGGTCTATGCCGTCGCCTCCGCCTTCACGTTGATCATTATCAACGGCATTCTCACCTTCATGCTCACACCAGGCGGCGCCTGGCTCGCCGTCGCCGGAACCGGCCAGGAAGCCAGCAAATTCTGGTACGCCTTCTTCAATCCCACCTACTGGCCAAGTCTCTTTCTGCGCTCTTGCGTCTGCTGTTCGCTGGCCGGCATTTGGGCGCTTATTACCGCCAGCCGAATCGACGGCGACAAGCAACCCGAACTCAAGACCACCATGGTCAAGTGGAGCGTCCGCTGGCTGGTGCCATCTTTCGTCGCCATGCCCTTCCTGATGATCTGGTACTACATGATGGTCCCGGCCTCGCAGCAG
>JBEKCA010000055.1:0-33319 GCA_050015115.1 Occallatibacter sp.
ACGAGCAAATTGATTTTCGTCTGGTCAAACTCTCCGACATCCTCAAAATGATCGATAAGGGCGCAATTCTTGATGGAAAGACCTTATGTTCAGTCCTCTTGTACGCGCGCAAGCACGCACGAAAACGGAAATAAATCCTTTGCGTCGACGTTGAATCAACAACTTCCATAAAAGGCCGGCGCAGCGTGCCGGCCTTTTCAGTTCTTGTTGACATTACTCAAAGAAGTTTTGGACCTTAAGGGTCAGAATCGCGTCTTAATGGAGAACGGCGCGCAACTGCCCGCCGGAGATCTACTGAAACAAGAAAGGCATCCTCTGTGGCTCAATACAAAGGGAAGGTCAAGTGGTTCAATAACGCGAAGGGCTACGGATTCATTGGTCGTGAAGACGGGCCGGATGTATTCGTTCACTACTCGTCGATTCAGCTGGATGGATACAAGACGCTCAAAGAGGGCGATGACGTTGAATTCGACATCGTCCAAGGTCAGAAGGGCGCGCAGGCGGATGCAGTTGTCCGGCTGAGAGACGCCATCCGCAACACGGCCTAGGTCCAGAGGTCTGGGCTCCGGAACTACATCGCTGTCGGGCGGTGTGGGTGGCCTGCGGTCGTTTTTGTTGCACTTGTCACAAGAGACGCATCTGCCGTCTAAGTCTCTCGCTATCTGCATTGCTTCCGGTTTCGGCTTCCCCTTGTTGCGAGACGCCGCGTGACTTCCATTCCCTAGGGCAGGCTGCTGTTGACCCGCGAATCTCGTAATGTCCCCAAGAAAAACTCTGCGATTTGATGGCCCACAATGCGCCAGTAGAGATAAGATAAGTCGCTATGAGCCTACTCCACCAGGAATCCGACCAGGAAATCGACGACGCGGCGCGCGGCGAATCGTTCACCAAAGGAAGCAGCCACGTAGTTTGGGCCACCGTCATCGCGATCGTGGTGGTGAGCCTGATTATCGGTTTCTATGCGTGGACCGGGCAGAAACGGCCTGTGGTCAGCGGAGAGGTCGTCCAGGTGTGGGCTCATCCGCGCCATGTCCAGACCTCCGGATTTGATGCTGCCGGTGCGGCGATGCCTGTCGATGTCTTCGACGAAGTACTGGTCTTCGCGCATATAAAGCTCGAAAATCAGACCAAAGACCCGCTTTATCTTCAGGATATTCTGGCCAACGTCACTCTGAGCGATGGCACTCTCTCGGTCTCAGCCGGAAATGCGGCTCAGTTCGAGGAGGTTTTCCTCGTCTATCCCGAGCTGGCCGCGCTGCACACCAATTGTTTGGCGCCGCGCACCATGATCGCTCCGGGGCAGAAGCTGGACGGAACCGCCTTCTGGGCAATCCGGCGGACCAAGCAGGAGTGGGACGCGCGCAAGGATCTGAACTTTACCTTCAGTTTCCAATATCAGTCCAGCGTCACGCTCGCGCCCCACACCGTGGTTATTGAACAGTAGGCGGAGTTGGCGCGCTCTTGGGAGTGGTCAAATAGCCTGAGATCTGATTGTTCTTGCCTCCCACCGAATTTACGACGATCTCGAAGAGCTGCGGGTCTTTGCCGCTATAGAACTGAAGCGGCTCGTTCAGACTCCGGTCCTTCTTCTCGTACTGCTTGTCGTCGGAGTAGACCACCAGGGTGACCTTGTTCTTTTTGCCGTCAGCCTTCTTCAGTTCCAGGCTCACCGTGCCCACCGGCTTTCTCTGCCCCTTGGTGAGCGTGAACTCGTAGTAATTGCGGTCGCCCTTGTGCTTGAGCAGCTCCAGTTCATCGCGATTGCGGGCGATCAGGCTGGTATGGTCGCTCAAATCCCCCTTCATGGACTGCAACTGGCTGATCGTGGTGGCCAGGTCGGTCTGAGTCTTGCCCAGGTCCGTCCTGACTCCACCTACGTCGGTCTTGACGCTGGAAACATCGTTGGAGACGGCCGTCACGGCCTGCGCCGTTTGCCTTTGGGCGTTCTCAAGCCGCTGACTGTCGGCTTGCTCCCGCTTGAGGATCTCCTGCGCGCGAGCATCCATCTGCTTCTGCGTCAATCCCAGGGAGTTGCCCAGCTCATCGGTGGCCACCTTGAGGCGGGCATCGGTTTCGCGCAACTCCGAGGCCAGCTTCACGTTTTGCTGCTTGGAGTCGGCCAACGCCGCATCGTTGCCATTCAGGCGGCTGTTGAGTGTGTAGCACCAGATCAGGCTGCCCACGCCAATCAGGAGGGCAGCAACAAGCGCAGCCATCAACGCGCCAGAGTAGCTTCGGGGGATATTATCGAATTCTTCACTCATGTTTACGCCTTTCGTGAGCGGCCCGCCATTCGGACCGCTTGTTGTGGTGATGCGCCCTGCGCTCTGGCCAGGCGCTTCTGGGAACGAACTCTCGCCGGGACTCCCGTTTCTACGCCGGGATTTCGGCCGGATGTTCTTTTTCGAAGGGTGAGGCTCTCTCTACGGACGCCTCCAAGGCAATTAACAGAATACAGAATATAGAATAATTCGGCCTCGTGCGGGAAAAGCTGCACCGTCTTGAACAGCCAGTGACGGGCAAAGCAGGCGTCGCGACCGATTTCGCGCTCTTTGCCGTCCCGCAATTCGTGACAACCGGGGAATCACTAAGATATAAACATGTATACAGCACATTCTGGCGCCGGGCTCGTTTCTTAAGGCCAGGACAGCCACCCCACCATCAGGAATTCATCGCAAGGGGGAGATCCAAGGCCTATGTCGACCGCTGTCGCTGGAAAGGGATTGGAAGGAATCGTCGCGGCCAACTCCGGAATCTGCTGGATTGACGGAGACGTGGGCGTGCTTTCCTATCGCGGGATCGACATTCACGAGCTCGCCCTGCACTCGACCTTTGAAGAGACCACGTTCCTTCTGTGGAATGGCTTCCTGCCCAACCCGATCGCCCTGCGCGAATTCCAGTCGCAGTTGTCCCTTGCTCGCGGTCTGGATTTTCGCATCGTCGACATGCTGCGCGGCATTCCCGCATCGGCTACTCCGATGGAAGTCCTGCGCACCGCCGTCTCGGCCCTGAGCTTCTACGACGCCGACGAAAAAGACAACTCCCACGACGCCAACGTGCGCAAGTGCTACCACCTCACGGCCCAGATGGCCATGATAGTGGCCATCTACGACCGGCTGCGCAAGGGTCTTGAAATCATCCCGCCCGACCGCTCGCTCAACCACGCGGCCAACTTCCTTTGGATGCTCAACGGGGTGAAGCCGTCTGAGACCGCCGTCAAGACCATGGACCTGGCGCTGGTGCTGCACGCGGAGCACGAGCTGAACGCCTCGACCTTTGCCGCCCGCGTCATCGCCGCCACTTTGGCCGACGTGCATTCTGCGATCACCGGGGCCATCGGCGCGCTCAAAGGACCGCTGCACGGCGGCGCGAACGAAGGCGTGATGCGCATGCTCTACGCCATCGACAAGGCAGGCGCAGATCCGGTCGAATACGTGAAGAACATGCTCGCCGCACGGCAGAAGATCTCCGGCTTTGGCCACCGCGTTTACAAGACAGAAGATCCGCGCGCCACTCACCTGCGCAAGATGAGCGAGCAACTTGGCAAAGACGCCGGCATTCCCAAGTGGTACGAGATGTCCCGCGCCATCGAGCTTTATATCAATTCCGATAAAAAATTGAACGCCAACGTGGACTTCTACTCAGCCTCGACCTACGCGACCCTGGGCATCGACATCGACCTCTATACGCCTATCTTCGCCATCAGCCGCATCGCCGGCTGGGCCGCCCACGTGATCGAACAGTTGGACGACAATCGCCTCATCCGTCCTCGCGCCGAGTACATCGGGCCGGCCTACCCCGCGTCTTACATACCCATGGAAGAGCGCGGATAAAACAGGTCGGGATCGGAGTCAGTCATTTCGCCGTGGTTTCCTATGGAGAATCCGGCGCTGCAACATCTCGCCGAATTCCGGTTTCTGACAAACAGGAGATCACCGATGAAAGCGAAATTCTCTCTTGTCTTCTCCGCTTTGTGTATTTGCTTCTTCGCGGGAATCACCCAGGCATCCGGCCAAAAACTCTATCCTGTTCAGGGACCAGCGGTCACGCAGACGCCCCCGCTGGTATTGACAGCGAAGATCAAAAAAGGAATGGTATCGGAGCAGATTTCGAGCTTTCTCGCCAACGGGGAAGAGCTTCAAGGAAAGTTCGCGAATGTTACGGCAACTTCGATGAACTCCAAGGTTTTGGGAGCTCCCGCAAGCTACCCGCCGCAGCCTAATCTGGCCTTTGCCTGGGATGCCATTTATGGACAGGGATTTTATCTTTCCCATGTTCTAGGCGAAACCATTGGACAGGGCGTCTTTACGAGCAATCAAGGAACCGTTCTACAGGTAGAGATTGTGAGCGAGAATTTTGGGAAGTTCTCGCAGGCGTACAGGCAGTTTGGCGTGGCTGTCGACAACAAGGGTAACGTCTACAAAATGGTCTGGTAAGAGCCCTCACCCGCTGGCCCGTCGGGGTTCACCTCGGGATTCGTCTTGGTAGTGGGGCTGATCGCAGGAAACCGTCTTCCCCACTGAGACAACCGAGGGGTGGGAGGCATGCCTCCCACCTTACTCGTGATTGCTCATCCTCGCAGCATCAGCTCGCTTTCTCTGGCTGCACATAGGTTTGCATGGAATCGACAGAGTAACCCTGACCATACTTGTCGTGATGCCGCACCCAGGCCATCGAAAAGCCTAGCCCATCCTCGTCGCGCCCCTTTGGCGCATGATCGAGGAAGTTATATGCGCCCACGAGAATATCGAGCCCGCGCGCATAACTTGAGTAAGTGTGAAAGATCTGCCCGCTCGCATCCTTGAAAAATGCGCTCAGGCCCGGCCCCTCTTCGCTTGGGAAGCTCATCTCGGTGTAGTTGTAACTTACCGTGCCCTTGGCGCGTTCCTCCGGCGTGAACGAAACATGGTAGTCATAGTTGAAGTCGCTCGCGTTGGACGAAACCCAGGGAAACTTCCAGCCCATGCGCTGCTTGAATGCGGCGATCTCATTGTAAGGCGCGCGCGAGATGACCGCCAATGTCACGTCGCGATGGGCCAGGTGGATCGAAGGGCCGTCGAAGTGGTCTGCCAGATACGAGCAGCTCGGGCAGCCCTCCTTCCATCCCGGCCCAAACATGAAGTGGTAGATGATGAGCTGGCCGCGCCCGTCGAAGAGGTCAGCGAGCGTCACTTTGCCATTCGGTCCGTCGAAAACATAATCCTTCTCGACCCTCTCCGAGGGCAGTTCGCGGCGTTGCCGGCTGAGATCGTCGCGCAGCCGCGTGAATTCCTTCTCCTTGACGAGAAACTTCTTGCGCGCTTCCAGCCACTCTTCGTGTGAGACGGCTTGTGTGTGTTCCAGTGTGCTGCTAGCCATTGTGATCCTCCGTTGTTGGGGAAGTTGTGGGGTTGTTATTTGTGGTCTTGCCGCCGATGGTTTTCTTGAGGACGAACGCGGTGATTCCGCCCGTGGTGGCGATGCTACCCGCGATCAACGCCGCAGTCGCCAGACAAAAAGGACACATGGAGACCTCCTCCGTTGTGCGATGGGGAACCCATTCTTTGCGGGTCTATTTTGACTCTGCGCTTTTGCGTGTGCGCTCCAGCAGCCACGCCCAGCCCTTGCCAACGCCGCCCCGGTGATCGTCCTGGAGGAACCCAAGTGCGGTGTGGTGCAGCACGATCGTAGTAACGCCGTTCGTCTCCGTCAGCCGGTATTGCAGATTGGAGACGAAAGGATACGATGCAAAGAGCGGGCCACAGATCTCAAGAAGTGCGGGCCGCTTGACGGCTTGCACATGGCCCCAAAGATGGCCGTTGTTGTCGCCCAGATCGCGGTACCACCTGCCGCCCGGCCATGGCTCGATCTTCATCGGCAAAGGCTTGCCGTCGTGGGTCTCGTTGCGCGGCCCCATCTGCTCGAGCAGCGCATCGAAGCTCGCGCCGAGTGACGCGTTGATCTGGATCTCCTGAGTGATGTTCAACGTCAGGTCCTCTATGCTTGTCGCGGTCTGAATCATGATCTCTCCTTGGGGATGAGTTGAGAATTCGATTCCTTCATGCGTTGCTCGGCGAGCTCTTTCACGCCAAGCAGTTGCCGCTGCCACAGGCGCTCAAACGTGCCGGCCCACTCGTGCAATGGACGGATCGCCTCGGCGTTGGTCTGGTAAAACTTGCGGCGGCCGTCGCAGCGCACGCGAACCAGGCCAACGCTACGCAGAACCTTCAGATGTTTTGACACCGACGGCTGGTCGAGCCTCAGGGATGCAACAATCTCGCCAACCGGCCGCTCCCTGACGGCAAGATAGCTCAAAATCTCCCGCCTGCGCGGCTCGGCAATTGCGTTGAAAGCGTCGGAAGTGGTCGCCGCTCTTGCCATGGAGAGAATTTATATTCCCATATGAGAATATGTCAAGCAAAATTTCGATCCTTTTTATCCCTTGGCTTGCGAGAATATGGTAAGATTTCCTTGTTTCCTTATTTGAGGTTCATATGCTTGCCAAATTGACGGTAAAAAACCAACTGACGCTCCCCAAGGCGGTGATCAAGAGCTTCGCCGGGGTCGAGTACTTCGAGGTGAGCACGGATGGCTCCGCAATCACGCTTAAGCCGCTGCGGCCTAGCCGTCTGGATGAGATCCGCGACAAACTTGCCCGGCTTGGCATCACTGAGCAGGATGTTACCGATGCAATCGCTTGGGCTCGTCAAGACCAGTGATCCCTGCCGCCAAAGCGCGCACCGCCGCCAAAGACAAAGTCGTCTTCGACACAAATGTGGTCCTGTCCGCGCTTCTTTTTACCCACGGACGGCTGAGCTGGCTGGTCGATCATTGGCAAACCGGGGATTGCGTTCCCCTCGTCACACGCACGACCGCACAGGAACTGACGAGAATCCTCGCCTATCCGAGATTCAAGCTGACCGGCGACGAACAGTTGGAGGCTTTGTGTGGTTATATCTCTTTTTGCGAAATCGTCGAGAACATGGAGCCCTGCCCGGTTCTTTGCCGCGACGTAAAGGATCAACCATTCCTTGATTTGGCGTATTGCGCAAGGGCCGACATTCTGGTGACCGGCGATCGTGATTTACTAGCGCTGGCAGGACAGACGGCGCTTGTTATTGAGACACCGGAAGCCTACCGACTCAGAATCACAAGCGCTGAACTGAATCGATAGCCCCGCACCTATTCTTTATTCCCTTTGTCCCCCAGCCACCGTTTCGTATTGAGCAACTGCCGCTGATCGAGGGCCCAGACCTTGCCTGTAAGCTCATCCGCCCCTTTGCCGTCGCGGATGCATTTATCGAATTCGCCTTGAACGGCTTGCAGCTTCGCATCCAGATCGTCGATAAAGCTCAGCGCCAGCGCCTCGGGAATCATCGGCAGCTTGGGCGAGCCGAACTCCAGTTTGCCGTGATGCGAGAGAATCATGTGCAGGACCAGAGTTTTCAACTTCGGCGGAAAATCGGGCAGGCTGTCCATGGTGCGCTCGACCAGTGCCGCACCCATCTGGATGTGGCCCAGCAGACTGCCCTCAAGCGTGTACTCGAAGCCAATCTCCCAGCTCAGTTCGCGCACTTTGCCGATGTCGTGCAGGATCACGCCCGTCAAAAGCAAGTCTCGATCCAACAGCGGATAGTGCGGCGCAACGCGGTCGGCCAGCGTTAGAAGGCTGACGACGTGCTCCAGCAGCCCACCCAGCCAGGCATGGTGAAGCTGCTTGGCGGCTGGCGCCTCGCGATAGGCCTGCGCAAGGGCCGGATCGTCGAGCATCGCCGTGAGCAGACGCTTGAGATCGGGATTGCTAAAACTCTCAACAAAACCGGTCAATTGCCGCCAAAGCTCGGCCACATCATAGCTGGTCGATGGCAGCATATCCGCCTTGTCGACTTCGGCGGGCAGCGCGACGCGCAGTTGATCGATCTTCATCTGCAGCCGGTCGTCGAAACGCGAGGCCGAGCCGCGGGCTTTCACGATATCGCCGCGCTCGAAGCTCTTCGCGATGCGCGGGTCGCCCAACTCCCAGACGCGCCCTTCGAGCTGGCCGGTCTTATCGCCCAGAATAAGGTTCAGGTAGGGCTTGTTGTTTTTGGTCGTGCGCTGCTGCTTGGCCAACACAAGGAAGAAGCCGTCGAAGAGCTTGCCCTCATCGAAGTTGGCCAGATCGGAGATGTAAATGTCTTTCATTCTGCCCTGAAGCTTAACGCATCCAAGCCTCATGCGCCAAAAAACCCGCCCGCGTCTCGCGCGATGTAGCAGGCGGCGAAGTGGCAAACGTAAGGGAAAAGACCTTGATATCCCAGCCGTCTCATACAAGGAGCCCTAGGACGACGCTCTCCATCTGACGCACCCGTTTTTCACAATTTCCGCTCGATTCTTTCCTAGACCCGCCGATGAACAGGTCAGGGGAAGCCAGCCATCATGATCATTTCCGTTACAGTTCCAGAGGCGGTAATCCGCGCGGCGCAGGATCGCAATATGCCAGTCGAAGAGTTTGTTGACACCCTGATCGATAAAGGAATGGACAAGATGACAGGACGCCCGATCGTGTCGAGCGCCATCGAGCGCATCCGAGCCCTGCACACGGATATAGAGGCGCCCAGGCGCTAGACGCAGTATCACTATAATGAGAGGCCGTACGCTTCCCATAGGGAGGCGACGAGGGTCTTCGCGCGCGATCCTCCGGCCCACAAGCAGGCACGCAAGTGTCGCACTGGGGACGTTGGCCTCGCTCTCGCAGCGGAAGCGCCTACTTCGTCGCTGTTGCAATCGCTGTTCATTCGATTAGCATCAATCGCGCCAACTGCCACCGTGCGAAGTGTGTGAGCAGCCGTTTATAATCAATCCGCAAGTCCCGTTTGCCGCTATGAATCTGCACGCCCCCAACGATTCATGGGCTTTCCCGCCATGCGGAAAGACGCCTTGCAGCCCGAGCAGCGAAGATCTGCATCCGTTGCGGCTCTGGAGTTGGAGAGAACAAATGGTGACTCGACGCGAATTCCTCGACACGCTTGCGATTGGAACAGCCGGACTGGCCATCGCATCATCCGCCAAGAGCTACGCCCAGATCCTCGGCTCCAACGATCGGCTCAACTTCGCGGTGATCGGCTTGAACGGCCGCGCCTACGCCCACCTCTCATCGCTCAAGGCAAATAAGGATGCGGCCCGCATCTCCCATGTATGCGACGTGGATAGCGTCATTTTGAAGAGATTCGCAGACGCTGCGGAGCACGAACTGGGTTACGCGCCCGCTGTCGAAAGAGATTTTCGCAACCTCCTTCAGAAAAAGGAGATTGACGCCATCACCATCGCCACTCCTGATCACTGGCATTCTCCGATGGCGATTCGCGGCCTGCAGGCCGGCAAGCACGTCTATGTAGAAAAGCCGTGCAGCCACAATCCCGCCGAAGGAGCAATGCTGGTGGCGGCACAGCAGAAGTACCAGAAGCAAGTCCAGATGGGCACTCAGCAACGTTCGTCACCGCACACGATCGAGATCGTCGACAAGATTCATAGCGGGCTCATCGGCAGACCGTACTTCGCAAAGAGTTGGTATAGCAACGTCAGAAAGTCAATCGGCGTTAATAAGGAGGTGCCCGTTCCGCCCCAACTGGACTGGGATCTGTGGCAGGGACCCGCGCCGCGACAGCCCTATAAGGACAACATTCATCCTTATAACTGGCATTGGTTCAGAACTTATGGCACGGGCGAGACGCTCAACAATGGAACCCACGAGGTCGATGTCTGCCGTTGGGCGCTCGGAGTCGAAACTCCGAAGCGCATTACATCGTCTGGCGGAAGATACCAATTCAAAGATGATTGGCAATTTTATGACACCCTGGTTACCAGCTTTGAATACGACGACAAGATGATTACCTGGGAAGGAAAGAGCTGCCAGGGGATGAGGTACTACAATCGCGATCGCGGATCGGCAATCATGGGGACCACCGGGACGGTAATCATTGATCGGGACGGTTACGAGGTCTACGATCTGAAGGGAAATAGGACGGATACTTTTTTGACGGGCAAAACGACTGCCTCGTCCGATCTTATCGGCTCCGACTCGATGACTGACAGGCACTTTGCCAACTTTATCGCGGCAATTAGAAAGGGAGACAGGCTCAACGCTCCTGTTTCTGTTGGCAATGTCGCAGTCACGATGCTTCAGCTCTCGAACATCGCCTGGGAAGTCAACCGGGAACTTGAGATCGACCCAGAAAATGGCACCATAAGGCATGACACACAAGCGATGCAGATGTGGGGCCGCGAATATGAAAAGGGATGGGCGCCTCACGTCTAAAAATTCCATCAGCGGTTGAGCGGCATTCGTTTTGGGAGCACCGAGGAGTCTCCCCGATATGGAAAAGACCTATTCACGACGCAAGTTCGTTCAGTCCGGCGCGCTGATCGCCGCCGCCTGCGCGGCGTCGAGCGCCAGCCACTCATTCGCGCAGGCACCGACTGCCGCGGGTAAGATGTCGCCAATTCAGTTAGGGTTGGCAAGTTATACATTCCGCAATTTCTCGCGTGCGCAACTGATCGCCTTTATGAAGCAGCTCAATATCGACGCGTTGAATGTGAAGGATGTGAAGGATCATCTTCCCTCCGATCCGCAGGAGGAAGCAAAGGCGCTTGAAGACTATGCGGCGGCAGGCATAAAACTCCACGCAGCTGGAGCTATCTATTTTGCTAAAAACGATGATGCCGACATTCGCAGTAAGTTCGAGTATTGCAAGCGAGCGGGTATTGGCGTGATTGTCGCAGGCGATCCGACACCCGAAACTCTTCCCCGCATTGATAAATTTGTCAAAGACTATGACATTCGAGTCGCAATTCACAATCATGGGCCGGAGGACAAATTATTCCCCTCGCCATTGGATGTGCTCAAAGCGGTGAAAGGCCTCGATTCGCGCATCGGATGCTGCATCGATCTCGGACATTGCGCACGCGCTGGCACGGACGTGGTTCAGGCGATTCATGAGACTGGACCGCGACTTTTCAATATTCACATGAAAGATCTGACAAACTTCCAGAGCAAAGAGAGCCAGGTCGCGGTGGGAGAGGGCATAATGCCGGTGCGTGCAATCTTCGAAGCCCTCATTGATATAAGGTACAAGGGGTTTGTTGATCTTGAGTATGAGATACACGGTGACGACCCGATGCCTGGAGTTATCGAGAGTTTTGCTTACATGCGAGGCGTTTTGTCAGGTATGGGGTTTACGAACCACGCTTGAAGCACACAGTTGTTTTGTAAATGACTTACCGGATGCGCTAACGGGATAGTTAATGGATTGGAGCGCCGCTCCGCGAAAGGGTGTAAGTTGAATGACGTTGATTCATGAGGACCGGCTGTTTCCCGCTGAACCCAGCACACGAAAGATCGCCAGAGAATTGTATGCGCATGTGAGCCGATTGCCGATACTCAGCCCCCACGGCCATACGCAGGCAGCGTGGTTTCAAAAGAACGAACCCTTTCCCGATCCTGCGACCCTTCTGGTGCAGCCCGATCACTATGTTTTTCGAATGCTCTACAGCAAAGGTGTTTCGCTTGACGATCTCGAGATAGGGCAGCCAGTCATGAAAGATGCGCGCAAGGTTTGGCGCATTTTCGCCAGCAATTACTATCTATTTCGTGGAACGCCGACGCGCTTGTGGCTGGATTTTGTCTTCCAAAACGTCTTTGGACTGGAAGCGCCCCTCTCGGCAAGCACTGCGGATAAGCACTTCGACATCATCTCGGAGAAGCTGAAGACGCCAGAGTTCCTTCCGCGTGCTTTGTTCGAGCGCTTTAATATCGAGGTTTTGGCGACAACCGACTCTCCGCTCGATTCGCTGGCCGAACATCAAGCCATTCGAGATTCAAAATGGAAGGCGAGAATTCTTCCCACTTTTCGGCCCGACCCGGTAGTCGATCCCGAGTTTCCCGGATTCAAAGAAATTATTGCCAAGTTAGGCGAGCAGACCGGTGAGGACACTTCGACCTGGCCCGGCTATCTGGCCGCGCTGCGCATTTCTCGAGCGCGCTTCCGTTCCCTTGGTTGCACGGCGACCGACCATGGGCATCCCACAGCGCAAACCGCCGACCTATCTTTGACTGACGCCGAGAATTTGTTCCGCAAAGTGATCACCCGCGAAGCAAGCCGAGAGCAGGCGGAGATCTTTCGTGCGCAGATGTTGACCGAGATGGCCGGAATGAGCCTGGAAGACGGCTTGGTGATGCAGATTCATCCGGGCAGCACGCGCAACCACAACCACAAACTTCATGAACGCTACGGCCGCGATGTGGGCGCAGACATTCCCCGGCCGACGAATTATGTCGATGCGCTGCGCCCTCTGCTCGATCGATTTGGGAACGAAACGAACCTGACGATCATACTTTTCACGCTGGACGAATCGACTTACAGCCGCGAGTTAGCTCCTTTAGCAGGACATTATCCGTGTTTGCGACTCGGGCCTGCGTGGTGGTTTCATGACAGCCCCGAAGGAATGATGCGCTTCCGCGAGTCGACGACTGAGACAGCGGGTTTCCATAACACGGTGGGCTTCAACGACGATACGCGCGCATTTCTGTCGATTCCGGCGCGGCACGATGTTGCTCGGCGGGTTGATTGTGCGTTTCTTGCCAAGCTGGTCACCGAGCATCGACTCGCCGAAGACGAGGCTTTCGAAGTGGCACACGATCTAGCGTATGGTCTGGCAAAAAAAGCGTATCGGTTGTAAGGAGAAGATATGATCGGCAGTGCGGCGCCTGGCGCCCAAATAGAAGAACGATCTCCGGCCGAAACACGTATCGGACATGTGCGCTGGACGATCTGCGCAATGCTTTTCGCTGCCACGACGATCAACTACATGGACCGGCAGGTTCTGGCGCTTCTCAAGCCCACGCTCATGCAGAGCGTTGCCAACCATGGCATCGGGCTGACCGAGAAGAGCTTTGGAATTGTCATTGCTTTCTTCACACTTTTTTACGCGCTCGGCCAACTCGGCGCGGGACGCTTTGTCGACAAGGTCGGGACGCGCATCGGGTTCATGGTCATCATGGCCATTTGGAGCCTCTCAGCGATGGGCCACTCGCTGGTCAACTCCGTGCTTCAGTTGGGCATAGCACGATCACTTCTTGGGTTAGGGGAATCGGGCAATTTCCCCGCCGCGAATAAAACAAACGCCGAGTGGTTCCCGCAGAAAGAACGCTCCTTCTCGTTTGGCATTTTCAACTGCGGCGCTAATGTTGGCGTAATCCTGGCCACCATCCTCGTGCCCATCGCGGTCCACAACTTCGGCTGGCACTCTGCTTTCTTGATCACCGGCTTTTTCTCGGCCTCGTGGATAGTACTCTGGTTCCTGAAATATCACAAACCCGCAGAACACCCCACGCTCTCAGCTGCCGAACTCGCTTACATCAATCAGGATCCCCCGGAAAAGCCCACCCCTCCTACCCCTTGGATCCAGTTGTTTGGATTTCGCCAAACCTGGGCGTATGCCTTCCCCAAGTTTCTTACCGATCCCATCTGGTATTTCTATCTCTATTGGCTTCCTGGTTATTTTAGCGATAAGTTTCATCTGAGTCTTGTAGGTTTGGGATTGCCCATATTGATCGTTTACAACGCATCGGCGATCGGCAGCATCTACGGCGGTTACCTGCCCGCATCCTTCATTCGAATGGGGCTTACTCCCGAGCGCGCCCGGTTGTCGGCCATGCTCCTCTGCGCCTCGCTCGTTGTTCCTGTGTTCTTGATCAACACGCTTCAGGCGAATAACTTCGGAAAATGGGCCGCAGTCGGATTGCTCGGCTTGGCTGCGGCCGCGCATCAGGGTTGGTCGGCTAACCTATTCACAACCGCCTCGGATATGTTCCCGCGCAGTGCGGTCGGCTCGGCTACTGGCATTGGCACTATGGCCGGTGCAGTCGGCGGATTCCTGTTCTCTACCTACATTGGTTACATTTTGCAACTGTCGCATGGCGACTATTCCATTCTTTTCATCATTGCATCGAGTGTTTATCTCATCTCGCTGCTCATCAACGTCCTGCTCGCTCCGGGACTGAAAAAGGCGGAGTTAACCGCATGAGTCTTTATTGCGCCGTTGGAAGTGCCGACACAGAACTGACAACCCGGCAATTGAACGATCTATTGGTGGAGAGCCTCGCCAAGCTCGGGCCTCGCAACAATGTGCTCGCCGTACCGCCCGATCAGACCCGCGCTCACTCTCGCGCGGGCGAGTTGACGAGTTATGCATGGAAGTATTATGGCGAGCGGCTCAAGGCGGTACTTCCCGCGCTCGGGACACATACGGCAATGCGCCCAGAGCAACTCGCTCACATGTTCGGCGAAGTACCGCAGGAGTTATTCAGAGTTCATAACTGGAGAACCGATATTGAGACGCTCGGCGAAGTGCCGGCAAAGTTTATTTACGAGCAGTCTGAAGGCAAGCTGAGTTATGCGTGGCCCGCGCAGGTAAACCACCTTATCGCTCAGGGTGGCTTCGATCTGATTCTCTCCATGGGTCAGGTTGTGCCACACGAAGTGATCGGCATGGCCAACTACAATAAGAACATTCTTGTGGGCGCGGGCGGTCGCGAGGGAATCAATCGGAGCCACTACCTGGGCGCGGTCTACGGCATGGAGCGCATCATGGGCCGTGCGCAAAACCCGGTCCGCAACGTACTGAATTATGCCTCCGAACATTTTCTTCGGCACTTGCCGGTTGTCTATGTGCTGACCGTCGTCAGCAGCAGCACAGAGGGTGGACTTGCAGTGCGCGGCTTGTTCATCGGTGACGACGTCGAGTGTTTCAATCTGGCTGCCGAACTAAGTCTGAAGGTCAACTTTCAGATGGTTGATGAGCCAATCAAGAAAGCTGTCGTCTATCTCGATCCTCAGGAGTTTCACAGCACGTGGCTTGGTAACAAGGCCATTTATCGCACACGTATGGCGCTGGCCGATGGAGCTGAGCTGATTATTCTGGGGCCGGGTGTGAAGGAGTTCGGCGAAGACAAGACAATTGACAAACTCATTCGCAAGTTCGGCTATAAAGGAACGCCCGTAACGCTAAAAGCAGTCGCTGGTGATGCTGAGCTTGCCAACGACCTGAGCGCCGCCGCGCACCTGATTCACGGTTCTTCTGAGGGCCGCTTCAAGATCACATGGTGCCCTGGCCACCTTAGTAAGCAAGAGGTCGAAAGCGTTGGCTTCGGTTATGGCGATCTGAATGCGATGCTCGCACGGTATGATCTAAAGAAACTCATCCATGGAACCAACCAGGTCGACGGCGAAGAGATCTTTTTTATTGCCAATCCCGGATTGGGGCTGTGGGCGCATCGCAGCAGATTCTGATTTTGTGAGACGCAGGATTATTTGTTGAACGAAAACAACGAGGAGCGAACGATTCATGAGTTCTGGATTGAATATCCGCAAAGACGCGGAGTTGGATTTTTTATCGCTGGGAGCCCTGGTGCATCGGCTCGACACGGGAATCATTCCATTTCGCAAGGCGACGGAGTGCAAGATCCACGTCAGTGGAGGCGAGTTTAACGTAGCGGCCAACCTATCCGATTGTTTTGGCATGAGGACGGCAATCGCCAGCGCCATGTCCGATTATCCCATCGGAGATTTGATTGCAGAGCGCGTTCGCGCAATGGGGGTCAAACCTTTCTATAGGCACTTCAAGCACAACGGCGTGACCGGCCCGAATATGGCCACGGTCTACAGCGATCAAGGCCACGGCCTGCGGGCCCCAGTGGTCTTCTATAACCGATGCAATGAAGCAGCGGCGCAACTGAAGCAGGGCGACTTTGACTGGAGCGTAATCTTCGCTAGAGGCGTTCGCTGGGTGCACTCGGGCGGCATCTTTGCGGCGCTCTCACCAACCACGGCTCCGCTGGCCGCGGAGATGATGAAGGAAGCCAAGGCCGCCGGGGCGATTACTTCTTTCGATCTAAACTTCCGCGAGAAGCTGTGGAATATCCACGGCGGCGCAGAGAAAGCCGTCGAGACCATTGCCAGGATCGTCGAGAACGTTGACGTATTAGTGGGCAACGAGGAGGACTTGCAAAAGGGGCTGGGAATTCCAGGACCCGAAGTTACTGCCAAATCGAAGCTCGATCCCAGTGTCTTCTTTGGCATGATCGACCAGGTGACCAAGAAGCATCCGAAGGTGAAGGTAGTCGCTACCACGCTGCGCGAGGTGCACTCGACCAACCGGCATAGCTGGAGCGCGGTTGCGTGGGTGGATGGCAAGACGCACATTGCGCCCACCGCCGAACTGGAAGTGATTGATCGCGTTGGCGGCGGAGACGGCTTTGCGTCCGGCTTCATCTATGGGCTTTTGACCGACGAATCGCCCGAGGACGCGGTCAAGCTGGGATGGGCGCACGGCGCGTTGCTGACGACCTTCCCCGGCGACACCACCATGGCCACCGTAGATCAGGTGCGGGCATTCGCCAAGGGCGGATCGGCGCGCATCCAGCGGTAACTCACGACTAACTCAAGGTTGACGACTTAGCAAGAAAAATGGAGAAAGTCAGAATGACTCATCAATTCAGTCTCGAAGGCAAGGTTGCGGTGATCACCGGTGGAACCTCCGGAATTGGCCTTGCCTTGAGCCTTGGTTTCGCCGATGCGGGGGCCGATGTGGTCGCCACGGCACGCCGCCAGCAACAGGTGGATGAAACCGCCAGTGAGCTCGAGGCGCGCGGCCGGCAAACTCTGCGGCTGTGCTCGGACGTGTGCGACCGGGCCTCGCTGGAGGAGCTGCTGGCGGCTGTCTTGAAGCGATTCGGCAAGGTTGACATTCTGGTCAATTGCGCCGGAAAGATCAAGCGCACACCCACGCTGACCGTACCGGAGGAAGAGTGGACCGATATTCTGAACACCAACCTGACCGGAACGCTGCGCGCCTGTCAGGTCTTCGGCAAGCCGATGCTGGAACGCGGCTATGGGCGCATCGTCAATATCGCTTC
This sequence comes from Occallatibacter sp., assembly GCA_050015115.1. GTDB lineage: Bacteria > Acidobacteriota > Terriglobia > Terriglobales > Acidobacteriaceae > Telmatobacter. Next base: position 16,934 of record JBEKCA010000055.1, read on the forward strand.
GTTGAGCAGCTTTGTCGCCCTCAACGAGGTAGCTGCTTACGCGGCCAGCAAGGCCGGTGTAGCTTCGCTGACGCGGTCGCTGGCCGTCGAGTGGTCGAAGAAGGGCGTTACGGTGAACGCAATCGCTCCCGGCGTCTTTCGCACCGCGCTGAATGCCAATCTGCTCGACGGCACGCCGCGCGGCCAGGAGCTGCTGATGCGCACGCCGATGGGCCGCTTCGGTAAGACTGAAGAGTTAGTCGGGGCCGCAATCTTTCTAGCCTCTGATGCTGCTTCCTTCGTCGCGGGGGAGACCCTGGCAGTCGATGGAGGTTTCCTGGCCAGCGGCGTCAACCAATAAACCTGGAGCTTAAACCTGGAGCGGCGGATGCAGTAAGTTGGACGCTCCGGTTGGCGCGCTGATAGACTAGTGGGGTTGCAGTCAAGAGGCTCCCACCGGTTCGGAGCTGCCTGAAAGTCTAGAAAAGAAGGACAAGAAGAGACCCGTGGATACAAAAGCTCGTCACGCCTTGAAAAAGGACAAGTTTGCCCAGGCCACCGCAAGCAGCATGAGTTGGCTGAGTGGTCACCGTTCCGGCGTTTTGCGCTGGGTCATCATTGGAGTTCTGGTTGTTGCGGCGTGCGTGGCCTGGTTATGGACGTGGCAATTGCGTTCGTCGGCCGCCGAACTCGCCCTGGGCGCAGCACTTGACACCTACAGCTCGCCGCTGGCTCAGCCGGGAGCCCCAGCCCAAAAGGGGACGTACGCTACAGTGGCTGATCGCTCGAAGGCTGCCAATCAGCAGTTTGTGGCGGTTGCCCAGAAGTACGGCTGGCTCTCTGAGGGCGCCAAGGCCCACTACTTTGCCGGCGTTACCTACGAAGAACTGGGGCAGAACGGCCCCGCCGAGTCGGAGTTGAAGGCCGCGGCCGGTAGCTGGAACCGGAACCTCGCGAATCTGGCGAAGCTGGCTTTGGCCGGTCTCTATCACCAAACCGATCGCGACGCTCAGGCAATCGACCTTTACACCGCCCTGGCCGCCAAGCCATCCGAGACGGTGCCCACCGCAGTGGCGCAGCTTGACTTGGCGGATCTGTATGCCGAGACCGGCAAGCAGGACCAGGCCAAGGCGCTGTGGGCCAAGGTAAAGGACGCCGACAAAGATGGTGCAGCCGGTGGTATCGCCGCGCAAAAACTGGGCGAAAAGCAATAGGGCAGCAGGATCGAGAGACGAGACTCGCGGGACCAAGGGTCCCGCGAGTTTTTCTTTTGGGCCGACTGGCCCTCGAATGCGGGCTGATCCGAGCATTTCCACCCTCGAATGCGTCTGGTGGACTATGAGCGCGGCCCAGGCAGTATTCTCAGGTTGGATGGAGATCGCAGACAAAGCTGTGTACGACCAGGTCCGCCAGCACGAGGAAGAGGCAGCGCTCGCGGGGCTGGTGAGCCAGTACGCGGGAACACTCTACCGGGTGGCCTACTCGGTAATGCGCAATGCAGCCGACGCCGAGGATGCGGTGCAGGAGGCGTTTCTGCGGGTTCTGCGTCATCGGGAGACGCTCAATGAGGTGCGCGACCAACGCGTTTGGCTGATCCGGATCGTGTGGAACGTTGTGCTGGACCGCAAGCGCCGTGCCAAGACTCGTCCGGAGACCGACGACGTGGCCGAACTGGCGCGCGTGCTACCTGCCGACGGGTTGAGCGCCGAGGGACGCGCCTCAGCCGCCCAGCATCATGCCCACGTGCTGGCTTGCGTGGAGCAGTTGCCCACGAAGGAACGCGAGGTGCTGATGCTCTCGGCCTTCGAGGAACTGACCAGCGTGGAGATCGCCGCAGTGCTCGGTATCACCGAGTCGAGCGTGCGATCGCGCCTGTTTCGCGCACGCAACTTGATGGCCGGGCTGCTGAACCACGCGAGGAGTTTGCGATGAAGTACCAGTGGTCAGCGGTCAGTGAACAGTGGTCAGTTGCCGGTCACCGGTTGTCGGGCGTGAATCGGCTCTTTGACCTGATAAGGAGCTTGCCATGAATACCTCTGGAGAGAATTCGATCGCCGGAGCTTCCGGCGACTTTGAAGAGACGCTGCGGCTGGTTGCACGCCTTGCTCCGCCCGAGGGGCTTGAGGAGCGGGTGCAGGCTGGCCTGAAGGCGGCTCCGGCCTCAGACGGGGCGCGGATTCTTGCGTGGCCCGTGGCGCAGTGGGCTGAAGGCTCCTGGCTTGGCAGTCCTCTGGTTCGCTCGGCGGCTGCCGCGGCGATAGTTGCTGTGGTCCTAGGCGGCAGTTGGGGCGTTTATTCGCGCGTGCAGTCAATCCAGCCGGTAAGGGCGATCACGCTTCCGCTTCACCTCTCGACGCAGGGCGGGTTCTCGAGCTCCGGAGCGATGCGGACGCCGCAGACGCTGAATGGACCGAAAGTGGAGAATCCAACAGCGGCGCATCCAGCGACGACCGCGCTGATACCGGCGTCAAAGCCGGCAACAAAAACGCCGCTTCATCCTGCCAAGGCCGGATTGACGGACAAGGCTGTCGCTCCGCTCGCTGTGCCGCAGGTCAGATAAATCTCTCTTACGCGCTCTTGGCGATGGCGCGGATCAGCATCCCCAGAAGGGCCAGCACCACAGCCCCCCAGAAGGCCGCGCCGAAGCTGCGCACGTGGAAACCGCGCACGACGGCCGAGGCCAACATGATCATCAATCCATTGATGACCAGCAGAAAGATGCCCAGGGTGAGGATGCTGATAGGGAATGTAATGACCTTGAGGAAGAACCCGACCGTCGCATTGAGCAGGCCGATGACCAGCGCCGCGCCCAGCGCCGGTCCCAGCCCCTGTACTTCAAAGCCAGGGACAAGACTTGAGACCGCCAGTAGAGCCACCGCACTCAGAAGCCATTGAACCAGAAGTCTAATCATTCGAAATCTCCTCCCTTCGTCAGAATCCTAGCATCCGAGGGGCCGGGCAAGGCTCCGGGCGCAACGCAAAATTGCCCCCACGGCGTCTGGATTCGCTAAACTATTGTTTTGGATCCAGAGAGGGAGAACGATGGCAACTTCATTCATGGCCGGTATTCCGGCGCTCAAAGAACTCAATACCGATCTCAGGCACCGTATGGACCAGGCAGTGGCCACCTTCCAAGCCAACCTGGCCTCCACGCGCACAGGCCGGGCCAGCGTCCACATGCTCGATCAGATCAAGGTGGACTACTATGGCACGAACACCCCGATCAGCCAATTGGCGCAGGTCTCCGCGCCTGAGGCGCAGATGATCCTGATCGCGCCCTGGGACCCGACTATCCTAAAAGAAGTTGACAAGGCCGTACGCTCGTCCGATTTGGGCTTCAATCCCATCTCCGACGGCAAGGTGCTGCGCATCCCCGTTCCCCCGATGACCGAGGATCGCCGCCGCGATGTCTGCAAGCATCTGAACAAAGTCCTCGAAGAGCACCGGACGGCAGTCAGAAATGTCCGCCGCGACGGCAACGACGCTCTCAAGAAACTTGCCAAGGACAAGAAGATCAGCGAAGACGAGGAGAAGCGCGCTCTTGAAGAGGTCCAGAAGATGACCGATGAAGAGATCCGCCGCATGGAAGAGCTTTCGCACAAGAAAGAAGCCGAAGTGATGCAGGTCTGACGGCATCGGCGCCTATCGGCCGGCTCCAAACTGGCTGTACTGTCGGCGTCCACGCTGCCAGACGTCGACTGCGGGTCTGGAGACCCACAGAACAGCCAGCCTGGAGGCCGGCGCTACCGAGTTATACATAGGATTTATTAATTTTGGGATCATTGGGAGTTGCTTAACTCTGTTTCTCGTGAACGCCAGTGATGAGGAGCCACGCGGCTGAAATGAAAAAAGCGAAGGAGAGCACCATAGCTACGGCGGCCACGTAAAGTCCGGCGACATATCCCGATATAAGTAAGACAGAACCTATGATCTGCGTTGCATAACAAGATGTGCCCGCGATGAAGCGGCCGATGCTGAGCCCCACGGAGCTTCTGCCTGTTTTTGTGGCCCGGACGTACACCCGTATATAAGTAATCGCTGGAATGAGCGTAACTACAAACCATTCAACGCCGATCCATTGATAGTTTTGATTTCCAATGAGTGCGAATGCACAGATCATGAAGACAGCAGTGAACCCCGTCAACGTTGCTATGGCGCGATTCTTATGGGTTGCATCCTGAGTGATGATCGAAAGATTGATCGACATGGCTATAAACACCAAGCCCGCGAGAGCTGCCGCCCCGCCTCCTACCATAAGGAAGAAATTCTGCCATTGTTCGATGCCCATTACACCCGATAATACAAGGAAGAGAATGGATAGGCCATGTTCTTTGTTCTCGGAGCCATTTAGTACGATTAAATCTCACATACCTACTGGCAGATGAGCCAGCCCGCACGCCGAGCCGCATGCGCCGCCGTCTCAGTTCCGACCGCCGTCGACGTTCAGCTGGCGCGTTTCATTTTCTGGCGGATGGGCTCATTGTCGGCGTAGGCGCGCCACTCGGCTACCAGGCCGTTCTCGACGAGGGCGCGAATGGCCAGCGGAGTCTCCCAGTGGTTTTCCGGCCTCAAGTCTCCACCGGGTGCGTAGGTCCCGCGGGCCCAGCCCAGTATCACGACGATCGGACCCACGCAGAAGAACTCTTCCACGGCGATCGAGTAATCCGGAACCATACGGAAATACGCGATCCAATTGGCCAGCATCTTCTCCCGGCCTTGATCAACAGTGCCAAGCGAATCGACAAACCGGTGATCGGGAGGCATTAACTCCGCCATCCCGTCCATGTCCTGCCGGTTGATCGCCTTAACAAAAGCTCGCGCCACATTTTCAGCCGAATCGTTCATGCCGACATTGTACTGCGCTGAGTTATCGATCCCGGTTCAAATTATGGTCGAGACGGCACACGCTTCCTCAGCGCCTGAAGTTCGGGCCTGTTTTGCGGCGTCTTCGCCACAACCAAAAAAGGAAGGTTTTGCCTTGACAATCACTATTCGTGCATTTCCTATACAAGCATGAATTTGAAGCGCGACCATTGGGCGTTCAGCCTCTTGACAAGACATTCACATTGCGGCGCGCTGGTTTTCGCGGTTGCTCTTACCTTGTGCGCAACGGGCTGCCAAGCGCCTTTGGCCAAACACAGCGTTGCGCTGTCGGCAGCTCTGGCGCCGGTGGTCGACCAATCGGCCGCCGCTTATCGGGACGCCCTGGCGCTGCATCAACGGCGGTTGGATTACGAAGCGGTCGTCGCCTACGAAAACAAGGATGCCAGTTACAATCCGCGCAATGCTCCTGAACTGCTTTCGCAGAAAGATATAGAAAGCAGGCTTGCGGTGCTGGCGGCTTTGCAGATGTACTCCAAATCACTGGTTGAGATCACCAAGGGCACGGACTCGCCGGAGCTGGATGCTGCCTCAAAGTCAGTGGGAAGCAACCTGACTTCGCTTGGCAATCACCTGGCGCCTTCGATTGAGAACGTGCTTGGGATTACCGCGGCTGCCGGCGTCACGACGGAAACTACGGTAACGACAACGTCCGGCTCGACCAGCACAACAGCTTCGTCCACATCGTCAACGCCCGCGCCACTGCTTTCGACGGAGGCGAAAAACGGCATCAGCGCCGGCGTCAACGCGCTTGGGCAGTTGCTGGTGAACCGGATCATCGAGAAAGAGCTGCCGGGCAAGATCGTCGAGATGGACCCGCACGTTCAGGCGCTCTCGAAGGCGCTCAGCGACGACGACCAAACGCTGGATGACCTTGAGGAGCACGACTACAACAGAATCCTCAATCTGGAAAAACAGTTCATCCTCGCGGACGAAGAGCCGGGAAAGAACGTGAATCCGGAGCAGCATCGCGCTGAGATCATGAGACTGCCGGAGATCGCACAGCAGCAGCGGGAGGCAAAGGAAAAACTCGTTGCTCTTCGCGAGGCCATCAATAAGCTGGCGCTGACTCATCATGCCCTAGCCGCCGAGGCGCAACATAACACCCCCGAGAGCTTGAAAGACAAGCTTTCTGAGCTTGCAGACGCGGGAAGCAGCCTGGGCAAGTTCTATTCATCGCTTCCGGCAAAATAAGTGACGAAAGGAGAAACATCTTGGCTACAACGTCCTTGGGCGGTCTCCCCGCCAATCCAGCGATTCCGCTGACGCCGGAAGTGCGAGCAGCGTATCAGGATCTCTATAACAAAATTCAAGCGCAGATCGATAGCGCTATGGATCTGACTGCTCTTGAGGCGCTGAACGTATCGCAGCCGGAGGTGGAAGATGTGCTGACCAAAGACGATCTCTACAGGCTCAACACAGATACGGCAGTCTTCAATGCGCTACTGAAGCAGATTAACGAAACCAATGACGGCCTCAGAGTTCTGCGCGCCCAGATTGTGTCGACCGCATCTCATTTTGCGATGGCAGCCGATATTCTCGCGGCAATCGATAAGGCTCTTGCGCTTGTTCCGGGAGTTTGAGGCTCCAGCATTTTCCGATTGAATCGGCGCCTGTTTCCAGTGCGCGCTCCCGCGCTTCCCGCTCGCCTGCCCCACCCCCTACAATATAGAGGCACGTTCAAACCACGAGGGAAACCATGCCGCTCTCCGGAGAAGCCATTCGCCTGATGAATTACATTGACGACGTTGCCGTGACCCTGCGCCGGGTGCTGGCCACCGTCCCCACGCTTTCAGCCGAGGAGCGCGCGCGTGTCGCCGAACACCTGAAGCACGCGAGTCCCAGCGCCGACGATGTGACCCAGGCCCTGATCGCCAAGTCCAGCCCCGCGGAGGTTGCCGCATTGCTGGCCAAAGCCAGCGTCGACGATGTTCCGGTGCTGCCGGTTAAGCCCGCTCCGCTTGCCTGAAACGGTTGCCATCATCGGAGCCGGTCCGCTGGGTCGCTGGCTGGCCCTGGCCGCGGCCCGCGCGGGGTTCAGCGTGTTGCTTGAAGACGTGATGCCCGCCAATCTGCACCACGCTCAGGAGTGGCTGCGCCTGGAGCTGGGGGAGGGATTGTCGCCCCAAAAACCTTCAGATCCTTCGACCGATCCAAACACAGGTCCTTCGACTCCGCTCCGCTCCGCTCAGGATGACAGTGCGATGGGAGTCACATTCGTCTCCACCATTGAGGATGCGGTGCGGGAGGCGGACCTGGCGATCGACTGTGTGCCGGATGAGCTGGAGTCGAAGCTGGAGATTTTGTGGCTGCTGGACCGTATGGCTCCGCCGCGCACGGTGCTGGCTACGCCGACGACGCGGCTCTCGATCGACGATCTGGCCAACTGCACTTATCGCCCGGATAAGTGCATCGCAATTGTTGCCGAGGCTTGCGAGTTGACAGGGAACGCCGGGGCGGATGATCGCTGCCGAGAGATCCTGCTGCGAATCACGGCGAAGACGAGTCGTGAGAGTGCGGAGTTGCTGGAGCGGTTTTGGAAGCGGCTCGGGTTCTTGCCGGTGTTTGCGAATGTGAACAAACGTCCATGCCCAGCGAATGCTTAGCCGAAAAGCAACCGCAGGTCGTTCGACTTCGCTACGCCTCGCTCGGGATGACAGTGAAAGAGGGAGAGCTATTTCCCCGCTAGCACTGTTCCCTGTTCTCTGATCTCTGATCTCTGCTTTTCAAGCACCTGTTCGTAGTAGCGGACGTAATGCGGAACGACCAGTGAAGCGCAAAAGCGCTTTTGAGCCGTTTTGCGGCCGGCGTCGCGCATCTCCTGAAGACGGTCGCGGTCTTTGAGCAGGCTGACCGCTCCGGCAGCCATCGCCTCAACATCTCCAACGGGATAGAGTAGGCCGGTAATCCCATCGTCAATCAGCTCAGGCACTCCGCCGACAAGCGTGGCTATCGACGGAACTTTGCAAGCCATGGCTTCGAGCGCGGCCAAGCCAAAGGACTCCATTTCGCTGGGCATCACCATCAGATCGGCCAGCGGCAGCAGCTCATTGACGCGCTCCTGCTTGCCCATGAAGTGAACTCGGTCATGGATTTTCAAGTCGTGAGCGAGGTACTCGGCAGCCGAGCGGTCTGGCCCGTCACCGACCAGAACCAGCCGCGCGGGAATTTGGCGGGCCACCTGTGCAAAGACTCTCACCACGTCGACGATACGCTTGACCGGGCGGAAATTGGAGAGATGCATCATGATCGCCTCATCGGGAAGGGCCAGACGCCGGCGGGCTGCTGCGCGGACCAGTTCATCTTTGATGGGCGTGTACTGGTCGCAGTTGACGAAGTTGGGAATGACCTCGATGGGGCGCGCGATGTCGAAGTCAGTGAGCGTTTTGTCCTTCAGATAGCCCGAGATGCTGGTGACGCCGTCGCTCTGCTGGATGGCGTAGCGGGTGATGGGCAGGTAGCCGCGGTCGAGGCCCACGAGCGTAATGTCGGTGCCGTGGAGCGTGGTCACAAAGGGCAGGTGCCGGCCCTGAGCGGCGAGCATCTGGCGCGCCAGCAGAGCGCTGACCGAGTGGGGAATGGCGTAATGCACGTGAAGCAGGTCGAGGTCGTGGAATTCAGCGACCTCGGCCATGCGCGAGGCCAGCGCCAGATCGTAGGGAGGGAACTCAAAGAGCGGGTAGCTGGTGACGTGAACCTCGTGGTATTCGATGCCGTTGTCGCGTCCGCTGAGCCGGAAGGGCTGCGAGTAGGAAATGAAATGCACTTCGTGGCCGAGAGCGGCCAGTTCGATGCCCAATTCCGTCGCCACTACGCCTGAACCGCCGTAGGTGGGATAACAGGTGATGCCGATGCGCATAAATCCTTCTTTTTCTTGCGGAAAGTGCCCCTCGGAGATCGATGCGACCGGAGTGCCGCAGGTCCTCAATTCTACCTCTAAGACCCTAGTAGATGCCCGGAATCAGCCGCTTCGTTCGCTTGGTATAGGACGCATATTGCGCATCAAAAGCCTCATTCAAAGCAGCTTCCTCAACGTGAATTCTGTAAAGAATTGCGCAGGTTACAGGCGCCATGACCGCAAGGCACGCGATCCAGTTCCCTTCCTGAATTCCTATCGCCAGGAACATGGCCAACGAACCAGTGTAGGCCGGATGGCGTACCAAGCGGTAGATGCCGCCCTGGTGGAAGGTTTGATTGCTGCGGATGGCCACATTCGAGCTGAATCTTTTTCCCAGCGACAGAATTGCTGTCCATCGGAGCGCCATTCCCACAACCATTACGGCGATCGCGGCGGTCGTCATCGCCTGAGCACTGAATGGCAGGTTCGGGCCCAATGAGGCACGCACCTTTTCACCGGCAAAGATGCTCAGGGCAATTGCCGCCAACAAAATGATCAAAGATCCACGGTCGTTTACCTTGCCTCGGCTGCGGCGGGTGCGCGTTGCGAATACGAGAAGAGTCTCGGATGCAACCCATCCATAGACCAGGATCTTCCAAAAAAGTGTGATCTCCAACCTGCCTCCATCTGCAGCTTGAATGCGGGGATTCCTTGTCGTACTCGTGACAAAGACCTACGCAATGCAGCCAGGGTTGGTTCCGGCTGGCTTCAGATTCGGGGGTATGTCGCAGCGGAATGAAGCGTGCGGAATCAGTCTTTCCCGAGGCGGGAGAAGTTGATGAGTTCAAATCGACCGCTCAGTTTGATCGACGCGAGCGCCTGCCGCTCGGTCTCACGAGAGGCCAGCAGGCGGGTGTGCGCGCGGGCCAACTCGGCGTCGTTGTAACCAGGATGCGAGACCAGTTCCCATGTGCCAGAGGGAAGGCCGTGGATGAGGGAATTCAAAGTGGGCGCGTCGAGGGTTCCAGTGGCGAGAACGCCTATGGCTCCGTCGGTTGTTTCAAAGCCCTCATCCGCGACAATGCGGAGGAAGGTGGGCCCGAGCTTCCGCAACAGGCTGACTTCGGCGCGGCGAAGAAGCGGCGCTCCGGGTGTGGCGCGCAGGCTCCACGAGGGCTCAAAGGGGTTGCGAATGGCGTGGATTCCGGCTGCCCTTGCGGCGCGTAACACCGGGCGGAGAACGGCGGGAAACATGTGGGTATGCTTGTGCGTGTCGATGTGGGTAAGGCGCAGACCGCGCTCCTGCAGCAAGGCGATTTGCGCAGTTGCCTCGGCTTCGATCTCAGCGGGGTGGATTCGACCCGTAAAGAGCCGCTGGAGAAATACGCCGAGCTTGGGATGAAAGCGGGCCGTGCTTGGCACGACAAGTGTGGGGATTTTGTACGGTGGGAGCGCAGGCTCTCCATCCACTAATACCACATGGCATCCCACTCCCAGCGAAGGCGCTGAGAGAGCGGACTTGATGGCTTCCTCGGTAGCGGCGGCCTTGGCCATCAGAGTCGCACTGGAGAGCAATCCGGCCCGGTAGAGCTCGATGATGGCGCGGTTGACTCCGGCGGTCAGCCCAAAATCGTCGGCATTGAGGATGAGACGGCTCACCCGGTGAGTCTATCAACACGGGCCAAATCGGCCGTCGTTCCATCTCGGCGGAGACGGCTTCGCTGCCCCGGCAAGCAAGCGCACTGGTATGATGAGAACAGGCCGCACAGGTCTATTTCGCCGCGTGGGCGGTTAGCTCAGCTGGTTAGAGCGCCTGCCTTACAAGCAGGAAGTCGGGGGTTCGAGTCCCTCACTGCCCACCAAAAACTTGTTTTATAACGTCCAATAAAATCCAATATATCCAATCAATCCATTGAAAACAAAGTATTTCTTCTCTTTTACCGTCCCAAGCTATACTATAGAAGCCAGATTGTTCTGGGGGTATTGTTGGGGGTATCCGTGAAGTACCCCCAATTCCGATACCCCCAGATACCCCCAAATCACAAGAGGAAGCCATGGAACTGACGGATACGGCGATCAGACGTTCTCGTCCCACTGAGGCAATCATTGGCGCACCGGGCAGCGACGCTCCGTCAGCCAACCCAGGGCGTAACCCGTTACCCTGATATCGTCGAAGTTGAGAGGCCGCCTTGACCATCATCCGTCAGGAAGATTTTGTCGCAAGCGTTGCCGGCGCGTTGCAGTACATCAGCTACTACCACCCGGTGGATTACATCGCCAGCCTCGCTCGCGCCTACGAGCGCGAGGAGTCGCCGGCGGCCAAGGATGCGATCGCGCAGATCCTCATCAATAGCCGCATGTGCGCCGAGGGGCACAGGCCCATCTGCCAGGATACGGGCATTGTCACAGCCTTTCTGAAGGTCGGGCTGGACGTGCACTTTGAAGGTCCTGCGGGCGGCAGCCTTTTGGTCGATCTCCAAGAACTAGTAGACGAGGGCGTGCGCCGGGCCTATCTCGATCCGGACAACAAGCTTCGCGCGTCGATTCTCGCCGATCCGGCAGGGGCGCGAAAGAACACCAAAGACAATACGCCGGCCTGCGTGTCGGTGGAGTTGGTGAAGGGAGACAAGGTCGATGTGACGGTAGCAGCCAAGGGCGGCGGGTCTGAAGCAAAAGCGAAGTTCATCATGCTCAACCCGTCGGACTCGGTGGTCGAGTGGGTGCTGAAAACAGTGCCGACGATGGGCGCGGGATGGTGTCCGCCGGGAATGCTGGGAATCGGCATCGGCGGCACTTCGGAGAAAGCAATGTTGCTGGCCAAGGAATCGCTGATGGACCCGATCGACATTCAGGAACTGAAGGCTCGCGGGGCTACAAATCGCGCCGAGGAACTGCGCCTTGAGCTTTATGACAAGGTTAACCGTTTGGGCATCGGCGCGCAGGGGTTGGGCGGGCTGACAACCGTGCTCGACGTGAAGGTACGCGACTATCCGACGCACGCGGCCAATCTGCCGGTGGCCATGATTCCCAACTGCGCCGCGACGCGACACGCGCATTTTGTGCTCGATGGCTCGGGGCCGGTCTACCTAGATCCTCCCAACCTCGACTTGTGGCCGAAGCTAACTCATGACGTATCGATGGCGCGCCGGGTGAACCTCGACACGGTGACTCGCGACCAAGCCGCGACATGGAAGCCGGGGGAAGTGCTGTTGCTCTCCGGAAAAATGCTCACGGGCCGCGACGCCGCACACATGCGCATCACTGAAATGCTCAACCGCGGCGAAAAGCTGCCGGTGGATTTCAGTGGGCGCTTTATTTATTACGTCGGTCCGGTCGATCCGGTACGCGATGAAGTGATGGGTCCGGCGGGTCCGACAACGGCGACGCGCATGGACAAGTTCACGCGGCAGATGCTCGCAGAGACGGGCCTGCTCGGAATGGTGGGCAAGGCCGAGCGCGGACCGGCGGCGATCGATGCCATTCGCGAATTCGGCGCGGTCTATCTGATGGCCGTGGGCGGCGCGGCCTACCTCGTTTCGAAGGCGATCTTCGGCGCGCGTGTGATGGCCTTTGCAGACCTGGGAATGGAAGCGATTTATGAATTTGACGTGCGCGACATGCCCGTGACCGTGGCCGTCGATTCGAAGGGAAGCAGCGTCCACCAGACCGGCCCGGCCGAGTGGCAGCAGCGCATTGCGGGGATTCCAATACTACAGTGAACAGTGGACAGTGATCAGCGGTCAGCGATCAGTTGGGCGGCATCCAGGATTGCGTCTACAACTTGCTCAGGCAGCAGCGCGTCGACTTGGATTGAGGCGTGGGCCATGCGATAAAGCGGCAGGCGGCGCTCGTAGCGGAGAGCAAGATTGGCCTGGTCCGCGAGAACGGGGCGGATCTGCTCGGTCCCGCTGCATCGCCTCAAGGTCGTCGCCAATTCCACCTCAAGATGAACCAGCAGCGTGCCGGGAGCGGTGAGCAACAGAGCGCGCGTAGCTGGGTGCTCGATTGCGCCGCCGCCCAAGGCCAACACCAGCGCATCGGTCTGGGCGAGGCGGGCAATGGCCTCGTGTTCGTGTTCGCGAAAGGCCACCTCGCCGTGGCACGCGAAGATCTCAGCAATCGTCATCCCTGCCTCGGCCTCGATCAAATCATCCGCATCGAGAAATCTCCAGCCCAAGCGTGCGGCAACAAGCGGACCCACAGTCGTCTTGCCCGAGCCCATGAAGCCGGTGAGGACGATGCGGCTTGGGGTGGCCGCTTGTATCTCGGATTGTGCGTTGCGGGTCATGGATGCATCGTGCGGCTTAAGAACCGCGTGCGCTCCTTACAGTATAGGTACTCGAAGGCGAGAGCGGCCTCTCACCCCAACGCAATCACCACGGCTCCAGCAGTGATGAGCAGACCGCCGACGATGGCTGGCGTTGTGAGCTTCTCGCCTAAGAGCAGCCATGCAAAAACGATGACCAAGGGCACGCTGAGCTTGTCCAGTGGGGCTACGCGCGAGGCCGGGCCGAGTTGCAGCGCGCGGAAATAGCACAGCCATGACAGTCCCGTGGCGAGGCCCGAAAGCGCAAGAAAAAGGCAGGTGCGACGGTCGAGCGTGCGAATCTCCGCCAAGCCGCCGACGCCGGGTTTGGCCAGCGCAAAGACGATGCCCCACGCAAAAACAACCACCACGCTGGTGCGCAGGGCCGTCGCAAGGTTCGAGTCCACATGCGCCACGCCCACCTTGGCAAGCAGGGCTGTGGCTGCCGCAAAGGCTGCGGATAGAAGTGCCCATCCAATCCAGTTCATGGGAGCTATCTTACGCTGAGCGCGGCGTCGTCTAAACTCGAATTAATGGAGACCGGCAAAGCAAGCAAGACAGCCCTTCGCGTCGCGATTCGCCGCGCGGCGCACCAACTGATGGAACAGCCCCGCATCCTAGAAGACCCGATCGCGGTGCGGCTGATCGGCTCAGAATATGCCCGCGATCTTGAGCGCGCCAGTCACAAGGTCGCCCGGGACTTTCGCTCCTTCATGGCCGTTCGCAGCCGCTATGTGGAGGACCGGCTGGCCGAGTCAGTCTCGAAGGACGTTCAGCAATATGTGATTCTCGGCGCGGGCCTCGACACTTTTGCCTATCGAAATCCCTTTCCGGAGCTGCGCGTCTTTGAGGTGGACTTCCCAGCAACACAGGAGTGGAAGCGCGCGATGCTCGACAACGCCGCCATCGCCGTGCCGGACAACGTGACTTATGTTGCTCTGGACTTCGAGCACAAGACGCTGGCAGCGGGGCTGGCCGAAGCGGGGTTCAACGGCAACGGGCCGGCATTCTTCGGCTGGCTCGGAGTGGTGCCCTATCTAACTCTCGCCGCTTTTCGCTCGACGCTCGACGCCATTGCACAACTGCCCGCAGGCAGCACCGTGAGCTTTGACTACGCCGTTGCCCCCGAGACGCTGAGCCCGGCCGGCCGCACTGCATTCGATGCTCTGGCCGGGCGCGTGGCCGCTGCCGGAGAGCCGTTTCAGCTCTTCTTCACACCGCAGACGATGGAGTCCGAATTGCGCCGCGCCGGATTTCATCGCATCGAACAGTTGGATTCAGACCACCTCAACGAAATGTATTTCAAGAACCGCACCGACGGCCTCAAACTCTCAGCCGTGAAGCTGGGGATGTTGGTGACGGCGGGGGTTTGAGTGAGTCCGGGCCGGGTATTGGCTGGCCGCACTGTAAAATCTTGTCATGCGTTCCTTCGTTTTTCTGCCGATCGCGGCTGCCCTGCTCGGCCTCTCCGGCTGCGGATACCACACGCTGGGCACGACCACCCATCTGCCGCCCGACGTTCGCACTCTTGCCGTGCCGGAGTTTGCCACGCAGACAGAGGCCTACCGCTCCGAGACGGTTTTGACCCAGGCTGTGATCCGCGAGTTTGCAACGCGAACACGGTTGAGAGTGACCCCGAATGGTTCCGAAGACTCAGACGCGGTGCTGCACGGAACGATTCTCAAAGAAGTGGTGGCTCCGCTGACCTACAACACCACCACGCAGCAATCGTCCAGCTTCCTCATTACCATGGTAGTCTCGGTCACGCTCACTGGGCGCGACGGCCGCGTTCTCTATGAAAACAAGAACTACGTCTTCCGCCAACAGTACCAGTCAACTTCCAACCTGCCGACCTTCTTCCAGGAGAATCCGGCGGCGGCGGAACGGCTCTCGCGCGAGTTTGCGCGGCAGTTGGTGGCCGATGTGTTGGAAGGGTTTTGAAAGCAGGGATTAGGGATTAGGGCGGAGTGATCCTCATTACCACTGGCGCCAGTAGGCCGGGAAGGTTATTCTGGAGCCGAATGGCTTACGTATTCATATGCCGGGAGGCAAAGCGATGAGCGGCGCGCGCTGGGGCGCTGGATTTACCGCGACTAGCCGTTTTGTTGCGGAGATCGAAGCCGCCGCTGCCGGCAAAGGCCTGCTCAAGCCCGGATATGTGCTGGTGGGCGACGAGACTTTTCTCCTCGACCGCTGCCGCGCGGCCGTTCTCAAGGCATTTGTGCAGCCGGATCTGAGAGACTTTTGCCTCTCGGATCTCGATCTCTCCACCACTTCTATCTTCGAGGCGCTGGATCTCGCACAGACTCCGTCGCTGATGGCTCCATTTCAGGTGATCTTTGTCCGCAATGTGAAGCAGCTTTATACACGCGGCGCAAAGAAAGATGAATTCGCCGCGTTGAATCGCTATTTCCGCTCGCCCAACCCGCAGGCTCTGATTCTTTTTGTCGCCGACTTCGTGCGAATTCCGAGCGATACGCGGCGCATGGAGATGGACGACAAGAACCGCTTCGAGCGGCTGACCGAGACACTCGGTGAGCACTGCGGCATGGTGGAGCTAGCGCGGGTGAATGAAGACGATGCGATGCGATGGATTGCGGCCACCGCGCAGGAGGCCGGCGTTCGCGTGGAGACTGATGCAGCCCGCGAGCTGGCAGACGCGCTGGGCGCGGATATGATGCTCATCTCCTCGGAACTGGAAAAGCTGCTCCTTTATACCGGGGGGCGAACTGGGGTCCCCACGGACAGGTCTTCGTCCGTGGGGATGGGAGGACGAATTTCTCTCGGCGACGTGGAGACCATGGTGCTCAGCGCCAAACAGCGTTCGCTCTACGAGCTGACCGACGCCATCACTGCCCGCGACCGTGTACGCGCGCTGGCGCTCTTGCAGGGGCTGTTGAACAGTTCCGATGCGGGCGAGGATTCGGCGATCGGCCACCTTTACATGCTGGCCCGCACCTTCCGCCAAATGCTGGTGATCCTGGAGAAAAATGTGCGCGACTCGCGCGCCATCTGGCAGGCGCTGTGGCAGGGCTTCCGCATGCCGCCCTTTGCCGCCGACGATCTGATCCGCCAGGCTCGCCGCTTCAAGAGCCGCCGAGACATCACTCGCACGCTGCGGCTGATTGCCCGCGCCGACCTGGAGCTGCGTTCTTCGCCGCCCGATAAGCGGCTGGTGCTGGAGAGGCTGATCTACGAATTGGCATCAGAGCCAAAGCCCGCGCCACCGGCCTGGGCCTCGGCTCAATTGTTATTCGAGAGCTAGTGTCCTGAGTCATTAATTCGTCTGCAAAATCGCGCGACGGAGTCGAGGATCTGGTCTGCGGTTTTATGCCAGATGAAGGGTTTTGGGTCGTGGTTGTGGTTTTCGATGTAGCGGTCG